>NZ_AP018268.1:8425457-9401172 GCF_002368435.1 Kalymmatonema gypsitolerans NIES-4073
CGCGTAATACCACCTCAACACCGAAACCTGCCGCCACTGGCACGACTTCTGCACCCACAGCAACGCGTAATACCACCTCAACACCGAAACCTGCCGCCACTGGCACGAATTCCACACCCACAGCAACGCGTAATACCATCCCAGTACCTAAGCCTTCCACTACTGGTTATCCTTCCACACCCACAGCGACAGGTACTACTACCTCAGCGCCTAACCCTTCAGGTGGTCGTTCTACTCCTTCACGTCAAAGAAATCGCCAGCCAGCTAATGTAGGTTCGCCACTTGCTACTTCCATAACACCTACTTTTAGGGAGATTAATTTTGTAGATATCGCCTTCGGTGTTCTGGCTCCGGGTGACTATCAGTCGCAAGGCAGATATTTTCATTTTTACGAGTTTGAGGGCAGAGAAAACCAACTAATTCAAATTAGACTCACGGGCAGTACGGATCAACGTCGCTCAAACAATTTGAGTCTAAACCCCTACTTGCTTCTGCTTGATCCAAATAATCAAGTTCTTTTAAAACGAGGTACTGGGGGGGGAGTAGATAATCGAGGAGTGAAGGATGCATTTATATTTGTACGATTGCCCGCGAAGGGTACTTACAAAATTGCAGTCACAAGCCAAAACCCATCACAAAAAGGTCGTTATAGCATCGCTCTGAGGAATGATAGAGCCAGCTACACTTTAGATCAATCCCGCGAGCTGACACCAGGGGGCTTGACCCTGAAACAAAACAGAAGCCCTTACAATGTTTCCAAGTTTCAGGGTAAGAAAAACCAGCTTGTTAGTATCCGTGTGGATAGTATTTTTGAGCAGTTTTCTCCGTATATAGTCTTGCTAAATTCTAAAGGGCAAATCGTAGCCTCGGATAGTGACAAAGACGGGAAGTACAGTGCTCTCATTGACCGCGCTAGGCTACCGGAAGATGACACTTACTACATAGTGGTCATTTCAGGGAATGCGCAGGAACGCGGCACATACCGATTGACACTTTTTTAAAAAGAATTATGAATCCTGAATGATGGATGATGCAAGTCATGATTTGTTATTCATGATTCATCATTTTGTAGCAACGTGCCAAACCTTAATAGTTTTGTCAAAACTGCCACTAGCAAGGGTTTTACCATCTGGACTAAACGCCACAGACCAAACCCTGCTGGTATGCCCGTTTAAGGTACCTATTTGCTGTCCAGTAGCCAAATTCCAAAGTTTGATAGTTTTGTCCCAACTACTACTGGCAAAGCTTTTGCCATCAGGGCTAACAGCCACAGATAAAACCTTGTTAGTGTGCCCTGTAAAGGTAGAAATTTCTCTTTGCTTAGTGAGATTCCATGATTTGATGGTTTGGTCCCAACTGCCACTGACTAAAGTGACACCATCAGGGCTGAAAGCAAGGGAGGAAACAGCCTGGGAATGCCCTTTAAGGGTATAAGTTTCCTTTCCTGTTGCTATGTTCCACAAATTAATGCTGTTGTCAAAATAGTTACCACTAGCAAGAATCTTGCCATTTGGACTAAATGCAACGGTGTTAACGACGTCGCAAGCACCTCTGAGGGTGCGGATGTTCTCGCCTGTAGGCAAATTCCACAATTTAATAGTCTGGTCCCAACTGCCACTAGCAAGGGTTGAACCATCAGCACTGATGGCAACAGACTGCACTGAAGCTAGATGTCCTGTCAGAGTCCGGATTTCTTTTCCTGTATCAAGATTCCACACTTTGATTGTTTTGTCAGCACTACCACTGACAAGGGTCTTGCCATCTGGACTAAAAGTTACTGAATTAATCCACTGAGAATGCCCTATCAAAGTTCGGATTTCTTTTCCTGTATCGAGGTTCCACAGTTTGATTGTCTTGTCTGCACTAACACTGGCAAGAGTGTGTCCATCCGGGCTGATGGCAACAGCGAAAATGGAGTCGGAGTGTCCTGCAAGGGTGAAGGCTGCAGATAAATTTCCCAAGGGTGTCGTTTGAGGTTGACTGTTGTCAGAAGATACACTAGTGGCAGCAGGGGAAGATTGCCAATACCAAACTCCCCCAAATCCCAAAAGTGCGATCGCTACACCCGTCAACACTTTAATTTTTGAGTCAGTCATCTTTACATAACGCCTGCCAATTCTACAGTTGTGCTACTCTCACATTGCTATTCAAAAGAAACAGAGAGCATGTTACTTGTTTGGGAATACATTTACTTACCTATTGAGGCGATAATATTCCGGATTATTCATCACACTCCATAGGTATTTTTTGTAGCGTTGACAAGCTAAAACACAAAAATTAAAAAGACATTTGCCAAATCTTAATAGTTTTATCGTCACCTCCACTGACAAGAGTCTTTCCGTCCCAACTAAAGACGACAGACTGAATCCCATCGGTATGACCTTCCAGTGTGCGAATTTGCTGTCCTGTTGCCAAATTCCACAGTTTGATGGTTTTGTCAAAACTGCCACTGGCAAGGATTTTGCCATCGGGACTAAACGCTACAGAAGTCACTTTGCTAGAATGACCTTCCAGTGTGCGAATTTGCTGTCCTGTTGCCAAATTCCACAGTTTGATGGTTTTGTCAAAACTGCCACTGGCAAGGATTTTGCCAAACCCTTGCGGGGACGCTGCGCGTTCACGAAGTGTGCCCGCAGGGCTTACGGGACTAAACGCTACAGAAGTCACTTTGCCAGAATGACCTTCGAGTGTACGAATTTGCTGTCCTGTTGCCAAATTCCACAGTTTGATGGTTTTGTCAAAACTGCCACTGGCAAGGATTTTGCCATCGGGACTAAACGCCACAGACCGAACCCAGTTAGAATGCCCCCTGAGTGTGCGAATTTCTTCTCCAGTTGCCAAATTCCAAAGTTTAATCGTGTTGTCGTCGCTGCCATCAGCAAGTATCCTGCCATTATGACTAAAGGCAAGGGTATGAACTGAGTTAGTATGCCCCTCCAAAGTGCGGATTTCTTGTCCCGTTGCCATATTCCAAATTTTGATCGTTCTATCCTCGCTAGCACTCACCAGGATTTGCCCATCTGAACTAATACTCAGGAAATTAACTGTATCGGTATGCCCGCTCAGGGTAGAGATTTCTTGCCCCGTGACCAAACTTAACAATTTGATACTGTTATTGCTGTTACTGGCAATTGTTTTGCCATCCGGGCTAATAGCGACAGATAAAATTGAGTTGGAATATCCTTTGACAGTAGAAGCTAAGGAAAAGTGTCCTAGAGGCTGTGGACGCTGATGAAAAATCAGATCTCGATTGGCAGCACTACTGTTTGATTGACTCAAACTAGAAGATATTCTCATTTCCAGACGACGGAATTGCTGATACCAAAACTTTCCTGAACCTAACAAGATGATGGCACTGCCAGCCAAGACTGAATTTCTCAACAAGATATATCGTTTTGGTACAGATGGCGACTCAGTCGCTGGTAATTTTGTTGTGTGCTTTGTTGGAGTTGCTGCTCTTAATTGTGATGTCTGTTGCTGCTTGATACTCAAGTCTGCAAGTACTTCATTGGCTGATTGATAGCGATGCTGCATATCTTTTTGCAACAGCTTATCGAGAACCTGTGCCAATTCTCCAGTGATTGGGCTTTTGAGATATTGCTGCCAATCTTGTACCCAGCTATACCCATATTCCGCCCACAGTTTAAAAGGCGAAACTCCAGTGAGCAAATGAAAGCACGTCGCCCCGAGACTGAACAAATCACTTGCTGGATAAGCCGAACCATCTCTTATCTGTTCAATAGGGGAATAGCCTTGTGAACCAATTGAAGTCCCCATTTTTATCTTTACTTTTGCCGTTAACTGCTTTGCAGAACCAAAATCAATGAGAACTAAATTCCCGACTGTTCCCGAAACTACTGTTGTTGAGGGTAGGGAGGCTCGACGGCGGATAATATTTTGTGGTTTTATATCTCGATGAATCACTCCTTGCTCGTGAATAAAGTTCAAAACGGGCAGTAAATCCAGCAAAATTTCTTTAATTTCACTACAGTGATACTTCTTCTTCTGTTGCAATTCACTTAACAAATTCTGCCCATCGATAAACTGCTGTACTAAATACAGGTAGTTATCTTGCTCAAAGTAAGCCAAAAGCGTGGGTATTTGGGGATGCGCTCCTAGTTCTTGCAGTCGCTGAGCCTCTTTTTGAAACAAATCCATTGCTTTATTCAGCGCCCAAGTTCCCTGGACTCTTGGTGCTAATTGCTTGATGACGCACCGTTCATTTAATTTATCTACATCTTCTGCTAAATAAGTTCTACCAAATCCACCTTCATCAGAAAGAACTTGAATGATACGGAAGCGATTTCGCAGCATTGCCACTAGTGGAGTGCTGCACGTTTGGCAATGCTTCTTCCCATTAGGATTTAGAGGATTTGGGCAATCAGGATTAAGGCAGCAGATCATCATTTGATAGGTACGACTGCGTGACACATTACGCTTAAGTTATCCCTGATTTTTTTCATAATGATTAATAATTCTCCTTATTATACAAAATGTCAATTCCAAAAGTTTTTCATGTCAAAACATTAAGGATTTTACTTGAATCCCCACAAAGACCATAAAATCCGGTATTAATACAAACGAATTAACGACAAGAATTGATGACAAAATACTGGTATTTTTTAATTTATCATTATAGATAAGCACAGATGCACAGAGATAATTGATCTATGTTTACCTTGTTGTTTCTATCGATAAATTAAACATTGAAATTTGGCAAAATTTTGATTAAATATAGCTAAAATGGTCATAAAGTTTGTTTTTAGTCTTTCCATAGCAATTCCCTGATAACACTGCATTCTTTGGTAAAAATGTCACATCAAAACCACCTATGCCCAAAATTTGTAGTATTTGGTGGCTCTGCACTTTCTTGCGATGGCAAGCAAATGCCCGCCAAAGGCGATGGCAAGCAAATGCCCGCCAAAGGCAATCGCGCTCCAGGAACCTTGGAACTGCACATTTGACCAAGCTGACTTTGGTTTAAAAGATCCATGTGACAATGTAATCTTTTCGCAGATAAGCAGTTCATTAAGCACAAAGGCTTATTGAACTTTAAAGTCTTTTCAATCTAACCAAAAACATTTTTTTTCGCTAGTAGCAATACGATATCTTTGCGAAATCGTAACTTTTCCAGGACTCCACCAGCGCAATGAAAGATAGAAAAATTAAGGAATAGAAGGGTTATAGGGGTGTAGAGAGGCGGCAGCAATGCGCCCTACATTATAAATTTTAGATTTTGAAGAGGAAATTTCCCCTTTCCCCTCCTACACTTAGTGTAAAATTAATCAAGGTACTTCAATCGGAATCAAAGCATTTTCTGGGAGATAATTGCAGAAACGCCCTTCATCTGCAAGCACCAAAATCAGCCGTAAGGGATAATCTGGCGGAACTTGCAAATCTGCCCAAGGTACCGCCACCTCCAAACACTTGCTCAAGGCAACTTGAGCCCGGCTAGCACGCGGATGCCATTGATAATCCTCCCCTGCTTCGCGAAATTGTATTGATTGCGTTAGTAAATTAACCTCTAAATGGTGATGAAACTGGTAATTTACTGGAGATGTATCCGGCACTTCTGCCAGGGGAACAGGGCTGTTGTGCATCGTTTTGTCGGGATAATACCACAGTAAATTCAACTCTGGTGGCAAATCCTTTCCAGGTTGAGTGCCTGCTTTGAAGTCTACCCGTAAATAGAAATTCAGGTGATCCACGCCGTACCAAAGCCGTTGAATCACACTGCTGTTATGCATTGTTCCCCGCGCCCCGCCGACTTCTATGCGTCCGGCTTTGTCCCAGTCTTGCTCATCGCCTTGACCATCAAGGACTGGATGAATAAAGCTTTGTGGGCGATGGTCAGCCTGTGCCTCGTGGATTTCTACGGGTTGCCGGAGATAAGCAGGTATAGGTTCATTCAGCGCCTTGTATATCCTGTACAAATGCTCTCGAAACAACTGGTCGAAGATGGCATCGTGATTTGAGGAATGCCCGACACCAAACCACCAAAACCAGTCAGAACCTTCTGCTGCATACAAAGCTTCCCATGCTTCCGGGTTGTTTTCTTCGGTTGCTTCTGGATGATTGGCTAAAGTTGCCCTAGCTTGCGTTAGGTAATCCCAAGCGCGATTTTTAGCAGGATCACCGATCCAAGTGGTGAAGCTGCCATCCACCCAAGAACCACTGTGTAGTTGCTCTCCTGGGATAGTTGCTGTTGGCGGAAACTGTTCGACAAATTCTGAGACGGTAACAAGTTTCAGGTGTGGTTCGTTACTCAAGCTTTGATACAAAGCGTCTAAAAACGGTTTGCCATCTTGGGGATAATATTCCCAACAGTTTTCACCATCTAAGGCAATGGTCACTAACCAAGGTTGTTCGCTTTGGCTGTCTCTTTGCTTTCGGCCTATCGCTTGCAGGTGACCCACCAAGTCTGCTGCTGCTTGCTTTGGCGGCATGGAACCGTAGGTAAAGCCAATTAAATCTGATAATCTGTGATCTCGAAAGACAATAGACACGTCACCTGCACTTGTTTGCAAGCGGTATGGTCGGTACAGCAACTCTGGGTTTTGAACGTTCCCGGCATTATCGCGCTGAAAAAAGTGTTTCAATGTCCACCCTAGCACCGCTTCATCTGAGCAAATCCACTTAAAACCTTGATTAATAATATACGGTAAAATTTCTGGGCTGACTGATTGTTCTGAAGGCCACAAACCTCGTGGCGTTCTTCCAAACCTATCTACATATAAATCCCAAGCTTTCCGCAAGTGCCGGGGAATATCTTCTGCCCACTGGAACCGATACTCTGGTAAAGTCATATTAGGCACTGCAACTCGACCAGAGTTGGTATCGCCGAGCAAAGGCAAGATGGGATGAGTATAAGGCGATGTTGTCACTTCTAACTGCCCGGCATCTTGCATTGCCCGATGTTGCGGGACAATTTTGCTAATTATTTGTCGTTGTTTAGAGTAAATTCGCTGGCGATCGCCTAAAGTAAAATTCCGACCCTGTTTTAACCAAGCTTCAATTTCCGGGTCATCCCAAAACATCGGGTCAATCCACGCTAGATTGTGCCAAGCTAATAAATCGCTGTAATCTTGCACCTGCCAGTTTAACAAACACCAAGCGTGTCCTTTCTCTTGCCGTTGGTTGTACAACTGAGCATAGCGGGGATGGGGATCAATCAGGGTGTGGTGATTTGCGTCGAAAAAGTGTTCGACGATAAATTCCCGTTGTTGGTCAGAAAGTTGCTCATCTGGTGTTAAGCTCAGTTCCAAATAAGGATCAAAGGCAGTCCCAGCGATGTAATCTTCAAGCTGCAATATCAGCGATGGTACCAAATTTACCGTTTGGTGCAATCGAGGATAGCGCTCTAGGATCAGCACAAGATCCAAGTAGTCCTTAGTACCATGCAAACGCACCCAGGGTAGACGATAACGCTCTTGACGAGACTGCGAAACGCTGTTGCTGGAAGATTTGTACAGCGGCTGATGTTGATGCCAAATAAAAGCGACGTGGAGAGGATGAGACATAGCAAGAGTCAAGAGTCAAGGGTTAAGGGCAGCCAGCGCAAATGACGCTCCCGCGCCTAGGCGACTGGCGTTCAAGGCTCAAGGCTCAAGAGTCAAGAGTTAAGGGTCTATGGACTTTGGACTTTTGACTTTAAACTCTTGACTCTTGACTAATCACTTTTACATCACTTGCTCAACTTCTGCAATTTCGGGAATCATTTCCCTAAGGCGGCGCTCAATGCCCATTCTCAAGGTCATTGTGGAACTGGGGCAAGAACCGCAAGCACCTTGCAACCGCAGTTTGACAATCGGACCATCAAGTTCTACGACTTCCACATTGCCGCCATCAGACATGAGATATGGGCGTAATTCATCCAAAACTGTTTCGACATTGTCAATTGTAAGTTCCATAGTTGTAGACCTCTTCCCAAAATTATTATTTTCCAGTGTTGTTAAACCAATCCTAGATCTAATTCCAGCTTGATGACTTTTTGTTCTCTAGCGTTAGTCTTTTGTGAGCCATCAATAACTCATGACTCATGACTCGTGACTAAACAGCTGCTGGTTCTAGTAGCTTAATATTGGAGTAGCTGAACTCAGTTGTCGTGCGAGTGCCATCTTTATACTCTTGCACAACTTGCTTAGTCATTACATAATACTCGGCAATTTTCTCATAAGAATCTTCAAATTTAAGAATGCTGGTGACTTCATTGGTTTTGGAGTTGCGGAAAATCGCATCATAGCGAGTTGCAATGTAGCCAGAACCTGTGTCCAAGCTTTCGTGGGTATCAATGATAAAAGCCATGCGACCCATGACCCGACTTACCTGGGAAATTTCCTTGCCCCGGACTCTATAATTTGAACCCATAGAGTCGCCGTTCACCAGGATTTCTATCGCACCGTTTGCGTCTTGCTGACCAAGGCTAAACTCGTGCTTTCCGTGAGACTCCTCAAAGCTTGTGCGTTTACGGTGAGTGACTATATCTCGCAATTGAGTATAAATACCTTCTTCCACTTGCTCATCTGCAACACCCGTAACTTCTACGCTGAGGTCGCCGTTTATGCGAATCTTACCTGTGTGGACTTCATTTTCCTGAACAAGTTGCACATCTGCACTGTAGCCAGGAAAGTTTTCATCCCAAGTGTAACGACTTTCGTAAGCGGTTTGGAATAATTGACGGGCTGTTGTTGGATGTGTCATATAAGCACTTTGACTTCACCTTTTTCAGTTTAGTCTAAAGTAGAGACGCCTCATGCATAGTGCGTCTTTTGAACTAATCTTGTGAGTCGCTATCTGAGGATGAAACCATAACTGGTTGTTGATAGAGTGGTACAGTGAATGTGACTGTTGATCCTAGCCCTTCGCCCAAACTGTAAAAATTCACCTCACCTCCCATCGCCTCTACCAGCTTTTGGGATATTGCCAGTCCTAAGCCTGTTCCGCCGTACTGGCGGGTGCGGGAGCTATCTACCTGACTAAATAATTGAAACAGTTTGTCCTGTTTGTCTAGAGAAACACCAATACCTGTGTCGGCAACGCGCACTCTCACCATGCCTGGAAATTGTTGGTCTTGAAATGTGACTTTTTTGCGAACGACATCGGCACTGATAGTTATACCGCCTTCATGCGTAAATTTAATAGCATTGCCAACCAGATTTAACATCACTTGCTTCAGGCGCTGGTAATCACCATAGACGATAATGTTATCAGAGGTAGGAGGCATTTGTATTCGGAAGCTGAGGTTTCTCCCCTCTGCCTGAGGTCCCATAAAGCTTTCTAAATCACTAAATAGCTCATCTAACGTGATTGATCGCAATTCCAGTTCCATTTTGCCAGCTTCAATTCTGGCAATGTCCAACATATCGTTGATAATATCAAGCAGGTAAATTGATGATTTGTGAGCTTCTTGCAGAAACTGCGTTTGTTCCTCTGGATCGTCTGCCATGCCCTCGAGAATCAACTTTAAAAATCCGATGATGCCGTTGAGTGGCGTTCTCAGTTCATGGGTGACATTGGCGAGAAATTCTCTAATGCGGCGGGTGGCTTGTTCGGCTTGTTGACGTGCTTCTTCTAATTCTTTGTATAAAGTTGCGTGGGCGATCGCTGTTCCTAGCTGATCTGCCACTTCTTTTGCCAGTTCAAGTTCCTCTAAGCTGATCTCATCGCACATTTTGCTCAGAGTGACAGCAATTAATCCATTTGGCTGGTCTTGGTAGCAAGTCGTCACCACTAACATTCTCTGCTGGTTAAACAGAGAATGTTGTGGCTTTTCTACTACAATAGGTTGTAAAGTTGCCAATGCTTGGGTAAAGCCTGGCTCAGAAGCCATATCTATTTCCAAGCCAAGCATAGAACCTAGATTTGGTTGACGGTACTCTGCAATCACCTGCACTTTCGTGCTAGATGATTGGTAGGGACAAATGATGCACCGTTCCACTTGCAGCGCTTCCCCCAAACTATCCACCGTTTGTTGCCAAATAATATCCAGATCCAATGTCCGCCGGATATTTCTGGTAATTTGGTTGATCAGGTTATGGTGGCGCTGTGAATGTCTCGCTGCTTGTTGTACGCGTGTTTGAGAACCCAAGTTTTCTTCTTTGCTGAGTGCTGTTTGCAGCAGCCGTCCCATGACTAAAACTGTTGTTGGGGTGCTAGCCAAGGAGGGTATGATTGGACTGATTACCAACTCCAACTCAAACAACTGCTGGTTGTAGCTAAACCAGCACTGATACCTTTGCGGCATCAAAGTTGTTAAAACTTGCTGCAATATGTACAAATATGCTGCCTGATCCACTGGAGAGAAGGCACATTCTTTGCCGCTTTGGTCTACAACGATCTGCTGTGGGTTTAACCCTAAGCATTCGCTGTGTTTCCACCAGAAAGTCAGGTAGCGTCCTGTACCATCTTGCGTGTACACCAACTCGGCTCCTAAATTTGCCCATGAGCCATTAGTGTTACTGGTAATATCTTCTAGATTTTCTGACAATATGTTCGACCTTTGGGAGTTAGCAGTAATACTCATGACTCGAGTTGGATAAGTAAATGGCACCCCAAAAAAGCTTTGCTATTCGCTGCTGAAAGTTTGGCATAAATTTTTCAGATTTAGCATACTTGAGCGGCGATTTTTGGTTGTTCTAAAGTCTAGCATCGGAAATTTTACATTTTTTAATCCTCCATATATATCTTACTTTTTAGCTTTTTTTGAGATTTTTTTTGAGTTTAATCGTTCCATTCCCCTCGAGGTGGTAAAGGTTTACGCACAGGGTTGCGCGTCAGTTCATCATCTCTTGGGGTTTCACCCCTCAGCCACTGGCGGATCGCCACCTCAATCACTTTGCTGGGGTCATTGGTGAGATGCTGAATTTGTTCTAGTAACTCGGAGTCTAGGCGAATAGCAATCTCTACCTTATCGGCAAGTCTTTGTTCCGCATCGGTAGCTTTCTCTTTCATATTCATAGGGTTACTTAGTGAATTTGTTTTTTCCAAGGCTTTGTAAAGTAGCTCTATTCACACAGCGGGGCTGTTGCGGCTTGCAATTGCCCATAAGTCCATATGAATGCACTTCTTGTTGTTTATTGTACGCCTCTAACTGATGAATACTAGAAGCTATGGATAGACCTTCATAAAACCTCGCGTTCGTTTTGGCAATCCTCTGCTTTTAAGCTAGGCAGGAAACACGACTCGCGCTCATATCTTCTTGAAAGCCCACAAGTCAATATTCATTTGTCAGTAGTCAATAGTCAATAGTCATTAGTCATGAGTCATTTGTAGAGACGCCCTGAATCAAAGCGTCTGTACATCTTCTTGTCGCATCATCCTGAGCCAATAGTTTTGAGCCATGAGTTATGGTTGTTGTTCTCTTGTCCCCTCGTCTCCCCTTGCAATAGCACCGTCTCACCTAAGAAAGCATTAAAATACGTTAAGTATATTGCTCTTTTATCCCTTGTTGCCGCTAAAGCAAAGAAGTATATGACTGACGTTCCCGCAGCTCGCATTCGGAATTTTTGTATTATTGCTCACATTGATCATGGGAAATCTACTCTAGCAGACCGCTTGCTGCAAGTCACAGGCACTGTAGACAAGCGGGAGATGAAGGAACAGTTTCTCGATAACATGGATTTGGAACGGGAGCGCGGCATTACCATTAAGCTGCAAGCTGCCCGGATGAATTATAAGGCAAAAGATGGTCAGGAGTATGTACTGAATTTGATTGATACTCCAGGGCATGTGGATTTTTCGTATGAGGTGTCCCGGAGTCTTGCTGCTTGCGAAGGTGCGCTATTGGTAGTAGACGCTTCCCAGGGAGTGGAAGCGCAAACCCTGGCAAATGTCTATTTGGCTCTAGAGCATAACTTGGAAATTATTCCAGTTTTGAATAAAATTGACTTACCTGGAGCAGAACCAAACAGAGTCATCAGCGAAATTGAAGAAATTATTGGTTTAGATTGCAGCGGTGCGATTCTTGCCTCTGCTAAAGAGGGTATAGGCATTGACGAGATTTTAGAAACCATTGTTGAGCGTATACCACCGCCACAAAACACGGTGAATGACCGATTAAGAGCATTAATTTTTGATAGCTACTACGACAGCTACCGGGGAGTGATTGTTTATTTCCGGGTGATGGATGGCACAGTGAAGAAGGGCGATCGCATCTACCTGATGGCGTCTGGCAAAGAATACGAAATTGACGAGTTAGGAGTGCTTTCTCCCACCCAAAAGCAAGTGCAAGAACTGCACGCTGGGGAAGTAGGTTATTTAGCTGCAGCAATTAAAGCTGTGGCTGATGCACGGGTGGGAGACACAATCACTCAAGCCAACGCCAAATCTACTGAAGCTTTGCCTGGCTACACAGAAGCTAACCCAATGGTATTCTGTGGGATGTTCCCCATTGATGCTGACCAATTTGAAGACTTACGCGAAGCCTTAAATAAGCTGAAACTCAACGATGCGGCACTACACTTTGAACCAGAAACATCTAGCGCGATGGGTTTTGGTTTCCGCTGTGGCTTTTTAGGTTTGCTGCACATGGAAATTGTGCAAGAACGCCTAGAACGAGAATATGACTTGGATTTAATCATTACCGCCCCCTCAGTGGTTTATAAAGTGATCACCGTCAAGGGCGAAGAACTGTACATCGACAACCCCAGTCACTTACCTTCTCCTAACGAACGAGAAAAAATTGAAGAACCCTACGTCAAAGTAGATATGATTACGCCAGAAACTTACGTCGGCACTTTGATGGAGTTGGCGCAAAATCGGCGTGGTGTCTTCAAAGACATGAAATATCTCACTCAAGGACGCACCACACTCACTTACGAGTTGCCCTTGGCAGAAGTTGTTACAGACTTTTTTGACCAAATGAAATCCCGCTCCCGGGGATATGCCAGCATGGAATATCAACTGATTGGCTACCGAGAAAATCCGCTTGTGAAGCTTGATATTATGATCAATGGTGACCCAGTGGATTCCTTGGCGATGATTGTCCATAGGGATAAAGCATACAACGTCGGGCGGTCAATGGCTGAAAAGCTAAAAGAATTGATTCCCCGCCATCAATTCAAAGTGCCCATCCAAGCATCGATTGGCAGTAAAGTCATTGCCAGTGAACATATCCCAGCTTTACGAAAAGATGTGCTTGCCAAATGCTACGGCGGTGACATTAGCCGGAAGAAGAAACTCTTGCAAAAGCAGGCAAAAGGTAAGAAGCGGATGAAATCTGTAGGTACAGTGGATGTACCGCAAGAAGCGTTTATGGCGGTGCTGCGTTTGGATCCGCAGTAACTCCATCCCCTTCCCTGTTGACGGGAAGACTATTTGGAACCGCAGATACACGCAGATAAGCATAGATAATTTATCTGTGTGGCTCTGTGTTTATCTGTGATTTCATATTCAAAATGTTGACTTAACGTCGTGAAAATTCGACTCTACGACTCAGATGATTTAGAAGAGATTGTTCAGCTTTGGTATCGAATTTGGCACGAAACATTTCCTAACATTCAACATCCACAGCCATATTCTGCATGGAAATCTCGCTTTCGTGATGATCTTGCTGTCAAAGGAGAAGTTTGGGTTTGCGAAGTTGAACATCATATTGTAGGCTTTGTCGTAGTGATAAAAGAAGAACAGTATTTATCACAGATTTTTGTAAATCCTCAATATCACAACTGTGGTATTGGTTCAGCCTTACTTAACAAAGCTAAAAAAATTTGTCCAGAAGGACTAACGCTACAAACATTGCAACAAAATACACGAGCTTGCGTATTTTATGAGAAGCATGGCTTCAAAGCTGGCAAGCTGACAGTAAACAAAATTAATGGGCAACCTAACATTGAATACTACTGGAAGCTTGAGATATAGAGTGTCATAATATACGTTACAGCGCTTTTCATTTGCATAAACCACAAAGGGCGATGGTAGGGGCACAGCATTGTTCATACGTGTCAACTTAAGGTGAAAACCAGTATAGAACAAGCTTTAAGAGATTGCCTCGTTCCCAGGCTCAGGCTGGGAATGCAGCCTTGGCAGGCTCTGCCTGCCAATTGAGCGGAGCGGCAGAGCCGCTTCAAGGGCATTTCCAGGTTCCACCTGGAAACGAGATTTTAGAAGGGTTTTAGCTTAAGTTGACACCAATGACCATTGCTGTGCCCCTACAACCAACCTGTGTTCTACCCAATAGAAAACTGCTATAAATCATACCCTGAACGCCGCAATAAACGCAGGCTAAGGTACCAAGTATAGCCATTTGCAATTCAATGAGGTACATCTGTAAGGGCACAAGCAAGACGCCCTTACATCGGGTGTACTTTATACAGATGAAAACTGCTATATGTAGACATGGTGAAAAAAAGCCAGTAGTCCGATCAAAAGAAGGACCATACGTTGTTATTAAAGCTTACCTGTGATATTGGCTGAACATATCACAACACTGTCTCATTATCAATATAGCGCTTTTCGGTTGCGTGCAATACACAGCTGTAGAGACTGTACTGTACGAACTCTACATTATTCGTGGTGGTATATGTGATTCAAATGAGAACCGCTATATATGACTAAAGTCATGTCAAATTCATGACTTTTATCTCTAGTTTCATTAGATTTGATTAGTTACTTTACAAATAGCTATGAGTTACTTCTGTTGCTCAAATCTCCGCATTGAAAATTTTTTCTGGGTGCTCTCATAGGATGATGTATGCTTAGCAATATCCATCTTAAATTATGGAGAAAACCTATAGTAACATTAGCTGAAACATAATTTATACAAGGTGCACTATTCGCTTCAAAAGACATTCCTGATGTTTTCTAGAGGTTTGAACATGAAATTCATATATCTTACTTATGTATCAATAACTTTGGTAGCAATTGTTGTTTTTGTTCACACTAAAAATTTATATGCAAGTTCAATGTGTGTAAATCCCAATACTGCATCCTTGGATGAAACAGTAGGTAGCTCTTTGCCAGAGAATACAAGGTACAAGTTTTTAGATGTGGTGATTGACCACAGTATCAATTAAATAAAAATAGGTAAATAAAGATAGGATGGGTGAAGTTTAACAGAACACGTGTTTAAGCAAAGCCCAACTGTTAAAACTTTAATTTGGTTTATGCATTCCTTGTCGGACATTTGTCAATAAGGTCTAATCGAACACATACTTTTCCGCCACTTTCCAGTAGCGGGAGAAGCGCTTGAGGTCAATATAACCATCGTAGTCAAAAAACGGTTCTACTTCAAAAACTTCTAGTTCCACAGTACGCTCAATTTCGTCGCAGATAGCATCAAATCGAGGACTGGGACTGTTTGCTGTGACGACTTTGTTGGCATTATGCTCTTTGGCAAAAGCTAAAACTTCTTTCGCCACATCGCCACGACGAATGACAACGGGTAACTCTAGCAAGCATTCGTAGATAAAGGTGAGGCGTTTGAGGCTCAGCTGCCATTCTTCAATTAAAGCATCATCCCAAACCCAGATGGCGGGCGCGTCGGGGTATTCTTGTAGGGCGGGGTTTTGGGGACTTAGACAGTCGCCATGTATCCAAATAATTGGTTTGCTCATCAGCTATTTCGTATCTGTTCGTCAAACTTGCGTAAAACCGGGTTGCCAGGATTTTCTTTACGAGCAGCAATGAGTAGCTCTTCCAGTTTTCCCTTAGCTTCAGCCCATTCTATCAGGTTGGATATGGTTTCTGAGAGATTACCTGTGCTGATCGCCTCCAAGTTCTCATCTAACCGGAAGCGAACCATCTGTTTGAGTTTTGCTGTCGTAGGAAATGCACTCAGAAGCGCTTTTTGGAACTGCTGCAAGCGATCGCCATTGAACCATAGTTTAGTTGGCTTTTGTTGTGCTGATGATTGACTTCCAGTAATTCCCCACTCCAATTTCTTCAACGCTTGAACATCATCAATACTTTTAGAAAATTCTACCCGTGTATAGTTTTTTAAAAAGACCAATTTTTCCGGAAGTTGAGTCACCCCAGGAAGGAGAACAGGAATCAAAGGGATATCTTTCTCAACACACATACTTGTTAGTGACTCCACTTCCATTGTCTGCCATTTTCCTAATCCTTTCAAACCTATAAAGATGGCGGCAGATTTAACGAGTGGAATTGCTTTTTGGATTTCGTCTTGAAATGATCTGCCTGGTGGAATTTGTTCCTCATCGAGCCATATCTTAATACCGCGTCCCTTGAGTTGATTGGCAATGGCTCTCACTTCGGGTTTGTCTGCACTGTTGTGTGCGAGGAAAACATCGAATTCTTCGCTTTCAGGTTGTTGTTGAGTATTTAATATTTCTGACATATAAATAAATATATTTCTGTAAATCCCAAAGCTTCAATTACCCCCAATTCTCGAAGCACCCCACCCCGCCTTTGACTTACGTCAAAGTCGCCCCTCCCCGCTTGCGGTGAGTCCAGCGCTGCAGGCGGGTTTCCCGCCGTAGGCGACTGGCGAACCCGGAGGGGGAGGGGTAGGGGGTGGGGTACTCTTATTATTGGTTGTGAGCATGATTCACCTTTCAAATTTGGGTTATGTGTCCCCCTAGTCCTTTAATGAATAGCAGCACTAATCATGTAAATTCTACTTATTCATGCCTCGCTTTCCCCGAAATTTCCAACCAGGATATTGCTATCACATTACCACCCGTTGCAATAACCGAGAGTTTCGCCTCACCCGCAATGAATGTCGTGAGGTGTTTCTCTACGCTATTAAGAAAGCAAAGGACAAATTTGGTTTCAAACTCTATGCTCTTTGCATTATGAGTAATCATGTCCATTACCTGCTTGAACCAGCACAGCCAGAAGAACTACCGAAAATTATGCACTGGCTGAATTGGTACACTGCTATGTGCTTTAACCGAATGCTCAAACGCACTGGGCACTTTTGGGAGAAGCGATACCACAGCACGGGTTTTGCTAATACAGATAAAAAGCGAGCATTGAATACCCTACGTTACATCTTACTTTTCACGAAATCTGGAAAACCTCTCTCCAAACCTCTCTCCTACGAGGAGAGAGGCTTTGATTTTTCCCCCTTCCCTAGTAGGGAAGGGCAGGGTGGTTTCATACAAAGAAAGAAAAATAATAATAATTTGTAGAGGGTGGAGAAAAATTGATAAATAAAAAGTATGAATCTCATCGAACAATTGCAGCAAATCCCAGACTATCGACATATTCGGGGACGAAGACATGACTTCTGGTTGGTATTATTGTTGATCTTATTGGGAGCAATGACAGGGTATTGGGGCTACCGACCATTGGAAGATTTTACCAGAGTACACAGACAAGGCTTGATTGAACTGTTAAGCCTAGATGAGACAATCAAGTTTCCATCCTACTCAACGTTCCGACGAGTACTGAAAACATTAGATTTTCAGCCATTCACCGACTTATTCAATAATTGGGCATCAGTTCTTGTGCCACCGATGCCAGGAGAAAGATTGGCAATTGATGGTAAAGGTATTCGCTGCACAGTAACAGATTACAGTCAGTCCTACCAAAACTTTATCAGTACAGTATCAGTTTATAGTCACGGGCGGGGCATTGTACTCAGGATGCAACCAATGTCGAACAAAAAAATTAGTGAGATGGCGATCGCACAGCAATTAATATCCGAATTTTGTGCTCAACAAGTGATGTTCACTCTTGATGCTTTGCATTGCCAAAAAAAACAGTATCGCTGATTATTAATGGTGGCAACGACTACATGATTGGATTAAAAGAAAATCAACCGACGCTCTACAAAATGGCTCAAACTCAGTCACACAAACAGGAACCTTTGAGCAGTACTACAACAGAAGATGATACTCACGATCGCTCGGTCAAGCGTTGTTGTCAGGTATTCGCCGCTCCAGAAAAATTACAAAGTCAATGGGCTGGACTTAAAACCTTTGTCCAAGTTGAACGTTCTGGTATTCGTGATGGTCAATCATTTCAAGAGCGTCAGTTCTATATTTGTAGTCAGATCATGTCGGCTCAAGATGCTCTAACCGACACCCAGAAACATTGGGGAATTGAAAACCGGCTCCATTGGGTTCGCGATGTGACCTTTCCCTTCAGACTTTCCACTACGACGAGGTGGCAATGCACCAGTTAACTGGGCAATATTACATAATTTTTTCATCACTCTTGCCAGATTTCTTGGTTTTCGCACTATCCCTCAAGCTCAACGTGCTTTAGCCAATCAAATCCAAAAGGTTTTTTCTTTCTTTGTATGAAACCACCCTGCTCTTGAGGGGGGAAGGGGGCTAGGGGGTTAGGTTTTTCGTGGATTTTTCCACATGGCGTGAAAAGTCAGACGTTACATCCACGGCAACCCGAAAGCGGCAGGAATGCACCACGGGTTTTTCTATGACTTCAGCAACTATGGCATCCATGATAGGCTCAGTGATGATGGTCTTACCCAATGGCATCCAGCTTTTTTACAGTTGGGCAAAACCTTGGATGAATGCGCTGCCAAGTACCGAGGCTTCTGTAAAAAGTATCGCCCCCAACCGAAGCCGGAGAAAAGAAATTATTGGGGAAGTCGTTTGTTAGCGGGAATGGTGATGAAGGGAAAGCCAAAAAAATCATCGCCAGGACAGATGCGTTTACCTTGGGCAGAGTGGGAAGTGTCAGAAACAGAAGTTCATGCCGTCGCTCAAAAATTCACCCAGGCAAATTGCTATCCCACGCGGTGCCAGGTATCGGAAAGCCAGAAAGCGCAAGGTTTCGTCAAATCCACCTCGGTTGCAAATCTTAATAATTGTCAGAAACCTTTATAGGTTACACTTTACAAGTCTGGACGCGAGAGAAGAGAGCACATACCATTTGCCCACCTTACACCCTCCTTCGATTTCCAATAACCCCACTCTTTCTAAATAAAAGTGATCAATATCCATTCTTAGGGTGGAGATGTAGGGGAGATGTCCCTCACGTCCTTGGGTGGTGAAGTTCAGTTCTTCGTAATGTAGCCATTCCTTTTGCAGCATTGCCTTTATTCTACGACGACGCCAGCCAACGCGATCGCCAAACTTCTCAAAAGTTTCATTATTAGCCTTCCGATTCCCACCGACGCTTTCCCATATGCGCTTTTGCACACTAAAGCCAAAGCGCCCATTGCTGGATTTTACCCAAAGTTGGTCAATTGTGCGTAAGTCAGTGCAGGGAAAATTTTCGATAGATTCTATATCAAGCCAACGTTGTTCTTCTCGCCCTGTTGCTTTGAGCATAACTGCTAGAGTTTCCTCATCCGCCTCTTTCCACTTGCCAGCAGCTAGCAAATCTCGCAGCCGTGTGTAATCTACGCCTTTTTCTGAAGGAAGATCACTTTGCTCACTTTGTTTCTCTGCCGATAGGGTAGAGATTTCAGGAAGTTCCTCAATTTCCTGGCGCATCGCGATGAACCATTCCCGCTCCCCTGTCCCCAAGCTACCATTAGCTTCTGCTTCATCCAGCCACTGTTTCGCCTTTGCCGAATCTAGAAAATTCAGTGCAGTCAGTTGTTGTGCCCGTTCTAATTCAACTCGATCTGCCCAAGGTGAATGCTGTTCGACATATTGCCAAAGCAGCGTAGCAATATCTCGAATTCGTTGTTGAGCATCTTCCCTACTCATCAATTTCTGCAACAACTCATTGCGAATTTCTGGCTCGATTTCATACAACTCTGCGTCAATTTCACGACACAGCCCAGAACTAAGGAACTCAAATTCGACTGTATAAGGAAGTTGCTCTGGTGGATCGAGAAAAAAGTTAATTCGTAGAAAGTGCAGCAATTCAGGATTTAAGGCAACGGGCATTGCAGCGTGATAAGCCAGTTGTAAAGCTGCATCCCCATTCTTACCACATCTACGCTTAAAATCATTCAAACGCCGCTCTACAAGTTTAGACACGTTGGGAGTCATCTTGGGTTTGTTTAATTGCCCATTGTCTTAAAAGCACCCCACCCCCTACCCCTCCCCGCAAGCGAGGAGGGGCGACTTTGACGTAAGTCAAAGGCAGGGTGGGGTTCTTCGCGAATTAAGGGTAATTCAGCCGAGTTCATATCTAAAGAGGCTTTTCTAAATTATATTGATGTCCGCGTAGCACATTCACCGCCTGCTGGATGCCCTCCCGATTCAAAGGAAACATCGGCACATGACGTGCAATTTGGGCGGCGGTGTTATCTTTCCAATATGACTTAGACAGGGGATTCAGCCAAACATAGTTTAAAGTATAAGCGCGGAGTGCTTTGATAAAAGAGATGGTATCTAACAGACGCACGACATTGTAGTATTTGCGCACAGCGCCAGCATCGCTTATCACTACCACGAATGCATCGGCGGCATATTTCTGGAGAACTTCCTCCAACGCAATAGGAGAGAGCAAATCAGGATCTTCGTAGAGATAACCTGTTTTGAGGGGTGTTATCTGGGGCAAAATGGAATCGAGAACTGGAAAGAGTTCGTCACCCAGAGGTTCTAGTACCTGTTTATCAGCACCTTCAGCAGGAACGTTGTGAAAGTAATAAATTGCTGTCTCTTCCAATCTCCCTGCTTGTTGAATTGCTGTGCAAACCTCTTGACAGAAACGATGGAAAGCAGTCATGGAACCCTGACGATCCACCAGCAAAAGTAACCGCGCAATATTGCGGCGTCTCGGTCTTAACACAACAGAGGCTGCAACTCCCTGTTGACAACGACGCGCAATTGTGGCTTCAATATCCAGTTCTGTTGGTGGTCCTACCCGCACGGGACGGCGTAAGCGTCGCCAAGTCTGAGCAACTTCCCGATAAGTTAATGGAAACTGCGGTACGAAGATAAACCGACGTTCCGAAAGTTGCACATCTTTCAAGGAAATGGGAGGTAAGCCGCTACGAGATTCGGTTACAATCTCCTCACGCTCCTGAAATTCCGGAACGTCCTGATGGTGCTCTTTTTTTGATGAGTCTGTAGCATCAGCATCAAAATCTTTTTCCGCTTGCAAAAACAATTGCCAATCTTCGTTTTTTGGTGCAAGTTGGTTAAACAGGGCAGTGAGAATTTCCTGTTCTTGGCGCGACTTTGCCCAGAGGGAATTGCACAGATCCCGCAGTGCTTCTTTTGATGACCAACCGAAGCCAGCTTGCAAGGACTGGCGCAGTGCTTCGTAGTCATCTGGTGTGAGTGGAAACCCACGACGACGTAGCTTTTGAAATAACTCCCAGAGAAACGCGGGTAACTTGGGTTGCTTCACTGCTTGGCAAGAGCCTCCATTGCACGTTGGCGATCGCTCTCTTGTTTGAGCAATGCTCCCAAATACGGCAGTTCGTCGAGTTCTTCTACCGGAGTTTTTACCGCTTCGAGATAACCCACCCAGTCCAGCAGTTCACTCAACCCTGGTCGTTTGCTAAAGTCGAGTTGACGCAGTTCCAGCAAAACTTCGATTGCTTTTTCGCTCAATTCTTGGTTAGAAATCTCGTGAGTTGCTAAAACCTGTTGCAAAAGCTCTTCTGTTTCGGGAAATTCAAGGTAGTGAAAAATGCATCGACGCAGAAACGCAGTCGGTAATGCTTTTTCTTCATTGTGTGTGACAAACACAATTGGGCGTAATGCTGGGTTGTCGCCAACGGCATAATATATATCTCGAGCCTCAGTGACTCGAAACTCCAACCGATCCAACTCCCATAACAAATCGTTGGGAAAGTCGAGATCTGCTTTGTCGATTTCGTCAATTAGCACCACTGAACGACGCCCATATTGAGCGCGGGCGATCGCTCTTCCCAAAGAACCTAAACGAATATAATTGCGAATGTCTCGACTACGTTCTCCTTCAGCCCCTAACTGAGCATCATAAAGGCGATTAACAGCATCGTAGGTGTAAAGTAAATCTTGGGCACGGCTGGTGGATTTGATATAGCTGACTTCCAAAGGCAAACCCAACGCATAAGCAACAGCGTAAGCTAAACGTGTTTTCCCACAACCTGGTTCGCCTTGTAACAGTAAAGGACGACCTAGGGCGATCGCCAGATTAACTGCTTCAACTAACTTATCATCAGGTAAGTAAGGTTCCTTATATATCTGCTTCTTTGGAGGGTCTTTTTCAGGTACGGGTTTTACTTCAGCGTCTTCGACTTCACGAGAGTTCGGTAAGGATTTGTAAGCAATGGTAGAAAAGCTGGTAGACGTGTCAACAGAGCGTTTAGACATCAGCTAAAATCTCAAGTTCTTGTAGAAAAGCTTCTGCTGTATGATTTTGTTTTAATTTTAAAAGGTTAATAGCGTCGTTTAAATGATAATACACAGAGCCAATTTTTAGCTGTTTCCTTTCATCCAGACAAGCCTTAATCATCTTATCTTTCCATTGAACTATAACATCTTCTCCCCATCCCAAACTACTCGAAACCTTGAAAATCCAGTCAACGACATGGGACTCCGTAAAGTCTGGAGGATTTAGTTGAAGCACAGATTGTGGAAAAATACTATCTTCACTACCCCACATAATTATGATTAAACGGTGTTTACAATCGTCGTCTTTGAATTCAACTGATATTTGCTGCCAGAAATCGGTAATACTTTGCTTTTGAGTTGATACATTACTAATTTGGATAGGATAAATGATGTCCCCAGTTTTTAGGTTTTTTTTGCATTGTTGAATCAACTTGATGGCTTGGCTGACAGAAGTATATTTAGAATTCAGAGACAGATGGGGTTGTTTTTTGATATTTCTTGTCTTAAATTCATCTAGCAGACGCTGGCAAAAGTTTTCCAAAAAAGTATAATCTTCACAGGGCAAAGCAAAGCCAACGATTCCATTCTTGCCAAGTAAGTTATTACGACATTCTGCAATTAATTCGGTCAAGTCAAATTTGCATGGATTCATCAATGTATGGGATTGCTCTCTTGCTGTCTGCCCTTGCAATAGTTCTTCACAAATTCTCTTCAACTGCGAGTTACCGGGATTACCGCCACAGTCTTCATTACGTGCAGTAATTAGCAGGTTTTCCAGATTTCCATTAGTTTCAGCCCAATCAATCAGTTTGAAGACGACGTCCTCATCGTTTTCACCTGTTGCGATCGCGTCCAGATTTTCCTCTAATCCGAACCGAACCATCTGCTTCAATTTTGCTCGATTCGGAAATGCACCGAGTAGTGCTTCTTGTAACTGTTGGAACTGTTTACCCTTTAGCTGCATTGTGCTGAGTCAGGTTAGTCAACATAAACTCTAATAAACTAAAACACATTTAAATGGCATATTTCCGGTTGAGTTTCGTTTTACCTTTTGCCTTTCTTCCCTTTCTGCCAACTTTGGCTATTAGGTTGTTTAGTAAATTCCCCTTTAGGAAAAAGCCGCGCTTCTAGTTCTTCATAACTTCCTTCAAAGTCACACTTACCATACAAGGGGCATTTTCGGCAATAAACGCCTTCGGTGTAGCGTTCTAAGTTCTCGCGGTTGAAAAAATAGGGTTTGTGGCTAAAGGTGCTAGCAACCCACTGCCATGACATATTATTGCTTGCCGGATCACCATCTAAAAGGTGTTCGAGAAACCACTTTGCTCCCGCTTGCCAACGAATACGCCGCCAATGGACAATGTAAGCGGCGATCCACATCCTTGCATGGTTGTGCAGGTAGCCAATTTCCCGCATATCATGACTAAAGCTGTCGATGCAAACGCGTCCTGTGGTTCCTTGTTTGATGTCATCTGGTAACTCAGGTGCATATTCAGCGACAGTATAGCCAGTTTTGTAATCCTCTTGGTCTTTCCAAATCCCATCCCCTAGCTTGACATATAGCCGCTGCCAGTAGTCACGCCAACCCAACTCGTTAATCAGTTTCGTTGCATCATCTTGGGATTTGACGCGCTGAAAAACGTAATCCCGAATTTCTCGCAAGCTAAGAACGCCGTAGCGAATGTAGGGCGAAAGCCGCGTTACCGCACCTGTGAAAAAGTTACGTGTTTTCGCGTAGCGTACGGAGTCTACTTTTTGCAGTACCGCCTCAGCGGCTTTGCGTCCACCTACGGTTTCGCTGATGTGATCATCGCGTTCTGCGGCTTTAGGGAATTGTTCTGTGAGGTAGGCTACCAACTCATCGCGGTTGGTAAAGTCGCGTTGCATATCTTTAGTCATTTTGCGTCAAAATAGCAGGTTAAAATAGCCAGACGAGTAAAGCCCCAGGTTTACAAATAAAGCTTGCCAACTCAGGCTAATTTCCTAATTATGGCGTATCTATTGCACCACCTACCATTTCACCATTTGTTAGGAAATTTTCACCATACAATGGTTAATATCACTTTTTGATTGAACTATGGTTCAAGTCATCCAAGCTCAAAATGTCTCTCTTAACTATTTAGAAGAAAGATTTGGTTTGCAAGTAGCGGAGAATGAGGAAATTTTTACAGAGTGGTTTGAGGGTTTACCTGAAATCACAGTTTTAGAAAAGCAATATTTAGACAGAGTTAAAACCAACTTCCTCAGATTGGTTAAGCGCCCACCAATCTTAGAGGATGCGGTAAAAATGGTAGTGTTGTCTCCTTTATTAGATTTAGCAGGCTTTTATAGTGAACCTTTTTTTATTGCTACTGAAGAATCTATAGAAATTGCCTTGGAGGATAAAGAAGAAATTATCAGAGGGCGAATAGATGTTTTAGTTCTCCAACAGCAGTTGTGGTTATTGGTTATTGAAT
The DNA here is from genome assembly GCF_002368435.1 of Kalymmatonema gypsitolerans NIES-4073. Taxonomy (GTDB): domain Bacteria; phylum Cyanobacteriota; class Cyanobacteriia; order Cyanobacteriales; family Nostocaceae; genus Kalymmatonema; species Kalymmatonema gypsitolerans. The sequence continues at coordinate 8,450,071 of NZ_AP018268.1, forward strand.
CCAAAAGGGCTAGTTTTTCTCTTTTAGAAGCAATACCCCAAGGATTAGGTTATATGCTGGCAAATCCTAATGCAGAAAAACCTGTATTTGGATTAGTCATTAATGGAGAAGATTTTCAATTTCTTAAGCTAACAAAGCAAGATACACCCAAATATGCTCTGTCTGATAAATTTACTTTATCCAGAAGAGGAAATGAACTGTATCAGGTTCTTAGTATATTAAAAAAACTGGGTACAATTTTAATTTCATAATTATGTCTCTACGTCCTATCTACCTAGATTGCCAAGCTACCACACCTGTGGATGAACGGGTACTTGCTGCCATGCTGCCCTTTTTTACAGAACACTTTGGCAACCCCTCCAGCATCAGTCATGTTTACGGTTGGGAAGCGGAAGCTGCTGTGAAACAAACGCGGGAAATTTTAGCAGCAGCAATTAACGCCACACCAGAAGAAATTGTCTTCACTAGTGGTGCGACAGAAGCGAATAATTTAGCTATCAAAGGTGTTGCTGAAGCCTATTTTCAAAAAGGACAGCATATTATTACTGTTGTCACTGAGCATAGCGCAGTTCTTGACCCTTGCAAGTATCTTAAAACCCTTGGTTTTGAAATGACATTCCTTTCAGTCCAAAAAGATGGATTGATTGATTTAACTGAGTTGGAAAAAGCTTTCCGTCCCGACACAATTCTTGTTTCGGTAATGGCGGCTAATAACGAAATTGGTGTGTTGCAGCCATTGGCAGAAATTGGCGCAATGTGTCGCGATCGCAATGTCCTTTTCCATACCGATGCAGCACAAGCTATTGGTAAAATACCTCTAGATGTGCAGGCGTTAAAAATTGATTTAATGTCCCTAACAGCACATAAAGTCTACGGTCCAAAGGGTATTGGTGCGCTGTACGTTCGCAGGCGCAACCCTAGAGTACAACTAGCTCCGCAGCAGCATGGTGGTGGACATGAACGGGGAATGCGTTCTGGTACTTTGTATACACCGCAAATCGTAGGATTTGGTAAGGCTGTGGAGATTGCTTTACAAGAACAAGCGACAGAAACCGAACGCCTCACACAGCTTAGACAAAGATTGTGGGAACAACTTTCTCAGGTTGAGGGAATTCATCTCAATGGACATCCCACTCAGCGATTACCGGGAAATCTCAATATCAGTGTTGAAGGGGTAGATGGTTCTGCACTGCTGTTAGGGTTGCAACCAGTGATGGCGGTGTCTTCTGGATCTGCTTGTTCTTTGGCAACAACTGCACCTTCCCATGTTCTCACAGCACTGGGACACTCGGAACAGCTAGCTTATGCATCGATACGGTTTGGTATAGGGCGCTTCAATACTGCTGAGGAAATTGACAAGGTGGCACAGCATACAATTGCCACAATTCAAAGCTTAAGAAAACAAGGTTCTTTTGCAATGCATAATCGGTAAGTGTTTTGAGCAATAGGTGCAGTGGGCGATGGCGCGGAGCGATCGCCTCTGTTAAACAGACTTTCCGCCTTCTGCAATCTTCTACTAAATACAGCATTTCATTAATTCGTAGCGGATTAAATTTGGCGAGACTCTGTGTCCCTTTGCGCCTTCCTCTGCGTGCCTCTGCGTTTAAAAAAGTTACGAACTTATGCAATGCCGGTACTATTGAGATTAAGCCTCTCATATCCTCATCCAACGACCTTATTGTGGAGTAATAGACATCTCCGAAAAATGCTAAAACCTCTGTATGACTGGCTTTTAACAGGCGATCGCTAACTTCAAACATCAGCCATTCTCCACGCAAAAACCAGCTTTTGAGATAGTTCTTGTTGAAAATAAAGTAAAAAAAACAAGTTGGCAGTAAATTTTAGCTACGTTGTCTCTCACTATTTCATAGTGGTAAAACTAAAGCTCTAATTCGGAATCTTACAAGTCCACAAATTGTCTGAATCACCTGCTCATATTTATGTGGATTTAGCCTAAATCGTTCGGATGCAGATCTAAAGATTTTAACTAACCGAATCAAATGTTCAACAAATATCCGGTTTGAAGCCATTTCTTTGTTTTTCTCTTTTTGTAACTGGCTTAATTCTCCTTTTTTCGGCTTTTTCGTGGGAGTCTTAATTGATATTTCTCCTTGATAACCTTTATCTCCTTTAAACCTTTGATTAGAGTCAAAGGTTTTTTGACTTTCACGGAACAAACTTATGTCACTTTTTGGTCCAGGTTGACCCGCGATTACATCAACAATATCTTGACCGTCTGGTAAAACAATAATTTGATTTTTAAAAGTATGCTTTTTCTTCTTACCAGAGTAATATTTTTTCTGCTCTTTATACTCTCTAGGTCTTTCTCTAGGCTGCTCACAGCTATCTACTATTAGTTCGTACTCGGTTAAAATTTCTTGAACTATCTCGTAATCACTTGCATTTTTTTTTACCTGTTCAAGTAAACTTGATGGCAAGAGTTCTTGTAGGAGTGGAAACCAGTAGTTGAATGTATCATTTGCCGTTGATTCACTCACTCCAAACTGGATACCTAGTAATTGAAATGTTGTTAAATGTCTCAAGTATATTAATGTTAAGAGAATCTGCTCTTCTGTAGATAGTTTTACCTTCCGACCACCCCCTTTATTTATGATTCTAACTTTCTTTGCTTCTATGTCTTGTTGCTTTTGCATATGTAAAGCGATCGCCTGATTTATTAGTTGTTCTAGTTGCTCATACTTTAGACCAATCAAGCGCTGCGTTTCCTGGGAGTTGTTTTTAATGTAACCTAATACGTTACTCATATTCTTATGGTAAAAAAGTTAATTTTATACTCTTTTACCACAGAACGCTTCTATTTTGGAGATATCTAATTTATCAAAACTAAATATTACACAACACAAATACATTTATCTGTGGTTACCTATTATTCAGGAAAATTAGGCAACGCTAGTAGCACGAGACAACCAAACAAAGCGAAAATGTTCAGGTATTGGGAGTGCTTTGAGAAATTCCTGCACGGATTCTAATTTCCATTCCAAGGGTGCAGTAGGTGATATCTTAGATGCCGTTGCTGCATAGCGTAGGATTGCTTCCATCAACGCCGCCACCTCGATAAGAGGTTGTGTGTGCAAAAACGAGGGGAAAATACGAGCTTCAAAGGTAAATTTATCAGGGATGGGGTGAATTAGGTTTTTGAGGTTAAAGTCACAATATTTTGTTAACTCAAGTTTGGCAAGACGTGCTTTAGCATCAGACCACGACAGATCACGAAAATCCGATTCGTTGATGAGTACCAACAACTCCTCGTCCCACATTCCCAAGCGTCTGCATCTAGAGTTAGTTCCCACCAATCGTTTTAGATTTTCCCCATGTGTCCATAAAAGATTCACTAGATTAGCGAAAACAGGGGCAGAACATAAGGGGATAGCATCGAAGTGCAGATGGGTTGCACCTTCAGCGGGAATTGTGAAGCCAATAGCGCGTGCTGCTGACAGGAGACTTTCCAGGCGATCGCCATGATTGGTATCAATAGGCGGGGTAATTAACTCACAGGGACGTTCGCGTTCTCCTGGTAGAGGTGCGGCGATCGCAATTGGATTACCTATATTATCAGCTACACGCACCATCCCCCCAGGTCCTGCTTCCGCATAGGTAGAAAATAAACTAGCAATTGGCTTAAGGACTGTAGTAAGGGAATCAGCAGGGTTAGCTTGGCTGTTCACCAGTTGCAGAAGTCTGGTATCATCGCTGACAATTCGATACCATCCTGGTTTGGGTTTTTGAGTTTTGTCCAAGTCGTCCTGAAGGGTGAGATCATCCACACATCTTGCAATCAAACGCCCCTGTTGATCAATAACCTCAAACCCCAAAGTCAGATTTTGGAACAAGGGAGTTCCCGGAACCTGACTTGGTTCAGACTGAGGATGAAAGACACGACGCACTTGTGCATCATGTTGTTGGGCTATTAACTCTGCTAAGTCCTGTCTGCTGAGTCCCCGAGGTGCCATCAGTTCAATTTCAAAGCCAATTTTCCAGTTCAAAGACATAACTGTTTTCTAATAACATCCACCCTGCACTTGCTACATCTAACGGCGAGAATATCGCAACGCTTGTTCAATCATCTCGTTATTGCCCAAAATTAAGTTGCGCTCAATGCGTAGTTTTGCATCCATCGGTGAGCGATCGCCCCAAAATCTTGCAAGTGTTCTTGCATCATCATAGGAATAGTTTGACTCTCTAAAAAATTTGTAGGAGCTAGGGTTTTTCGCTGGTCTCACCGACTGTAAAGCGTTCACCCTTGCATCTACAAGAAACTGATTGAGGATAGCAACATTTTCTGGACCCCAAAGAATCTTTCTGCCCATTCGAGCCTTGGCATCGCTCACCGACTGTCCCCAGTAATCTGCCAAAACACGGGCATCCCAGTAGTCGTATTTGCTATTGAAAAAAGCTTGAAGTTCTTGTTCTTCTGTCCCTATTTGTGCTAAGAAAATATTGCTGTTTTCTCGTTGAGCGTGACCTTGAGTTGATAGGGTAGTGCTACTAGTCTCTTGGGCAACAGCAGCATTGATAGAAGTGCCAACAGAACATAGCAAACTTAATAATAATAATAAAACCTTCAAATTACATTTCATTTTGAATAACTCCTACATTTTGAATATTTTTTGGCTTTTTGCTTGGAAAATTCAACGAGAAATTTGACTTAATTAAGACTTAAGCCAGAAATTTTATTGTGTACGTAAAGCCTTACTTACAGCGCTTATTCTTATGATTAGACCACAAATATTCGGGTGGACATTGCCCCTAAAAGCTTGCGTAATGTACATTTGAGATATTGGTGAGCAATGCCCACCTTACAGGAAAGCGCTGTAATGTGCTCAACAGAAGTTAAGCATGAATCAGCTAAGCTCGCTGTATTCTTAATAGGTGTAAGAAAAATCAACTTATGCAGTTTTGAAGTTTTACCCCTTGATTGCATTCATGTTTGCTTTCAATTATTGATACAGCCCTTACGAAGGATTTTTCTGAAAATCGCAGGCTTCGTCAAGGTTTAAAAATTTGCGGCTTTCTCTGCAACAGAACAGCTACTAGCAGCGAAAAATCAAGTCTTTCCAAAGGAGAGGAGATTGCATCATTTAGCTGCGCTGCTGGACTGCTTCCAGCACAGCCTCTATTGCTCGCTCTTTTTGCGGATCTGCACCTTGAGCATACTCCAATGAGAATGGAACGTTAATATCAGGCGTAACTCCTTTACCTTCCAACCGTTGATTTTCGTTGATAAACACATTTGAAACTGCTAAGTAAAGGAAGCTACCATCTGGCATCAAAAAAGGACGACCAGCAACCACTGCTCCCGTTGTCTTGGAACCAATGACAGGTCCTATTTTATGTTGCTGGAAGGCATACGCCAAAATTTCCTTACTACTTCTGCTCCCTTCATTGATGACCATAACCGCAGGCTTTTTCCATTGAGAAATATAAGTATATCTTTTGCCATTGCGGGGAATACTGGTAATACTAGGACCTTCTTGTGCAGTGAATATGTTCAGATAACCAATATCTCCTCCACCCCAACCATCTCGTAAATCCAAAACCAACGCTTGTGCATCTTTTAAGCGACCGTAGATCAGGTCTTCTCGAAGTTTCTCCTGATCTGGATCAGCAGCATTTGACCAGATATGAACGTAGCCAATTTTCTTGCCGTTGCGTTGAATAACCTGGGTACTGGCTTGCTGTGCCTCCAGAAACATGGTAGACGCGTCGAACATTTTGGGAGTCACAACAATTTTTTCTTGGCTCTTGGCGTCAAGTGTTCTTTGAATCAACAGCGTAACTTTCTGACCTGCTTTACCTGTAAAAGATTGTATCGGCTGGTAAGGACGATTATCTACGCTTAGGAGTTGGTCGCCCACTTTTAACCCAGTTTTAGCAGCTGGGCTTCCATCGAGAATACCACTGACAAAGGTCTTACCATTAATGTCTTTGGTAATTGCACCAATACCACTGTATTCAATCTTGCCTTTTGGGAAGAATTTCTTTAACTCCTTTTGGAACTCGGGGTTCCTTGCCTGAAAAATCCCCAAAAGCTGGTAGTATGCTGGCTCATTTGGAATATAGAAGCGGGTGTGAGAGGTTCGCAATTCCGAAAGCATCTGATTGATAACACCAGCAACTTCTTGGCTAGATTTGGTTCGCGCGGCTTGAGGTTCATACTTTTGCCGCATTGCTTTCCAGTCCACTCCGTTAAGTTTTGGGTCGTAAAAGTTTTCGTTGACAGTTTGCCAGACTTGTTCAAAAACTTTAACCTCTGGTTTTGCCAGTGTTTTAGCCAATGGTGAAGTTAACCAGAGGAAAAGCAAGATTGAGAAACTGATCAGCGTTGCTGTAGCAAACTTATTTAACTTTGGGAGGACAAGTCTTTTCATGATGTCTGCTTTCTGTGTTGTTCTTCTAAAGTAGACGTGTTGTAGAGACTTAGGATGCTATGTCTGTAGATCAGATTTATTAGACAACGCTGATTGATGAAAATCTTCTGCTATTGGTTCCGCTTTTTGCCAAAACGTTTCACCAATAACTCTACCTTTGGTATCTCATCAAACTAACTAAAACCGCAAATACCCCTAAGCCAAAATTTCGACCAATACTCAATTGCAATAACCTGCTCAGTATTCTTTCACTACTCCAAAGAACTTTATAGCCTCAATTTGTTAACCAACAAGCTATACCCGCCACCCGACTAGCACCAATCAAACTTAGTACAGCATTTCATTAATTCGTAGCGGATTAAATTTAGCGAGACTCTGCGTCCCTCTGCGCTACCTTAGCGTTCCTCTGCGTTGAAAAAAGATACCAATTTATGTAACGCCTGTACTTAGTATCGGCATCCATTCCCACAATGGTAGTTTACCGATACTAGCATCCCAGATTGCCAGAAAAAACACGGATAAGAGGCGAAATGCCTACTTACCCAAGCAATTGAAGAAAAGCGGTTTTTAGCACCCGCCGTAGTTTTGGCTGTAGCAATTTTCGACGTGGCTATCAAGCTTGATTAATGCAGCCCAAGTCTTAGCTCCAATGATACCATCAGCAACCAAAGAATAATGTGCTTGAAAATCTTTTACTGCTTTCTCTGTACGAGCGCTGAAGATACCATCAATTGCACCCGTGTACAAACCGCAATTCTTCAATGAAAGCTGAACGGATTTAACTATATTTCCAGTGCTATTTATCCGCAAAACGGGCAAGCTAGCAGCTCCATCGCATATAAAATTCCAGGTAGATGCATCCATAACGCCATTCACGCTTAAATAAGCAAGGCATTGAAGGAATTTAACGGCATTTTCCGTTCCTGAGCCAAAGTCACCGTCAACTGTAATTTGTAAAGCAGGTGTATAAATGGATGCTAGCCTTAGGTTAAGACGTATTTGCATCTCTTTTACATCTTGACCTTTGTTACCAATTTTCAGGGTTGGCTTGAATGCTGGGCATTGAATTGCAGTAGTCATTGCGATTTATCCATTTCGTTTTTAATCACATAATTAAGCTTCAATGCGTATTGTTAGGATTACGGATTACAGAGGGTACCCTTGAGGGTACTTATACCGATTTGCTGCCTTAGTGAGGTACAACAAAACTTCGGTCTGAAAGCCTGATAGAACGCCTGTTTTACTTCTGACTGCTGATACCATTTCTTTGTGAAGCTGCAATATATTTACCGTCGTTGTGAAATGTATTGATATTTGTGTTTGTTATAGGTAATATCAGGTTCGGTTGATTACTTATCATTGCTGAAGAATCCCACCCCCGTAAAGCTACGCTTCACGTCCCCTCCCCCGCAGTCGCCTCAACGGGGGGAACCCCCGCACGGCGCTGCTCTCCGCTTGCGGGGAGGGGATAAAGGGGAGCCAGCGCCCTTTGGAGGGTTTCCCTCCGTAGGCGACTGGCGTGTGGGGTGCAGTCAACGTGGGAATCATAACTAATTAGCCGAAGATGATATAACAAGCATTTTCTCATTCTCCAAAATTTTGAATTCCTATCCCTGCAATCTTTAGCCAAACAAACCCGGTTGCGTGAAGAAACCGGGTTTGTCATATGCACAAAATATACACCTATAACGCAATACAGTTCAGATAAGACCAAAACCGTTATAAAGACGCCAATGTAGAGACGTTGCATCCGAAAGTTCTACACGTGTACAATCTTTACCAAGAATCCTTAACTGAACTGTATTGACCTATAACCAAGCGACTTGCGATCGCTCTTCCATGACTCGCTTGTACACATCCTCAGTTTGCTTAGCTAATTTGCACCAACTAAAGCGTCTTTCTAAATCCTCATAAGCGTTATCAGTTAGCCATTGCCGATAACCTGGGTTTTTCAACACTTCTAAAATACCCCAAGCTAGAGAATCTGGATTGTTTGTGTAGGTCACTATACCTGTTTTAGTATGTTGCACCACTTCTGGAAAACCACCAGTATCAGAAACAACTACGGGTACGCGAGAGGCAAAGCTTTCTAATGCAACAATACCAAAGGGTTCATAGAGGCTGGGGAAAACAGCACAGTCAGCGACTGTTTGAAATTTATCTAAGTACTCATCTGAGATAAAACCCGTAAAATAGCACTTGTGCGAAATTCCCAGATCCCAAGCTTGCTTTTTGAGATGGTCGGTATTGCCGCCACCGATAATGACAAACTTAACATAACCCCCCATCTCCGTTAGCACCTTGGGAGCTGCGCTTAGCAATATAGATACACCTTTTTCATAAGTCATGCGACCTACGTAGTAAACGATTTTCTCGCTGTCTTCGGCAAATTGACGACGAAAATCCTGAGCGTGAAAATCTTCGTGGTGCTGTTTCTTTTCTGGTCGGATACCGTTATAAATAACATCTACTTTATCCCACGGAGCTTGTAGCGCCCGTTCTACTTCGCGCCGCATATAGTCAGTGCAAACGATAATCCGCCAAGCGTTGAAAGCGAGAAGTTCTTCTTTGCTACTAATATAACGGTGAGTATCAGTGTTAATACCGTTATAGCGCCCGTATTCAGTTGCGTGAATAGTTGCAATAAGGGGGACTTTAAAGTTGTGCTTGAGGGCGATCGCAGCATCCCCAACCAGCCAATCATGGGCGTGAATGATATCAAACGGTCCTTCCTCTAGCATCAGCTTACCGCCGTGATGCCCCATGCTGTTGTTCAAATTGACAACCCAGTGGAAAAAGTCGTTAGCAGCAGCCACAGGTACGCGATGAACCCGCACTCCCTCAACCACCTCATACATCGGTGCATGACCAAACTCTGGTGTAATCAAGTGGATTTCATGTCCTAGCTTGACAAGTTCCGGGTATAACTCTCCTACATGACGAGCAATTCCCCCAACTATCCGAGGCGGGAACTCCCAACTTAACACCAATATCTTCATATATTTCTATCCCCAACCCTTTACAAATCTCTAATGTTTTACATTTATCTCAAGATACAAGTTTGGCTACTATTACAAGTACCTAAATGGAAATTTTTTGATTTTTTTAATATTTTTCGGAAAAAGTAATGGTACCGACATAAGGGAGTGAGGGAATGTGGGAAAATATTCTTCTCTCCCTCGCTCTTTCTCTGTCCCTCCCTCTTTCCTCTTCATTCTTTGCCAAGCTGTTGACGAAAGGCTAACCAAGCTGCTGTGGCTTGTGGATCAGGAGTCGCAGCACGCTTCAGTAAAATGACGCCATCTCTAAAGTCAATAATTCCATATTCCTGAGTCTTCGTCAGCTCGTCAATCTGTTGTACAAGTTGCCGTAAAAGATTACGCTCTTCCTTAAATGCTGGTTGATACTGTTGCAACTGCCAAAGGTCTGCGATCGCATAATCCACTTTTATCACTTGGCGTGCATCGTTTCGCAGTTCCAGTGCAGGTAAGCGAATAATTTCGCGGCGGCTGGAAAGATGAGGGACAAGGTAAGTGGTTGCAGAGACACTCGCATCTGGTGGAATTTGTGCAAGCATTGGGCGAAACTGGGATACATGACGCCATTGTTGAGGCAAAGATATATATACCAAAGGATTAAACGAATCTGGTAAGAGAAAATAAAATGCTCTATTTAAGCTAGAACTGCTGGAAGTAAAGGAAAATAATAAAGAAAGACTAATACAGGCTATCCAAAAACGGCGAAATGAGAGTTTAAATCTTTTTGGATGCTGCGACCACCAAAGAATTGCCCCGTAAAATAGTCCTGGAACCACAGTCAAAGCATAGCGAACATTGATTGCTAGCACCGTCTCTCCCTGTCCTAAAAAGAGTTTTAGCAGAGGGAAGCCAGCTATCATCCAAGATGCAGGAGCAATAGCAGGCACAAACGCCAACGGTAACCATTGACCGAGTAAATACTTAATAGTTTTATCTACAGGTGTAACTAATTCTACAATCAATCGCCAAGGATTGCTAATCATCCCCCAAATAATTTCCAGGGTGGAAGCTTCATCGCCATCTGCAAATTGCCCAAACCGTTCCAACATAAACCGCCGTGAAATATCCTCAGAGAACAGCGGCATAATTGCATTGGTGAGGAGCAACATATAACCAAAGCTGAGAGTGCAAGCAGCGAGTCCAGCGCGGGGAAAGCGTTTGCTCAAAATCATGTAAACGCCAACACCGAATAAATTTATACCAGCATCTTCCCGAACTAGCAAAATCAAAACTGCTAGCACCCAAAACAGCCACCACCAGCGCTTTTCCATTGCCAGTAACAATCCAAAGACAAACAACGGAATTTGGCTAATGTCATGAAAGTTACTGAAGGTCGGACCAAGAACAGCGTTGGCGGCGTAAAAGCTGAGAGTCATCATCACTGCTAATGGTGGTTGCAGATACAGTCGTGCTAGTACATACAAAACCAAACCAGCCGCAGTGATAAATATAACCTGTAAAACAGCTAGAGTTGCAGGAGAAGGAAACAAAGCATATATTGGTAACCAAAGTAACAACGCTGGAGTAAAGTGTTGACCGAGTCTGTGATAATAAACTGTGGCAACTTCTCCAGCGTGAACAACATTGGTGGAAAGGCTTGAAGAAAGCGAACTTTGAAAGAATCGACCGTGAAGGTTATTCCAAAAAACTTGGTTAAAAATTCCTTGGTCGAAAGAGGCGTAGAAACTGTAGTAACGATTTAAGGTAATGACTAGACAAAGGACAAAGAACACTGCTACCAGTGGTAAGATAAAATTAATATCACTGCGTATCTTTGAGTTCAACTCTGGGGTTATTCGTAGCTTTTTTCGTAATTTTGAGAACATGACTCACTTACCCTGGTTTAGGTAAACGCGGGAAAAACTTTATTGTAGAACGTTGATTTCCACACACTGTAGCAGGGATTTTAAGTTTGACGCAAAGATGTTTCTAGAGTAGATCGTAGGGGCATAGCATTGCTCATTGGTGTCAACTTAAAGCTCAAACACTGAATTTACCATCGTTTTAGATCCCCCAACCCCCTTAAAAAGGGGGCTTTGATTTTATTTCCCCCCTTAAAAAGGGGGGATTGAAAATCTAGATGGTAGATCGAAAAATGCTCAAATGCTTGTCAATAATGACTTTTGGCTTAAGTTGACACATATGAGCAATGCTCTATGCTCCTACAAACGCGCCATATTATCCCTCTTTTGTCACTTTCCGAGTATTCTGAATAAAAGGATTAAAAGAAAAAACTCTGGAAGGTAAGCAGGGCAATGGATGTAGAATTACAAATCCTGAAACATTTGGCAAGAGACGCCCACCCAACAGTTGCGATCGTAGATGAATATTGTGCAGAGTATAAAGACTTGTTCAAAGAGGTAAGAAATTATGAGTGCTTTAAATATTTACATTTGGGAATAATATCAACGATAAAAAGAAAATCGTTACCAGAAATAGCGAAGGTGGTAAGTATAAACTCTGCACAGTCATTACATCATTTTCTAGCGAATTCAAATTGGTCAGTAGATAAATTAAAAAAACGAAGATTAAAGAAACTCAAGGAAGCACTAGATGGTCAGGCGATTACAGTAGTAATAGATGAAACAGGAGATAGAAAAAAAGGTAAAAAAACTGATTATGTAGCAAGACAATATTTAGGAAGTGTAGGAAAAGTGGATAATGGGATAGTTTCAGTTAATGCTTATGGAGTTTACTCTAATATAACATTTCCCTTAAATGTAAAAGTATTCAAACCGAAAGGGACGCTAAAAGCAGAAGATAAATATAAAACTAAAATAGAATTGGCATCAGAAATTATTACAGAATTAATTGAAGAGGGCTTTAATATTGAATTGGTACTAGCAGATAGTTTATATGGTGAAAGTAGCCAATTTTTGAGAAAACTAGCTGAATATAAATTAGATTATGTCGTAGCAATAAGAAGTAATCATGGTGTCTGGCTGCCAGCAGGCCAAAGCGTTAGGGCGAATAAGTGGTGCAAATTTGAGAGAACATTTAGTAATCAAAAATCAGAAACTAGATATATCCGAGAAATAGTTTATGGTAAAAGAAGAGCCATAACTTACTGGGAAATAACAACTGACCCAGAAACAATGCCAGAAAATTCTACTTCATTTGTTATGAGTAATCTTTCAGGGAACCTCAAGAAAACTTTAGGCGACCTATATGGATTAAGAACATGGGTAGAATATGGTTTTCGGCAGTGTAAACAGGAACTGGGCTGGACAGATTACAGGTTTACAAATTTCCAACATATTGAGAAATGGTGGGAGATTATTTTTTGTGTCTACACAATGATTAGTTTAAGTTCTCCACCTTTCTTATCCTTAAATCAAGCTCCTCAAATTGAAACAGAGGTACAAGACAGTATTTGTATTGATTGTGTAGATTTTTCTAATCATAAACAATGGAATCATGGTTCTGGATGGAAGAATACTTTAAATAATCTTCGTTTAATTGTTCAACCTCTCTTACTATTTTGGTTGATTTATCCCTGGCTAGATGTTTTCCAAAATTCCGATTTATTGCTTGGATTTAATCACCTAATTTGTACAATGAACCAATTTAAACCTTTTTTCTCTTCTGCTTAATTTCAGTTATTTACTACTTGCTTCTTCCGGAAAGTGACAGAAAAGGGTTATAGCAACAGCCAAGGTGGTTAGGACATCAACAGATGATAAAACCTAGACACAAAAAGGCTTTTCACCCAGTCCCCAGTCCCTAGTCCAAGCGTCCCCTGCTATAAAAGAATTCTCTGATTCAGTGGCAGGTCATACCCGCGTAATTGCACAATGAATTCAGTTCCTGATTGTTCCTCCCTCACAAATGCAGACCTTACTTGCTGACGCTCAAAATGTGCTTTCTGACCTACTTAAGCGCTATTCATCCCGTGTAGATTATCTGATGATTCGCCTTGAAGAAGCCGAAGGAACTGATATCTTGTTGCGTGGCGACAAAGTAGAAACCCTCAGCGAAGGTATTTCCATTGGTGGACAGATTCGCGCCTGTTACAAAGGTGGATGGGGGTTTAGTAGCTTTAACCAGCTTTCGACAATTAGCGATCGCATTGAAGAAGCGATCGCCGCCGCCAAGATTGTTGGTGATGAAGAAACTATCCTCGCGCCAGTTGACATAGTGCAAACAATATGCGATATTACCTTGACTGGAACTGACCCCCGGCAAGTCTCGCTGAAAAAGAAAAAAGAATTGTGCGATCGCTACACTGAATTGCTCAAAAGTGTTGACAGCCGCATTACCACGACCTCTGTCCGTTATGAAGACAGCGCCCAAAGAGTTATCCTTGCCACCAGTGAAGGCAGTTTCATCGAGCAATCTTGGGTGGATATGGAAATGCGCTTTGCCGCCACAGCGAGAAACGGCGAAACTGTGCAAACTGGACGGGAAACGACTGGTTCGCGTAAAGCCTTTGAAGATTTGATGGGTTTAGATGAACAAGTCAAAGACGCGGCACAAAGGGCAGTTGCAGCTTTATCTCTGCCATCCGTGAAAGGCAATACCTACACTGTGGTGATTGACCCCATTCTCACAGGGTTATTTGTCCACGAAGCCTTTGGGCATCTTTCCGAAGCAGACATGGCTTACGAAAACCCGGATTTGTTAGAAGTGATGACCATCGGGCGGCGGTTTGGCCCCGAAGAATTGCAGATTTTTGATGGTGCAGCGCCACAAGGACATCGCGGCAGCTATTTTTACGATGATGAAGGTACACCTGCAACCACAACGCAAGTCATTAAAGATGGGGTTTTGGTGGGACGTTTGCATTCCCGCGAAACTGCTGGCAAATTAGGCGAAGCACCTACAGGCAATGCGCGATGTCTCAGTTATCACTACCCTCCAATTGTACGGATGACGAATACCTGGATTGAACGGGGGAACACGCCTGTTGCGGACTTATTCGGCGGTATCAAAGAAGGAGTGTATGCGCGTAACTGGTTGGGTGGAATGACGAATGGGGAGATGTTCACCTTTAGCGCTGGGGAAGCGTGGATGATTAGAAACGGTAAGATTGCGGAACCAGTGAAAGATGTGACACTTTCCGGGAATGTTTTTCAAACTTTAGCAGATATTGAGGCGATCGGCGATGACTTTTACTGGGATGAGTCTGGCGGTTGCGGGAAAGGTGGACAAAATGGCTTGGCTGTAGGTTGCGGTGGTCCCAGTTTGCGGATACGTGATGTGGTTGTGGGGGGGGAAGCCGCTTAGAGGAGTAGTAAGGACTAAAGTCCTTGCTTTATTGGATGAGGACTAAAGTCCTTACTACGAACTTCCGCACGGTTATTTAACCGAACATGATATAAAGTTTGAAGTTTCGAGTTCTGAAGTTGAAGTTCCAGCTTCTGAGGGTGAAGTTTCGTGTTCTGAGGGTGAAGTTTGAGCTCCTGAGGGTGAAGTTTCGTGTTCTGAGGGTGAAGTTTCGAGTTCTGAGGTTGAAGTTCCAGCTTCTGAGGGTGAAGTTTCGAGTTCTGAGGCTGGAGTTTCGTGTTCTGAGGTCGAAGTTCCGTGTTCAGAGGTCGAAGTTCCGTGTTCCAACCTCGAAACACCACAAGGTAGGGGCACAGCATGCTCATACGTGTCAACTTAAGCCAAAATTCTTGTGAAATCTCGTTTCCAGGTTCTACCTGGAAATGCGGTTTAAGCGGCTCTGCCGCAAGTAAAGAAGGCAAGAGCCTTCCAGTATGCATTCCCAGCCTCAGGCTGGGAACAAGACAAGGTCGAATATTTAACTATCTAGAAGTTAATTGCTTTCCTGTTCGTCCAGCCAAGTCACTAAATCAGCTATTGATGACATTCTAAAAAGCGCTCTACCTAAAGCTTCTAGCTGTTCTTTATTGAAAACTTGAACTCGCTCAATAATTGACGAATCAATTTCACCAAAACGTTCATCAAGTAAAGACAGACAAAATCTAAGCGCTTCTTTTTGTTCTCCCTTCTGTTCTCCCTGTTGTTCTCCCTTCTGCAAAATATCCTGATAAATCACTGACTCTTGCATAACATCCTCGCTCAAAAATTGACAAATCAAGTTTTTCTCAAATTTCAAACCCGCTAATATCCCTGTGTAAGCTGCGATATTCTGCCTCGTCTCCCTATCGGAAATTCTAGCAACACTCTGGGCAACCTGCGATAATAACGCTTGTGGTAAGTTTGTTTGCGTTAACGGTGCTAACGGTAATAGTGCAGGATTGTTGAGAAATTGCGCTGAATCTTGTTCCCACATCCGTAAAACGCGATACCGATGAGTTGTCGTTTCACTGCTATATTCTTCGGTGAATGCAATTTCGTCATTTGTCTGTTGTAAAAAAATGACGACTTGTGTGACAGGGACTTTATATTGACGTATCAATCTGACAGAATAATCCAACATCCGAAAAGAAATCGGTGTTTTAGACCTTGTTATGGTTTGAAATTCGATGTGTAAAATGCGGTTTTCTGTTTGCAGAAATGTCAAAGAATCAGCGCGAATTGGTTCAATGCTCAATTCTGTTTTTAAGACTTCGATGGTTCGTGGTTCGACGGCTAACAACCAACGCGCAAAATCGGTTGGATATTTTTCAGCTAATATTTTACAAACGTTGTCGTAGCTCACAAATCAAAATCTAATTTACGATAATAAGATTTTCAACTGAAATTGACACGATGCGGCATGTTGTGCTCCTACAAACGACTGCATAAGTTGATTTCGCCAACATCTATAACAGTAAAGAAACCAAACAACTCAGGTGAAGCTCAGATGATGATACAACCATCAACCCGTAAGCCTTAATTCTACTACTCGCAGCATCTCCCCCTTTTCCTAGCTATGTCCCCCATGCTGACAATTCCCCGCACAACCCGTAAGCCTTCTCCCGTTCTCCTTTTCTTCTTTACCTTTTTATTGACTCTTTTCTTCTCCCTTTCTTGGGTAAATGCTAAAGAAGCACCCAAGCCAAAGCCGCAACCTTGGCAAATTGACGGCATTATGGCTGCGCTTGATGACAGCTATCCCAAGGTGAAGGCATTGGCTTTGGCACAATTAGGTGAATATGAACTGCAAGACTGGAAATCTATGGGGGAGAAGAAACCGGAAGATGTTGCGAAAATTGCTGCCGGTCTCCTCATCAAAGATAAAAACGTTGACTCTGACGTTCGTTCCTATGCAGCAGTTGCTTTGGGGAATTTGGGGGAAGCTGCCAAACCCTACGTCAAAGACATCGCCGACATCCTCAAAGATAAAAGCGTTGACTCTTCTGTTCGTTCCGGTGCAGCACAAGCATTGGGGAAATTGGGCGATGCTGCCAAACCCTACGTCAAAGACATCGCCGACATCCTCAAAGATAAAAACGTTGACTCTTCTGTTCGTTCCGGTGCAGCACAAGCATTGGGGAAATTGGGCGATGCTGCCAAACCCTACGTCAAAGACATCGCCGACATCCTCAAAGATAAAAACGTTGACTCTTACCTTCGTTCCAGTGCAGCAGTTGCTTTGGGGAATTTGGGGGAAGCTGCCAAACCCTACATCAAAGACATCGCCGACATCCTCAAAGATAAAAACGTTGAGTTTTACCTTCGTTCCGGTGCAGCAGTTGCTTTGGGGAATTTGGGGGAAGCTGCCAAACCCTACGTCAAAGACATCGCCGACATCCTCAAAGATAAAAGCGTTGACTCTTCTGTTCGTTCCGGTGCAGCACAAGCATTGGGGAAATTGGGCGATGCTGCCAAACCCTACGTCAAAGACATCGCCGACATCCTCAAAGATAAAAACGTTAACTCTAGAGTTCGTTCCTATGCAGCACAAGCATTGGGGAATTTGGGGGAAGCTGCCAAACCCTACGTCAAAGACATCGCCGACATCCTCAAAGATAAAAGCGTTGACTCTTCTGTTCGTTACTATGCAGCAGTTGCTTTGGGGAATTTGGGGGAAGCTGCCAAACCCTACGTCAAAGACATCCTCAACTTCATCAAAGATAAAAACGTTGACTCTTACTTTCGTTGGAGTGCAGCAGAAGCTTTGGGGAAATTGGGTGAAGCTGTCAAACCCTACGTTAAAGACATCCTCAACTTCCTCAAAGATAAAACCGTTGACTCTTCTGTTCGTTCCTATGCAGCACAAGCTTTGGGGAAAATCAGAAAACTGGAGTTCAATGAGGTTGTTATCATTCTAAATAATGTCTATTACGATGGTCAGTCAGAGATTGCACAATGGCGCTTTTTAACTTATTTCCTTACAGGCGGGAATGATGAGGTGAAAAGACTGCTGAAGTGGCTTGGTAAACCTGATAAAAAAGCAATTCCTGAGCAACTTAAATACAATGAAGGTAGGAAAACACTAGACTTATTTCTTAGGAGCTGGGTGCCTAGTCAAGGGTTGGATGAATTAAGCGAAGACTTGCAAGAGCAGATTTCAGTTGTTGCATCCAACAAAAAAGTTCTTTGGAAACCGCAGGATATTGGTTTACTTGAAAGTCACCACAAGAATCTGAAAGCAGTTCATTCCACTAAAGCTGCTGCGGTGAAGTCAGTCATAGATAATCTGGAATTCTGGAAATGGTTTTTCCTTGCCATAAAAATCATCCTCACTCACCTTGCCATTTGGCTGCTCCTCATCCTTGCCTACCCCAAATCTCCCCAAGTTCAGCCAATCTTCTGGAACTCCTGGTTAAGGCGTATTGGAGGTTTTGGCTACATCGGCTTACTCCTGATTTGGGTTCCTTACCTGCGTCGCAGACTGTTTGAACCATTCAAACCTACCTTACTGGCAGATGCGGGATTAGACAATTTCAATGACCAAACTTACTTTCCCGAATCTCTTGTGAAAGTTCCAGTGTCATCAGAAATTGTAGCAGTGACTCAGGCACTACCCGATATCACCGGACAAATCGTCTTAGAAGGCGACTCTGGTTTAGGCAAATCAATGTTTCTGCGCCATTTGGTGAAAACTTCCCAGCGAATCGTCGCCTACCTACCCGCCCAAAAGTGTGACAATGGCGTGATTTCAGCAATTTACGCCAAGCTGCAAGGACAGGTACAAGATGCAAAATTCCTGAGAAATCTAATTTACAATGGAGCTATAGACATCTGCATCGACGGACTCAACGAAGTCACTGCTGACACACGGGCAAAAATCTCTCAGTTTGTGGAAAGCTATTTCCGGGGTAACATCATTATGACGACGCAGCCCTTGGATTGGATACCCCCCTCAACGGCAAAGAAATATGAATTGCAGCCGTTGGAACGCGAACAAATACAGCAGTTTTTGATTTATCGTCAGCAGATGAACCTCACCCAGCCCTATCGGGCATCCCTCTCCTTAGTAAGGAGAGGGAAAGATTTTAGCGAAGCTAAAAGCGAGGGTGAGGTGAAAAGTGAGATGTCTGTACCGCGAAACCTCACCCAGCCCTATCGGGCATCCCTCTCCTTGTTAAGGAGAGGGAAAGATTTTAGCGAAGCTAAAAGCGAGGGTGAGGTTTTGAGCAAGGCGACTACAGAGGAAAAGTTGCAAGACTACGAACAAGCTTGCTCTCGCTACATAGCAGCAGCATTCAACGATCAACAATCCCCAGAAGATTTAGCCGCAGCGAAGCGAATTCTTTCCAACCCAATGGATTTAACGCTGGTTGCCCTGATGCTATCACAAGGTAAACAACCAGATTTGTTTCGCCTGCAAGAACAGCAATATCACCTGATGGCGGAAGAATACCTGCGAGAATGGAACCACGAATTTCCACTCAAAAAGTTCTCGCAAGCAGTTTACCAGATGCGGCTCAACGACGAAAGCGCCATTCCTGCTGATGAATTTAGGCAAGAATTAATCAGTATGGAAGATGAAAAATATAAAATGGTCATCAGCCGTCAGTGGGAAGATGCTGATGGAGAACCGCACAAAAGCTGGTACTTTCGCCACGACAAAATTATGGAATTCTTCCTTGTACAAAATTTTCTTGGCGAAGGTGAAGAAATTCAAGAGCGTGTTAATCAACACATCAATGACCCACGCTTTCGCGGTGTTTACTTATTGTTGGCAACCTTACTCCCCTTAGATACAGCCTTAGAACTACGAGAAAGATTAATCGAATACGCCGCTAATACCAAAGACCATACATTGAGTGATAAATATGTACAGTTATTAAAGTTACGGTTGCCACAATGGACACAAGACGGTACATTAAAGCAACTGCTACAACAACACGAACAGAAAGCTAAGTGTTTGGATTTAGCAACTAAGTTTCTGGAACTCGTAAGTGCGAAAATAAAACGAGAGAAAGAACTGCACCTCACAATCGAAACTATTGAAGGCAGTCTCAGTACCTACACGCCTTTACCAGTTTTGCTAACTGTGGATACGCCAACTGACCAAGATATCATCCGACTCGTTCAAATCTCCCAACAATTGCCAAGGGAGCAGACACAAAGGGCTGGCTTGCTGATATACAGAGTTCCACCGGATACCACCGCCAGAATGGAAACGGCTAAGGTACGGTTACGCGACCATTTTGTGCTGATTCCCATTCCTCTGGCGCAAGTGGAACAAGCCCTACCCAACCAAGACGAGTGCAGAGGTTTGCTAGAGGTGTATTGCGATCGCTACCTCCAGCGTGTTGACTTCTTTGATGACAAAAACGCCATTAGCGACACATTTTCTTTCTTTGGTCGCACAGAAATACTACAGCGTTTGGCAGAAGAACTGCTGAGATATCAAGGAATTGGGCTATTTGGATTACGCAAATCAGGCAAAACCTCTGTGCTGCTTCAGTTAGGATTCTTGTTGCGACAACATCCCATCGTACATATTGACCTGCAACGGTATGGCGGCTCTCGCTACGGTGCGGCTTTGTTCAACGATATCCTTCAGCATCTTTCCACCCTAGAGACTGAGGCGAAACTCCCATTTTTTGAACCATTTCCCCTAGAGAAACCAGCCGCAGAGTTAACTGGAGAATTCATCCAAAGAGTGATTGACTTTGCCAGTGCAATCCAGCAAACTAAAAAGTATAAATTGCCTATCCTGTGCTTTTTGGATGAAGTAGAACGAATTCTTCCCACTCCAGAAGACTCGCGGGAGAAAGCAGAAGAATTTAATGCTTGTTTTGGGGCGCTACGAGTGTTGTGTCAACAACAGCGTCAACTGTCACTTGTCGTCGCTGATGTGCATCCAGATTGCAATAGAATCAATATGTGGAAGCAACAAGGGGTAGCAACAAATCCGGTTTTTAGCTTCTTCAAAGAAGTCTTTCTGCCTCCTTTTGCTGAAGAAGAGACGAAAGATATGCTCATTAATATCGGCAAATTGATGGGCTTAGAGTTTGATGAGCAAACCCCTAAACAAATTCATCGGCAAAGCGGTGGACACCCGTTTGTCTCTCGTCAACTTGCTCGGTTTTTAACAGAAAGAATAAAAGATAAAAATCAAGATAAAAATACAAAGCCTTCTCAAAGCAGAAATATGCTCATTGAATGGGCGACGGTAGAGCGATATTTAGAAAAGACTTTGAGTCATAAAGGCGAGTTGAAAAATTACTTAGAAAAAAGCATTTGGGAAGATTTAGAAAAACGCGACTTTCAAGTGGCGATCGCCCTCCTCCGAACCATAGCCTGCAACGAACATTTTCGTCAGGGGATAACAGAACAAGCGTTACTCAACCAACTCAAAAATAATTTCACAACAAGTCAGTGTTTAGATGCTTGCTTGTGGCTCACAAATGTTGGATTGTTGTATCACAAGGAAGTGGAACATCAGGATTTTTACCAAATCCGGATTCCACTCTTATCGCGGTGGATCCAAATGCAGATGACTGAGGAGGAAATCGAACAATGCAAAATTTCCCATTAGAACGCCCGTTTGATAACTTCCGAGTTGCAATTACTGATCCATCTCACTTCTTTGGACGCAGCGAATTGCTCAATACCATGCTAAGATCGCCCTTCCAAGTGCGGATTCTCCTCGCTGGGCGGCGTTTGGGTAAAACAAGTGCTTTGCGTGCTGTTGAGTGGAATTTGCTGAATCCAAATACTGGTAATCCCCGGCGAGCATTTCCTGTACTGATAAACTTACAGTTAGAACAACCCAAAGATTTAGACAATCTGCGTTATCTCCTCATAGCCAGACTCCGGGAAGCGATAGAACGCTGGCGAGATGTCCCTCTAGCGAGTCTTAGGCAGATGTACCACCAATTTCTAACTCAAGTCAAAGGTGGCGAAGTTACTCTTAGCTTTCTCAAGCAGTTAAATATTAAGTTGAATATAAATAATCCCGATCACGAACAGCGTTTAAGTAACGATAGCTTCCGGTTAGCGTTCTTAAAAACTATCGAAGAACTGCGGAAGTTAAATTTTCAAGGAGTCTGCTTTCTTATCGATGGCGCTGAGTTCATCGTGCGCCAGAATTGGGCAAGTGATGCTTGGTCATATCTGCGAGGATTGAAAGATACCGATACTGCTATCAAACCTTTTTTGGGTCTTTTGCTATCAGGTTATCGAGATTTGAAGGAATATCAGCAGCGCGTCGGTTCTCCATTATTAAACATAGCAGAAATTGAATGGTTAGCTTCCTTAAGTGAAGAAGACACAAAGAAATTGATAGGCGATCGCGCAGAACAGGAACAGATTTCTTTCCCCGATCAAAAAATGACCTCTATTATAGAATGGTCAGGATGCCATCCATATTTAATACAACAAACACTCAATATTATCTTCGACTACCAAACAGACTCCTGCACGAATTTAATCAATAAATTAATCCAGTATCACGACAAAGACTTTTCCTCATGGTGGAATGAAGAACAACACTCTGGTTGCTTTGGTGAAACTGAGCGAACAGTTTATCAAGCCCTGGTTGAGAACCGTAAAGGAACTCCTAAAACTTTGGCACAATATACAGGTTTAAGCCGAGGAAATGTGGCAGATGCTTTAGAAGTCATTGCGGGAACTGGTGT
Source organism: Kalymmatonema gypsitolerans NIES-4073 (assembly GCF_002368435.1). Classification (GTDB taxonomy): domain Bacteria; phylum Cyanobacteriota; class Cyanobacteriia; order Cyanobacteriales; family Nostocaceae; genus Kalymmatonema; species Kalymmatonema gypsitolerans. The sequence goes on from NZ_AP018268.1 coordinate 8,472,427, forward strand.
GATTCGGCTGTTGGATGAAGAGTATTATGCCGTAAGTTCTCAACTCTTTGAGGAATGGGTGACTCAACAGACACCTTGAGCTTATATTGATTTCTTTAATGAAGGAAAAGTAGCACAAATATTATGATTAAAATCATATAGCAGTCTTATTTGAATTATGAAATTTATTAACCGCCAAGACGCCAAGGACGCCAAGAAAAGAGAGAAGAAAGAAGAGAAAATTTCACAAAATATTTAGGAGTACTATAAAAATAGTAACTTTTTTATAACCTAAAAAACAAAAAATAAAGATTTGTAAAATTCAGGTTTATACTTGTTTTTGCGCTATCAAGGCAACTGAGACTATAATTACTTTCAAGACAAAATTTTTAGAGCTAATGGTTGAATTGCAATTTATAAAGGCGCGTATTTTTGCAGTGTTCCGAAACTTGGGTACCCTTGCATTACTGGCGATCGCTTTTCCCTTCAACTGCATCGTCGTCTTAGCAGCGTTGCTGTGGAATTTTTTCACAAGACCGTTTCAAAAGCAAGTGGTTTTAAGCGAGAATCCCAAAAATATCTTGATCGGTGGCGGTAGGATGACCAAAACCCTTCAGCTAGCGCGGTCATTTCACGCCGCAGGACATAGGGTGATTTTAGTTGACATCCACAAATACTGGTTAAGTGGTCATCGATTTTCCAAGGCTGTCGCTGGCTATTATACCGTCCCGGAACCGCAGAAAGACCTAGAAGGCTACACTCAAGCTTTACGTGCGATCGCCAAAAAAGAAAACATAGACTTTTTTATCCCGGTAGCCATTTTCGCCGTCAGCTACTTTGATCCCCAGAACAAGCCAGTGTTAGCAGGCTGTTGCGAGATTTTCCACTTCGATGGTGAAGTGACTAAGATGCTGGATGACAAGTTTGCCTTTGCCGAAAAAGCGCGATCGTTCGGTTTATCAGTTCCCAAATCCTTCAAAATTACTGCTCCAGAACAAGTTCTAAACTTCGACTTTTCCCAAGAGAAGAATAAGTACATTCTCAAAAGCATACCCTATGACTCCGTGCGCCGCTTGAACATGACCAAGCTACCGTGCGACACGACTGAACAAACAGCAGCATTTGTCAAGAGTCTGCCGATCAGCGAGGAGAACCCCTGGATTATGCAGGAATTCATCCCCGGACAGGAATACTGCACTCACAGCAGCTTACGAAATGGGGAGTTAAGACTGCACTGCTGCTGTGAGTCATCCGCCTTTCAAGTCAACTACGAAAATGTTGATAAACCTGAAATCATGCAATGGGTGAGTCATTTTGTCAAAGAACTGGGACTTACCGGAGAGGCTTCCTTTGACATCATTCAAGCTGTTGACGGAACTGTTTATCCGATTGAATGCAACCCCCGCACTCACTCCGCGATTACTATGTTTTACAACCACCCAGGAGTAGCAGATGCATACCTTGGTAAAGAGCCTTTGGCTGAACCTTTGCAACCTCTACCGGATAGTAAGCCAACTCATTGGCTGTACCACGAAGTCTGGAGGCTGACTGGGATTAGATCATTAAAGCAATTACAGACCTGGGTAAGAAACATTTTGCGGGGAAAAGACGCAATTTTTGAGGTGCATGACCCCTTACCCTTCCTGATGGTACATCACTGGCAAATTCCCTTACTCCTTCTCGACAATCTACGAAGACTCAAAGGTTGGATAAGAATAGATTTTAACCTTGGCGAGCTTATAGAGTGAGATTGAGACTAATTGTATAAGCTGTTCCACAATAAGCTTGCATTATCTGGGCGGGCAAGATGCCCACCCCACAAAAATTTGAATTACCATTTTGATAGAATACTCAAGCTATCTACTGGGTTGCTAGTTAGTCATTAGTGGCGATCGCTTTATTAATAAAACTTACGCAAAAACCTCTCAAACTCTTATTTCTCTGTGTCCTCTGCGCCCTCTGCGGTTCGTTTTCCGTAACTTTTGCATAAGTTCTAATTAAGCAAGACTACCCTTCCAAGCAGTGTTGATTTCCTGGACATATTAGTACACTCGCAACCCAAAGACACAAACAGGAGCTAAGAAAGTCACTATTTCCGGATAGTGTGAATCAGCAAAGCGAAATCCATACAATTTGAGGAGTGTCAAACATTGTATCTCGGCTCAAAGCCCAACATTGCTGCATCTACCTGTTTAAGCAGCACTTCGAGAGTAGAGGAGTTATCCAACACAACATCCGCACGGGCTATTTTTTCTGTTATTGGCATTTGACTGATGATCCGCGCTTGTGCTTGCTCTAAAGTTAAATTATTTCGCTGCATCAATCTTTCTAATTGCTGTTGTTCAGAACAACTGACTACCCAAATTTCTGTGACTAAATGAGTCATTCCCGCTTCAAATAGCAAAGGCACAACTAACACTAGTGTTTCTGCTGATGAAACGGCAATTTTTTCTAGAAAGCGAGCGCCCACATACGGATGAATCAAACCCTCTACCCAGTTGCGTTCCTCTTGATTCTTAAAAATAATCTCTCCCAACTTCTGACGGTTGAGGTTTCCATCTGCAAGTAAAATTTGTTTTCCGTAACGTTGAGCAATTTCTAGCAGAATAGGCGAATCTACAGATACTGCTTCTCTGGCATAAATATCTGCATCCAAAATAGGCAAATTGTAAGCACTAGCCAAATAATTGGCAACAGTCGTTTTGCCTGTTGCAATGCCTCCAGTTAACCCGATGATGTGTTTTGTCATGAGTTGATTAAAGCTATTAGCAATTAAGCATTAGCAACTACCATTATCTGTGTGCAATTGATTTAAGTCAGTGGGTGAAATGAAACATAAAAGCAGGTAAGCTTACTTTCATTTCTGGCTACACGCTACACAAGTGTCCAGATTAAACGAGGGTTTTAGCCGATAACAAGGAGCACTTCGTTTTCTTAACTTTCATGGGGAGCTATTTCACTCCAGTTATACGCCATATAATTAGCAAGCCGAGCTAAAGAGGGGTTCCATTTTCGGCGAAGAGAAATGTACTTTGAAGCACCAGCCTCTAAATCACTTGCTGTCTCTATTCCCTCGGCTTTAAACTTTTCCACCGCCTGATAATACCGCTTTCGCCACATCTGCTCTAGCGTATCATTAATATTTGAACGACTCTTTGGCAGAACCAAGCTAGACAACTCAACAAGCAGTTGTAGACCGCCACCCCACAATTGAGCTACTGCTGTAGAATGTACTAGTGAATAATACTTTTCGGTATTCAATGCAGTTTTAATCAAGCTAGCTGTATCCATTGCCAAAAGTAGTATTCGTGGCAGAGCGTAGTAAGTTTGCCGAAAACGGAAATAGATCAGCGCTGGGTAAGAGTTCTGTGATTCCAAAAGATTAATCAAATCCCTAGCTATGTCAGAAATATCCTGCTGAAGAACACCACAGTGACCATCGGCTTCAAGCCTCGCTATTATTTCTGCTGCGTCTGCTGTACCGGCAGTGCGGTGGTGCAAGCTCAAAGCAAAGGTGTTGCGTCTGATGAGTGCGCTGTAAATCGACAGCAGGTAGGTAATTGTTAAAGTGAAGACTGAGAAGCCAACTGCTGCCTCCAATATCATTAGCAGTCGTTGGAAATTTGTTTCTGGCGTAAAGTCGCCTGTACCAAGCGTTGTCAATGAAAAGCCACTGTAATAAAGCGCGGTTACAAAATCAGTATCTGTTGATCCACGACTAGATTGTATAGCCCAGCCCAACTCAGTCCAGACGATTAAGGCAAACCCCCAAAGCAGCAAGCATACCCATACCACTACAGTTGCAACTACCAATATAGGACCACTGTGAGCGAGCAGTTTTTTGTCTTTAAAGGGAATAATATATGCAACTAACCAGAACAGCCGCCATAGTCCTTTACTGAGTCGCAAACTAAGTATGCTGCTGCCAAGGCGAGGAAACAGCACAGTTAGGTAGATGTCTACCAGGGCAAGAATTACCAGCCCCACACCTATAATCTGCGTTAAAAATCTCATTATTTAACCTGCTGATCCAATTCTTGATAACATTAACTTTTCTTACAAGCGTGTCTGATTGAGCCACTCTGCGGTCTAAAGACACGCAGATTCAGGCAAAATTGAGACTAGCTTTTTGCTCGTTATAGCTATCTGGCTAGCCGCTTTGCCTTTGTTGGAGACTCGCTCTGAGGGAGAACCAGGCTTCCTGCTTTCAGACGTGCTTACTTGCTTGCGAGTTAAATAACGTTGGTGCGCCTCCAACAAGAGCGACTCCGCCCCCGGATACTCGGTTTGAGCATCTCGCAACACCAACACATCCTGATTTACGTACCTACTCAAAAACGCGCTAAACAAATCACGATGATGATTTGCAATCCCGGTTACATCCCGGTGAACTCGTTCTGACAAGGACTTTTTGGTGCGATTACCGTCCAAGTGAGTCTGAGACAGCGCTGTTTTTTGAGTAGAGAACTTTGTGAACGAACCGCCAGCACACTCAGCCTTGCGTTTCAGTTCTGATTGAACAAATCCTGGGGACTTAGCAGATATAGCTTTCCCATACCGTTTCTGCCATCCCTTCACCGAAACATTTTCGGTTTTTATATGCTTGCCGTGACGCAGAATTTCGTTAATAACACTACCATTTTTGGTCTTGGCATATGCAGCCTTTCTGCGTTCTAATTCACGTTTTTTAGCAGATGCTTTGAGGTAGTTGCTAGATTTCCTCCATTGAGCCTTCCCTTTCTTGACTTTCCCTTTTTTGACAACGACCCTGCGTCCCTTCTTTGCTTTGAAATTTGGTTCAAAGTTGTTTGGGTTGTTGGCACGTTGAGAACGCTGCATCTTTCTTTGTAATGCCGCTATCTCTTTTTGAAAAGTTGGGACATTTTCAGCAAAAGGCAATAACTCGGCGTAATTATCACCAACAAAGGCAATGTTTGATATGTTAAGGTCTAGTCCAATCAAGCCATCAGAAACATAGTTCTGTGGTTTCTGGTAAGGTAGACCTTCGTTAACTAGCTGGGCATACCACCGACGTTTACCATTTAATACCCGCCACAATAAGCGAACATATTTGACTGGAGATTCAAGACCATGTCGGATAACCGGATTGATTGGGTCGATGATTGGTTGCAGTACGAGTTTACCCCAAACTAGACAATCATCTTTCCATCTCAGACCTTGCTTGTTAGTCTTGCCTTCTATTGAGCGGAACCGACTTGGTACTTTGTACCGCACACCCGACGCCACACCCAACATGACTCGTTCACTTGCCTTAAATGCCCGTGTAGCTAGTTTGTGTTGAGTATTAGAGTCTATTTTTTCAGCTATCCACTTGGAATTCTTGCTTGTTATTGTTGCAAAAGTATGCAGGTCATATTCTGAATATCTGTACTGCTCTCTTGCTTTCTTAAAAGCTTCACTTCGCTCTTTCTTCTTAGTTCTAGGAATTTTCCTAGCAGTCTTGTATAGCTCGGAGTTACGAACTAAATCTAGTCGCTTCATTGCTTCATTCAAACAAGCATTATACAATTGTCTTCCTGCTTGAAAGCGAGACAGCAATTCTGCTTCCTGCTTACTGTTCACGATTAATGGTATTTCTGTTATGAACGATGAAGTTGTACTCCGAGCCAAGATAATCACCTCCTTAATTTGCTTGCTAGACTAGAGTTAGTTTAACTAGTGGTTCTAGTAATGTCAACAGGTAAAGGCAAAAAGAGAACAAAAAATCAACCCGTCTTATATGAAGGACTTAAAAAATGTCGAGGAATTTATTTAACGGATGTAGCATGGAGCTTGGTACAAGAAACAGCAATAAAATCAAAGATAAGTGCTAGCGAGTATATTGAACAGTTGATAAGAAAAAGTCACGGCAGATAAATCTGCTCGTGTCGCCTTTGGGCCCCGATATAAATAACATATGAGTCTCAATTCATTTAATTTCTTGAGACTCATATTTCGGGGCTACCAGGCATCCCGCGTTATTTAGGTGTGACAATAGCATCGAACCAGTGAATGGCTCGCGGCTTGGTTGCTTCAAAAACAGCTATTTAACGCACTCGATGCCAACCATAGGCGCATAGTTAAGAAAATCTTGCCAAAACTCTTGACCCTCTTGCCTCACCCCATCAGGAGAAACTGTCGGTTTTTGCCACCGAACCTCTTTGAAGCCGACACTTCTCAATGCCGATTCATAAGTGGCTTGGCTAAGGTAATAGTTATCAAAGCTGAATTTCTCCCCATCAACTTTGAATGTGTATTTTATAGGTGTGCCTTCTGTGAGCGGTTCATCCACGCTTTTGATAAATCCATATTTTTCAGTTGTGGGATAGGACGCAGGAGGTTGTTCGCTATTATTGTTGAGAGTGACGAAACGACCGCCCGGTTTCAGGTTGGCGAATATGCTCTGACACATTTTAAGCAATTGTTCTTTGGTTTGGGCGTAATTCAGCAGATAGGCAGCCACCACTAGATCGAAGCTGCCAATTTCACCAAGTTCAAGTACATCACCGACAATATATTCAATTTCTTGCGGTTGGGAAGCTTCTTCCTGTCTTGCCAGTTCGATCATTTTGTCGGAATTGTCCACCCCTACTACCCGTGCAGCACCCTTGAGTTTGAATTGTCTGGTGTAGAATCCTTCACCACAAGCCAGATCCAAGAGCGATTTTCCGCTCAAATTACCTAACAGATTAAAGAATGTATATGCTTCAATATGCATTCGAAACGGCAATTCTTTGGATTTTTTATACTGCTGGGCAATACTGTCATAGTTGGCTGTCATTTTCGTTTCCTGCTGATAACGCTCTTGTCAATATGCAATTGTGCTGAATATTGAGTGGTTCAGATATTTAACTAACCGTTGCTTTTGACAATAGATAGTTGTCTTACCAAAACTGGAATTATGCTTTTAAAGATTTAAGTAAGAAATATGACATAAAAACAAGTCAATCACTGCAACGTATGTAATAGCGTTGAGTCAACAGGAAAATAAATTACAAACTGTTGGCTTTCCTCAAAATATTAAAAATTGTAAATTAGTTTCTTCTATCACTTGGTAGAGTTTCTGTTCTCAATGAGGCATCTTTTAACTAGAACAAAAAGAAGCCTCACATCTCACAAGCGCGATCGCTGTTGTAGCGCAGTGCCGAACAAAGAGCAATAAACCCTCGTCTTTGCGTCAGAGAAAATAATAATTAAGCGTGTGCTGCAACTAACATTTCCTTCACTGCCCGCACAGATGATTCCACTAGACATCTCCGAAATATAAAAAACTCAACTAAAATAAGAATCAACAATCTTTTATGACAACAAGAACATGAGTTCTATATCTGCGTACATTGAACAGAATCGTCAGGATACACAACGATTAGTGGGTCTAAAGTACGAGCAACTAGAGCAACTAATCAAGCAAGCGATGCGGAAGCCGCCGCTACGCGAACGCATTACACAAAGAGCGTCTTGTAGAAATGGAAGCGCAGAAAGTTAGAATTATAAATAAAGGCGGTGGTCGGAAAGTCAAGCTATCTATCGAAGAGCAAGTACTCCTAACTTTGATATATCTGCGGCATTTAACTACATTTCAATTGTTAGGCATTCAATTTGGAGTGAGTGAAACGACTGCCAATGATACATTTAATTACTGGTTTCCACTCTTGAGAGACTTGCTACCATGCAGTTTGCTTGAACAGGTAAAAAAAACGCCAGTGACTACGAAATTGTTAAAGAACTGTTAACCGAGTTTGAGTTAATAGTAGATAGCTGTGAGCAGCCCAGAGAAAGACCAAAAGAGTATGAGAAGCAAAAAAAGTATTACTCCGGTAAAAAGAAAAATCATACATTAAAAAATCAGTTAATTGTTTTACCCGATCGAGGGGATATTGTTGATGTAGTTGCAGGTGAACCAGGACCAAAAAGTGATATAAATTTATTCCGAGAACGCCAAAAAGGATTTGACTCAAAACAACGGTTTAACGGCGATAAGGGGTATATAGGAGAACCATCAATTAAAACCCCGCAGAAGAAGTCGAAAAGTAGAGAACTTACCATCGAACAAAAACAAAAAAATAAAGAGTTATCACAAGAAAGAATCTTAGTTGAGCATATGATTCGGTTAATGAAAATATTTCGGGTCGCTCAGGAAAGGTTTCGATTGAATCCTCAAAAATATGAGCAGGTGATTCTGACTATTTGTGGATTAGTCAGGTTACGAATCGGAGCGCTAATATTACCAGCTTCCGGCTAGACTCGCTCCGCAAAATTTTTTCTGAAACTACTTTTTTTTCACTTGTTACTAATAGTAACTATCTCAAAAACCCATTATACCGTAGAAACTGATGAATTTGCGTTTGGCGATCGCACCCCTGAAAGTCAGTTATAGATTACTATTGTCTATTTTCGGAGATGTCTACTGCACCTTCTATCCAGGCGTATTGCGTTGAAGTATGTTCCCCCGCAAAATAGATGCGACCTTCAGGTGCAACTATATCCTTATACAATCCCGTTTGCTGATAGGGCTTCATGAAAGCGAAACCCGCTAGGCTCCAAGGGTGATTGTCCCAATACCAACTCTCCATCCGCCGCAGCACGCCTTCGTTATTAATTTGAGGATGAATCAAGCCCAGATATTGCTGGATAAGTGCATGGCGTTCCTCTGGGGGCAGCTTCCCTAAATGGCGTGCCTGGCTTCCCCAAGTGTAGGAAGCGAGTATCACGCCAGCACCAGCTGAAACTTCCGGGTTTTTAGCAGAGGCGTTGTCATTGGGATAGTATGTTGTGCCTATCGGCAAATCGCTGTACGTCCCGCCACCGTAAATCCCGTCGTCGGTTTCCCAAAAACGGCGGTTGGCTACAGCTTGCACTTTCATTGCAGAGTTATATGACAACCCACGAATCGCTTGTTGCTTGGTTTCAGAAAAAGGTGTATCGAGCCGAGACAAAACTGGGAAGGGGATGGTACAGAGGACAAAATCCCCTTCCTCCCGCGTGGTGGTGCCATTTTGCGTATAAACTGCTGCTGCCTTGTGCGCTTCATCGTCCCGTTCTAGTCGGATGACTTCACAGCCCATTCTCGGTTTCGATTTGAGGAGGTGTGCAATAGCAGCAGGTAAGCGGTCTGTACCGTCGACAATTTCATCTAAATCGTTCTTCAAGTTCTCTTCAATACGGATAATGCTGAGGGCAGAGAAGTCAACTGTGTCACCCAGTAATCCTCTAGCTGCTAACATCATTTCGATCGCCTCATCCGACAATCCAGCAGCTTTACACCATTGCAGAAACGATTGCTCATCCATAGAGCGGACGAGCGCGTTTTGGGGGTACTCAGCAAATATCTCAGCTTTTTCCGACTCACTCAGTTCGTTAAGACGGCTTTCCACTGCAAGATTCCAAACATCATCTGGTGTTAACCCACTTTCAGAACCAGACAGACCATAAATCTCAGGCAGCTTGTCTGCATCTTTAACTCGAAGACGCTGACCCCGCATATAATAGTATGCCTCTGGGTTCTCCGAAACAAATGGACGAAGTTCTAACTCGCACAACTCAATGTAATGGCGCGTCAAAGTGTGCGTTTTGGGAATTCGCATTGCACCCACATCACCATACAAACCATCTTCAAAGCGTAGCGTACGAACCCGACCGCCAATATGGCTGCGATCGGCTTCCAAAATCACGCAGGTATGTCCCCGCTTTTCCAATTCATAGGCGGCGCACAGACCCGCCATCCCTGCTCCCAAAATCACAACTTTTAAGGGTTTACCTGGATTGGGAATAGACTCTAACTCGTTTAGTAGGTTAGCAGAATTGACTGCTGCTCCTTGTGCCTGCGCCCTAGTCAAACTCCTCAACTGAGTTAAACTTGAGAAGAGTGCTGCACCACCTGTAAATGCAAGACCGCGTAAAAACCAGCGACGGTTGAATGAGAGGAATTTGTTTGGTTGGCTCATAAACGCAAAATTTGATACAAGTATTTTAATTTGATAAGTTTGTACTAGGCTCTTCAGGGCTAAGATAAGCACGCTCACTGCTGACTACGAACCCTTGAAAATGAATGCACTCTTACCGCTAAGTTGCTTTGTTTACCTCCAAGCCTACTGCAAACGCCTCCTGCAAAGTATCGCACACTCGATTTAAGGCGCTTACTAGCACATTCGTCATTTGTTCGGTCTCTTCGGTGTCTTTTCTTTCAATTGCCTCTCGCACTCCTGGAAGGGGTTCGGCATTATACCCAGTGTCATAACCCGGTGCATAGATTTGATGACGATACCAGGGACGACGGGGCAATCCGTTTTGGTCTAAGAATGCTGACTCTGCTGCTACCAGTAAATTGTTCAATCGGGATATAGCTTCTCGGTTACGTTCTAAGGAGCGATCGCTCATTGTTGCAATCTGCGCTGTTTCTGCATTCAGCTTTTGAGCCGTCGTTCTGAGTTCAATATTGGCGGCGCGAATTCTATCTAGGTCTAGTGCAACTGAGTGCTTTTGAGCAACCTCGGAGAGTTCATCTATGTAGCGGTCAATCGCTTCTGAGTAGCTGGCGTAGTCAAATGGCAATACCCGTGCATCTGCCATCCGTAGCAGAAATAGCGATACTAATTCTGTCAACCGTTCTCCATAAGCAATGCCGGGATCGCCATAATTCTTAAAAAACCAGTAACTGTCGTAGCGGGAATGATAGCCGCCATAGTCATCAGCTCCGCCAAATCCAAAGTCGAGCGAGGGAATGCCCAGGTGATGCATAAACACCATATAGTCACTACCTGCACCCAATCCATCTAGACGCACCTCTTGCATACCGTTAACAGTAACAGTATTATTCTGCTGGGATTCCCGCCACGCCTCGAAAATACTCTTGTCACTATCAGGCATCTGTACTTCTTTTGTAATTTGGTTGAGCAAAGGCTGGAGTGAAGCAACACCACTGGCATTAAAGTCGGCAGCTATATAAAACTCTCTGTTCAAATAGACGACAACATTCCCCTTGAGTGCGTCTTGAAATTCTTCGCCGTACTCAGTAGAGCCGATCATGCCGTACTCTTCTGCATCCCAAGAAGCTATTGCAATAGAACGTTGTGGTCGATGTCCTTGTTTGGCAAGTTCACCAATTGTCCGGGCGCTTTCGAGTAATGAGGATTCCCCAGCAACTGGGTCATTTGCGCCAAAGCCCCAAGCATCTCGATGGCTACCGACCATGACAATCTTTTCTGGTTCTGACCTTCCTCGCAAAATCCCAATCACGTTTACTATCGGACGCACAGACCAATCCGACTGCAACTGCATCCTGACAACAGCTGCATTGTCACCAATACGGTAAGTAATTGGTAAACCTCCTTGCCATTCCTTTGGCACCACCTCACCATCCAGATTCCGTAGGATTGGTAGAGCATCGCCGTAGGAAATTGGCAAAACGGGAATTTTCTCTAGCGTCACAGCTGATGACTGAGTCAGGCGATCAACACCCGGTTTAGAAGGTTGCATTGGTGTCAGCGGATCGCCTGGATATTTGGGTATATCTAGGACAGAACCTGTCTGCACCCCAAATTCTGGTCGCCATTTTCCTTCAGGAATCACCTTGCCTTTAACATAACCATCGTCTGCTGGATCTGAATAGAGTAGACATCCAACCGCTCCACGTTGCGCCGCCAACCTTGATTTGACGCCACGCCAACTGCGACCATAACGAGCAATAACTATCTTACCCTTAACTGAAATCCCCATTGAATCGAGTACCGCGTAATCCTCAGATAGTCCGTAATTCACATAAACTACTGGCGCTGTGACATCGCCATCCGCTGCATAAGGATTGAACGGTGGTAATAAAGCTTGATTATATGAGTCCGGATCGCTTGGAATTGGCGGTTCAATTAACTTTAAGTTGTATGACTCTGGTTGAAGCAGCGTTACCTCGCGCTTGACTGGGCGTGGTAGCAACACTTCATAGCGGTTAAAGATGACTTCATCGAAACCATACTCTCGCAGTTTCTTGGCGTAGTACTGGGCAGTTTTAGTATTGGCATCAGTTCCAGCTTCGTGTGGTTTCGATGCCAAAGCGCGAACGTGTGTTTCTATCTGTTGGGCTATTGGTTTACCAATGAGTTGTTCGAGTGCTTGCTCCTGTGCAGAGGCAGTGGTTAAACCAGGAAGATTTTTTCCCTGCACCTGTTTGATAGCTATCACGAGCACTAGACAGGAAAGCAAAAGAATGCCGCCAAAACGAAAAGTTTTTCTTACTTTAGAAATCAATCGTCGCAGCATAAGGCGAAACATTCCTACTCCTCAGTTGCTAGGCGTTAGTAATAAAAGTTTGATTAAGCTGTTGCACTCAAAGCGGCATTTTTAAGAGCGATTCGCAAGGGAAACGAGACATTCGGAGTAGTTCGTTGATGTTTGGTATCGAAATCCCCAGAGCGAACCGAACTCACCTGCAGCATACAGCCTTGGTATTGGATTTCCATTTTTCGTTAGCTAACACTGGCGTTGCTTCGGCATCGAGGTCAACATTTACATCAATGCCAACGTCGCGCACTTTTGAAAAGGGAATCCGAAACGGCTGAGTGTGTTTGCTACCCCACTTGGTTGCAAGTGCTGCTACCTAACGTTCTAAGCGTGGATGCAGCCTTCGGGCAAGGGTTGGCAGGCAAGATAGCGGCGAAGCCTTGGGCAATCGTCGGAGGCGGGCGCAGTACAAAGTGAAGCGCTCTTACAGTCAACTTATTTTTTCCCTTTTCTCGCTAATTATATTAAGATAGAGGGATTATTTTTTTACATGATAATATTTGCTGTTTAATCGGCACAATTATAATATTGTATTATTAATTACATCGTTTTATCTACTAAAAGGCAGATGTTCTAGGTAATATTAATTACTCCTCAAGATAGAAATTGTGTGAGTGGTCACCTGACCAAAAGTAGTCACCAGCGACACCAAAGATATGCTTAACGCCAATCTCTTTGAAACGAAGCAGGAGATAGTCGCCAACAGTAAAATTTGTCATTGTTTTAGCCTCTTATCTTCTTGCGAGGAGAAACATTTTAAGCAGTACGCGTATTAGTGCAGCCTTGGTTTAAGTATCCGTCCTTGTAGTATTACGTCATTCATAAACACAAGTGCGGTACGAGTAGCGTGTTACTGTTTAAATAGCTCTGCTCGCAGTTGGGATACTTTGTCTGTAAACTGCTGTAAATAATCGGAGCGCGCCGCCGAGTCCATAAAAGCCGCGATAAAGCTATTTTGTGCCAGCTTCTCGATATCATCGGCTGTTAAGTTAAATGTGTCAGCTACCTGCAAATAGTTTTCAACAACGTCTGCATGAAACATCGGCGGATCGTCCGAGTTGACGGTGACAAAAACGCCAGCATCCATCAGTCGCTTGATTGGGTGAACTGCCATATTTGGGAAGATTTTTAACTGAATGTTACTAACTGGGCAGACCGTCAGGGGAATTTGGATTTCCACTAAGCGCTGTAACAGTTTATCATCTTCTATAGAGCGCACACCGTGGTCGATGCGTTCAACACCCATATCGAGTGCATCCCAAACACTCTCTGCACCTGCGTCTTCGCCTGCGTGAGCAACAAGCCTAAAGCCTAATTGTTTTGCCCGATCAAATGCTACCTTGTGACGGGAAGCAGGGTTAAGAGCTTCCTTACTGTCCATCCCAACACCAATGATTCCGGCTTGTTCTCGGCTTTTGTGAGCTAGTTCCACCATACTCAGGCTCGCTTCTGGATCGGTTGTCCTGTCCATGTCTGCAATAAACCACATTTCTACACCGTATCGTTCTTTGCTCTCAATGCGACCAGCAGCAATACCCGAAATCACTGTTTCCCACTCAATTCCACGGTTTCGATGAGCATCATAACTGAAAAACACTTCGCGGTAGGCAATATTTTGTCGCGCTGCGTCGGCACCAAATTCAACGGTAATGGTCTTAAAGTCTTCTGCTGTTTGTAAAGTTGAAGAGGTGAGCGATAAGATATCAATAAACTGGTTGAGGTTTTCAAATTCGTAAAACTTCTTAGCGCTTTCTTCGTCTTCAAAAGGTAACTTAATAGAGTGGCGTGCAGCTAGCTTTAATAAAGTTACTGGTTGAATTGAACCTTCTAAATGACAGTGCAATTCAGCTTTAGGGATGCGTTGGATAAACGCTTTGAGCTCTTTTGTAAGCATGAAAACCTCTACTGATTAGAAATACTTCGGTTTAGGAGCGAGATTGTTAAATACTCCTGCAAGACATTCAAGATAGCATCTACTTGCGGGTGTGGAGTGTTATTAAGAACTCAAGCATTTAAAGCTCTCCAAACTCTTTCTGGTGTCATAGGAAGTTGAGCTAGCCTGACACCGGTTGCATGAAAAACGGCATTGGCGATCGCCGGTGCAATACAATTAATCCCAATTTCTCCTATCCCCTTAGCACCAAACGGACCATTGGGATCTGCTTTTTCTACCAAAATGATTTCTATCGGTGGTACATCCTGTGCGGTGGGAATCCGGTAGGTACGCAGTGCTGGGTTAAGAATCCGCCCGTAGTTGTCCTTGCGGAGTTCTTCCCACAAGGCATATCCTAGTCCCATGACTATCGCACCAGTTGCTTGACCGTGGCAAATCCTTGGATTAATTGCAGTACCTATATCAAAGGCTTGGACGCAACGCACAACTGTAATCCGTCCAGTCTCAGTATCAACTTCGACTTCCACCCCCGCAACTGTAAAGCTCAAAGAAGACACATCTGCTGTATAATCTATCTCGACTTCTAGAGATTCCTGTTCTTTTTGAGCCAATGCCACAAGTTCTTGTAGAGGAATTTCTTGCTGTTTTGCCTTCACAGTTAACCCAGCAAGGATAATTTCTTCAGGTTGAGCATGCAAGAGGTTTGCCGCAAATTCTACGAGACGCGATCGCAATTTTTGCGCGACTTTATTGACAGCTTGACCTGATATGCTAGTGGTGGAAGAAGCATAAGCTCCGGCATCAAATGGTGTGCGGTGCGTATCAGCAGCGAGGAACTCAATATCAGCAACCTCTGCACCAAGAACCTGGGCAGCAATTTGTCGCAGGGAAGTATCTGAACCAGTGCCAACGTCAACTGATCCAGTTCTCAGTTCATACTTTCCGTTGGCTTTTAGTGATAGTTTAGCCCCAGCATAATGTATTTTGGTTAAACCACTGCCCTGCATTGCAACTGCAAACCCAACAGAGCGTCGCAGATGTCCATCTATAACTCTTGGCATTCCAGGAGCATAACCCAGCGCAGAGGTGACGACATCAAAGCATTCTTGCACTGCGTAGCTGCCAATGACGTTGATGTGATCTTCTTTTTCACTTCCTAGTTTGATTTCATCGTCTGGACGAATGATATTTTTCTGACGCATTTCAATCGGATCTATACCCAGTTTCTCAGCAATTTCATCCATATGGGATTCAACGGCAAAGGAGCCTTGAGTTACACCATATCCTCGAAAACCCCCACCAGGCATAATGTTAGTGTAAACAGCTAGCCCCAGAAATCGTTGATGCGGGCAACGGTACAAACCAAGAGGAAAGCGACCTGTGTTATAAATAACAGTTGGACCATGATTGCCGTAGGCTCCGGTGTTTGCTATGACTTCCATATCCTGAGCCACCAGCGTACCATCTGCTTTCACCCCAGTTTTCAGGTGAATTGTCATCGCATGGCGGCTATTAGTTGCGGTGAATTCCTCTTCACGAGTGAATTCCCATTGCACTGGCTTTCCGGTACGTAGCGTTGCTAAGGCGCAAAGGTCTTCTGTAAGATACTCTTGTTTGTTGCCAAATCCTCCACCAATCTGTGGTTTGTAAATCCGAATTTTTTCCTTTGCCAACTGGAAAATTTGACTAAGCTGCCTTTGACAGTGAAATGGAACTTGGGTGCTGGAGCGTATCACCAGTGTTCCGTCAACTTCAAGCCAACTGACACTGACGTGAGGCTCCAAGTGAACGTGCTGAACAGCTGGAAGATGATAGGTGTTTTCCACAATCAAATCAGCTTGTGCAAATCCCTGTTCTACGTTGCCATTCTCTAGAACAACTTTAGCTGCAATATTGTGTTGGGCATCATAAATTTGGGACGACTCTTGTTCATCATGAATCACAACAGCGCTATCGTTCATTGCTGCAATTGGATCGGTGACATGGGGTAGGATTTCGTAATCCACTTCAATCAACTGACACGCGAGTTCAGCAATACTTGAAGATTCGGCAACGACAGCGGCAACGCGATCGCCAATAAAGCGCACTTTGTTGTCCAGCAAATAGTGGTCCAAGGGGTCTGGCACTGGCTCTCCTCTACCAGCAGTGCTGTAGGGTATTCGCGGTACATCCTCATGGGTAAAAACTGCATGCACCCCACTTAAGGCTTTTGCTTTTTCTGTGTGGATAGAGCGGATGCGGGCGTGGGGATGAGGCGATCGCAGTACCTTCAAATGCAACAACCCTTCAGGCGTCCAGTCTGCTGTGTAGGCTGGTTGACCTGTGACGATTCTTACACCGTCCTGCTTGGGAATACTCTGCCCAACTGGTCCGGAGGTAGTCCTCAACTGCAAGCGTTCTGGCGTCCGACAGCTGCCCTGACCAGTCCGCATGAGAATACTATCGATGATTGCCTGGTAACCAGTACAGCGACATAAATTTCCTTCTAAAGCTCTGCGAATTTCTGCTTCCGTCTCTTGTAGAGACGTTGCATCCGAAAGTTCTACAATTTTCTCGGCACTCATAATCATGCCGGGGGTGCAGAACCCACACTGGAACCCTTGGCAATCTAAAAAAGCTTGCTGCATCGGTGCCATTTCACCATCCACCACAAGTCCTTCAATCGTGGTAACACAGTGACCTTCAATTTGCATGGCTGGGTAAATACAGCTATGAATCGGCGCGCCATCTACCCAAACAGTGCAACTGCCACAATCGCCAGTTTCGCAAACACGATGCACACCAACCCTGCCTAGATTGCGTAACAAACTGAGTAAGCTTGTTCCTGGGGAACAGGTTTCGCTATAGGTCTTGCCGTTGAGTTGAAAAGTTATCGATTCTGGCATAAAATTTCTGAGAGCGATCGCTGCATTAAAACTTTCGTGACGTGTTGGCGATAAGCCGCACTTGCCCTTTCATCTTCTAGAAAACAATCAACCGGAAGCTGCTCCAAGAGTGCTTCGCAGAGTTCTTTTGGAGTGGGAGGTGCTGCAAACTCCACGACTCGTGGCGCGGGTACACTTGCTCCCACTCCAAACCGTACTTGGGCTGTTTTTGGATTATAAGCTGCTACCACTATTGACACTGCATAACCGGCAGTGGCAACGCAAATCCGCTGATAGCTAATTTGCCATTCTAAGTTAGATAGAGGAATCAAGATTCTTCGCAAAAGTTCTCCGGGTTGCAGGATTGTTTGCTGCACCCCAGTTTGGAAATCTCTGGCTGGAACAAAGCGAGGTGGAGAACCTGAACTCACGATTTCGTAGCTTGCCCCCAACGCGACCATAACGGGTGCAAAAGTACTTGCAGCTAAGGCTAAACAAAGGTTGCCCCCCACAGTCGCTTTATTGGTGACTTTAAATGATGCCAACTCGTCAATGGCGCGGTGAAGTGCTTTCACAGATGTCCAATTGAGAGGACAGTCCCATTGGCGCAATTTTGCCATAGGGCAAGTTGCACCGATCGCTAAACCAGATGGCATGATTTCAATTTCTGACCAGCCTAATTTCTCCAAATCTATTAGCACTTTTAAATCAGGTTCCTGGTGGGAGAAGATCCAGGTGCCGCCAGCAAGAGGTGCCCATCCCTGCTGCCAGTTTTCGACTGAGAGTAAATCTGTTGGACTAATGTACGTTTCGATGTTAGGCAAATCCATAAAAATCTAAAAAACTAGCTTCTTGGGTTAGAAAAACTAGTGCTGCTCCTAGTAAACATTGTGACAAAGCAAATTGTCACTTTGGAAGTTGACTCAAAAAACACAACATTTCATTAACAAACGTTTTTGGTTGGTCTATGAAAGGCCAGTGACCTGCATTTTCAATTACTCGCCATTCAACATCTGATGCAGTCAGCATAGAACGAGAAAGTTCTGCCGTACCGCGTGGATTTCCCAGCAAATATATCAAAGGAATTTCCAGGTTACCGAGCCTTTTAGCTAACTGAGCGCCTCTAGAAAGTTCAACTAATTCTTTGCTGTTTGAGTAGTATGTCTCTTGCTGACACAAGCAGAGGCTGGGATAATAACTACGCAGTGCAGGGTCTTCCAATCCATCAGAGTATACACAGTTGCGGATAGTGTCGAACCCATCTCTCTGGAAATCTTGTAAAGAATAGGACGCAGCTTGACTACTAAAGGTACAGTCTTCGATAGAAATATTACCTTCAACGTTAATGAAACTTTGCACAAGTTCAGGGTATTTCTCAGACAATATCAAACCAATCACTCCTCCCATCGAATGACCTAGTATTATTACCTGGCTGATGCTTTTGAATTGCAGCCACCTTGCCAAACTATCAGCGTGTTCTTCGAGAGATTTTGGCGTCACAGACCAAAGACTTTTTCCATAACCTTCAAGGTCTAATGCAATGTGAGACCATTGGCAAAGATGCTCATTTTGAATCAGTGATTCAAAGCAGAGACTAGATTCACCCAAACCATGAATATATAAGATAGTTCCTACAGAATTGTCAGAGTTGATCCATCTGCAGAACATATTATGTTCAAAGCTAGTGTAAAACATGGCAGTATAAGGGTAATTAACAATTGTGGCTACACGCCTACATAAACTTTTGTCAAATACATTTTTCGTTCAGTGAGGTTTTTATAAATAGGGTATTTGATTCTTTCAAGAAGTAATAGATAGTTGCCAACAGTACAATTGTCATTGTTTTATTTTCCATTTATTATCACTTCTTGCTGTTCAGGGGAAAATGTCTTCAATTCGTGCTTGAGACAACGTAGCCGTGGTTTTTGGGGGTCAGTCAAATCCAGCTTGTCCCAAGCCACTCTGTAGCCACCCATACCTTGACGCGCTCCCAACAGGTGCAAAATTTTCAGCCCAATTGTCCAAGCTGATAGCCGTTCTAAGATGGCAGCAGATCCAATCAGATACTCCTGGACGATCCATTCATTCCCTTGTTTTTGGGCACGTACCTCTTCAATACGTCCAACCTCTTTGCCTTCTAGATCCAGCACAGGTTTGCTAAGCAATAATTCAAGATGAATTTCACCCGAAGCCATTACTTTCCCCCTGGAATCCGTTCGATAATGTGTTCGCGTAGCCATTTTTCGTTAGCTAACACTGGCGTTGCTTCGGCATCAAGATCAACATTTACATCAATGCCAACGTCGCGCACTTTTGAAAAGGGAATCCGAAATGACTCACTGTGCTTGGCACCCCACTTGCTTGCAAGTGCTGCTACCCAACGTTCTAAGCGTGGATGCAGCCTTCGGGCAAGGGTTGGCATACCCACTTCGATGTAAGCCAAACGTGGTGGTTGCCCTTCGGGTAACTCCATCACAATCCCATCGACTCTGCCCATTTTGCAATTATTGCGGTCAACCAACTGGTTATCCAAAACATCTCGGATCACGTCCATCTCAACCTCCAAGAATTTCCAAAGGGATGGCAATAATTGCCAAGACAAACGAGAGGGCGATCGTGAAAATGATCACGCTGTTACTAATCCAACCATTACGATACTTGCCAACGTAGTGCTGATCATTCATCAAGACAAGAAAAGGTACCATCGCCGGCGGTAAGATGAGTACTGTAATCGCCATTGTGAACAGCGTCAGTTTTAAGGGGTCGATGCCAACGACCATCAGCAATGATGCCAGAAAGACGAACACCGTGTAGACGAAACTAAACCGTGCCGCTTCCTTCGGTTTGAGATTTTCGCCCCAATTCCACCCCAAAGCTTGAGCCACAATATAGGTGAAGCTAAGGCTTGCCTCCAGTGCAGCCCCAAAGCAGCCGATACCCAGCGACGCTGCGAACAGCACGAAGCCCCAGTAACCGAAGGGTTGGGTCAGCATCAGCGCTGCTTGCAAGTAGTTATCAACTTGGATACCCTTGGGGTGAAGTACCATCGCTGCTACAATCAGCACACCCAGCGATACTATGTTACCGAAGCCCATGCCTAAAGAGGCAATAGCGCGATTAGCACCGATATTCTTTTCATCCCATTGGTCTTCTACTGCAGCCGATGAGTAGAAATAAAACAGGTGAGGTCCTATCGATGCGCCGAGGATACTAACCGCAATGTATAAATAATGTGCGGTGTTAGAGTGTGGCAGAGTCGGCAACAAGCCAGAACCGATTTGTGTTAGTTCAGGATGAAGCTTGAAAGTTGCGAAAACAAAGGTCAGCGTGATCAGTCCAAGCAGGGAAACGCCATTAGAGATGATGCCCAAGTTGCCTTTCCAAAGTACCAACCAAATCACCATAGCAACGGGCAGAGCAAACCATTGAAAGCTAATCCCCGTTAGCAGTTGCAGTGCGATAGAAACGCCACCGATTTCAACCGCCAGTCCCAGAAAATCGACCACAATTTCGCCGCATAGTGGAATGACAAAATAGTTGAACCCAAAACGCTCGCGGATCGCCGAGGCTAACGTATGTTTGCTTACGGCTGCCATCCGCCCTGACATTTCTACCAGAAAGATTACGCAAATCGCGCCTAAGAGGATTGCCCAGATCAGTTGGAAGCCAAACACAGATCCAGCTTCTGCTGCTGTAGCGATCGCGCCTGCGCCCAGAAAGCCACCGATACTCGTGACGATGCCAAGCGTAATTTGCAGAATTTTATTCATGGCTGCTCACCTGCTACCGTGGCAAACGTGCTAATTGTTTGCTTTTGGGTTGATAGCTGTCTTAGCTTTTGAGCAGTCGCAGTGCGGTCTTTTTGTTCCACCGCCCTTGACATCTGACCCACTGTGGATTCAAGACCCTGTAGATGATCCAGTATCGTGCGATGTTGCGTGGGGTCAGATGATGACTGTGCTATCTTTTCTGTTTCTTTATGAAGTTTTTCAAGCGTTGTAGAGAGTGTTTGTTTTGCGTAGATCGTCGGGACATTGCCGCGTATCCAGGCATCGCCAGTCATCTCGGCAGTTGCTGCCCATGACGTCACTGTTTGTAACTCTTTTGTAAGTTCTGAAGTGGAGGATTTGCTACTACACGCGGTCAATAGTGTCAGCAACAAAAAAGCGCCACCTATCTTGTTCAACAAAAATCTGGCAGGATTGCCCATTTGATTATCTCATAAAATAGCGTCGAGTTAAGAAATAAAAAATTAGAATTTGTTTGCTATCGTTAGAATATTAAAAATTGTAAATTATTTATTTCTATCACTAGGTAGAGTTTCTGCCCTGAGTTCGGGTGCTTTTAGTCACTCATAGTTTCTGACTAAACATAGCAATCCGTGTAGGAGTTACGAACAAAAAGATCCCCGACAACTTCGGCGAAGTCGGGGGAAGCATCATAAATTGCAATGCTTTGACATCCTCTCCCGCCTGAAGTCGGGAGATTCCCGAAACAGATGGATAGGTTCCTAATTCATCGACCCAGCTTACTATCAATTGTCCTTTCGGCTTCGCTAATTACGATCAACTTGTTTTTCCGCTTTTATCGCGCTAGTGCGTTGAAAAAGTAGTTGACACTCTCCGCCCTATAAGGACGGAGAGTGTCAAATCTGCGCTACCGCCAGCATGAAATGATAGTAGAATATTGCATCTGGGAGAAAAGTAGCGATCTGCCGTTCGCGAAGCGTGTCCGTAAGGACTCAGGGACTAACGCGAGTGCGTGCGCTTTGCGCTTAGGCAGCAGCGAAGCGATCGCCGAATTCGTGGGGATTTTGTTCAAAAAAGATTCGTTAAATGATGTTGGCTGTATTTAACGCGTTCAAGCTGTCCGTTGGCAACAAGGCATTTTGGACTACATCTTCGCCTAGCATTTCTCCCAGTCCAAAAGATACTTCATGAGTGAATCGATAGTGAAGCCCTGCGTAGATGCGGCTTAAAGAAGCTTCTAAACCGGCTTCGTAGAAACTATCATATGAGCGGACAACACCAGGTAGTTCTGACGAAGTCGTACTAAAGCTGTAATCTTCACCAAAAAAGTCTTCTAAAACTGCGACGGCAGCCCCGGCAACAATCGAGTGCCCTCCTATATACTCGGGAGTAGATGAAAGGTTGATCAGTGATATCCAGTCCGGATCGGCAACTGTGTCTGGATTGCCATCAGTGTCAGCTTCCCTAATGGCAGTAATCGGTCGCCAGAAATTATGGAAGTACTTGGAATCGATCACAGTAATGCCTGCGTCAGCCTGTGCTAAGTTTAGCAACGCAAAAAACCGAGCGTTTTCGACCAACGTATTCCCCTCTTTCAGGGCTATTTCTTCCCCAATCTTGTTCCAGAAACCCTGAATACTGAAGGAGTATGGGTGGTCAAAAGACCAAAACTTAGCAATTTCTGTTTGTTCTGGTGTGCGCGTTAAGCTATTGAGGCTGCCCAAAGACTTGACTTCATTAAGGTTCTGTGCATATAACTCACTAGTCAAATCAGGAGGACCATCCGTCCGATAGTCCAAAACTGAGGGGATGACAAAGGGAGTGACTTCGCCCCAATTTGTAAATCTTGCAGGCAGGTAGTTAGGAAAAGTTGGTCGCCACTCACCTGGTTGATCGCCTGGTATGTAGTCCTGCTGGGAATTAGACGAACCATCTTCGCTACGAGCAGCGAGGAGCTGATCGGCAACAAATTGTCCTAGAACAACGCCTTTATCCTCAGCCAAACCATCAGGAATTGCCGCCAGTGACTTACTTAGCTGCTGGTTCAACTCGACAGCTTGCTGTGGGTACAAATTGAGTAGTACACGATGTGCGGCAGCAGCAGCAGCAGCCTCTGGCGATGCCCCTTTTGCTTCTTTTGGCTCTACTTCTACCAGATAAGGCATGTAGCTTCGATCAATCGCGTTCACAGCGTCGTACACTGCCGCGTGCATAATAGCTAAATTGCGTGCTAAAACTGGCGGAAACAGCGCCTCAGTGTCGGCGGCGAGGTTCAAAGCTACTGCATTCCAAGTGATGATGACATCGCTACCTTCTGTAGAAACTTGCGTGCTAGCTAAATTGTTTTCTTCATTGCTTTCAACAACGGTGTTAGCAGGGTCAACTTGTGCAATCAGATGGTAAGAACCGGGCGCTACTATAGAGGGAACACGCAGCCTGGAATCGGCAAAATTTAGAGTAATGGTTTCGGACTCACCCGAACCCAAGCTTATATCTGGTTGAATAAAGCCTAACAGTTCATCTCTACCCTGTTGGGTACCAGAGTTTAGAGGTAGTTCAAGAACTGAGTTTGTTGATGCATACAGGTTGACACCGAAACGACCCTCGACACGCTCTTCACCTTGATTTGCGATCGTAATCTCCACTTCTCCTCTGTCGTCAGGAAGGCTTGTGATTTCCCTAATGTCACCAAACTGTATTACCAAATCCGCAAAAGATCCCGGTGTAGTCATAGAGGCTTTACTCCTTTACAAATGATGTGCTGATGTTTGCACAAAAAGCAGAAATTTTAATAGCTTTTTACAAGCATCTGATTTTTACAGACATAACTAAAATTATTTATGTCGGAAAAATTATGTCGGAAAAATTTTTCTAACTACTAGGCAAAAAATGCTTTGGTCTATGACAACCCCTAATCCTGGTCTGGTAAATGTATAGTAAGTGAATATACCACAAGGAAGCATAGGAGTGCGATCGCCCATTACAACACCTTTTAAACTATGGAGCATTTCAGCCTTTGTTGTACTAGTTCGTTCGCTATTTCTACGACATCCATTGCGCACCCCCATGACAAAGTCACACCCGCACCGCCATGTCCATAGTTATGAATGATGCTTGTGTCTTGTTCTCTTTCCAAACGGACATTCTGCCTTCTAAAAGGACGCAAACCTGCACGAACAGGCTCATTAAAATCAATTTGGGCATCTTTTAGCGCTGGCATAAACTCAACACATCGCCTCAGCATATCCCTTACTGGATCGTAATTTTCTAAGTTAATATTCAAATCCCATTTATCTGGTTCTACCAAACCTCCAAGAAGGAGGATGTTATCTCCTTTTGGCACTATGTAAATCATGTCCTCGTCGGAGGATTCTTCGTGGGATAACCAATGAGCGTTGGTGATTCGAGGTATCGTTTTGCCATCGTTGTAAACACGAATCCATGCTCCTCTAAGAGGATACATATCTTCATTAGTAAGTTCTATAGCTCCCAGACCTGCACACTTGACAATCACGTCAACATCAAAGTCTTTTTTGAGCTTTTCTTCTTCATCTTTTAAATTGCCAGATATTTTCCTGGTTAACACCTGACCATCAGCTTGCTGAACTTCTTTAAGCAACCAGCCCATGAAAATATCCATATCAATCATGGGCGCAAGATGTGAATAAGCGTCTAGTAAACCTATCTCAGTATTGATTTGATTTTCTGTTATCAAAGCAGGAGTATGCACAAAATCATAAACTTTATCTTGCAGTTCGTTCGTTCTCGATTGATCACTAGGATTATCCTTGACCAAATGCTTAAAATAAACCACTACAGGTCGCATAAAAACACCTGTTTCTGGCGAGGAGGCAAGATTAGCAAAATAATCGTAGGAAGCCATGCACCATTTCTTGGAGCGTGTGAGCGAGATTTGGTCGTGATCATCTTCACCTAGCGCTGGAGGCGGCCATTGCCACAAAGCTGCTGCGACAACTGAAGTTATTTCTGGAGCAAAATTAGATGCTACCAGTGTTACCTTAAATCCATTTCTTTGCAAACAAAGCGATGTCACGAGACCACTTACACCCGCACCAATAACAAGTACTCTGCCTTTATATTTTTGATGACTCTCAATTGTCATTTTTTTTCCTAAATTTATTGTCTTGCCAAAACTTCAATCATGCTTTGAAAAACTTTAGTAGTAAATCTGATATGATAATTAGTTAAGTTTTACAAATTAGGTCAAAAAATAGCGTGGAGGTAAAAAATAAAAAATTAGAAATTGTTTGCTATGGTTAGAGTATTAAAAATTCTAAATTATTTACTTCTATCACTAGGTAGAGTTTCTGGCCTCAGTTCGGGTGCTTTTAGTTACTCATAGTTTGTGAGTAAATAGGTTACGCGTGAACGAGGGCGTGAATTGCAGCGAAGATTTTGTGCAATCGCCTTCACAAATTCGTCACACTTAAGTGGTATAGCTTCAAATCCATCTACCAACCCCATGTAATTGACCTCTGATCCGAAATAGGCGAGATACCAAGGTAAGGCGTCGGCGGCATTCCAGTTACTCAACATTAGACATCTCCGAAAATAGACAATAGTAATCTATAACTGACTTTCAGGGGTGCGATCGCCAAACGCAAATTCATCAGTTTCTACGGTATAATGGGTTTTTGAGATAGTTACTATTAGTAACAAGTGAAAAAAAAGTAGTTTCAGAAAAAATTTTGCGGAGCGAGTCTAGCCGGAAGCTGGTAATATTAGCGCTCCGATTCGTAACCTGACTAATCCACAAATAGTCAGAATCACCTGCTCATATTTTTGAGGATTCAATCGAAACCTTTCCTGAGCGACCCGAAATATTTTCATTAACCGAATCATATGCTCAACTAAGATTCTTTCTTGTGATAACTCTTTATTTTTTTGTTTTTGTTCGATGGTAAGTTCTCTACTTTTCGACTTCTTCTGCGGGGTTTTAATTGATGGTTCTCCTATATACCCCTTATCGCCGTTAAACCGTTGTTTTGAGTCAAATCCTTTTTGGCGTTCTCGGAATAAATTTATATCACTTTTTGGTCCTGGTTCACCTGCAACTACATCAACAATATCCCCTCGATCGGGTAAAACAATTAACTGATTTTTTAATGTATGATTTTTCTTTTTACCGGAGTAATACTTTTTTTGCTTCTCATACTCTTTTGGTCTTTCTCTGGGCTGCTCACAGCTATCTACTATTAACTCAAACTCGGTTAACAGTTCTTTAACAATTTCGTAGTCACTGGCGTTTTTTTTACCTGTTCAAGCAAACTGCATGGTAGCAAGTCTCTCAAGAGTGGAAACCAGTAATTAAATGTATCATTGGCAGTCGTTTCACTCACTCCAAATTGAATGCCTAACAATTGAAATGTAGTTAAATGCCGCAGATATATCAAAGTTAGGAGTACTTGCTCTTCGATAGATAGCTTGACTTTCCGACCACCGCCTTTATTTATAATTCTAACTTTCTGCGCTTCCATTTCTACAAGACGCTCTTTGTGTAATGCGTTCGCGTAGCGGCGGCTTCCGCATTGCTTGCTTGATTAGTTGCTCTAGTTGCTCGTACTTTAGACCCACTAATCGTTGTGTATCCTGACGATTCTGTTCAATGTACGCAGATATAGAACTCATGTTCTTGTTGTCATAAAAGATTGTTGATTCTTATTTTAGTTGAGTTTTTTATATTTCGGAGATGTCTATTGTGTCAAAACCACCCGCATAGCGCATGAATTCGTAGGCTTCGTTGCTGATCACATTGAGCACATTCCGAAACCTCACACTGTGCAAGCTCTTTGGGCATACCGGGTGGCACAAGCGACAATAAACGCCCACCTTCGGCGATCGCTTCGCAAGGGACACGCCGATTTTCAGTTTGCCTCTTGGACTATCTTTAGCCTCTGCTTTGAGGACTTGGCACATATTTAGGTCACACTGCATGTTTCCGCCAAGCGCTGTACATTCCGCAAACACCACCGCCAACAATACCAACATCCAACTTGATCGCTCTTCAGTGTATTATCTGTTGTTAGTTTCCATAAATTGGTGTCGTCAGCAACAAAGCCAACACAATTATTAAGGTTTTGTGTAACTCCTGCTACCAGTACCCTTCATCTATCTTAAATATGATTAACAGTGTATAAATAATCTCCTTTTAAACTGATTTCCAAATATAATTTTTGTTAAAAAATAGACAATAGAGTCAAAAGTATGCGAAGGGCAAATTAAGTCCAGCGGTCAAGCACAACGATATCCGGGAGCGTGAAAGGTAATATTCACGCTCAGTACTCTCCCAGATAGTAAGTTCTCCACGGGGTGGCAGAGAAAATTAAGTAATATTACTTATTGACACAGTGGTAGATTTAACTTCTGATCAATGATCCAAGGTAACTTTTAAGCGAAACAACATCAACTTCATTAACCCTAATTATGCTCAATCAAGCACAATTCCCACAGCAACAAACAAAGCCAACACTTGATTTGATTAATTTAACCCTATTATTTATAGCAGTATTGATTTTATCCTTCGCTGCAATCTTTATCAAATTGAGCGAAAGCGAACTTGGTCCAAATGCCACAATCTTTAATCGCCTTTGGATAGGGAGTTTAACACTCTTGATGTGGAAAGGGATCAACAGGGCACGCTACACAAGATCCCACGACTATGAAGTGCAACCAAAGTCATGGACAATTCGCGATCTAGCCCTCTTTGTGGTAGCATGTGCTATCTCTGCGCTGTGCTTACTCTCTTGGGCTTGGTCTCTAACTCAGACCAGCGTTTCTAACTCAAATTTACTACATAATCTGACCCCGGTTTTCGCCACTATAGGAGACTGCCTATTTTTGGGTCGTTACTTTGATGGCAAATTTCTCATTGGCTTAGCACTAGCATCGGGGGGAGCGATCGCCGTTGGAGTTGAAGATTTGCAAGTGGCTCCCGAACACTTCATTGGTGATGCTGTTGCTTTACTCTCTGCTGTCTTCTATGCTGGAAGCTTTCTGATTAGCGAACAGCTACTAAGGAAGTTTTCAGTGACAACTATACTCCTGTGTAATTGCGCTGTCGGCTGTTTGTTGACCCTCCCAATTGTCCTGCTGAGCGAAGATAAAGTTTTCCCCAATTCTGGTTTGGGATGGCTGGCAGTCATCGGTCTAGGTGTTCTCTGCCAAGTGATAGGTCAGGGAATTGTAACTTATAGCCTCAAAAATTTTTCTGCAGGATTTGTTTCCCTTTTCTTGCTGTTGGAGCCAGTCATAACTGCAATCTTTGCCTGGGAAATCTTTGGAGAAAGGTTAAGTATCCTCAACTGGCTAGCTTTTTTCGTGGTTTTAGCTGGCATATACCTAGCAAAATCAGGTAAAGGAGCTGAGCAGTAATCGGTCAACAACCCACGGCGTGTCTGCCGTGGGAGTGTCAAAGATTAGGCATTTCATCGAGTCGCGCTGTTTCTAGGGATTGGGCGCTTTGTCCCAAATCCCAATTCCTTATCCCAATCACTGGAATAGGGCACAGTACAATCTCCGTCCTCAATTCCTCCCAGTCCAAGGGTCCCTAATCCCTAGTCCCTAATCCCCGTAAATCTCTATTGATGCAACATCTTTAAGAGAACCTCTGGGCTGTCCATTTTGTCCATCACCACCTCAATGAAGGCAAGTTTGTCCCTAGATTGTTCGGCTTGTTGCAGTGCTGACTCTAACTCTGACTCGGTCTTTACCTTAATGCCCCAGCCATTGTTAGCAAAAACTTCATGGAGCTTGTGATATTTCCACGGCTGGATGTCATTGTATGGCATCTTCTCACCGTGGATATCACGCTCTATTGTGTATCCATCATTGTTGATAAGAAAAATAATTGGCTTGAGGTCGTAGCGTAATATCGTTGACAATTCTTGTGCCGTCATTTGGAACGACCCGTCACCAACGAGTAGGATAGACCGTCTTGAGGGAGCTGCACAAGCACACCCAAGCAAAGACCCTACTGAGTAGCCAATAGAACCCCAAAGGACTTGTCCAACGAAGGTGGTTCCTTTTGGCAAAGGAACGACTGCGGCTGCAAACAAACACGTTCCAGTCTCGGCGACGACAATGTCATTTTCTTTGAGGAAATGAGCCAGTCTGTACCAAAAACGCTGCTGTGTAATAGCTGCTGTTGAGTTGGGTTGTCCGGGAGTCATGAAGCCAGCATCCAAATTCTCCCTCTTCGGCTTTAAGTCCAGCGTTTTGGCATCGCGGTGCTTCAGGTGTTTGCTTAAAGCTGTTAGCAAATCCCCCATCGCCACGTTATTATACACGGCACGCTTAATTTTCAGATACTGCCCATGCACTTCAATAGTTCGACCTGGATCGAGTTTAGCGGAAAACTTTCCTGTGTTGAAATCAGTCATCAAAGCACCGATACTCAACACACAATCTGCTTCTTCGATACGTTTTCGCACATAGTCCTCAGTGGCAACACCGTTATATATACCAATGAATTGGGGATGCGTTTCCTCAAGAAGCCCCTTCCCCATGTTCATGGTGGCATAAGGGTATCCAGTGGCTTCTAGAAGCGATCGCAATTCCTCATGTAGGTGATGGCGATCCACACCCACATCAGCAAGAATGACTGGTTTAACAGCCTTCTCCAACATCGCCACACTCGCATCAACAGCCTCAGCTAAAGTCGCAGGATCGCTCTTAAAGACAGGGGGTATGAATGAATCTGACGGTGCAGCCACTTCATGTGAAGCAACGTCCATAGGTAGGGAGATGTAAACAGGTAACTTCTTGAGAAGGCAGACACCCAGAACTCTGTCGATTTCTGCTGTTGCATTCTCCGGTGTCAAATATGCTTGCGCCTCCGTTACCTTCTCATACATCCGGGCAAAAATGGTAAAATCACCTGTGCCAAAAGTATGATGGACAAGCGCCCCAGATGATTGTTTTTTGGTCGCAGGAGATCCAGTAATCGCTACAACAGGGACGTGTTCAGCGTAAGCGCCAGCAATCCCATTAATGGCGCTGAGTTCACCAACTCCAAACGTGGTGACTAATGCTGCAATACCATTAATTCGACCATAGCCATCAGCAGCGTAGGCTGCGTTGAGTTCGTTGCAGGCTGTCACCAACTCTATGTCCGACTGATTGACAATAGAGTCGAGAAATTCCATATTGTAGTCACCAGCGACACCAAAGATATGCTTAACACCAATCTGCTTCAGACGAAGCAGCAGATAGTCACCAACAGTACAGTTTGTCATTTTTTTAGCTTCAATTTATCGTCTTCGCAATACACATATTTTCTATAAAGTCAACTAGTTCAGACTTTTTTAGCAAACGCGGCATTTTGAACTGTGACTTGGAAGAACCTTGAGAAATAATTTTGTTTTTTAGTTGATTGAAAGTGTCTATTTTTGAAAACGTGATACTTTAAACAGACTAAACTTTATTAATATTAGATGCGCCAGCTTATCTACTTAAAAGCAGATGTTGTAGAAAACATTAATTACTTACTTGGATCGATGACGGCGCACCGTTGCTAGCTCATCCAGGAAGAGTGTCAGAATATCCGCAACCCAACCAACCAACAGTAAACCAAAAAGTTTTTTCCAAAGAGCGATTGCAAAGGAGCGCAGTGCCGTGTCTCCTACAGAGGACGCACGCTACAGGCGCAGCCGTGCCGCACCGCGAGGGCGATCGCTAACTGACACTACAACCAGAACCACCAGCGCAGGCTATAATAAGAGCTTATTAATAACCCGACGATTCAAAAATGTGAAAGTATAGAGGTTGAACGTTATCAAGAATTTTGAATATTAAGAATTCGTCGCCCATTTTATCACTGCTTGAGTCAATCCATCTAAAGTATATTCCTCTGCTTCTACATCTACACGTCCGAATAAAGAACGACAAGTTTTAGAAGTTTGGGGACCAATGGAAGCAATACAAACTTCTTTTAACGCATCAGCCACCCCAGAGGATTGATTGTCTTGAGTATTTTCAAAAAATATCTTTTCTGCTAGTTGATAAAAAAATTGCACAGTTTTGGAACTAGCAAAGGTAATGATATCCACATTTCCACTTTGAAGGGCTAATTCTGCTGAAGGAGGTACACTTTTGGGACAGCAAGATTGATAAGCCGCCACTTCTATAACTTCTGCTTTCTTCGCGGTTAATTCTTTCACCAAAACTTCCCGTCCGCCGCTTTCTACTCTGGGAAACAAAACCTTTTTACCTGTGAGTTCTTCGGGAAAGTTTTCCACCAACGAGTCGGCGACAAAGTTGGGAGGAATAAAGTCTGGTTGCAGACAGCGTTGATTGAGACTTTTGGCTGTTTTCTCACCGACAACGGCAATTTTGATTTCAGCCAAAGCGCGAGCATCTTTACCCTGTGCGAACAATCTTTCAAAAAAGTAATCTACGCCGTTGGTGGAAGTGAGAATTAACCAGTCAAAGTCGGATATATTGGCGATCGCATTATCCAAACCTTCCCAACTCGAAGGCGGACAAATTTCCAACGTTGGCATTTCAATGACAGTTGCGCCGGATGCAGTCAGAAGTTCCGTAAATTGGCTTGACTGTCCAGCTGCGCGTGTCACCAGAATTGTTTTATTGGATAAGGGAAGTTGGCTAGATGAGGTAGATGAGGGTTGGGTAATGGGCATAGTTTTGGGATGCAAAGCGTTATCTACTGAGAAATCCGCTAATGATATTTTCTCAGGTTGTAGATAACTGCGTAATCCCACAACCTCGCCAATTACAATAACCACTGGCGACAACGACACACCAAATGTTTGCTCAAGTATATTGTCTAAAGTGCCTGTCCAAATTTCTTGTTGCCCAGTTCCTGCCCATCGGATAATGGCGATGGGTGTTGAGCGCGATCGCCCTTGTCGCACCAGCCGATGTAAAATCTCAGCAAGATGCTGTCCGCCCATTAAAATAACTAATGTCTCCAACCGTGACAGCGCTTCCCAATCCAAAGCATCTGGCTCATGAGCCGTAAACACAGCAAAACACCGACTCATGACTGGATCTGTCAGAGGAATTCCCGCGAACAACGGCGCTGCTAGCGCTGAGGAAATTCCCGGTACAACTTCAAAATCGCAACCAGCCGTTTTTAACGCTTCGATTTCAGAAGTGCTACGACCAAAAATAAATGGATCACCAGACTTCAGGCGAACAACTTGTTTTCCCTGCTGACAATACTTTACCAGTAACTTGTTAATTTCAGCTTGGGGTGTGCTAGGTTGACCACCGCGTTTTCCTACATTGATCTTCAAACAATCAGGCGGTATGCATTGCAACAACTGGGCATCAACTAAGGCATCGTAAACCAAAACTTCAGCATTCGATAAAAGTTTATCAGCCTTTACCGTTAAATATGCTATATCTCCAGGTCCAGCACCTACGAGATAGACTTTGCCCAATTCTTCAGCCATGACTTACGAATTATTTTTACTGATTTTTTGAAGAATACGATTAATTTGTTCTGCTTTTTCCTGTTGACGTTGTGCTTGACATAACTCTCTAGCTTTTTCTAGATTAGAAATTGCTTCCGCTTTCTTTTCTTGCCGCATGAAAGCATTCGAGAGACGCAAATAAGCATCAACTTTTTTAGGAGCGCGATTAATCACTTCTTGAAACTGTTGGATTGCTTCTTCTAGTTTACCTTGCTGCATCAAAGTATCTCCTAGCAGCAAGTGAACGACATCATTAGTAGAATTCAGAGAAATCATTTGACGAAAAGCTGCTTCTGCATCTTTATAATTTTCTTGCTTATAAAGATTCACTCCTTTTTGGAAAAGATTTGACGTAATCAAAGTTTTCCAGGAAAAATAGCCAAGGATGGCGATACTAGAAATGACAGCAGTTATGGCAATAATATAACTTGGTTGAAAGTTGTCAAACATTGTGTTAACGGTTCATTTAGAAAATGAATTTTGAAGAAGAATGCAGAACTCCGCAGCGAGAAAAGTCCTTCCTTGCTTGCAGTAGGGGATTGGTGATACGCGCGTTGCATTCATAACTTACACCTCACCCCCCCTCACGGGTACCCCAGAAAATAATACTTTCATCTAAAAGTTTCTGGGAGTGTGGAAACCGTGTGTCTTTAGACCACGGAGGAAACACGACACGGCTAATTTATAAGAGGTAGGCTGAAAACCCTGCGGCTTCAGCCCAGGGATGAAAGCCACGATGCAGGGTTTACCCTGCCGTGATGTCTTGTTTTTTGGGTTCAGGAAGTGAATCTACCCATTCATCTAACAGGCTAGTAATTGTCCTGTCCAATTGAACAGACAATAAGACTAACTTATTATATCTGCGCTCTGTCATCCGTACGTTTAATCTTTTAGTTTTCATTTTGTTATATTTTGGCGTTACATTAATGTTATTATAAGTCGAGCATAAAAACAAAGGAGGTGATAACGCAGTGCTGGTTTTAGAGATGAAGGTAATAGGTAACAGACAACAGTATAAAGCTATAGATGAAGCTATCAGAACTACTCAATTCATTCGTAACAAAGCTATTCGTTACTGGATCGATGCTCCCAGTGAGCAAAAAATCAATCGAATTACTCTAAATAACTACTCAACAGCACTGCGGAAAGAGTTTGAGTTTGTAAAAGAGTTAAATTCAATGGCAAGGCACGGCTGCAACAGAAAGAGCTTGGAGCGCTATTGATAGATTTTACAGCAACTGCAAGTCTAAGAAGTCAGGAAAGAAAGGCTTTCCACGTTTTCAGAAGGATAACCGTTCAGTTGAATACAAGACTAGTGGTTGGTCACTACATCCTACAAAAAGACGTATCACCTTTACCGATGACAAAGGTATAGGGGAAATCAAACTGTTAGGAAAGTGGGATATTCACACTTATCCTGTCAACTCCATTAAGCGTGTTCGATTAGTTCGTAAGGCTGATGGTTACTACTGCCAGTTTGCAGTTGACATTGAAGTTAAAGCTGAACAGAGAACCGGTAATGGTGAAATCGGTTTAGATGTTGGGTTGGAGTTTTTCTATTCGGATTCCAATGGACATCATCAGGAAAATCCAAGGTTTTTAAGAAAAGCCGAGAAAGCAATTAAGCACGCCCAACGTCAGATATATAAGAAAGAAAAAGGCAAAAACAACAGACGCAAAGCAAGACTCAGATGTGCAAAGAAGCATTTAAGAGTAAATAGACAACGTAATGAGCATGCTCTTAGACTTGCACGCTGCGTATGCAAAGCTAACGCTTTAGTCGCCTATGAAAACTTAAATGTTAAAGGCATGGTAAAAAATCATCGTCTTGCCAAGTCAATAAATGATGTGGCTTGGTCACTATTCCGTCGTTGGCTAGAATATTTTGCTCAAAAGTTCAAAACTAATATTGTCCCCGTCCATCCACATCATACATCTCAGATTTGTAGTAATTGTGGTGTCATTGTTAAGAAAACATTGTCAACCCGTACTCATGCTTGCAAATGTGGTTGTGTGCTGCAAAGGGATGTAAACGCGGCAAAAAACATTTTGGATAGAGCAAAATTAAATAGGGATGGGCAGTCCCGAATCAACGCTACAGGACTAGCGACCAATACTCTAGTTGGTGAAAGCCTGCTTGAGCAAGTAACTAGGAAGAATGTAGAATCCCCTGGCTTTACATCAAAACGAGCGGCAGCGATGTTTTCATAGCCAGGGGAGTGTCAAGAAATTAATTTGGATGATGTAGATTTTGAGATTGATTTAGCAGCAGAGCAACTCTTGGCGGCAGAACGAGAGGGGCGAAAAATCGCGGTGGAGATTAAAAGTTTTATTAGTCCATCTAATGTTTCAGAATTTCATACGGCTTTGGGGCAGTTTCTAAACTATCGGGACGCGCTAGAAAAAATTGAAAGCGATCGCCCCCTATGGGGCGGGCGCTCTGCGCCATCGCCAACTTTATCTGGCGGTTCGTGTGCCGATTTATGAAAGTTTCTTTCAACGACGCTTCATTGCATCGGCTGTTAAACGATATCAATTGCGATTGGTGATTTACGATGTGCAACGGGAGGTTATTGATCGATGGCTGTAGAGCAATATCGGCAATATATTCGACATCTTCTTTCAGAACGGCGAGAACGGGCTTCGATGCAGCGAGATGCCCAAGAGTATGAAGTGCAGACGATATTTGATGAGCAGCAGGATCACTACCAACTACTTTATGTAGGCTGGCGTGGAAATAAACGTGATTTTGGCTGTATTCTGCATCTTGATATTAAAGGTGGGAAAATCTGGATTCAGCATGATGGCACGGAAGAGGGAATTGCCAATCGGTTAGTTGAAATCGGAGTACCCAAGCAGGATATTATCCTGGCGTTTCATGAGCCTTATGTGCGCCAATTTACTGAGTTTGGCACGAGCGAAGCATTATAAGATTTGTTAAAAGGAAGCAGGGAACGCTTAACAGGGAATAAGCAACAGGCAATCCCCATAATTAAAATTAGGGGATTTAAACAAAGAAGGGAATAGGGAATAGGGAATAGGGAATAGGGAATAGGGAATAGAGAACACAAGAAAAGACTCCCCATGTTTTCCTGTTGCCTGTTGCCCAACGCACCTTAAAACAAGTCTAAATTACGGTCAATTTTTAAGCCAAAAGACAAGCTATTGGAAAAATCAGATATTCCAAGAAAAACAGTTTCCAGATGAATTGGTAAAAGCGAGCGATCGCACTTTTGTCTTGCAAGTCCACTTGTCTACTTTGCCACCACATCCAAACCAGTGCCACGAGATGAGTGCTCACCAAAAAAAGAGAATTCACCTCAGGAAGACGCAGTATACCAACTAAAATCATCCCTACATAGCAGACAGTTAAGACCCAAAGAGCGAGATTGAAAACCGCTTGCTTACCGAGTTTGAGGGTGAAAGTTTGTATATTGTAGAGCAAGTCTCCTTCCATATCGGGGATGTCTTTAAAGATAGCGATCGCGAATGTGAAAACCAAAATAAACAATGTCAGCAACCACACAGCAGACGGAATTGATAGAAACGCTGAATTTTGCGTTTTACCACCAGCAGATAACACCCAATTAAAGTGCAAAAACAACCCTAAATTAACAATTGACCCGCGCACTGAAAAAATACACAGCGCTGCCCAAAAAGGAAACCGCTTCAAGCGAATTGGCGGCAAAGAATAAGCAGTGCCAATCGCCAAACTCATACCCACCATTCCCAACAAAAACGGTCCTTGAAGCCAAGCCAACAGCAACGCCAAAACTCCAGTAATAGCTACAATCAATTTACCTGTAGCTGGAGAAAACTCCCCAGAGGCAAGAGGCAAATGCGGCTTATTAATCTTGTCAATTGCCACATCCTCAAGTTGATTCAGCCCCACAATATAAACATTGCCACATAGACAGGCAATCCACGCTCCCAAAAGAGGGAGTATGGGCGTAGTGGCTTGCGCTTGTACAAGATTGGAAAATAGAGACAGGGCAATCAAATACAACCCCAATACACTCAAACTCGTGCCAATAATCGTGTGAGGACGCGAAAACTTCCAAAAACTATAAAACCAACTCGCCTGAAACCCTGGCTGTGAAACCTGACTCATTATCTCCTCTCTTTGCGCTCTCTGTTGCTTGGTACGGTAGCCTGCGGCACGCCTCTGCGGTTCGTTTATTTATTTCCACACAACAACCCAAACCGAATTAACCCGCGCTCATAACCCTGACGCATCAACCCCAGAGACAGCGCCCCTTGGATAGTACTCCAACCCGAAAGTAGCAAACCCCAAATCGCCTTTGGAGAAAACGCTGAGTCAATCACTATATCCCAAAACGGAGCAACAGCTTTTGACCAATCAGCAGTCCGAATGTTTTGTAACCCAAGTTGATGGGCGATCGCTTCATACTGAGGTAAAGAAATCACATAAGGCAAGCAATACACCCGATAAATCTCCGCCAAGTGCTTCTCCTCATCCGCTGTAAGTGGTGAATTCTCAATTGGTCGATGACACCAAGTCACCATAATCAAGGTTCCACCAGGTTTAAGTACCCGATAGCACTCTTGCATAAACTTGGTTTTATCGGGCATATGCTCACCACTTTCGAGTGACCAAACCAAGTCAAAAGAGTTATCAGCAAAAGGCATTGCTTGAGCATCAGCCACTTGAAAATGAGTTCTAGAACTCAACCCAAATTCAGAAGCGCGTTCTGTCGCTCTTGCAGCTTGCACCGGACTCAGAGTAATTCCTGTCGCCCTAGCATTAAATTTCCCTGCCAGATACAGAGAACTACCACCAATTCCACAACCCACGTCTAGGATATTTTCAGCTTGCTGTACTCCAGACCATTTCAGTAGTTCTTCAATTAAATCAATTTGCGCCTGACGACGGTCTTTTCTTTGCGTACCATCTGCACCGTAATAACCGTGGTGCATATGTTCGCCCCATATTTCCTCCCACAAACCGGAGGAAGCATCGTAAAACTGCTGAATTTGCTGGTAAAGTGTTGCACTCATGAAGAAAGCGGTGTAAAGAAGAAGCAGATTTTAAAAATACATACTGGTAGGCTACCATGTGTGTTTTTAATTAAATAAAGGTGTTTTTGCTTTTAGGTAAGAGAAACCCTGCTCCTGTTCCAAAGGCTGTGTTTTTTTTTACTTTTTTTTATGACTGTTTCTCGAACGATTTGCTTAGGATTTCTAGCAGTCATCACTGTAGGAACGCTCCTGCTAATGATGCCTTTTTCTACCAGTAGTGGTACGTGGAATGACCCAATTGTAGCTTTTTTCACCTCAACATCAGCAGTTTGTGTCACAGGGTTATCCGTGGTAGATCCAGGCACTTATTTTTCTTTTTGGGGGCAATTATTTATTTTGCTGTTAGTTCAAGTTGGTGGTTTGGGCTACATGACAACCACAACTTTTTTGATTATGCTGATTGGTCGTAAATTCGACTTGCGACAAAAAGTTGCCATTCAACAAGCCTTAGATCGACCGGGAATACATGGGAGTGCCCAAATTATTCGCTCAATTATTGCCACGACTCTAATTTTTGAAATTACAGGAATATTTTTATTTTTACCAGCTTTTGTTCCCAAGTTTGGATGGGATCAAGGACTTTGGTTAGCTATTTTTCATAGTGTGAATTCTTGGAATAATGCTGGTTTTAGTTTGTTTAAAGATAACTTGATTGGATATCAATCATCAGTGTTAATAATTTTCTCTATGACATTGTTAATTATCTTAGGTGGAATTGGTTATCAAGTCATTTTTGAAACTTACGTTTGGTTACGTGATCGCTTACTTAAAAAACCTACTAATCTCTTATTTTCTTTAGATTTTAAAGTGGCAACTAGCACAACCGTAGTCCTTTTATTGATTGGGACAGTTGCATTTTTTTTGGTAGAATTCAAAAATGTGGAAACATTTGGAAATTTGAGTTTTCTTGAAAAGTTATTAGGCGCTTGGTTTCAATCGGCTACAACGAGAACTGCTGGATTCAATACCATAGATATAGGAAAAATGACCACTGCTGGTCTATTTATCACAATTGCATTCATGTTTATAGGTGCAAGCCCAGGCGGAACAGGAGGCGGACTCAAAACAACAACCCTGAGAGTTCTTACCAGTTGCACTAAGGCAATTCTCCAAGGGAAAGAAGAAGTTTTATTATACGAGCGTAGTATAGCAATCTCTGTAATTTTGAAAGCTGTTGGAGCTTTGATTGGTTCAGTGGCAACAGTAATTGCATCTACCATTTTAATTGCACTAACAGACCCCGAAATATCATTTATTCAACTTTTATTTGAAGTTGTGTCAGCTTTTGCCACTGTTGGTCTTTCTACTGGAATTACGGGCAGTGTGTCTGCCGCAGCCAAGCTAATATTAATTGTGACGATGTATATTGGAAGAGTTGGTATTTTGCTACTTATGTCAGCTATACTCGGAGACCCTCGACCTAGCAGTGTTCGCTATCCTGAAGAAAACTTACTTGTAGGATAGTCAGGAGTGGGGTATTGGGGGACAGGGGGAAGAACCAATTGGCAAATGAGATGCAAGTATAACGAAATGATAAAATATAAATTAGGCAAAAAATAAAATTTTTAATTTATTCGGGAAAACCGAGTTTTTGCCTTAAATAAAACAGTGTTAATAAGGATAACAACTGTGGATTTGGCGTCATTGGGATTTTTTCGCAGTCTGCGTAAAGACAATCACCAGTTTGCTGTGATTGGGTTAGGTCGTTTTGGTCGCTCAGTCTGTTCAACACTGCACAAATTCGGCTATCAAGTGCTGGCTACAGATATAGATGAAAAGCGGGTATCCCAAGCGTTGACGGAGCAGATAACTGCTCATGCTTTGCAACTAGATTCAACGGAACCAGCTGCACTGCGAGAAGCTGGAATTTTAGAATTTGATACGGTCATTGTAGCCATAGGAAATTACATTCAGGAAAGCATAATCACCACCCTAAATGTGAAGGAAGGTGGTGTCCCCCACGTCGTTGCAAAAGCCTCTAGTGAAGTTCATTGCAAGTTGTTGAGTAAAGTAGGAGCAGATCATGTTGTATTTCCCGAATATGAAGCAGGTAGAGCTCTTGCGCGAACACTCACAAAACCAGCAATTCTAGACCGATTTGACCTTGACCCAGATAACAGTATTGTAGAAATAATCGTGCCAGACGAATTTCACGGCAAAACAATCGCCGAACTACAACTTCGCAACCGCTATGGTTTGAATTTGCTAGCTGTCAGTCAAGATGGCAAATTCCAGATTAATCCTAACCCCAACAAGCTTCTTGAACGTGGTTCAGCAATGGTTGTCATTGGCTGCAATAAAGATATTAATCGCTTACCGATTTAAACTCGCTTGTAGTAGGCGATCGCAGCGCCTACTACAAACTCATTCTTTATTTGTTTCGTGCTTCTGGCAAAATTAACATTGCATCGCCAAAGGAATAAAAGCGGTATCGAGATGCGATCGCTTCCTGATATATATTTAACAAACGTTCCCGACCAATTAAAGCGCTCACCAACATGAGCAAACTAGAACGCGGTAGGTGAAAATTGGTAATCAAGCCCTCTACGACGCGCCATTGGTAGCCTGGGTAAATAAACAAGTCTGTTTTGCCACAAAATGGTTGCAACTCGCCTTTGGCTGCTGCTCCTTCTAATGCTCTTACTACTGTTGTACCCACAGCAATAATCCGACCGCCAGATGCCTGAGTGGCGCGGATTTGCTCTACCGTTGATGAAGGCACTTCAATCCATTCTTCATGCATTTTGTGAGTTTTTATGTCCTCCACTTCCACAGGGCGAAATGTCCCCACGCCAACGTGTAATGTCACAAAAGCTTGATGAATTCCGCGATCGCGCAACCGCTCTAGTAATTCTGTTGTAAAGTGAAGCCCTGCTGTGGGAGCTGCGACTGCTCCTGGAGTTTTCGCATAAACCGTCTGATACTGTTCGTTTTGGGCATCAGACGCAGTGATGTAAGGCGGTAGAGGGACTTCTCCAAATACATCCAACAATTGCACTAAGGACATCCCATCTGGCAAATCAAATTGCAACAGACGCCCACCAGTCGCCTCGTCTGTTTCTAGAACTGTAGCAGTCAGCAAAGGTGGGGAAGATGAGGAGGATGTTCCTCCCTTATTTTCTCCTACTCCCCTTGCTTCAAAAATAATCTTTGCTCCCGCTTTAAAACGTTTCCCTGGCTTGACTAAGCCTAACCAACAATTATGCTGGCGTTCCTCTAACAACAGCACCTCTATCTCCGCGCCAGTGGATTTACGACCATACAGCCGCGCTGGCATCACCTTTGTGTTATTCATTACCAGTAAGTCGCCTGGATGCAGAAGCTCTGGCAAATCTCGGAAAATGCGGTGTAAAGGAGGTGTTTGAGTACCTGTACTAAAAGAATTTACTACCAAAAGTTTGGAACTATCTCTAGGAACTACTGGATTTTGGGCAATGAGTTCTTGAGGTAATTCATAGTCATACCCAGATACACAACTCTCGAATTCCACGTCTTCCTTCTTATGGCT
This sequence comes from Kalymmatonema gypsitolerans NIES-4073, assembly GCF_002368435.1. GTDB lineage: Bacteria > Cyanobacteriota > Cyanobacteriia > Cyanobacteriales > Nostocaceae > Kalymmatonema > Kalymmatonema gypsitolerans. Next base: position 8,513,190 of record NZ_AP018268.1, read on the forward strand.
AGATTTTGTGTTTAAATTGCTTTTTGTTCGTTGTTGCTGCATTGATATATGAACTTTATCAAATAACCAGGTTTTAGCTGCTCTTGATAGAGAACTATCGGGGATCAACGCTCAATGAGTTTCCGTGGCTTTGATCTGGATGCTGGTAATTAACACGCAAACACCTTTATAAAAATTGGGTAAACCTCCCCATCTAAAAACGGGGGCTTTTACCCTAGCGGGTACAGGGGTCTGTATACGAATAATAAGGATGTACGATTGGCTTTGATCCCAAGCACCAAGATGGAATACTTGTATTACCTGGCAAATGCCAGTCTAACTCTAAGGGTTGTTCAATTTTTGCACGCTAAACCCCAAATACCTGTTTCGTTCCTCACCGTAATTCATCAGATTGATGGTTGGGTGGTTAGGGTCAAACTAAAGCGTCACCTCTCGCCTCAAGAGGACGGCAATATTCGGGCTTTCTTAAGTGAATTAGGAATTAGCTACGAGCCGCCGATGCGAGTCCAAATGGCACTTTGGAGTTTGGAAGCGGGACAGTGTCCAGTTGACGTCATGCGTCGCTACCAAGTCGCGATTGTCTCTCATGGTAACCCGGAAAAAGAGGAAATAGAGGCGTTCCGGCAACAGTTCGTCAGGGGATTGGGCTATTGTCCAGAAACGCTGGCGTGATACCTTCAAGTTTTAACCCCCGCTATGTTAAAGATTATGGTAAGCAGTAATTGGTAATTGAGGTATTTTCTCCTTTACCGATTACTGTTTACCGTTGGCTCTAAATCAGATGAATATGGACTTGAATCGCTAGTAGAAGCTCTACAGAGGACTAAACAGCGAATTTTTTATTGATTTAAGTATCAAAAGCCGCCCTAATGTATTCCTGTAACACCAATGAGTGTCCGCCCACTGATGAAGTGACTATGGCTTCTTGGGCAATTGTCACCCCAAGTAACTCTTGTGACGGTTGATAGCATACAATAGCGACATCAAATCGGCAAGGGTAGTCTGCCTTCTCAGGATATTTAGCTAAAAACATCAGGGCTGTATGCCAGAGTTTTGTTTGCTTCTGTTTTGTCAGAGCGTTTCTTCCTCCTGCATCCCAATTTCCTTGGCTACGAGTTTTGACTTCGACAAATGCCAATAGGGGAGATAAGGGAGATGAGAAAGCTTTCCCGTTGTCTGCTTGTCTGCTTGTGCCTTTGTCTTCTCCTGCTTCCCCATCGTATTCGGCAATGATGTCGATTTCTCCTTGTCGGTAACGCCATCGACGATGCAAAATCACCCAACCTTTGGATTGTAACCATTGGGCTACCAGGTCTTCTCCTGCGATACCTATATCGGGATAATGATATGGAGGATGTGCCATTAGCAAAAAGTACGATGAGTAAGTTAAGCGATCGGATGTGCGTAAGCATACTCAATTTATTGCTTTGGGTTGTGATTTGCATCACTGTATCTCTAGGTTTTGCAGGTTTTGCGCCAGAAGCTTTAGCACTTGACTACAACAAAGAAAGTTTGATAGAAGCTGGTTTCTCAGGACGTGATTTAACAGACTCTAGCTTTTCTCATGCTAATCTCCGCAGCAGCAACTTCAGCAACGCTAATTTAAGCGGTGTCAGCTTCTTTGCTGCAAATCTGGAATCAGCAGATCTTGAGGGGGCTAATCTCACAAATGCTACTTTAGACTCGGCTCGTCTCATCAAAGCAAATTTGACAAATGCGGTGTTGGAGGGCGCTTTCGCTGCTAACGCCAAATTTGATGGTGCGATTATTGACGGAGCAGATTTTACTGATGTGCTGCTGCGTAGGGATGAGCAAGATAAATTGTGCAAGGTAGCCAAAGGTACTAACCCAACCACAGGACGTGACACCCGCGATACTTTGTTTTGTCCATAAACAGTAACAAAATTTAATTGTGGGGTTAGAAAACTTAAGCCAAAACCCTTCTAAAATCTCGTTTCCAGGTAGAACCTGGAAATGCCCTTGAAGCGGCTCTGCCGCAACTAAGCAAGGCAGAGCCTTCCAATGGTATTCTAAGCCTCTGACTGGGAACAAGGCAATCTCTCAAAGCATTGTCACTTACTGACTTTCATCTTAAGTTGACACGCATGGCTGTGCCCCTACCTTGTGGTGCATACAGCCCAGAACCCCTATAGTTGAGACTGGATCTGCTGCTTAATTTGTTGCACAATATTGGTGCGATCGTAATGGCGGATCGCCGCTGCACGAGCAGCATCACCCAAGCGCTTGCACAAATCATCATTGCGCAACAGTTCCAAGCATGCTTGGGCAAAAGCTTTGGGATGATCACGCATCAAAAATTCCTGCCCATCCTTCATTTCCAATCCTTCTGCGCCGATGCTCGTTGCGACAATTGGTTTGCCATAAGCAGCGGCTTCAATCATTTTGACTCGCGTTCCTCCTCCGGAAAAGATCGGACAGCACACCACACGAGAGTTCTGATAAAGCGCATCTATATCATCCACAAATCCAGGAAACTCAACACCTGGAACTTTTTTGTTGTAGCTGCGAATATTTTGCGGATAAGGTCCTGCAATGATTAACCTAGCATCCGGTATGGCTTTATAGATCTCAGTCCACACTCGTTCGATGAGAAAGTTGGCGGCGTTCATGTTGGGAAAATAGTTGTAGCCTCCTATTAACAGCAAAGTGGGTTCTTGTGCAATCGGTTGTTGTTCTGGAATCGCAATTGCGTTGGGTACAGTCACAACATTAGGCAATCCTAAGCGTTTTGTCAGATAGCGGCGATCGCCGCTTGAACAAACAAACGAGCAACGCGCCTTACGAATCGCTTGCATCTCACCCCAAAAACGCGCAGGTACTTGCAAGTAATACAGCTGTGTTGCAAGCCCAGTGGGTGGCTGGCGAATTTGGCGCATAAAACTGATATGTTCAATATCATCCAAATCAAGAAAAACAGGTGGTAGAGGTTGCTGTACCTGCATGAAAGCACTCATTGATGACAGTCGATGCACAAATACCGCATCTGGTTTTCGGCTCAAACATTTCTCAAGTGCTTGCATCTGCTGCGGCGATATGAAAAAGTCTGACTGTTTGAAAAAGTTGAAAATGCCGTCCCACTGCTGTCGCCAATTGGGGAGTGAGTTCTGTTCCTCTTTGGGGCAAAGAAATAGGTTAATCTTTGTTTGCCAGTGTTGAGAAAAGTTACGTTCTGTTTGGGCGATCGCGTCTGGAGAAACTTGTGTTTCCGGTGGCACAAAAAACAACATGTCTATTTCACCAATCTCTTTGATGGCATCAATAAACAGTGACATCCGTTTGTATACACCTTGGGTACAAGTGCTTAAATCACTAGGAAAGTGAATAGAGACGAATAAAATTCGCATGATAGGTTTGCAAAGCTCAGCAAATATATGTTCATTGCACCCCAAATAAGCACCTAGATTTTAACCTTTTTTAATCTCAAAGGTTTTCTTTGCCCTTGTTTTATGATCGATAGAGGAAGATTCGGAAGAATTGATGATAGCTTCAAAGAGGCTGAGGACTTGTAGATATGAAGCAATTTTTCACCCCTCAGCGTTAGGAGGAGTTCGATTGTGAATAAGTCAGCACTGATTACTCTCCCCTTACTGGCATTTTTTATCCTACTGCCAGCAAGTACATCTACGTATGCCCAAGCTTCACCCAATCATGCTGCTATGATGCCCTCATTTAACCTGAGTTCGCAAAAATGGAAAAACCGAGTGTTGCTAGTCTTTGCTCCCTCCAGCAACAACCCTGGTTATCAACAGCAGATGCAAAAATTCCAAGGACACAAATCAGCTTTTGTTGAGCGAGATTTGATTCTCGTTGAAGTCTTGACAGATGGAAACAGTTATGCAGACTCACAGCAAATAGATCCTTCTTCAGCTGCTAGGCTGCGCGATGGCCTTCAAGTTGGCGCTCAAGATTTCCGCGTCATTTTGGTTGGTAAAGACGGCGGCGTCAAGCGTCGTCAAACGACTCCAGTCCAAGCGAAAGCCATTTTTGAGCAAATCGATGCTATGCCTATGCGACAGCAGGAAATGCAAAAACGAGGTAGCTAGAAGTGGAGTAGTGCTTCTTGTTGCAGTTGCACTCAGTCAACATCGAATCGGGACTCGCTAACCTACTGTGGTACAATCTGCCATTGCTTGGAAAGCGCTATCTCATAGAACTCACATCAACCCTCAAACAGCGGGGATAATCGGCTTGGTTAGATGACCGCACCTAACCTATAGCCACCGACAACTAATTTTTAGTTTTAGCATAGAAAATATTGTTGTTTGTCATTCCTCAAATTGCACTATAATTCTAAGTAAAGAAATAAATAAAAATTTAATTTTAGAATTAAAATGAAAAGTAGTTGCATAGATTCGTAACAGTTACTGATTCCTTATCTTCGCGACTGATTTAGGGTAAGCAGTTTTTCATTTAATTGAACATAAACCCTTACTTATCTGTCCTACTGCCTCGCCGCTATAACATTACCTATTTATTCTTCTTTCTCCTCGTTGGGGTTCTAGCCTGCGGCACGCCAAGGGCAAACGCCTATTTCCTATGCCTTCTCAGTAGCGAGACGCTACGCGTTGGCATAAGCCTCCTTTAGGACTTACGGCACGCAAGAGCGGCGAACGCACACCTTATGCGTCTAAAGCGTTTTTGGCGGTAGCCTGCGGCACGCCGCTACGCGTCTACGTTTAAAAAATTAGGTATTCTTCCAGTAGGATAGGAGTACAAGAGTGCAGTTACGAGAAAAACGACGCAAAACGCATCAATTAAACTTTCTTGACAATTCCATCTAATGCTGTTTAAAGCAAGCAGCAGAGGGAAAACATAGTTTGCTATCCTGTAGATTTTTTCAGCCAATACTTCAGCAACGCTGCATGAAGTAACAGGGCTGTATCTACGGAGTAAACAACATACTTTTGGCTGTTGCGTCTTCGTAGCTCAAAACTTCCTACAGCTTAAGTAGCCGTAAATAGCTACGGTCTGCATCTCATTATTGGATGGAATTTTATCTTTTATTTTGTTTCCAGAGATTGATAAATCTATCATTCCGCTGACTCTTATGTAAATCTTAAGAGCCAGATTATTCTCAGGTTACGACCACTAACACTGGTCTTTCAGTACTTGCTTGTCCAACTTAATACCTTAATCTAACTATAGTGAACACCTTATCTTCCCCAGTTTTAGAAGTACTAGAACCCCAGGCTGCATCTGCACCAATCATCAAGATTGACGCACCGCCCAAAATTTCTAAGCAAGCCACAAGGACAAGCCTGAAGGCATCTACTATTGATGGTGTGTTAGCGACTATTTTTTCCAACATCACTGGCGGAGTATTGCTGATTAACTTTTTACTCCAGCTAGGTGCCACCCCAGTCGAAATTGGTTTGCTGTCGTCAATTCCCATGCTGGTAAATTTTCTGCAACCACTGGGAGCGTATATTGCCGACAGCATGAAAAGTCGCCATTGGTACATTTTAGCAATTTTTGCACCTTCGAGACTACTGTGGCTGATTTTAGTCGGGGGCATTGGGTGGTTGGGGTGGTCTAATACTGCTTCACACGAACTTGTCACTTGGACATTGGGAATTATCCTAATTACCAATATCTTAGGAGCTTTAGGAAGTTGTGCCTGGTTTAGCTGGATGGCTGCTTTGGTTCCCCAACGCTTACGAGGTCGGTATTTTGGAATTCGCAATAGTGCCGCGAGTTTGACTAATCTTGTTTGTGTGCCACTTCTCGGTTTTGCCATCTCAGCTTGGCCCGGTGGCTCAATCCAAGGTTACGGTGTGCTGTTATTATTAGGAGTTGTCATTGGGCTGTTGAGTTTGGCGTGCCAGTTTTGGATGACGGATGTCAATCCACAAATAATCGAACATAGCAAAGCAAAGCCCCAACAACAGAAAACAACTCGTAACCAACCTGAAAAACTTAATATTTTTCAAGACATCAATTTCTTAAAGTTTCTGCTTTATTTGGGATTGTGGATGTTTGCGATCAATCTGAGCGCACCATTTTTCAATCTTTACATGATGAAAGATTTGGCTTTGGATTTGGGCACAGTCACACTCTATACCAGTTTGGTAGCTGGAGCGAACTTAGTCATGCTAGTGTTCTGGGGAAGGTTAGCTGACAGGATTGGTAATCGTCCCTTGCTGTTGTTAGTCGGCATTGTGATAGCGCTCACACCTTTATTCTGGCTCTTTGTTGGCTCTGATTCAGTTTCTGTATGGGTGTGGCTACCGCTCATACACTTACTGTGTGGAGGTTTTGGGGCAGCGATTGACTTGTCCATCACTAATATTCAAATGTCCATAGCATCAGCAAGTCGTCCTTCTCAATATTATGCGATCGCCGCAGCTGTTGCTGGAACGTGCGGTGGTTTAGGTTCAGCAGCTGGCGGCTACATAGCTGGGTTAGATATTATTGCTGGCTTAACAGGATTATTTGCTCTTTCAGCTATTTTACGATTGCTTGCTCTGTTACCCTTGGTATTTGTGCAAGAACCGCGCAGTCTGTCTGTTGTGCAACTGATGCGGAATATCATAGCCTTCAAGCCTCAAGAAGCGTCCTTTTCAGCAGTGGAAATTGCAGCTGGGGTAGATTAACCGACTATCGAAGCCCGCAAGCCCGCGATTTATTCCTGGAGTTGAGGGCGTAGCTAGTTTGAACTACCTCTCACATCTCTACACTGTTTAAATAGGTCGGTGTAAATAATTAAAGGCTTCGCGGCTCGACTGAGCTCACGCCGAAGTCTTCGCCGAACGTCCGTGAGATCAGCGGCTCGAGTGAGTGGCTCGAGTGAGCCTCGCCGAACTCCTTCGCCGAACTCCGAACGGTATGTAGTAAGTGCTGTCTAGCCTGCGCGTTCGCCAAGGGCGAACGCGCTTAGCGCTTACTAGTACCGCAAGGCGGAAGTCATGCATTCAAAAGTCAAAAGTCAAAAGGCTGATTCTGTGGGCTTTTCGCGCTATGAGTGAATGGTAGCTTTATTTCCGCCGTCGTGTACTAGGTAGTTTTCAAGCTTTACTTTTCTTTCATGCAAACTGAACAATTTTGTCAGATTGAACAACCTTTGGGGTGAAAAGTTGGTCTTACACTAGGCGATTTGGCTTTAATTGGACTTGATCTGTGGTGATTTCTTTTTAGACCAAAGCCATCAAGGCACAAAAGAAAGCAGCAAGAAGATAGTATAAAGTATTTTATACTTCATTTTTGTAGATAAACTAATGATTTATCTGTGTCCCATGAGTGTCCCATGAGTGCTTCTTATTTCTTGATGTCTTGCACTCAACTCCCGAACCGCTATATCTTTTCCTTAGGTTTTAAAAAAGAAGTGGCAAAGCCACTTCTAAGTAATTCCCAGGTAGAACCTAAAAACTAGTATAACTTTTATAATAACTTGAAATAGTATAGTTATACACTTATTAAGTGTTAGTGATATGTTAGTTTTGTTTACCTTAGTAATGTTGCTGAGGGTGAATGCGGCGCATCATAGACTCACTCTATTTTGGTCAAAGAGTCAACTAGACTGGCTGTTCGATGTTATTGGTCTATTTTGTTAGAGAATTCTGATTACTCTTGATGAACTACCCGCCCTTACTTTGTTGAAGGGCGGGTTTCTACATCCCGTCCAGTAAGAGTAGATTTTTGACGCTTCGCGCATCCCAGTTGCTTCATACTTCCAGCTTTTTTACTGGTGGATGAAGTAGAGCTAAGGACATCAGCGTCTACGAGGCTTGTTCCAAACCCCGGTAGAGTTCCTTTTGACCAATAAAGCATTACTTCGGCGGCAGCAATATCCCTGTCCTGAACATACGCGCAAACACTACACTCATGGACGCGAATATCAAGCGTCTTTTTGTGCTGGTGCCCACATTTCGGACAGGTTTGACTGGGCTTTACTTTCTTGGTTGGGACTTCGATAAATACACCACCAATCTGTTCGACTTTGTATTTGATGGTGCTACGAAGCATTCCAAAGCCAACATCAAGAATTGACTTGTTTAACCCAGCCTTTTGTTTTTTACGCTTGCCTTTTTTCGCCTTACTGGTCATGTTTTTCACTTCTAGCTTTTCGGTTGCAACGAAGCTATTACCGCTTACTATTTCTGCTGCAACTTGATGTACCCAATTCTGTCTTTGGTTCGCAACCTTACGGACAAGTTTACTAACTTTGAACTGGGCTTTCTTCCATCTTCTAGAAGCTTTAACTTTCTTCTTTCTGTTTGGAGCTTGCTTTCGTCTTTTCTCCTTAGATGCTTTTTTGATTTGATGTTCAGCATTCCTCAAAAACTTGGGAGCATCTATTTGTTGATGGCTTTCACCGTCAGTGATAGACAAAGCTGATTTACAACCCAAATCAATACCAATAGCACCGACTGGTAAAACTTGTGGTGCTAACGCCTGATCTAAAACGTTAACAGTGATAGATGCGTACCATAAACCATTGCGGTAAACGATGGTGCAAGTAGTAGGTTTCCCCCAATACTTAGCCTTTCCACGCATTTGGATACGCCCAATTTTAGACAAATTAAGGTATCCATTCTCGCCGCTAGACTCTACTTGGAACCCAGCAGAATCAGGATAAGTCCATCCTGAATAATGCCGGATTGACTTGAATCTAGGGCGTTTACCTAAGCCTTTGAACCACCGTTCAAAGGCAAAGTCTACTCGTTTTAAGGTTGCTTGCAACGCATGAGAACCGACTTCTTTGTACTCAGTCCACATCTCTTTAAAAGCTGGGAGTGAGTTTTGCTGCTCAAAATAATCAACTCTGTGGTTGAATTTTTGATACTGAACAAATCTGTTATTAACAGCAGCGTTAAACAAGTCTTTGTGCAATTTCTGGTGATACCGCAAAGACTGTTTTGTCTGCTTATTTGGGTATAACCGGAAAGTCATTCGCCTTGTTGCCACTGATTGCTTTTCCCTTAATTATGTTATTCTATCTGTACATACAGAAAGAATAGCATAGATTTTACAAATATGGCTAGATTTGCTAGAACAAATAGAATTCTTGTACGGCTGACAGACAAAGAAAAAGAAAGATTAGAGAACTATGCGATTGCTTTAGGTGTTTCGATGTCTGAAGTTGTTCAAGATTACATCAAGTCGCTACCTGATATGAGTGGGAATTCCTCAACCACCTCTGGCCCTATCAGCCCAAAAGGCTGAATCGGTTAAAGGTGTTTCGTCATTCCCCACTATCCTTCCCCACCTTACGAGTACGTTGAAGGTGGGGACTGCCGCGAGTTTCGTTCAAAGATATCAATTGTTGAAGGGGGAAGGGAGACAAGCCAAGACTTGGGTAAGATATATGAACGCAACTTGGTATCAGAACCAGAGGAGTCAGAATTGCTGCATGAATTTACACTGGCTGGATAGGGGTTTGAAGCGGACTGCCGTTTGCATGCACGAAGGTGAATTCCGAAGCACTGTCTCCCCAATTCATTCGTGAGCTACTTGGGAACCCCTAGCGTTCCAAGACTCGCTTTGTTGTCTACTTTATTGTTTGAAAGTTGGCACACAAGTCCAACAGCTTATTTCATGGCTCTAGTGGCGCTCAAGATGAGCAAATCTTTATGGTTATTATTCTCATTTTTATTAACTTTAATTTGACAAAATTGTAGAAAGAAAATTTAGCTTGCTTTGTGCTATCTAAGGAAAGGTTTATTGGGTTGAAAAAATAAGAAGAATTGTTGGCATTCCTGATAAAAAGTCTCTTGACCTGTAACAGTGAATTAGATTATCTTAGCGGTCAGGAAAATTTGCTAAGGACACGAAGGAAACCCATGAACAGAAAACTTATACTTAACTTGCTGTCTAGTTCCTCTATTTTTGTATCGCTGATGTCTACTTTGGCAGCCATTCATCCGGCACATGCTGCTCCTACCCAGGGATTAATCCACAAAAATGGTCAAACCTGTATAGTTAGTCCTCACGCTGTCAACAAGTTAGTGTGCGTCCGAGATTCAGAGAGAAAGCAACAATCTCCTTCTACACCTGCATCAACCGTTACCACAGGGCAGTCTGCTAAGAATATTGCTTCGGTAGAATTTACTGAAGAAGAAAGTGATGCTGCGATCGCCAAGTTTGGCTGCGACTGTCCAGCTTGTATAAACTCTTTACGCGAACTGCGCGGCACTGGAAACTTGGTGTACTAGGGTGTTTCCCTTGCCGCGATGATTGCAACTTTTAACTAACTTTTAACTAAAAGTTCAGTCTTTAGGACTTAGGATTCAGGACTGAAAACTCCCAACTCCTAACTCCTAACTTATTCCACCACCTCATTAACTGGGAACCTATCAATCAGTTGCATAGCGCGATGGGCATTACGCTGCAAAGAGTTTGATAAATGCGGTACGTGGGGAATTTGCGACAGTAGATCTAAGGTTCGACGTAATATTCGCACCACATCACCTTCATCCAAACTGGTATTTTCGCAAAGTTCTACCCACTCCATACCCAGTGCCCACTGTTCCACTAGGGCTATTAACTCAAACTCTAACCATATCGGTAAAGCCACATTATAACGACGTTGCAACTGAAACATCTTGCGGCGAATTCCCCGCAATCGTGACAAACCTTCTAGCACTTCCTCACTCAGATCAAAGCGAACCATGCTATCTGGACGTGGAGTTTCTGTCACCAAAGCCGCGATCGCCGCTGCTAAATGGTGTGGATCTAGGTTATCCAATTCTCCACTGGCAAATGCTAACCCCAACCACAATTCATTTTCTCCCCGAATCGCTGCAGCAATTTGCCCTAGCCGCGTGGGAACGAGGTTATCTAGACATTCAAAGTACTGCAAAATTTCAATTAAATTGAGAAACTCTTCCCAATTGCGCTGCGACTGTTGCTCTACTTGTGCCTGCATCTGTTGAATTTCGGCTTCAAGTTCAGCAACCTGTGTTCTGCGTTTGAAAATATTGCTAGCATTGCCTGATTGATGCAGGGGGTGAGCTTCTAATTGCTCTTGCACAGCAACAACGCGACTGAATTGTTCTGCGACTTCTGGAGCCATATATGCAGCTTCCGTGGGATCGGGAATTTGTTGGGCGATTGCTGCTGTTTCCTCGTTACCAGGAAGCGACTGTCCCCGTTTTAAAGGTATCTCTGGTGGTGCTACCAGGTGCTCTGGCAGGTCAATTCGCGGCAGTTCTGCATACAAATCCATGACATCAGCGGCTGTCGTGACATACCACCGGTTATCTCGCCCTAAGCATACCAGGTAACAAGTTTGAGCAGAAGCTGGCGTTTTCCCCACTAACACCGCTGTTATGGGTGCAGGCATTGTGAAGTTTTTACTCTTGAGGCTCAAAAGCGTTCCCGACACTGCAAAGTCTAACATCATGCCCAATTCCTCTTGTCGGGCATCCTGTGCTTGCTCTTGCAGCGTTTTCAATAGCTGGCGTTCGACTCGCAGGCGTTGCCGCAATTTCTCATAAACAGCCAATTCGCCTTCGTCAATAGCAGCGATTTGCGCTTGAAGTTGGGCGAGTTGTGTTTGCAAGTGGGCTACATACTCGAACTGCGGTCTTAAGTGCAACGTTGCCAAGTACTGTCCAAAGCTGCGTTCTATCAGTTCCCTGGCTTGTTCCAAGGTGTGGGTTTGCAGTAAGTTTAGCACCATGCCGTAACTTGGCGTAAACTGGCTGACTAGAGGGTCTGCTTTGGATGTTGCCAAATACGCCGCTTCTTTCGCTCCTTCAAAAGGTGTTTGCAGCGTTACCACATGACCCCGTTCATCCATCCCCCTACGACCAGCCCTTCCCGCCATTTGCAGGAATTCCGAAGCATTCAACAGGCGATGCCCGGTATCGGTACGCTTGGAAAGGGTGGAAATGACCGTTGTCCGCGCTGGCATATTAATTCCAGCTGCTAGAGTTTCGGTGGCAAACACGACTTTAATTAACCCTTGCTGAAAGAGTTCTTCGACCAGCGCTTTCCACGCAGGTAAAATCCCGGCATGGTGTGCTGCTATTCCCTGGTACAAGGGTGCAATCTGTCCAGAACGTCCTGCTTCAGGATTGCGGGTTAAAAAGTCATCAATTTGCCGACGCAACTGCTGCGCTTCTTCGTTATTCACCAACCGAAAATCACCAACATCCGCCACGGATTTATCACATCCCCGGCGGCTGAAGATGAAGTAAATAGCTGGCAGCATATCCCGTTCTTGTAGCTGGCTCAAAACCTGAATTATACTGGGAGCCTCGGCTTTTACATGAGCTTTGCTTTTTTCTTTATCTCCTTTTTTCCTCTTTTTCAACAGACGGTGGTTGATTTGGGTTTTGTCATCATTGAGCAGAGGAAATAACCCTTTGACATTGCCAAAATGAAACTCCAAAGGCACTGGGCGATGATCGGAGTATATGAGGTCGGTAGGACCGTGAACTTGATTTAACCAGTCGGTGAGTTCACCACTATTGGCAACAGTTGCTGAGAGGGCGACAAGTTGAATTTCACGGGGACAATAGATGATCGATTCTTCCCAAACTGTTCCCCGTTGACGGTCGTTCATGTAATGGCACTCATCTAGCACCACCGCGTCAACATCTACTAATGAAATGCCGATTTGCCCTATCGGTGTGCCATAGAGCATATTACGGAAAATTTCTGTGGTCATCACCAGAATCGGTGCATCTCGGTTAATGGAGGCATCTCCAGTTAACAGTCCAACATGGTCAAAGCCAAATTTTTCGCGAAAGTCACGTAGTTTCTGATTGGAGAGCGCCTTTAGGGGAGTGGTGTAAAATACTCTCTTTCTTCGCGACAGGGCGCGATATATGGCGTATTCCCCCACTAATGTTTTGCCCGACCCGGTGGGCGCACACACCACTACGGAACTTCCAGCATTCAGCGAAGCGATCGCATCTTTCTGGAACTGATCCAGTTGAAAAGGAAATACAGAACTTGGGTCAAGTTCTGGAGACAGCGCAGGGTAATTCACTCAATCACATTTGCAACCAAAACTGATTACTATATTAACGACTCTTTTGTCAACTTAGTTATTAGTTATTAGTTATTAGCGATTCGGGATTTGGGATTCGGTAATAATCATTACGCATCAAAAAATTTCAGCATTCATTAAACACCTAATCCCTAGTCGCTAGTCACCAATTTCTCACTTTCCCAATTCTTGGGAGCGCGCTGTTGCTGCTTTGACTGCTTCTATTAAAGCTGAGCGAAACCCTGCTCTTTCTAGTTGAGCAATCCCAGCAATTGTCGTACCGCCTGGACTGGTGACGCGATCTTTAAGTTCTGCTGGGTGTAATTTGGTTTCATGTAAAAGCTTTGCTGTTCCTAGTACAGTTTGCAAGGCGAGTTGATTGGCGATCGCCCTAGGTAACCCTGCTGCGACTCCTCCATCAGCAAGCGCTTCCACAAGCAGTGCTACGTAAGCGGGACCTGATCCTGATAATCCTGTCACCGCATCCATTAAGCTTTCTGAAACTTCCACTACTTCTCCCACCGCTGAAAAAAGTTGCTTTGCAGTTTCGTGGTGACTTGGTTTGGTATAAGCACCTGGAGATATCGCAGTTATCCCCGCCCCTACAGTTGCTGGTGTGTTAGGCATTGCCCGAATCACTGGTAAGTGTCCAAAAGTCGCCTCTAACTGACTCAAAGTCACACCTGCTAATATGGATATTATCAGTGGCTTTGAATCGCCAGCGATGACATCTGCCAATTCTTGGGCGATCGCACTAAATACCTGAGGTTTCACTGCCAAAAACACGACTTCTGTTGTTGGCGTAAAAACCACACGATTATCCGCTGTGATCCCAACTCCGTATTCGTCTTCCAGAAAACTTTGTCGTGAGGTTTGCGGTTCACTAACTAGGACTTCTGATGGTTGGTAAATTTTTCGAGCTATAAGGCGGGATAAGAGCGCTTCTCCCATTACCCCGCCACCAATCAAGCCAAATTTAGTAGTCATTACTTATAAGTCATAACTCAAGACGAGACACCGCCCTTTGGAGGGTTTCCCGCTCTCACGGCAACTGGCGTATCTCTTTCAGAGACGCTGAGTCCCAAAGGGACACGCTTTGCGTTGGCACAGACTGTCCGCAGGACTTACGCTAACGCATGATTGCGTGCGCTTTGTGCATACCCGTTCGCCGTAAGGCGTGGCGTTAGCCATAGGGGTTTCTAACTGTCACGGCGACTGGCGTTCAAAATTCAAAAGTCAAGAGTCAATGTCTTTGGACTTTAGACTCTTGACTCTTGACTTATCACTAATTTATATTTATTGTGCCATCCTGTTACCATCATTTCCCCAAGCTGGGTTTGGTCCTGTGGAACGTGTAGGACGCACTGTAGGTTGAGGTACTTCATGAAGAACTCCTGACTGAGTGCTAACTTGCACGCAGCTTGGTGTAAACAAAAATATGCTTTCGCCGATGCGTTCTTGGTGTCCATCAAGTGCGTAAGTGCCACCCGCTACAAAATCTACGGCACGTTGTGCTTGATCCGGATCCATTATTGTCAAATTTAATACTACTGACTTGCGCTCTCGCAACGCTTGAATTGCTTGGGGCATTTCTTCAAAGGTGCGTGGTTCTAGCACCAATACTTCTGAGATCCCATTTATTGCTCCTGGCATACCAATAACATTACTCATCGGCTTTGATCCCGCTGCACTTACATCTCCCATTGTATTCATGGGTTCACGCCACCGTCGATTTTGAGCAGCAGCTTCTTGCTGTGCCCCTTGAGCATTTTGTTCCTGATACACATTTTGGTAATTTTCTGTATCAGGTTCTTCTTCATAATATTCGTATTCTACTTGCTCATTTAGACCTACGAAGTCTCTCAGTTTAGAAAAAATATTGTTCATGGTTTACGCTCCTAGTCCCAATCACTTTAACCAATATGGCAAAAACTAATCCAATTAATTTTTACCCCTGCAAAGACAAGACGATTCAGCAATTTTTTAGCTATTTGTACTATGTCCTACAGGTTTTTGTTTGAACAAACGCTCCTGGTAAGACCTGTATATGTTTTCTATGCAACAATGAGTCAAGATTATATCTTAACCACTGGGCTTGGGGAAGTGCTTTCCCCCAATATTCTGTTTACTTTTACTTTTGTCAATACTATATCCTTTGTGACCGATTGAACCAGTATGTTCTTAATTTTTTCTCTACAAAATTTTCTAAGGAGTTTAGAAGTTCAAATTTTCAGTAAGAATTGTCATTTCTATGACATTTGAACTCCTAAACTTCTCTGTTTGCCTAGCTAAAGGAGTAAACGCTCTCCAAACAAGATAGTTCCTAATCTCACCATTGTTGCACCCGCTTGCACTGCCAGTTTGTAATCCCCTGACATTCCCATTGAAAGGTGTTGCATTTGAATGTGAGACCAGTTTTGTTCTTGGATCTCTTTTGCGAGTTCATGGGTGCGATTGAACACATTTAGAGTCTCTGAATCATTCAGTCCCAAAGGTGGGATTGTCATCAAACCCTGAATTTGTAAATTTTTACATTCATTTAGGGCGCTTAAGTCAGCTAAGAGTTGTGATATGCTCCAACCCGACTTGTTAGGATCGCTGAGGATTTTGACTTGCAGACAAACCTGAGGACTCACTTGTAACTGTTGCGCCAATTGGTTTAAGCGTTGAGCGAGCTTCAAATTATCTACAGAGTGAATCCACTGAAATTGTTCAATGACTTTTTTGGCTTTATTGCTTTGCAAATGTCCAATAAAGTGCCAAGTCAAATCTGATAAGTCTTGCAACTGAGCCTGTTTGCTAGCTGCTTCTTGGATGCGACTCTCACCAAAATCCCGAATTCCTGCAGCATAAGCACAGCGCATGGCTTCAGGGGATACTTGCTTGGTAACAGCAATTAACCGGACTGAATCTGGTAGGGAGGAACGAAGGGCGATAATACGTTCGTGAATCGAACTGCTCATTGGAAGGTGCGTTGGAAAACACTCTGAAGCTGATCGTACTCCTGAGATTGTCCTGTACGGCGCAGATTACGCAAGCGATTTTCCAGCATCATTCTAGCCTCAGTACGTCCAATAGGCTGGAACTTCATACCTTTAACGTCACTTGCTACTAAAAAGAATAAGCGTTGAGCATACAGTGTTGTGAACAACTCTTGGTTCTCATCTACCATACAAATCCTATAGAGCAAACCCCAAGTTGGATGATTTATGTAAGTTTCCGAGTTGTCTGAGTTCATTTAATATCGAGGGATGAGTATAAATATTTTTGCAGTTGAATAGAAAAATTTTGACGATCATGGACACATTTCGCCAAAATCTT
Organism: Kalymmatonema gypsitolerans NIES-4073; assembly: GCF_002368435.1. Classification (GTDB taxonomy): domain Bacteria; phylum Cyanobacteriota; class Cyanobacteriia; order Cyanobacteriales; family Nostocaceae; genus Kalymmatonema; species Kalymmatonema gypsitolerans. The sequence goes on from NZ_AP018268.1 coordinate 8,529,469, forward strand.
GACTGAAAATCCTAAAAAGCCCTAAACCAAGAGTCATCAGTTAATAGCTCTGAACTACAAACTCAGGATTCAGGACTGATGCACTGTTGACTCATAACCATTGTCAGTGCCTTAAGTTGTGCTTGCGCTTTGTGCAAAGACTCATACCATTCTCTCTCGGGATCGCTATCTGCAACAATACCTGCTCCAACCTGTCCCCAAACGGTGTTAAGTAGAGAGTAGGAAGTGGGGGTTGTAGGACAAGGCGTTGCGCCCGTACGGGTGTGGGGAGTCGTGAGATGAGGAAACACAGGAGAATTCCTTATTGTCTTCCTTGTCTCCAAGTCTACCTTATCCCCCCTGTCTCCTCTTGTAGAGGGAGATAATAGCAGGGTGCGGATCAAGATATTTAAGTCTAAGTTACCCCGCCAATCTAAATAACCGCAGGAACCATAGAACAAACTACGCCGCATCGGTTCTAGTTCTTCAATAATTTCCATGCAGCGGACTTTAGGGCAACCTGTGATCGTGCCACCAGGGAACATGGCGCGAATCAAGTCAACGGCGTTGCAATCAGATTTTAAGCTACCTTTGATGTTGCTGACAAGGTGCATAACGTGGCTGTAACGCTCAATTGTTAGCAATTCGTCAACAGCAACACTTCCCCATTCGCACACTCGCCCTAAATCGTTGCGTTCTAGGTCAACTAACATAATATGTTCAGCGCGTTCTTTGGTACTGCTGAGCAAATCTTGTGCTAGTTCTTGATCGCTGTTTGGAGTGATCCCACGCGATCGCGTCCCAGCAATCGGTCTTGTCGAGACGTGCAATTTCCCGTCTGGACATCTTTGTAATTGCACCAACCTTTCTGGAGAACAGCTCATAACCTCTCCCCAAGGGGTTTGCCAATAGCTTGCAAAAGGAGAAGGATTTATCTGCTGCAAAGCACCATAAATTTCCCAACCAGAAGCAGCAGTCTGTGCTTCAAACCGCAGTGAGAGATTTGCCTGAAAGATGTCTCCAGCTTGAATGTATTTTTTGGCACGCTTTACAAGCGCTTCATACTCCTGTTGAGAAGTCCAGAAATGGGGAGGTGGGGGGGATGAGGAGCCAGCGCCCCTTCGGGGTATCTCCTCCAAAGAGGCTGCGCCAACACCAGTCGCCTGCTCCGGGAAACCCTCCCTCACGAGGTGCTCACCGTGCGAGGGTTCCCCCCGCCCGTGCGACTGGCGTGGAGATGAGGGGGGAAGTGGGGCAAAGATTTTTTCTTTGTCCTGTTGTCGTTGCAACTTCTTCTCCAACTCATCCAATCGAGCAAAGTCACTGGCGGCTAGCCAAAGAATTTGCTCCCAGTGATCTAAGATGGTAAAACAATCGGGTTCGTACCAAAAAGCAACTGGAAACGGCAGAGTATCGTATTTGGAACGCGGTAGCTGTTCAATTTCCCATGCAATGTCGTAACCTAGCCAACCCAGCCAACCACCAGTGAAGGGAAGGTGAAGAGGAATTTCTGTGCCTCCCGCGATCGCAGCGTCGGAGTGTCCTGTTGTGTGTAGCAACTGTTCCAGAAACGGTAAAACTTGTCCAAGTGGTGGTGTCCACATTTGCACAACTCCATCGACGATCCGAGGAGCGCCTGCACAGATAGAATATCGAGCTAGTTGGGAACCGTCAAATGTTGCGTGGGGACTTTCTAACAGAGTAGCAATTTTAGGCAAAGAGGTAGAGGTATGGCGAAATAAGGCTGCAAAAACATCACAGCCAGTACGATTTTTTAACGGGAGTGATCGCCAATACCAAGGCTTTGTCATCTAAAATCTTCCGGTAGTGTAGAAACCGTGGCGCGACCACGGAGGGTGTTGACAGTGTTTTCTATACTAAACAAACATTAGTGGACAAAAACGTGCGCCACGTCCCTTGAAACTTAATATCATAGCGGTTTTTCCTTGAATCAACACAAGACATAACCATTCAAACCTCTGACTGTATTTTTTTCCTCTGCCCTTTATGCACAAGAAGAGTGCAACTCCACATCCACAGAACGCTTATGTCTTCATTAGGTTCTTGTACTTTGGGATTTACCGCTACTTGTGTTATATTAAATAGAATTGGGCGATTAGCACAGTGGTAGCGCACTTCCTTCACACGGAAGGGGTCACTGGTTCGAGTCCAGTATCGCCCATTGATTTATGTGAAATAAGTTTATGTTAAATAACAAATATTTTGTTAGAAGGTTACGCTAACGGCGATCGCCGTGGTGGTACCCACTCGGCATAGGAGATACCCGTTTACTCTTGGCATACCGCAGGGTAGAATGCCAAGAATTCCTAGAGTGTGCGTAAGTCCTAATAATATTGAAGAGTGACAAGCCTGGCTTATCCAAATCTAGTGTTTGTTTTTAATAACGCTCATAAACGAATGTAGGTTCGTCAACTAATATTTTCAAATAGCAACAAAAGACTTATAAAAAATTAATTTTTCCCATCATTAGCAGATTAATCACTTGAAATAGCGATAATCAAAATGTCTTTAGTTTGAGAAATTATCTGAAGTTATCATTGAATAATGAAAATCATTATTTTACGACGTATTTTGCTCATCCACTTCCTAGTACTTATCGGGTTACTAGGGACTGGATGTAATAATCAAAAAGAAGACATTAGATCAGAAAGACTGACTATAGGTGTGGTAAGTTACGGCGAAGGAGCCGTTTCTCTAGACAAGTACGAGCGCTTCAAAGACTATATAGCAAAACAAACTCAGTCGATTGTAGAACTCGAACCAGCTTATAACGAATTACAAGCTCTAGAGCAAATTCAGCACAAAAATTGGGAAATTGTTTTTGCACCTCCGGGCTTAGCAGCAATTGCTATAAGCAAAGAACTCTACACGCCTCTGTTCTCTATGGAGGGAACCACTGGTAGACAACGCTCTTTGCTTATAGTCCGAGATGATAAACCAATAAAAACAATGGCAGATCTAGCTAATAAAACCCTTGCTTTAGGAGCAGCTGGTTCTGCTGCTGGCTATTATGTTCCTTTGTACGATTTGTACGGTTTAACCCTTGCTCAAATCCGTTTTGCTCCCACTCCCAAAACAGTACTACAGTGGCTTAATGACGGTAGCGTCGATGCTGGCGCACTATCAGAAACAGATTTTGAGCTTTATCAGCGAGCGTTTAGTACAACAAAGTTTAGGGTTTTACACACTAGCCGATGGATTCCTCCTGCAGTTGTTATCTTGGCACCGTCTATAGAACGCAATCAACAGCAGCAAATTCAAAAAGCGATGAGCCAAGCGCCTGGAGACATTACAGCAGACGCTGGTTATGTCCCTCTAGCAAAAGTACCTAACTACGAGCAGTTCATTAAATTAGTCGAAAAAGTCAGACCTCTTGAGGCGCAGATCAAGAAAACACCCGCCGTCTTACTCAATGAACAATCTGCTAATCAAAAGGTTGGTGGACAAGCGGTTAACTAATACCACTTGATAAATTTTTATCCTTTCTTTGCGTTTTTTTTGTAAATTTTACCGATAAGTCATTAGAGTCTCAACAGGCTGCCGTGATGATGAATAAACTCGTAAGAAAGAGATGGTCTATTTTGTAACACAGTGCTACTAAGCAAAGAAAGGGATTGTTATATAGTTATGATAGAAAATCTAGGCTGTATAAGTCTATTAAAGTTTTTACCTAATAGAGTTTTTCACCTTAAAAACCTCAAAATTATTGATAAACAAAATAGTTAGGATAGTTAGGAGCGCAATGTTATGTCTCAGTCTTTCTTAATCAAACCAGAAATTCCCTCGGGAACGATGATTGATAACCGTTATATCATTCAACAACTCTTGGGACATGGAGGACTGGGAAGAACATACTTGGCGTTTGATACTCGTCGCTTCAATGAAGCATGCGTCCTCAAAGAATTTGCACCCACTGGTTCAGGGGAAAATGCTCTAGAAAAATGTCGCAACTTGTTTAAAAGAGAGGCAAAAATTCTCCACCACTTGGAACATCCTCAGATTCCTCGTTTCTTGGCTTGCTTTGAAGGAGATGGTCGGCTGTTTTTAGTACAAGAATTTGTTGATGGTAAAACATATTCAGCGCTGTTGCGAGAACGGCAAAACCAAGGACGAGCTTTTTCGGAAGGCGAAGTTATAGAGTGGCTAAAAAATCTCTTGCCTGTGTTGGACTATGTTCACCAGCACAACATTATCCATCGAGATATTTCTCCTGATAACATCATGTTGCCTCAGGGCAAAAATTTGCCGGTGCTGATTGATTTCGGTGTCGGAAAGCAAATAGCTGACGTTAACGAAGGTAGCAATGCCTACCACATGAGTTTTGTTGGCAAAATGTCACTTGTGGGCAAAGTGGGATATGCTCCCCGCGAGCAAATTAGCTTAGGATTGTGTTCTCCGAGTAGTGACCTTTATGCTCTAGGTGTGACTGCAGTGGTACTGCTCACAGGTAGAGATCCGTCCTTGCTTATGGATCAGTACTCTTTAGAGTGGAGATGGCATTTTTACACCAATGTCAGCAATGATTTTGCTCAAATACTCGATAAATTGCTAGCCGATACGCCAAAGCAGCGATATCAATCCTCAAAGCAAGTTCTCGCCGAATTACAGCGTCTTGGACAGCCTCAACTTATACCACAATCAACAATACTTGATTTACCTACGACTGTCATCGCAAATGCATCTCAGGCTGGAGTCACAAGAGGGTACTCACACAACCAAGATCCAGAAACAATAGTGAGTTCGGCTATAAGTTCATCTAACGAGCAGCAAACTCCTCAAATGAAGTCACAAGCACAACCACAACAATCCTCACTCAATCCAACTTTCATACAACGTTGTCAGCAAGAGCTAGCTTACTACATCGGACCAATAGCAAGTTTGGTTGTAGAAGAGACACTGGCTCAAACTCCTCACGTCTCGCCCTACCAATTTGTTGAATCTTTGGCAACGGAAATTCCCGATGCAGCAGCAGCTTTTGAATTTAGAAAACGCTTGTTTTCATGAGCCATACCAAGTTGCGTTTATACAGATTAACAAGAAAGAACTCAGAACACAGTTGTCAGAACTTAGGAGAATCTTTAACTGGAAGTTTGTACAAACTGGGTGGAGAGTAGAAGAGTTGAAGTTTCCCAGCAAAACCTAGCAATTAATGGTTAACAAAAGTCGGTAGGCTGACGCATCTCCAGCCAATTGCACTGTGTGTTCTGTGTTCTTCTTTAAAGCTTAATATCCTGCTGATCCTCCTGTATTTCCTCCCTGAGTACGTCTGATTCTTTTCATTGCCATTTCTAAACTTAACTTCATTCGTTTGAAAGCTTTGGCAAGATTACCAATTTCATCATTAGAAATCTGATCAAAGTCAACTTCCATATGCCCCGTGCTCACTTCCTCGGCTATACGAGTTATACGCTTGAGAGGAAGAATCACTTGTCGATTTAAAAAGACATTGACTAAAAGGATAACAGCTATAAAAACAGCAGAAACCAGTCCCACTATCAATAAAGAAGCTTGATGGGCTTTTTCGATGACTTTGCTCGCCGGTAAGGAAACAAATTGAGCAGCTACAATTTCATTCAAATGCCACCCAAATCCATTGACTGCGCCAAAACGGTCAATCATAGTTTTCGGTGCAGCCTCAGGAGTACTATGACACTGAAGACAACTTGGTTGGCTAATTGTTAGCGGACGTGCAATGTAAAATATGTCGCCACCAGGAAGTGAGCGAAATCCGTTCACCTGTTTTAAATCTTTTTCTTTTCTAAAACGCTCTAAAACTTGTGCTTCAAAACTATCAGCCTTGTCCCGAAGATTAGTGGGATTTATCGCGGCTTCTTTATAAAATAAGTCGCGATATTCTGGTTTTTTTCGTAGAATTTCAAAAACCTCTCGTGCTGAGTATGCGGATACAACTTGGGGCAAAAACTTCTCTTCTAGTTTAAAAGAGAGTTCTGGATAGATTTGCTTAAGTGTGTACTCACGTAGAGAAGTCATTGTGTCAATGAGTGTTAAAGCTCTTGAGGCAATTTCATTTGTAGCGTTCTGCCTCAGCAAAGCAGAAAGAACCAATCCACTTAAGCTTAAACCTACTACAAGAATTACGAGTAGCAAAAGTGTAAATTTTTGTTTCAACTTTAAATTTTTTAACATAACCCCAGATCATGTGAAAATAAAAGTACAAGGAGCAAATCATTGAACTCATGCATAACCCGTTGCATGGATGGGCTGAGGGTCAATCTTACTTTACATAGGAATATAAGTAGTTAAAAAAGAACTTGGTAGCATTCCGGATTCTATTCTAACATTTTTGAAACAACTAGATAGGTAGCAAATTATTCTTAATTATTAAATTAATTAAGGCATATTCGTAGTGAATATTTTGAAGAATTATGTATTGCTTAACCGACAAGCTTTTGCTTTTGCTAATTGGAATTTCATGTATTTTATCCCTCAGTTTCATAATAAAAACGTAGCTAGTCTTAAAGTTGATTTGTTCAACCAATTTTAAGATGCTACCAACTTGCAAGTCAGATGTTTGTTGAGTGGAGTAAGACGACTGTTGGCAGTGGGAGAATAAAATAAGGGGATAAAGTGACAAATAGCCTTAGGGACAGGGGAAGAGAAAAAGTCATCACAGTCCACCTGCTCATCTTGCCCCCATTGCCTACTCCCCTCCGACCCAGCTTTCATAGCGTGGCAAAATAAATAGCATAATTTAGCAATTAATCTAATGGTCTGGAATCTAGGACAGCCGTTATTTGGGGGACGTTACATCATCGAAAGAAAACTAGGCGAAGGTGGAATTGGTATCACCTATCTCGCCAGAAACGAACGCGATGAATTGCGAGTCATTAAAACTCTTAGAGAAGACATCCTCAATCACTCTACCTGGAAACCTCATCAAGGCAAATTAAAGCAAGACTTCCGCGATGAAGCTGTTCGGCTTGCTGTGTGTCGCCATCCTCATATAGTGCAGATAGAAAACATTTTTGATGAAGGAAATTTGCCTTGCATGGTGATAGAGTATATCGAAGGTGAAGACTTAGGCGATCGCCTTCGGCGTATGGGGGTGTTATCAGAAGTTGAAGCGCTTTTGTACATCCGGCAAATTGGCGATGCTTTGAAGGTCATTCACTCTAAAGGCTTGCTGCATCGGGACATCAAACCGCGTAACATCATGATTCGCGCTGGCAAATCAGAAGCTGTGCTGATTGACTTTGGTATTGCCAGAGAATTTATCCCGAATGTTATCCAAAGACATACAGTGTATCGCACTCCTGGTTTTGCTCCCCCAGAACAGTATGAATTGGAAGCAGCACGGGGAGCATACATTGATGTATATGCGCTAGCTGCCACCTTGTATACTTTACTTACCGGATTAATTCCAAGGAATGCTGATGACAGGCGACGCCGCAACATTCCTCTAGAACCACCAAAACACTTCAATCCTAATATCAGCGACACAGTTAATCAAGCAATTATGAGGGGGATGGATTTGCAAGCTGATCTCCGCCCCCAGTCCATACAGGAGTGGCTGGATTTATTGGATGGTGAGATCGAGGAGGTTCCTGTCACACAGGTGATAACACCCGACTCACCACTCCCGACTCAGCAGTTCCCACACCCCAACCCGCAATCACTCAAACCATCTGTTGTGACTTCTCAACGGTGGCAATGCGTACATACCCTCAAAGGTCATTCCAGCATGGTTCTTGCCGTTGCTATCAGCTTGGATGGGCAGACTCTAGCTAGTGGTAGCAATGACAACACAATCAAACTGTGGCAATTAGAAACTGGTAAACAACTGCGTACCTTTGGTCGTTGGTTTTCTGGTCATTCCAACATTGTTTATACCGTCGCCTTTAGCCCAGACGGAAAGTTGCTTGCCAGTGGGAGCTGGGATGAAAGCATCAAACTGTGGCAGGTTGCTACAGGAAAAGAAATTTACACACTGACTAGTAATGGCAACTGGATTAATTCCGTAGCCTTTAGTCCAATATTCCCAAACCCCTGTGATCAAGAAGAAGAAACTGACCTGCGGAGATTGCCCTCATCCAGCAAAGCTTCTATAGAGCTAGGGTGGATCTTAGCGAGTGGCAGTGCTGACAGCACAGTTAAACTTTGGCAAGTGAATACAGGTAGAGAAATTCGCACCTTCACAGGTCATTCCGACTCAGTATGGTCAGTAGCCTTTAGTCCGGATGGGCAACTTTTGGCTAGTGGTAGCGCTGACAGCACAATTAAGCTTTGGCAAGTGAATACAGGCAGAGAAATTCGTACCTTCACAGGTCATTCCTTTTTCGTTCACTCGGTTGCCTTCAGTCCAAATGGACAACTTATAGCTAGTAGCAGTGCTGATAAGACAATCAAGCTTTGGCAAGTGACTACAGGAGAAAAAATTCGTACCTTCATAGGTCATTCCGACGCAGTGTGTTCAGTTGCCTTTAGCCCGAATGGGCAGCTTCTTGCTAGCGGTAGTTGGGATAAAACTATCAAAATCTGGCAGATAAGTACAGGTACAGAAATCTGCACTCTTTGCGGTCATTCCAACTACGTCAGATCCGTTGCCTTTAGTCCAGATGGGCAGACCATTGTCACCGGCAGCGATGACGATACTATCAAAATTTGGCGACTTACTTATTTTTAATTTAGGCAATGCATTTAATATTTATTAATTATTTATTAATATTTAATATATTGTATTTATGTATTGATGATTACTTGAAAAAGTATCCGCCACTCGACACATCCTCCGCGCCCTTAAATCAGTTATCAGTTATCAGTTATCAGTTATCAGTCAGTCAGGCGTATGGTGGGGGATGCGCTCACCGCCACCAACGCATAAAGGTGCTCTTGGTGGGGGACGCGCGACCACTCGTATTTAACTGATAACTGCGTAGGTAGCTGTTCACTGTTAATGCCTCTGGGGTTCAATTCTTCTAACTCTCTAGATAGACTCAATATTTCCCAAGAATTGAAACAATAAGGACGGTCATCCTAATTTTGGCAATCTATCCTTAGCTGACATGCTTTTACTAAAGCAAGCAGATAGGACGTTTACCGAAGTTAGGCATATTAATTTTAATTTTGAATAGCATATGGGCTTCGGTATAGGTGATTTATTTTGGGTTTTCCTCCTTCTTTCTTCCCTGCAACCCCTGTGGCAGAAACGTCAGATAGAGTACCGGCGCGTGCGCTCTCTACAGGAATTTCAGCAGCAACGTAAAAGCCGGGTGATTTTGCTCATTCACCGCCAAGAGTCTATCAGCTTTCTGGGAATTCCCGTATCGCGTTACATCACCATTGAAGACTCAGAACAGATTCTGCGGGCAATTCGCCTCACCCCGCCAGATGTCCCCATTGACTTAATTTTGCACACTCCCGGTGGTTTAGTTTTAGCAACAGAACAAATAGCTAGAGCATTAATTCGCCATCCTGCCAAAGTGACCGTTTTTGTACCCCACTACGCGATGAGTGGCGGCACAATGCTTGCCCTAGCGTCCGATGAAATTGTCATGGATGCTAACGCCGTTCTTGGACCAGTTGACCCACAACTGGGTAACTTCCCAGCAGCCAGCATCATTAAAGTTGTTGAACAGAAGCCCATTGGTGAAGTTGACGACCAGACTTTGATTATGGCAGATTTATCGCGTAAAGCGATCGACCAAGTACAGCGTTTTGTAAGGACTCTGCTGAAAGATACAGTACCCACACAAAAAGTCCAGCCAGAGAACATCGAAAATATTATCGATGCCCTAACAACTGGGCGCGTAACTCACGATTACCCAATCACCGTTGAAGAAGCAACGGAAATGGGGCTGCCCATAACAGCCGGACTGCCCCGTGTGATTTACGACCTTATGGATTTATACCCACAACCACAAGGCGGACGCCCCAGCGTACAGTACATTCCTATGCCTTACGATGACCGCCGTCCAATTTTACCTACTCCCAAAGGTAGACCTTTAGAAGAACCTAGCCCAAGCCAGTTGAGTTAAGGTAACTCATTATCTTGTTGGCGTTGGTGTAGGCGTTGCTGTCGGTGACACTCCAGGTGTGGAGGTAGGAGTCACTGTAGGCAACGCTTCTGGTGTAGAAGTCGGCGTCGCAGTTGGCGACGCTTTTGTTGTGGGAGTAGGTATCCTTGTAGGTAACACCTGTGGTGTAGAAGTAGGCGTTGTGGTTGGTTTTGCTGTTGGTGTTGGCTAAGGTTTTGTCACCTATCTATAAATTTAGTTTTTAAAATCAGCAGGTATAGGTTGGCAAGAGCTAAAACCACGTAATTTAGAGATATCGTATTCAAAATCTGTACTTTACTTATTTAAAAGCCAATGGCTAACGTAAAACCTTTAACACGGCGTAACTTATGGTTTGAGCGATTGATGGCAATAATTGCCTCTGTTAATTTAGGCTTAGTTTTATTTGATTTAAGTTATGTTCCTTGGCGAGATTTTTACATACGAAATTTGCCGCAAATTACTCGAATATACGACCCAATTAAAGGGATTGAACCTCATCGAGAAACAGAAAACTATCTGGTAACAGTAGACGCACTTACAGAACAGGTGAGTCAAACAGGGTTGCAATCGCCTCAGGTGGCACAAAAACTAGAGGAACTCAGCCGTCTTAGTGATGAGATGATTGATAGTAACCCGTTTGCGGGGGTTGATAAAAGTGGTACCTTGGAAAAAATCAAAAATCGGATGCGCGATCGCATAGGCGTTAAATCTTCCAAGCAAGCCTTTTCGACGTTCTGGAGTCAGGCGTATTTATCAAAACGTGGCTGGAACCAAGAAATTAATTTTTTTAACCAAAAAATTCGTCCTTTAATTATCACCAACTACTACCGAAGTATCGGAGAAAATGGTGAATTCATTGATAAGTTTTGGATAATTGACTTACCATTTGTGATTTTATTTGCTGTAGAGTTACTAGCGCGTAGCTTCTATATCAAACGTCAGCACCCTGATTTTAGCTGGTCAAATGCGATTTTGTGGCGTTGGTACGACCTATTTTTGCTGCTACCATTTTGGCGAATTTTACGAGTTATACCTGTATTAATTCGCCTCGACCACGCACGTTTATTAAATCTCCATCCACTACGCCAGCAAATTCATCAAGGAATTGTCGCGAATTTTGCCGAAGAAATCACAGAAATTGTCGTAGTGCGGGTTATTAACCAGGTTCAGGGGTCTATTCAACGCGGCGAGCTAAAACATTGGCTGTCACAAAACGAAAACCTGCGTTCCTACATAGATATCAATAATATTAATGAAGTAGAAGCAATTGGATCTATTTTGGTAAAAACAATTGTTTACCAAGTGCTGCCAAAAATCCAACCCGAAATAGCTGCTATTTTGCGCCATAATATCGAAAGCGCCATCACACAAGCCCCGATGTATCGCAACCTGCACTCCTTACCAGGGCTAGAGGTGATGCAAACTCAACTGAGCGACCAACTGGCAACCCAAATCACTGCTAACCTTTATGGTGCGATCGTCAGCGCAACAGAGGATCCAGTTGGCGCTAAACTTTCGAGTCAACTCTTGCAACGCTTTAGCGAAGCCTTGGGAACAGAAATGCAGAAAAAACACGTCCTCTCAGAAATTCAGAATTTACTTATTGACTTTTTAGAGGAAGTGAAGCTCAACTACGTCCAACGCCTGTCACAAGAGGATCTGTGGAAAGTTCTGGAACAAACCAAGCAGCTACGAAGACAGCCGTCAGTTCCGCCTGTACAAGACAAAAACTCTGCCGCGCTGGTGCGTAGAGAAGGAAGCTGATTGTTACTTTTCGAGAGTAGTTATCGTCTCCTGCTAAAGCTGCCAGCCGCGTGCGGAAGTTCCCCCAAACCTATTGCAATAAAGACAAGAACGCTAGAAAAGACCCATTAGTGCAATCTTGGGCGAGCGTTCCGTTCCCCTGTTAAGTCCTATGGTCTTAAGATCTTGTGCAAAGATGGTTTGAGCTTCGTCACAAAGCTTGACAGGGCATTTGAGATGAAAGTCTTTGCGACGATTGGCAATGTGATGATTTCGTCTTGTAACCATCTGCTGTTTTCTTTAGTTGTGAAACCGTTCGGGTTGAGTCAGAGGCATCTGCCGGAATTAGCTCAGCACTGTTTTGGGGATGAAAAAGTGTACAATAAAGAGTTACAACGTATGATTAAAAATCGCTTTTTGGTTCTCGCTCCAAAAAAAATGCGCTAAACTTAGATCAAAGGCGAACTTATACAAGTTCGTCTGTAGACTTCTTGGAAGATATCTCTATCGCAGGAAGTGGGTAATAGCCCACTTTTTTTGTTGGAATAGCCGCATGACTCACCCTCTCGTACCACAAATTATTGAATTGGCGACCCCAGTGGCAGAAGAACTGGGATTAGAAGTAGTTGGCGTGGTTTTTCATACGAACCAACGTCCGCCAATTTTACGCGTAGACATTCGCAATCCTCTACAGGACACTGGGTTGGATGACTGCGAGAGAATGAGCCGTGCTTTAGAAGCTACCTTAGATGCGACGGAAATTATTCCAGATGCTTATGTGTTGGAAGTGTCCAGTCCTGGTATTTCGCGACAACTGACAACCGACCGAGAGTTTATTTCCTTCAAGGGATTTTCTGTGATTGTCCAGACTTCGCCACCCTACGAAGGACAGCAAGAGTGGAATGGTCAGTTGATTCGCCGGGATGAGACAGCAGTTTATTTAAACCAAAAAGGCCGTGTCGTCCAAATTCCTCGCTCCTTGATTACCAGGGTGCAGCTCGATGAGCGGCGATAAAAGAGCTATCAGCTACTAACTATTAGCTTTTTGTTCTTCGTCATTTGTCCAACCCTACCGGAAACCACGTTAGGGGTGTGTATGTCATTTGTCGTTTATGGTTCCTAATGATCCATGACTCATGAGTGCTAACAGCTAAAAGCTGATCATATTTTGCATAGCGCTATAAGGAGATTGCTTATGTCAATGGTTACTCTACCCGGATTAAAAGATTTAATTGAAAATATAAGTCGCGAGCGTAATTTACCTCGTATTGCAGTTCAATCAGCTATAAGAGAAGCACTACTTAAAGGTTACGAACGTTATCGTCGTGCCCAAAACTTGGAGCGAAAACAGTTCGATGAAGATTACTTTGAGAATTTTGATGTCCAACTAGATGTTGATGATGAAGGCTTTCGCGTTGTTGCTACCAAAACGATAGTTGAAGAAGTCACCAACTCTGACCATGAAATTGCTCTGCAACAAGTTCAGGACATGGGAGGAGACGAAGCGCAATTAGGACAGGAAGTCGTATTGGATGTCACCCCGGATCAAGGGGAATTTGGTCGGATGGCGGCGATGCAAACCAAGCAGGTGTTGGCGCAAAAACTGCGGGATCAACAGCGCCAAATGGTGCAAGAAGAGTTCCAGGACTTAGAAGGAACAGTTTTACAAGCAAGAGTTTTGCGATTTGAAAGACAATCGGTAATTATGGCGGTCAGCAGTAGCTTTGGTCAGCCGGAAGTAGAAGCCGAATTGCCCAAGCGCGAACAATTGCCTAATGATAATTATCGGGCAAATGCTACGTTTAAGGTTTATCTCAAAAAAGTTTCTCAAGGTCAGCAACGGGGACCGCAGTTACTAGTATCACGAGCCGATGCAGGTTTGGTGGTTTATTTGTTTGCTAACGAAGTGCCAGAAATCGAGGATGAAGTTGTGCGGATTGTGGCTGTTGCCCGAGAGGCAAATCCCCCTTCTCGTCATGTCGGACCTCGGACTAAAATTGCTGTAGACACTCTAGATCGCGATGTAGATCCAGTAGGTGCTTGTATTGGAGCACGGGGATCACGGATTCAAGTGGTAGTCAACGAATTGCGCGGCGAAAAAATAGATGTGATTCGCTGGTCTCCAGACCCTGCGACCTACATTGCCAATGCCCTCAGCCCCGCACGGGTAGATGAGGTTCGGCTGATGGATCCCGAAACCAGACAAACTCATGTACTGGTAGCAGAAGACCAATTGAGTCTGGCGATCGGTAAAGAAGGACAAAATGTCCGTTTAGCAGCTCGCCTGACAGGTTGGAAGATTGATATCAAAGATAAAGCTAAGTATGATTACGCAGGAGAAGATACTAAGTTTGCAGCAGCAAGAGCAAAATATACACCAGAAGTAGATGACTTAGACGAAGAGGAATTCGATGATGAAAATCAAGAAGAATTGTTGGAGGAGGAAATTTTTGAGGATAATAATGACGACCAAGAGTAAAACGAGCAGGACTTCCCCAGTCCTCTATTTTGAGCAAGGAGGAGCTTTGAGGAGGAGCGTTGCTTGCGTAGAGTCATTTCAAGCGACTCAAAAGTAGCACTTAAGCCTCGCTTATCAAGAGCACTCAGTTATGAAACCAAATTATCGGCGTTGTATGAGCTGCCGACAAGTAGGATTAAAACAAGAGTTCTGGCGAATTGTCCGCGTGTTTCCTTCAGGACAGGTACAATTAGATGAGGGCATGGGGCGTTCTGCCTATATTTGTCCGCAACAGAGTTGTCTAGTGGCAGCTCAAAAAAAAAATAGACTAGGGCGATCGCTACGTGCATCAGTGCCAGAAGCACTGTACCACATATTGTGGCAGCGCCTATCTCTAAGCAATAACCAAAAACAAACTTAATTTAAAATAAAACTACGTTGTAGTGGTAATTTCCAGAGGAATTGTGTTGAGAGCCGAATAAATCGTGCTATGAACACACCCTCTTTTATCGCTCATGTAGTGCCAAAATAGTAAAAGGGTGTCGTTAGCATTGCTCTTGGTCATCCAAAGGGGCGAAGCAAGACTCCTAACAAGTTTTACTCGATTGTGTCGTGGAAGACTCAGAATCAGCAAAACAACAAAGTACAGAATGGCAACCTGGTAGCGCTCAAGCGCACGGCGTCAACCATCTTTTCTGGTGGGGATGCAAGCAATAACCCGAAACATCTCTCTTTCCTGAATGGAGGCACACCGGCATTCATCAGAAACGGCAACCTAACACAGTAATCGAAGGATGGAGATGTCGCCAACCAGGCAACCATCCGCTAAAACTGTAAATTAAAGGGGAAGAGTGGATGAACAACGGCAAAGTTAGAATTTACGAATTATCAAAGGAATTGAATTTGGATAACAAAGAGCTATTAGCAATTTGCGACCAGCTCAATATTGCGGTCAAAAGTCATAGCAGCACGATTACAGAATCCGAGGCAGAACGCATTCGGACTCAAGCAGAAAAAGTTGCGGCGACAAGCGTGACGCTGCAAAGGGATAATGGCGCAAACAGCCATAGACCTAATTCATCACAAGATGGTGGACGTAACCGACCAGCTGCACCTAATAAACAACAAATTTTGGAGATTCGCAAACCTAAAGTTTTGAAAAACCCCATCTCTAACGCCCCAGAGGCGTCGGTTGCTACCAATATACAAGCTGCTTCTGAAGTTAATCCTCCTTCACCCCCTAATCCCTTCGCTACCCCAGTCTCACCAATGAAGCCGACGGCACCAATTCGACCTGTACCCCGGAATCAGTCTGAGACCACACCTCAACAAAGTGCTGTGACAGACGCGGATAAAGACAAAGCACGCAATACAACTCAGCCGGTTGAAAAAGTCGCAGCGGAAAAACCAGAAAAAGTAGCAGTACCAAAAGCAAAAGCGGAAAGACCCCCAAAACCGCAACTGTCTGCCCCGCCGACAAGACCTGCTGGTGTGGACGACACGAACCCTCCAGCAGATGATCCCCAACCGACGGTCAGCGAAAAACCGGTTCTCAAACGCGATCGCGACCAAGTTAAGCCGCAAAAGGTCAACAAACCGACAACAGGGGAACCACAGGCTGCTCCATCGGCAAAACCAGAAAAACCTGTGCGTTCTAGTCCATCGCCGGGTAGACCCGAGCCAAGGGGGAATAGACCTTCTGCACCTGCAATAGTAGGAGAATCCCAACGACCCGCAAGACCAGTAGTACGTTCTGGTGAACAGCCAGTAGGTGCGGGTGCGTCGCTGATTGCGACTCCTCCAAAACCGATGCGCGTCATCTCACCCACCAAACCGCAGGTCGGGCAAGAGGAGGAAGACGATGATGCAGTAACGACGACTACGACTGATGAAGTCCTTGAACTCAAGCGCCCAACACCGCCACGTCAAATTAATAAAGGCGGTAAGAAGTGGCAAGAAGAAGAAATAGATGAAATTAAAGAGTCAGCTAAGGCTAAGGTAGCCGCTAAAGGCAAACGTCTCAAGCCGATAGTTGATGAGTTTGAGGACGAAGATTTACTAGAAGAAGAGGGACTGGACATACCAGCGACGATCCAAGTCAGCCTCTCGATCGCCCGTCCGCCCAAACCCAAAGCTGCCAAGCCAACACAACCTGTAGCAGCCACAGTTGTCGCGCCAGTTGCTAAAGGTAAAAAGCCACCTTCCTCTCGCGAGCAAAACCAAAACCGTCGCCGCGAAACGGAACAAAAGCCTGATCGTCCAGAAATACTGGAAGTCACAGGCCCGATGACAGTGCAAGAACTGGCTGAAGCCTTGGCGATGGCTGACACAGAGATTGTGAAAATCCTGTTCATGAAAGGCATGGCGGTGAGTATCACCCAAAACCTGGATATTCCGACAATTACACTGGTCGCCAACGAGTTGGAAATACCAGTCGAAACCGTCGAACGAGAAGCAGAAGCCCGCAAAGTCACCGAAATGATAGACGTGGCAGACCTGGAATACCTCCATCGCCGTCCGCCAGTTGTGACAATTATGGGTCACGTAGACCACGGAAAAACGACGCTGCTTGACTCGATTCGCAAAACCAAGGTGGCATCTGGCGAAGCAGGTGGTATTACCCAGCACATCGGAGCTTACCACGTAGATGTGGAACACGATGGCAAGGTTCAACAAGTGGTATTCTTGGATACCCCTGGTCACGAAGCCTTTACAGCTATGCGGGCGCGTGGAGCGCGAGTGACCGACATTGCTATTTTGGTTGTCGCTGCCGATGATGGCGTCCGTCCTCAGACCGTTGAAGCAATTAGTCACGCCAAAGCGGCTGAAGTTCCCATCGTGGTTGCCATCAATAAAGTTGACAAACCAGAAGCACAGCCTGAGCGTGTGAAGCAAGAATTAACGGAATATGCTCTGGTGCCAGAAGAATGGGGTGGCGACACCATTATGGTTCCCGTGAGCGCCATTAAAGGTGAAAACCTCGATACACTCCTAGAGATGATTCTCTTGGTAGCAGAAATAGAAGAACTTTCTGCTAACCCAGACCGACTCGCGAAAGGAACCGTGATTGAAGCTCACCTAGATAAGGCAAAGGGACCAGTTGCGACCCTGCTGATTCAGAACGGTAGCCTACACGTTGGTGATTTGTTGGTAGCTGGCTCAGCGTTCGGTAAAGTCCGGGCAATGGTGGATGATAGAGGTAAAAGAGTCGACGCGGCTACTCCCTCATTCGCTGTTGAGGTGTTGGGCTTAAGTGATGTACCAGCAGCAGGCGATGAATTCGAGGTCTTCAGCAACGAAAAACAAGCACGGTCAATTGCTTCCGATCGCGCCGATAAACAGCGTCAATCCCGCCTCATGCAGGGACGTATTACCTTGACAAGTATCTCGGCTCAAGCTCAAGAAGGCGAGTTGAAAGAACTCAACCTGATCTTGAAAGGAGACGTACAAGGTTCAGTAGAAGCCATTGTGGGATCGCTGCGGCAAATTCCCCAAAACGAGGTACAAATCCGCTTGTTGATGGCAACTGCTGGTGAAATTACCCAAACGGATATCGACTTAGCCGCAGCTAGTGGAGCTGTCATCGTTGGCTTCAATACCACTTACGCTAGTGGCGCAAGACAAGCCGCCGATGAAGCTGGTGTAGATGTGCGAGAATACAACATCATCTACAAACTTATAGAAGATATCCAAGGAGCCTTGGAAGGTCTATTGGAGCCAGAGTTGGCGGAAGAACACTTGGGTCAAGCCGAAGTGCGTGCAGTCTTCCCAGTTGGTCGTGGTTCCGTTGCCGGTTGTTACGTGCAGTCTGGCAAACTCACCCGCAACTGCAAAGTGCGAGTGCGTCGTAACGGTAAGGTGATCTATGAAGGCGTCCTTGACTCGCTCAAGCGAATGAAAGAAGACGTCCGCGAAGTTAACTCAGGTTACGAATGCGGTATCGGCATTGACAAATACAATGAATGGGCTGAAGGTGACATCATCGAAGGCTTCCAGATGGTGACCAAGCGCCGTACTCTTTCATCTACTAGACAGGGAGTTAATGAAAGGTGATAGGTGACAGGTGACAGGTGACAGGTGACAGGTGATAGATAAGTTTTACTTCCCTGCACTCTGTCCCCCTCCTAATACCCTGTACCCTTTCCTGTTGGCGCTACTTGTGCAAATATTTGCTATTGCGTTCGTTGGTTTAAAAAAATCTGATTAATAAACAAACAGTAAAAAATTTTTTGTTTAGGTAATAAAAATTAAAAATGCCTGCTGCTCATATGGCAGCAGTATCAAGAGCAAGCTTAACCATTACTCATAAGTGTTATTTAGTTGATTCCATAGGAGCTAGGTTTAGCCTACCTTTTAGCTGATTTAAGCTTTTTTGCTACAATTTATCTATATATTGTGAAGTATATGTGAAATTTCCGTGAGTAGGCGCAAATTTTAGTGATTAATGAGACAGAATTTGCTGCCATAGAAGTTTACCCTGGAAAAATGAGTAGCATTTTACGCTCAAAGAGGAGCGGCTTCTTTAAGGTTTGCTTCATATATTGACCTTTGAAACTGAGGAACAAGGAACTATGGCTGGAATTAAAGCTTCTAGCGGTACCCCATTTACTGGTAATAGTGAAAATTGGAATAGCTTAAAGTGCGCGATCGCAGCTAGTTCCGGTTTCCAGCGCTGGCTATTAGAACGCGATGCTCCATTTCAAAAGCTTCGCCTTGAGGAACAGGTACAGCGGTATTTGCGCGAAACCTTAGAAACATTAGCATACTAGCTATTAGTCAGAACAAAAGACAAATAACTTAAGTCAGGCTAATAACTAAAAACTAAGCAAATCTTGTAAGTTCCCTTGTAAGCGAGCCAGTTGACGATAGGCGCTTTCCAACCGTTCTCCGTCAACTTCAACTGCTGAAGTCGGGTAATTTTGCATGATTTCTACCAGTGTCATTTGCTTATCAACGTTAGCAGAAAGTACCAACGCGGAGCGTAAAGCTTGTCGGTTTGCTTTCTGGGAAGGTGTGTGAATCACTTGACTAAGTTGGTCTAGAATAGCGTTACCAATTGGGCTATTGAGTACCCTGTCTAAAATCACAGGATCTACCTTTACTGGTTGCGACAAATACTTGCGAATGAGTTTAGGATCTTGCCGTGAATCAAGCTAAATTGATTTGCAACGACCTTGAGAGTTTGCCAGTTTCAGCAAAAGTAGATAATTCCTCTACAGAAAGTGATTCGCGAAAGATGCGGTACTTAAGTACCACTCGTTCAGCTGCTTTGACAGGAACACTCTTCGAGTAGAAGACAGATACTAATGACTAAAAATAACGCGCGACGTAGTGACAATAATCGATAGCGCATTACGTTAACTTCGGTGAAAGTTATCTTTTTTTTAGACGACATTCCACTGCAATAAGTTGCAGCTTTATATAACTTCCACAAACCCAGTTTCTTCTTAAAGAAACTGGGTTTGTTTTTCAGTTGTGTACGGATGAGGGGTGTTGAGTTTAGAAGAAAGGGTTGAGGGTACGGGATATTAAGTTAGGGAAGCATCAAATATCCCTATCCTGCAATTCGCCTACACGCTACACCCTCAAACCTTTGTTGATATGCAAACTAAATGTGAATGAGTGTAACAAATTATATTCTTTACATAGGGAACTCAGCTGCCAAGCTGCTGGTCTTCGGCTATAGTTTGCATGAGTTTTACAGCAACGCCTGCTGTTATTGACACCTTATTCAACTAACACTATTTCAGCACATCATTGATAAGATGACACATCAGGGATTTGATACTCCACAAAAGAAAAATTTTCGTATTCAAACTGGTAAACGCCTTATGATGCCAGCAGGACTAACCGCTTTGTTAGTGGTTTCTGGTGGGTTTCTGCTACCAGGTTCTGAGGTCAATGCTGGTGCTATGCACACCAAAGAGATTGCCCAAACTGTTACGCCGCAAGCTCCCGCAACTGCAAGCGTTATTTACGTAAATCCACAAACTGGTACAGACAGTGCTGGTGCTGGAAACGCGGAAGCAACGCCATACAAAACCATTACCTACGCTCTTAATCAGGCTCAACCAGGTACGGTTGTCCAACTGGCTCCTGGTACTTATAACCAAGAAAGTGGAGAAACGTTCCCACTTTTTATCAAACAAGGTGTGACCCTGCGGGGTGACGAATCGACCAAAGGTCAGGCAGTATTGATTACAGGTAGCGGCGTTTACATTAGTCCCACCTTTGCCCGGCAAAATATGACTATTCGTGCCGATAACGATAGCGTTATCACAGGGGTAACAGTCACCAACCCAGAAAACCGTGGCACTGGTATATGGGTGGAATCAACTAATCCCACAATTACAAATAGTACGTTTACCAACAGTATACGAGAAGGTATTTTTGTCACCGGTAAAGGTAATCCTAAAATTGAAAATAGTGTCTTTGTTCAAAACAAAGGTAACGGGATTTCAGTTGCTAAATCAGCCCAAGGACAGATTCGGAATAATTTGTTTCAGGATACCGGTTTTGGTCTAGCAATAGGTGGTACTTCTACACCCTTAGTAGAAGGAAACCAGATCATCGAAAACCAAGATGGTCTGTTTATCTCCGAATCCGCTAAGCCTGTACTGCGTAAGAATGTGATTCAAAAGAACAAGCGCGATGGCATAGTCGTGATTACTAATGCTTCACCTGATCTTGGCACCACTGAAAATCCCGGCGGTAACCTGATCCGCAGTAACACTCGCCATGACGTGAACAACAGCAAGGGTAATAATACAATTGTCGCTATTGGCAATGATATTGACCCGAAGCGCATACTTGGTCAAGTCGAATTTGTTGCCGCTACTGTTGAGCCACCAGCAGGCGGTCCAGTCGCCTTCAAGGATCTGCCTGCAAATTATTGGGCAAAAAGCTACATCGAAGCTCTAGCTTCTAAAAATATTATTGCTGGATTTCCCGATGGGACTTTTAAACCCAATGAACCTGTTACGCGTGCCCAATTTGCCGCTATTGTGACCAAAGCCTTTACACCAACAGGGCAACGCCAAGCCATTAACTTCAACGATGTTAGCAGCAACTTCTGGGCTTCCAAGGTGATTCAATCTGCGTACCAAGGTGGCTTTGTTTCTGGGTATCCTGACCGTACCTTTAAACCAGAGCAACAAATTCCGCGAGTGCAGGTACTCGTCTCATTAGCAAACGGTTTGGGTTTATCTGCGAATACTCAGAATGTCCTTTCCGTATACAGCGATGCTTCCCAAATTCCTAACTATGCTACCAATTCAGTAGCAGCAGCCACTGCACGGCAACTCGTGGTAAATTACCCCGCAGTCGGGCAATTAAATCCTAATCGTCAGGCAACTAGGGCAGAAGTTGCTGCCTTTGTTTACCAAGCACTGGTTAGTAAAGGGAGCGCTCAAGCCATTCCTTCACCGTATTTGGTAAGAGTGCCGTAATTTAAAAGTTAAAAGCGCCATGACTGACAGTGAGTCTGGCGCTTGGTATATTATCATTTTTACTGACATTGGGGTCTTTAAATTTATACTTTGACCCCTTTTAAATATTTCAGGGTTATAATCAGGGTCTTTATATAAGCTGACCCCGTTTGAACAATATTTAGTTTCTCAGTAAATTCGCTGAAGTTGAGATTTTCTAATAATTTTTTTATTTTTTCTCTCTTTATATTTCAGAAATTGAATAAATATTAATTTTACTGAAGCACCCCAACTTGGGTATGCCAGACGGCACGTTGCGCGTTGGCGGAGCCTGCGCTTTGCGCTTACGCCTTTTGCTGATCCGGCGATTAAGCCTATGGGTGAATAAAGGGCAAGCTTACATAGAACTGGTATCACAACTGTAACGCCCAAAATCTCCCTAAAGAAATAGCAAGAATATGACAAGAACCACAAGAATGGACAAGACAATGAAATGCCAAACCTCTACTTTATTGTGATTAGGTGTAGAAAGACAAAGTTCCCGCTCCTCGCCTACAAACCTGATTAGCAGCCACAGTTGCTAAAATTTCTGCCTGAGTGTTGCTCGACCAGCCTTGGTAATGAAAGATGAATACTCCTTTGCGCATCAATCTATGCCACCTGCTTTGGCTTCTGCTGATTTTCCCCTTAAGGTGGTTGTGCTTACAGCCAATCCTTTGTGTGGTTCCAGCAACCTCCTAAAAGAACCATCAAATTATCAACGGTTGAGACAGACACCGTTGATCATACTTGAGAGTACATAGCAACCAAGGAAAACTCCTAGGGATGAGCCGTGTGTTTTTCATTGCACATAACACGACGAGCAACAAGACACAATGAGTACTGCTTAAAGCGGTGTTTAACAATAGACCTTTTGCACGAATAGTGTGAAGATGGAAACAACTAGGTCAAAATACGTGTTATTAGCCAACACATTAACCGTTTGAAGATTTTTTACATCTTGGCACAGCGCTATCGTAATCGGAGAAAATTATTTCGCTGGCGATGCAATTTGATTGCTGATTTACTTAACGTAAAGGTGCCCTCTTTTGTTGATTTATGCAATCTTGTGTACTAGTACACAATTATGAGAAGGCTATAGCAATTAAACAACTCGGTATGACCAAATCTCGCCGTCATTTGTCGGTACCTATTAAAGAATGAAGAATTTAGCTACTGACGAGTAAAGTTGAAAACACCGCTTCTTTGTGAGGATTTCAATGTCTAATGAAGTGCATGAATCGGAAGTCACGACTCGTTTAAGTGCGATTGAGGTGCAGCTACAACAATTCAATCAGCTCTTAGCAAATCTCAGCGATCGCATTGCCAAATCAGAAGAGAGTTTCCTACTGGTTGCCGATATCCACAAATACAAAAAGCTGCAGGAGTTGTTAGCAGCAGGGAACCTACGAGAGGCAGACTGGGAAACGATTCGGGTCATCCAAGCAATCACAAAAGAACCCGACTTGGCAGCGATCACTCCGGATGATATGAGGGAGTTTCCCTGCGAAGAACTACGGGTGATAGACAGTTTGTGGACAAAATATAGCCAAGGTCGCTTTGGTTTCAGTGTGCAAATACAGAGATATCAAAGTGTTGGAGGTTCGTTCGATACCACCATTAATCAAGATAATACAGTGATTGAGAAATTCGGCGAGGTTGTAGGCTGGCGCGTGAACGGCAAATGGTTAAAGTGTGATGACCTAGATTACACCCTGGCTGCACCGATTGGCTGTCATCCTTCACGGTGGTGGAATTCTCCCTTTGGTTCAAAAATGACGAATTATTTCTTCAATCGCTTGCTTGTATGTAGTCTTTAAACTAGACGAAACCTTGTTGCCATCCAAGCGGTTGGGCAACCAACGTTCTTCTCAAGAGCAAAACTTAAGGATTCAAAATTCATAAAACTTGCAAGAAGTATTCATTTTTGCCTTCACCTCACTTAAATTCTTTTGAGGTTAAAAATATGTTTAAAAAAGCTGATGTCTTACTCGCAAGTAAATTATTATTTCCAGCGCTTCTAGCTTCTTTTTTCACCAGCGCCTGCGGTAAGAGCAAACCCTCTGCCGCAGCTAGCGAACCGCCACCAACTCCGGTGAAGTTGCAGTTATTGAAGTCTACCACAGTGCAAGACGTGTCAGAGTTCGTGGGTAGGCTGGAAGCTCAGCAGAGAGTCTCACTGCAGCCGGAGATCCAAGGTCGGATAGAGTCGATTCCCGTCTCCTCAGGAGATCGAGTGCAGCAAGGAACGCCGATTGTGCTGCTGCGTCCTGATCGCAGCGGTCCGGAATTGAATAGCGCCATTGCCAGAGTCAACTCAGTCAAATCTGCTTATGGAACGGCACAGGCGCAAGTGAAAGCACAAGAAGCACAACGGCTGAGGGATGCGGCAAACGTAGAACTTCAAAAACTTCAGTTCCAAAGGGCGCAGCAACTGGTGTCTGCTGGGGCACAAGCAAAACAGCAGTTAGACATTGCCCAGAGAGACCTAAACACGGCGATCGCCACCCTCCGCGCCACTGAGGAACAGGTACAAGCTGCCAAAGCTAGCTTAAATCAAGCACAAGCTAACGTCCGACAAGCTGAGGCAGATACAGCGACTGCTCGCGTGTCGCTTCAGTTTAAACGGGTGCTGGCACCTATTACTGGAGAAGTGGGTGATTTTCCCGTTAAGGTGGGAGACTACGTTAACACTGGTCAAACCCTAACGACTATTACTCAAAATGATAATCTTTACCTGCGAATCTCAATTCCCAACAACTACCTTTCACAACTGCGACGCGGGCTACCAGTGGAGCTGATTGATCCCAATACCAAAAAACCCTTGGTCAGCGGGAGTATTAACTTTATCTCCCCAGAGGTAGACACAGGTGCCCAAGCTGTCTTAACCAAGGCTCGCTTTTCCAACAAGGGGGGCAGCTTACGCGAGGGGCAGTTTGTCCGCGCACGAGTCATTTGGAACGAACGTTCAGGTGTTTTGCTTCCCACGGTAGCTGTCTCTAATATCGGGGCGCAGAGCTTTGTCTTTGTAGCCCAGAATGCAGGGTCAAAACAGACTGTACGCCGCGTGCCAGTGAAGCTGGGAGCCATTCAAGGTCAAAGCTACCAAGTGCTCGATGGAGTCAAGCCAGGCGATCAAATTGCGGTCACGCGAATTCTGACCCTGAGAGATGGTTCTCCGATTCAGCCTGAGTCTTAAGTCAGCACAATTAGATTTCTATTGAGCTTAATCGTCAATAGCTATTGATCGCACTCTCAACTTGATCCCTATCACTCCTAGGCTATGCTCCTAAGTATTGCGGATATTTTCATTAAGCGACCAGTCTTCACGACAGTTTGTACTGTACTTATTCTCTTGGTCGGAGGAATCTGTATTCCCCTCCTCCCCTTGGATAAGCTACCAGAAATGGCTCTCAAGCAGGTGACTGTCACTGCTAACTATCTCGGGACTGATGCCAAAACAGCAGAAGAAAACGTCACCACCGTGCTAGAGCGGGAAATCAACGGCACGGAGCGGGTCGTGTATATGTCCTCGCAGACGACGAATGATGGCAACAGCACGATTAACGTCTCCTTTCCCACGGACACGGATAGGAATACGGCACAAGTCCTCGTGCAAAATAACGTGGCGATCGCCTCAGCCAGCTTACCAGAGGAAGTCAACCGCATTGGTGTGATTACCCAGAAGCAGTCTCCAACCATTACTCTCGCCTATGCCTTTTATTCGGAAAAAGACGCAAACGGTAACTTCATCTACGATAACGTCTTCCTAAGTAACTACGTTGACCGACAAATCTTCGATGAAATCAAACGGATTGAGGGCGTAGGTTCGATCAGAATTGTCGGGGAACGGAAATATGCCATGCGTATCTGGCTTGATCCCGATGCCTTGGCTGCCAGAAATTTGACGGCACAGGACGTCATCAATGCCGTTTTGGAACAGAATATCCAGGTTGGATCGGGGAGAATTGGTCAGCAACCTACCCCAACCGATCAGCAGTATGAAATTGCTCTGCGAGCCAACGGTCGGTTTACTACTCCCGCAGAAGCGGAAGACATCGTGGTGCAAACAGGCAAGGATGGCACGCTAATCCGGTTAAAAGATGTCGGTCGCGCCGAAGTTGGGGCAGAAAACTATAGCGCAACGACGCTCTTTGACGGTTCACCAGCAGTTATTTTGTTAGCCTACCAACTGCCCGGCACGAATGCCTGGAATACAGCCAGCGCCATCAAAGCAAAAATGGCGGAGTTGCAACCGAATTTTCCGCCAGGATTAAAGTCGGCGGTCGGCTTAGATAATACTTTGTTCGTCGCAGCTTCTCTCGATGAAGCCTTCAAAACTTTGATGGAGGCGATCGCCCTCGTCTTCCTAGTCATCTTCATCTTTTTACAAGATTGGCGCACCACGATTATTCCCTCGCTTGCAATCCCCGTATCGCTGATTGGAGCGATGGCATTTGCCTATGTGTTTGGGTTTACCCTCAATCAGTTGACGATATTCGGCATCATCCTAGCAACAGGTTTGGTGGTGGATGATGGGATCGTCGTCGTAGAGGCGATCGCTGCCAAACTCGAGCAGGGCATGAAACCAATGCAAGCCGCCCTAGATGCGATGGAGGAACTCACCGGGGCAATCATCGCGACATCAGTGGTACTGATGGCAGTATTTATCCCCGTAACCTTCTTTCCTGGTACAACCGGCATCGTTTACAAGCAATTCGCACTGATTATCGCTTTCTCGATTGCCATTTCGACCTTCAACGCCCTCAGCTTCTCTCCGAGTATGTCAGCCATCATCATGCGGCGACAGCAGGAAGCCCACGGTCCTTTGGGCTTGTTTTTCCGCTGGTTTAATCGGGTGTTTGATTGGCTCAAGGGGGGATACGTCAATATTGTGGAATTCCTGATCCGGGTTCGCTGGATCGTGATTCCAGTGTTTATTGCGGGTTTAGTAGCGACAGGTTGGATTTACCAGACAACTCCTCAAGGGTTTATCCCTGAAGAAGACCAAGGCTATTTCTTTGCGATTGTCGAAGCGCCACCAGGGGTGTCTCTCAACTACAGCGTTGATCTCGTGAAGAAGATTTCTGAGGAAGTGGTGCAGCCACTACCTGAAGTTGAGCATGTCGTCGGGAACGCTGGCTTTGGATTTGAGGGGAACGCTAGTAACAAGACGCTATTTTTCGTCAAGTTGAAAGATTGGGAAGAGCGCCGTGGTGCTGAGCATTCAGTCTTTGGCATTCTGCAAAAAATCAATAAAGGGTTGCGGGAAAAAATTCCGGGAGCAGTAGCGATCGCCGTCAATGCACCACCTGTGGATGGTTTGGGTAGTACAGGTGGCTTTGAGATGTATATCCAAAATAGACAAGCCCTGCCGATGGAAGTACTGATCGAGAATACCCGAAACGTGATCGCTGCGGCTCAGAAGCGACCGGAACTCGGAGGTGTCTTTACCCAATTCACCTTTGATACCCCGATGATGCAAATCTCCATCGACCGCAACCAAGCCAAGGCACAGAACATCCGGGTCAGTGATATTTTCAGCACTATGCAGACCTACCTGGGTGCAAGCTATGTCAACCAATACGTGCTTGGTGGACGACTGTATCGGGTTTATGCCCAAGCAGAGGGGACAGTCCGCTCCAATCCTGAAGACCTCAGTCGCCTGTACGTGCGCTCCCAAGATGGCAATCTCGTCCAACTGAGTTCTTTAGTGCAATTGGAAAGAATGACCTACCCGCCTGTCGTCACTCACTTCAACGTCTATCCGTCAATCAAAATTCAAGGAGGTCCTGCACCAGGCTACAGTACCGGACAGGCAATCCAAGCAATGGAAGCGGTTGCCAACGAAGTTTTGCAACCGGGGTTTGGCTTCGCTTGGACAGGGACTGCCCTGCAGGAGAAATCTTCTGGCGGTGCAGCACCCATCATTTTTGGCTTAGCCTTTGTCATGGTCTTCTTGGTGTTAGCGGCGCAGTACGAAAGCTACGTCGATCCCACCATCATTATGATTACCGTACCTCTGGCAATCTTGGGTGCGCTTGGTGCAGTCCTGTTCCGCGCTAATGTTTTCCAAGCAGGCGGCGTTTGGCCTGTAATTAACAATAATATCTATGCCCAAGTCGCGCTGGTGATGCTTATTGGTTTAGCAAGTAAAAACGCGATTCTGATCGTGGAATTTGCTAACCAGTTGGTAGAGTTAGGGATGAATATCACTAAGGCAGCAATCCGCGCTTCTGAGGAACGCTTGCGACCAATTCTCATGACTGCTATCTCTGGTTTCGTTGGTTTTTGGCCCTTGGTGATAGCTTCTGGCGCTGGGGCAACGAGCCGTTGGTCTTTGGGAACAGCGCTATTTGGTGGTTATCTGATTTCGACAATCTTAAGTTTGTTTTTAGTTCCAGTGCTGTATGTCGTGATCAAGAACCAAGAAGAGCGCTTCTTGAAACCGGGTAAACCTGGCAAGCCCAGCCCGACAGAGTATCCACAGTCTCAGCAGGACAAGGAACAAGCTCTTTCTACATTTCAGGCTAGTCCACAAGAGGAGTAAGGTGTTGATGGCGTCACGCAGCCCGGGTTGAACACTCAGGCTGTTCTTTTGTCATATTAGCTGAAATGGTCATGTAACTTCGACATTATTAACATTATTAACTGTAAATTTGCCAGTTCCACAAAAAGCCTTGAATGTAAAATAATGTCATGTGGTAGAAGAAGATTCACGTTTGTCTATAGAGGTAACACGGATGTTCAAAAAATGGAATTTAGACGATTGGATAAACCACATTTTGTTTACGATCACTGTTGCCTTTCTGTTTTACTCTTTCTTCTTGCACCACTAGTCTTTATATCAGTTATCAGTTAAGTAGGTCGGCGTGATTAAAGAAATTTATGTAAACAAGTGTAAATTGACGTGAAACGCTTGTAGTAAGCGCTTTAGCGCTAAAGCGCTTACTAGAAACAAAAAATGTATATTTGTGCCGACCTACTTATCAGTTATGGGTAAACAACCACCTGTTCACTGTTCACTGTTCACTGTTTAGTATTTACTGTTCTATGAATATCAGGTTAATCATCTTCTCAGGTGTTATGACTGGTCTAATTGGCGCAGTTATCGGTTTGGCTGCTGCTCAAATTGGTCAGCGTGGCTTTAATCAACCTAAATTTGAAGGTCAGTACTACCAGGACTTGCACAATAGATATACCTTAATTGGTGCCAGCTTGGGACTTGCTGTAGGTGTTGCACAAGAATGCGTGCGTGAGCTTAAGGCTGATAGAGAAGATAAGTAGGAATAAGTAAAATTAGGCTGAGCCAAGAGTACTTCTCTTTTTAACTTGTGGATATGCACGAAAGTTCTCCAAAACGTCTTGTCAGTGAGCTAAATCAAAACCCGAGCCTATCTTAGGTATTGTTTTTCAAAGTCAATTATGCACTTCCTATCTGCAAGTGTCTCAGCCATTAATTTTCATTTCTTAGTTTCCAAACGCAGACCTTTGGTGGAAAAAGTTTGAATCTTTTGTTTAGAAAAAGTAAGTACGAATGAAGGTTAAATACAGCTTATTTTGCTTGCTTATTATCGGCACAACCGCTCTAACTACGACTTACTGGAACT
The DNA here is from genome assembly GCF_002368435.1 of Kalymmatonema gypsitolerans NIES-4073. GTDB lineage: Bacteria > Cyanobacteriota > Cyanobacteriia > Cyanobacteriales > Nostocaceae > Kalymmatonema > Kalymmatonema gypsitolerans. Next base: position 8,558,762 of record NZ_AP018268.1, read on the forward strand.
TTGGTATGATGGGGATAACAGTATTTTTATTAGCTTACTTCTCTAAAGGCATAAGATCCCATCGCGTAAGCCTGGCGGCACCGGAGGACTCAGCGGACGCTTTGCGCCATCGTAAAAGCTTGTAATTCATTTGATGAAAGGGTTTTAGGGGCGTCGTTGTTTGCGCTGCTCCCAACGCCAAAGAAAAACCATTAAAGTGATAATTCCTACTTGAAGTGCCAAGTTAGGCAAAGCGTTGTCAACATCACGTCCCGCAAGTAGCTGAGAAAAAAAAATGAGTGCGCCGATAAAGCCAGAAGCACCACAAGCAATGTAGATAAATTGCCGTAAGCCACGATAGGGGGCTGCTATTTCTGCCTTAAGACGGGCATATTGTTCTGATTTCATACGATTTTTGCTATTTGGTTGTGTCATGAGCTATTATCTTTTAATGTGTGCCGATGTGGCTCAGTGGTAGAGCACTCGATTCGTAATCGAGCGGTCGCGGGTTCAAATCCCGCCATCGGCTTTTGATCAGAGATTACCAGAACTTTAGCTAGCTCGCCAGAAGCTCCACATCTCACCCGCTTTGGGGAGTGTGGGATGAATGGCGGACAAGAACTGGGACATTCTCCACCTAAGGTGTCCCAGTTCTTGTCACTCTCTCGCCCAACACTCAATGAGTTCTCTGGCACTTACTCCTTGTTCCTTGGCACCTTCGTGTAATGTTTGCCACGCACTAGGAGTGAGTGTTATGTACTGCTTTGTCTTTAGACTCATTTCGTCCCAGCTTTTTACCGAAAAAATGGGTCTAAAGCCCCGTCCTAAAGGAGCGGCTTTTTCTTTGTCTTCAGACTTCTGATGAGTTCTCTTAATACATCAGTTTTTGTTCTGCCAACATCGGAGCAGTAGTCTTCAAGAATTTGAAGTTCATACTCTTCTACTCTAAAATCTAATCGTTTCTTCATATTATTGTACAGCTTTATTGTGTACGATAGTATCATGAGAACACTACGATTTAAGTTGTACGAACACAAACGAAATAAACACCTCAAGCGAATGATTAACGCTTCTGGGATGATTTCTAACCATTGCATTGCTCTGCATCGTCGGTACTACAAGATGTGGGGTAAGCATTTGAATTGTGCGAAACTTCAGTCTCATATTGCCAAATTGCGGAAGCGTAACCGGTTCTGGCAATTAGTGGGTTCTCAAGCAGTACAGGATATCTGTCAACGCATCGAGAAAGCATACCAGTTATTTTTTAAACACAGCAAAAAAGGAGTTAAACCGCCGGGATTCAAGAAGGTCAAGAAGTATAAATCATTCACCCTAAAGCAAGCAGGATACAAGTTTCTAAGTGGTAATCGAGTTAAGGTTGGGAACAGAGTTTATCAATTTTGGAAATCTAGGGAGATAGAGGGGACAGTCAAAACTCTAACCGTTAAACGCACACCGTTGGGTGAATTGTTTATGGTTGTCGTGGTTGACGATGTACCTGAACCAGAAATCAAATTCACGACTGGTAGAATAGCGGGATTTGATTTTGGTTTAAAGACATTCCTCACCTGTTCTGACGGCTCCAGTATTGAATCTCCTCAATTTCTTAAACAGTCTCTCAACACCATTAAGAAAGCGAGTAAACAACATTCCAAAAAGCTAAAAGGGTCGTCCAATCGAGAACGGGCTAGAAAGAATTTAGTACGCAAGCATGAGGATATTTGTAATGCCAGACGTGATTGGTTTTGGAAGTTAGCACACGACTTAACTAATAAGTTTGATGTGCTATGTTTTGAAACACTCAATCTTAAAGGGATGCAACGTCTTTGGGGACGAAAAATCTCAGACCTAGCCTTTGGGGAATTTCTACAAATTCTAGAGTGGATTGCCAAAAAGAAAGGCAAGCAGGTCATATTTATAGATCAATGGTATCCGTCTAGCAAGACTTGTTCTAATTGTGGACACGTTCTAGAAAAACTGGATTTGTCTATAAGAGAGTGGCGTTGTCCATCCTGTGAGTCGGTGAACGGGAGGGACGAGAACGCAGCTAAGAATATTTGTGCAGTTGGGGCATCAACTGTTGGGTTAGGCGATGTAAGACGGGCTGTGCCTGCAATTGCTGTTTGAGCCTAGAATCCCCGTCCCTTTTAGGGCGGGGAGTATGTCAAAAAGTCCCACAAGTTCGATGCGAATCACATATCTTCTAACTCAATTCCTTTGGTTTCCTTAATAAAAAAGAGAACGAAAAACAACGAGATAGCTGCCGCTGTTGTATACAGACCATAAGCAGCACCTAGCCCGAAATATTGCAGTATGGGAGGAAATGTCGTGGAAACGACGAAATTCGCAACCCATTGCATTGCAGCAGCGACTGAAAGTGCAGCAGCTCGAATCTTGTTATTGAACATTTCTCCCAACAGCACCCAGACCACTGGTCCCCAGGAGAAACCGAAGCAAAACACATAGAGGTTGGCTGCTAAAAGAGCCACAATACCCGCTGAACCGCTCAAAGTAGGGTTGCCAGCAGCATCCACCGGAGCAGTTCCAAAAATAGAAGCCAAGGTCCCCAAGGTCAAAGTCATGCCGATTGACCCTAGAATGAGCAACGGCTTGCGACCAAATTTATCCACAAAGGCGATCGCCACTAGCGTAGTAATAATGTTTACGGCTGCTGTGATCACCGTGATCGTTAGGGAATTTTGTTCTGAAAACCCGACTGCGCGCCACAAAATACTGCTGTAGTAGAAGATTACATTAATACCAACCAATTGCTGGAGTACAGATAAACCTATTCCTATCCAAACAATAGGGAGCAGTCCGCCATTTCTCCCTAAGAGGTCAGAAAACGTAGGCTGGCGCTCTCGCATAACTGTTTGCCGAATTTCTTCGATTTTTGAGCGCACGTCACCTCCCAAAATCTTGGTCAGAACGTTAGCAGCTTCTGGCTCCCGTCCTTGGGCAACCAAGTACCGGGGCGATTCGGGAATCATTAAAGCTGCCATTCCGTAAAGCACGGCTGGAGGGATTTCCGTCCAAAACATCCACCGCCAAGCGGCTATTCCAAACAAAAATGGTGATTCCGCTGAACCTGCTGATACAGCGATAAAGTAGTCGCATAGCAGTGCAATGAAAATACCAACCACAATCGCTAGTTGCTGGAGAGATCCCAACCTTCCCCGCAAATGGGTGGGAGAACATTCTGCAATGTAAGCTGGCGCAATGACGCTGGCAGCGCCGACTGCAAGCCCACCCAATAGTCGCCAAAAGATAAAATCCCAGATTCCGAAGGCAATTCCGGAGCCAATGCCGCTGATGGTAAACAACACCGAAGCTACCACCATTGCCTTGACTCGACCATAACGGTCTGCGATCTTCCCCGCATAAAAGGCTCCTACCGCAGACCCCAACAAAGCCAGGGACACGGCAAGACCAGTCAGTACACTGTTGGCGTTAAAGGCTTTGGATAGAGCTGCAACCGCGCCGTTGATCACAGCAGTGTCAAAACCAAACAAAAAGCCGCCAAGAGCGGCAGCACCAGCAATCAGGATGACATAGAACGTGTTGGATTTACGACGAGTAGTAGTGGAGGACATGGTTGTATCTCGATGTAGGAGGATGTCACGATGACATGAACAGGAATCCGCTCAAGTAGACAATTCATCTGCCTTTTGTGCAGCAATGCTTGCATGAAATTCCCTTGCTGTATGAGGAGTAGAATCTTGGCAGCAATGCCGCCCGCTATATACAAGTCGCCCTAGGGCAGGAGTTTGAGAGCCAGGTTTCCTGCTTCTGCACCATAAGTTTGCACTCAACAACTCCATCGTTTTTTGGGTACATTCAGTAGCCAATATTTAATTTTCCTGCTGGAATTGTTCAGTATAAGGAATCTAGCCCACAAAAAGTGCAAGTTAAATCCACTTGTCAGCTTGTAACGTTATAGACAATTGTCTACACATTTAAGTTATTGGAGATGACATGGTAGGAAATAGCAAGTAAACCTATCGCTTGCTCCAATTTTTTGACTAACGGTTTGTCTTAATCAACCTATACTAACGTTTATTTAATCTCAATAAAATCTAAAAACAATCGGTTTTCTATCACTCTAAAGTTAGATGTTCTTAAGATATAATTTTTTTTAGATCTTAAGTAGAAAAGCAAATAGAACTCTTTAAAATATAACAAAAATCTTTAAGAAATGTAACGGAAAGAAGCTAGATTTATTGAGTCTCGAATTTGCTGATAGCTTGACTGGATAGTCATTTATCCAGCGATTTTGCCAAGCTAAATCAATAGTAAACCTCATCTTTAGTAACTACCAAGTAGTCATTGAAGGTGAAGTTTTCTGTTGGAGTGTAAGCGGTAATTTGCTTGGTGAATGTTTAGTGGGACTTTAGAAGTTTCTGGAACGTCAAAGCCTTTATAAATAAGGCAAAGGCGTCAACAGGGGCAAAAGTGACTCAAACCCAATGGCAAGAGACAAAATTGATATAAAAGCCTTGTCCCTTTTAAATTTGAGACGATTTTGAAGCAACTTGTTTGCAAAACTTCATTAAAAACAAGATAAGACTTATTAAGTCAAGGCTAATAATATGAAAAAAATGCATAAAATAATGCGATTGATTGTTGTAAGCCTGACAATCAATTTAATTGGTATTGAGACATTATGTGCTCAAGACATTCATGGAAGAATTGAAGTTGCAAATAACTCAATTACTGTTCATAAACAGAATACTGATTTCGTTAAATTACCCCAACTAGTTGGCTCTCACTCTGCAACTGATGCAAACACTAAAGAGCTTGTAGCCGACAATCTTTTAGTACAAACTGAGACTTCTCCCAGCCTGATGCCCGTGCCAAACTCTCCAAAGGTGTCAGAAAACGCCGTCAACAATAAAGCAATAGCTCAAATAACTTCTGTTTCTCAGTTATCAGATGTGCAACCAACTGATTGGGCATACCAAGCATTACAGTCTTTAGTTGAGCGTTATGGTGTCATTGCTGGTTATTCTAATAGCACATTCCGGGGAAACCGATCGCTCACTCGTTATGAGTTTGCGGCTGGTTTGAATGCGGCTTTAAATCGGCTCAACGAATTGATTGCAGCGGGTACTGCTGATTTAGTCAGGCAAGAAGATTTGGCAACACTGCAAAAATTGCAACAGGAGTTTGCAACAGAACTGGCAACTCTGCGCGGGCGGATAGATACGCTGGAAGCACGTTCGGCAATCCTGGAGGAACAGCAGTTTTCCACCACGACTAAGCTGAATGCTCAAATTATTACCGCCGTCAGCGACACCTTTGGTAACAGAGTAGGTGGCGATCGCGATGAATCCCAAACCTATTTTGCAGATCGCGGTCGTCTCAACTTTGAAAGCAGCTTCACAGGCAAAGATTTGTTGCGAGTCCGTCTGGAGTTCGGCAACTTCTTGAATTCCAATGGCACCAGTCAGATTGCCTCAGTGACGGGTACCGGGATGACGCGACTGAACTTTGACACTGATAGCAACAACGATGTCTCTATTCCCCACGTCCGTTATTACTTTCCCGTAAGTGATTCTGTTTCCTTTGTGGTAGGTCCTACAGGTATTGGTTACACCGACATCACAGACACTGTGACTCCTGCCTCTATTGCAGATGACGGAAACGGGGTTCCCTCACTATTTGGGCAATACAGTCCGCTCTTCCGCCGAGGCGGTGGCGGTGCCGCTGTTAATTGGTACATCAAGAAAGATCTGGTTTTGACTCTGGGGTATTTGGCGGATAACGCCAATCTTCCATTTGAAAAAAACGGGGTATTTAATGGCGGTTACAATGCATTAGCACACTTGGTGTATTACGGCAAGCAAGGGGCAGTTGGCATCGCCTACTCTCATAGCTACACCCCTGGTGGTAAGGTTGGTCTCACAGGCGGGACAGGTAGCATCTTGGCAAGTTCACCCTTTGGGAACAGCATTGCGACCTCCGGCAACATTGTCGGTGCGCAGGGATACTATCGCTTTTCACCGCAGTTTCAGATACACGCCTGGGGTGGATATATCTGGGCAACTGCCGAGAACTCTGGTTTCAGTGAGATTTCCAATGGTAGGGGTGGAACAGATTCTCTGTTCGTAAACAATGGTGATAATGCCAATCTGTGGTATGGGGCGATCGGCGTGTCGTTTCCGGATGTGGGCGGTAAAGGCAACCTGCCAGGAATTCTTTTTGGTGTGCCACCACGGGTGTCTAGCAGCGATGTGCGTAAAGAGGGAGACAACGCTTACCACATCGAAGCATTCTACCGCTGGCGACTGAACGACAACATTTCAGTGACTCCTGGTTTCTGGGTGATTTTGAACCCGGAAAACAACAGCAGAAATGATACGCAGTATGTAGGTGTGCTTCGCACAACATTCGATTTCTAAATCCACTTTGGAACACAAGCGACAGAGGGCGATGGCGTGTCCTAGGACTTAATTGCTATATAAAGGCGATCGCCTTCGTGCCAATTGAGTTGTCTACTACAAGATTGCCGACTTCTTAAAGAAGTCGGCAATCTGAGCCGTTTTTTTTTCACAAATCAAATAGGGTTATTATATAATTATACAAATACTAAATTATTTAAAAAAAAGAGCTAAAAAGTTACAAGGAACAATCTTTTATTTTTGAAAAAAACATATTTAAAAGTCATGAAACTTTGTATATGCCAGATTCATTAATGTATCAGCAGGATTATTTTGTTGTTTTAGAAACGAACCAACCAGAACAAATTGTTTCTGCTCCAGAGTTGTTAGAAAAGCTTAAGGGAATTTTAGAAAAATTTAAATTTGAGGATTTGCCACTCGATTTACACTCTTTTGATTCAACAGAAGGGCAAGCAAAATATTTAATCGACACGAGTTGCGAGTTGGATATTGGTCCTGGGCAGTATTTGCAATGGTACGCAGTTCGCCTAGAAAAGTAAAGATGAGTCATTAGTCATTAGTAAACAACTAAAAACTAATGACTAATAACTATTTTTGATTCGTAATCAGCGCCAGTTCAATTCTTTCTGATTCTGGCTGTGTCACTTTTACCTCTACTCCAGGACCAAAAAAACTGGTCATTTTTTCCTGTTTTTGTTGCCATACATCAATTGGTAGTAATGGCGAATCAAATTCCAAAATTAAAGTATAAGCTCCATTGATTTCTGTTTCTCGCAATCCTGTGACAACTGGTATCTCATTGTCTGTGGAACCAAGCTTTAGAAATGAAAGCGCTTTATCTAAATGCCCGTCTTGACCGTAGCAATATCGAGTAATGTCTAGGCGAATTTGATTTTGGGTAGAAGTTGCTTGCTGATTTCTCAGTGCTAACACTTGTGGCGTCGTAGGTTCACTGAAGGGTACAGGCTTAAGTTCGTTAGCTTTGAGTGCAAGTCCTCCTAGTAGAAGAGGAATTCCGTAAAAAAAACCTGCAAGATTTAGTGTGGCATAGTCAGCAGCGTAGGCAGCAAAACCCATGATAGTTAAAAGACCGCCGATGGTTATACCTAGCGTTCCCAAAGAAAATTGGCGTAACATGATTTTAGTTCGTGATGAATTCCTAGTACCTTAGTTTTTCTATCATCGGTGATCACGAACAACTTAGGGAAGACCATAGGTGATTCAACGGCTGGTTTGCGCTACACTTCAAAAGGCGGCTTACCGTAGATTAAAGTAGAGGAGACTTGAAGACAGGAAGATAACAATGGATGCACAAACTATAAAACAACGAGTCATTAAAGTTCAAAATCAACGAGATTATTTACTGAATCTCCTAGAACAGCCAAACCTGGGAACTTTAAGAATTGACGTGAATCAGGCTTTGGAAGAAATGGATGAGCTTATTGATGAGTTTAGACGCACCTTTGGACAAACAGAAATTTAGTTGAGTCTCAATAAGCGACACAATTGATAAAAAACTGCGTCGGCAAACCGCTAATTTACGGCTTTACCGACGCTTATAAACACTTTCATATTCCCTAGTCCACTGAGTTGATCTTGTTTTAGATTTCCCAAGCTACTTTGCTGTATCATCTATCCGGCTACTGAACGATTAGCTGCACCCTGTCCTAACTTTCTAACCAAAGCAATGAGTTCGGTTGTTGGTGTATCTTTTTTACAAAAAGCATCCAAGCTACCGATTTCCTTGGTTTCCTGACACTTAGTGTCTTCAACTGAGGAGTAAGCAATGATTTGGGTATTTGGAGCAATTGCTTTAATATGACCAGAGGCGCTCCAACCATCCATGACTGGCATATGTAAATCTAGTACTATCACGTCGGGGTAACAGCGTTTAACCATTTCTACCGCTTCTTGACCATTACTGGCTAAACCAACAACTTGAAGATTTTTCTGGTTAGAAAAGGCTAACTTTAGGGTTAAACGAGTCAGTTCGTGATCGTCAACTACTAGAACACGCAATGTAGAAGGCTCACAAGACAACATCAACATCCATGTAAAAGAATAACAACTTATGATAACCTTTACAGTTTATGGGAATTGATGCTTCGACTCACTCTATCCAATGGTTGAATAAATTGTATTGATCCTATGGCAACGAGTTGGATGATTTAGAATCAGCAGAGGTTTTAAGAAAACTTATAAAAGCTAGCCGTCAACATCTAAGGAACTTTTTTTTGTATCCACTATATTTGGAGTGACGATTCCATTCAAGCTTAAAACCATAGACATGAGTATTTTTTGTGAACTGGCTTCTGGGCTGTCTTCACCTGGGCGTCTTTGAATGTAACTGCCATCTGGCTGTAAGTCCCAAGCTTGGCGGTTATCTGCTAACATAATTCCTAAGATTTCTTGCAAATCCTTAGCAATATCTGCATCTATGATTGGGGTAATCACTTCTACCCGACGATCTAAATTACGCCGCATCCAGTCAGCACTACCAATATAGATTTCCTCCTGTCCATTGTTATAGAAATAAAACACACGAGAGTGCTCTAAAAAGCGACCAACGATACTAATAACGCGAATATTTTCACTAATATCTTTGATCCCTGGGCGTAAACAGCACATTCCACGTATAATCAGGTCAATTTGCACGCCTGCACGGGAAGCTTCATATAATTTGCAGATAATTTGTGGGTCTACCAATGAATTCATTTTGGCAACAATCCGCCCACTCATGCCATTGTGAACATTTTCAATTTCCCGGTGAATTAGGGAAATGAAGCGATCGCGCATCGTCACAGGTGCAACCAACAGTTTTCGGTATGACTTTTGCCGCGAATATCCTGTCAAGAAATTGAAAACGTCTGTAACATCGGCTCCCAAATCTTCGTTGCAACTGAATAATCCCAAATCTGTGTACAGCCGCGCTGTTTTCGGGTTATAATTACCAGTCCCAATATGTACATAGCGATGAATGCGGTCTTGTTCACGCCGAACCACCATCACAAGTTTGCAGTGAGTCTTCAAACCGACTAGACCATAAACTACGTGAACTCCAACGCTTTCCAGACGCTTTGCCCAGTAGATATTATTCTCTTCATCAAACCGCGCCTTCAGTTCCACCAGTACAGACACCTGCTTGCCATTTTCCGCAGCCGCAATCAAGGCATTTACGATCGGCGAGTCAAAAGAAGTCCGATAAAGAGTCATCTTGATTGCTAGCACATTCGGATCATGGGCTGCATAGGTAATAAAACGCACAACAGATGTCGAAAAGGATTGATAGGGATGGTGTACGAGTAAATCCTTTTCCCGAATAACTGTAAAAAAATCTTTTCCTTCTTCTATCTCGCGTACATCTGGGTTTCTGTTTGGCTCTTTAATCCTTTGTAAGCGGGGATGCACTACAGATTGCCATGGTGGATCTTTGAGTTCTGGCACAGGCAAGGACATGAAGTACATCAAATCCTTCAGTCCTATAATACCGTCTACTTCGTAAACATCATTTTCTTCTAATTCCAAATCCTCCAACAGTCGTTTTTTGATGGATTCAGGTGTTTGAGAATGTATTTCTATACGTAAAGCAGACCCCCCAACACGTCGTTTTCGCAATTCCTGCTCAATAGCTAACAGCAAGTCATCCGCTTCATCTTCTTCTAATTCCAGGTCAGCATCACGGCTAATACGGAAAGTATGGTACTCTTGAATACACATACCTGGAAAAAGCGACTCTAAGTTATGGGCGATCGCCTGTTCCAAAGGTATGCCAGTCCAGACTGCTGGTTTTCCGTCATCATGAATTCCCAAATCTGGCGGAAGAGCCAAAAATCGTGGTAAAACTGTTGGAACTTTGACTCTAGCAAACAATTCTTCTTCAGTTTCTGGGTTTTTGACCACAACAGCCAAATTCAGGCTGAGATTAGAAATGTAGGGAAAAGGATGCGACGGATCAACAGCAAGCGGAGTCACGACGGGAAAGATTTGCTCTTCGTAGTATTTGTCTAAGTAGTTTTTCTGCCTTTCGCTTAAATCTATGTAATCTAATATGTGTATACCGTGCTTTGCTAGCTGAGGTCGCAAAACTTTCTCAAATTGTTCGTGTTGTTTGGCTACTAACGGGCGCAGTGCCGAGCTAATTTCATCGAGTTGTTGTTGTGGCGTGCGACCATCGGAAGGTAACTGATTAACCTTGGCTTCTACCTGCTGCTTGAGTGCTGCAACGCGCACCATGAAGAACTCATCGAGGTTAGAGCTAAAAATTCCCAAAAACTTGAGGCGTTCTAGGAGGGGAGTACGGGAGTCGCAGGCTTCATGCAACACCCTTCTATTAAACTCCAACCAGCTTAACTCTCGGCTGAGATAGTATTGCGGGTCATTGAGATTGATTTGATGTGCGTTCTTCTTTGATTTTGGCATGATGACCTGGATACAGGCAGGTGTAGGCGATGGAACTGGAATGGCATACTAAACATAGTAGAGGAAAAGATGGCTGGCTTCTATCTCAAGGCGTGGGGGATAATTGGGGGGATATAGCGCTTCTTGTTTGGATGAAGTAATTATTTATCTGTGTCTCATGAGTGGTTCTTATCTCTTGATGTATTGCACTCAACTCCCGAAGCGCTATATTAATTGTTATTCTTGAGTGCCCACTTCAACAAAAAAATATAATTAAGTACTTAAAAAATCCAGAAGAAGGTTGGGAGAAGGTTTGTATACGAACTATGTTTCAAGCTACTCGTCGCCGTCTTGCCCTATGGTACACATCTATAACCGCTATACTACTGCTGCTCTTTGCTAGTGGGGTGTACTTATACGTCCGCAGCACATTAATTGAGCGGATTGATGATACCTTGAATCATGTTGTGGAAGTGGTAGAGCGATCGCTCGTCATCGAACCTGTTAAGTCAGACTTGGGTCAATTCCGTGTAAACGTAGAAGCCAGTTTTCGCGACAATACCGATACAGCAGAAGATGACCGCATCGACCTAGAATGGTTTGGTCCCACGGGTGAATTACTGTGGTCTACTTTCTCACAACCCCTCAATATTCCACTACACCCCAACCAGACGGGTGAGACTGTCAAAATCGTCAGGAAAGACGAGGGAGAGAGGGACAGAGGGATAGAGGGAGAGAAACTTCTCTCACTCCCTCACTCAGACACCCCAACTCCTCCACTGCTCCTGAGACAAGTCACAGAACGAGTGCAAATTGGTCGGCAAGTATTGGGATATTTGCGTGTTAGTCATCCTTGGTTTGAAGTGACAAAACCGAGTCGTCAGTTGATTTTTGATTTAGCACTAGGGACTGGATTAATGGTCCTTTCGGTTGCAGCGAGTGGCTGGTTTCTTTCAGGTAAAGCAATGGAACCAGTGCGCGAGTCTTATCAACGTCTTAAACAGTTTACTGCTGATGCTTCTCATGAACTCAGAAGTCCTATTACCTTGATTCAAACTAATGTGCAAGTCGCCCTGAGTGAGTTGGAATTAGCAGGGACAGATGGCGCTATTCCATCGCACTATCGGCAACAATTAAAAGTGGTGGAACGGCTGACGCAACGCTTGGGCAAGTTAGTCAACGATTTACTGTTTCTGGCAAGACAGGATAGTGGTATCAGCAAAGAAAGTTTTTCTCCTTGTCCTATTGATGCTTTGTTAATGGAAGTGGTTGAAGAACAACAACTGTTAGCCGTAGAAAAGGGTATTATCCTCTCTCTGGATTTGATTGACCCTCCTGCTTCGGAAACTCATCCGGAATTACTTGATAATTGGTTTACAGTTGTGGGCAACTGGGATCAACTGGTGCGTCTGGTTACAAATTTGATTGGCAATGCCTTGCAATACACCCCATCTGGAGGGGAAGTGAATGTGGAATTGGCACGTATTGAGGCAACAAATCGCGTTTCTGGGCTGCGTTACAACTCTGCTTATTTGCTTCTTAAGGTAAAGGATAGCGGAATTGGTATCGCTGCGGAGGAACTACCGCGTTTGTTTGACCGTTTTTATCGAGTAGATCCAGCGCGTACTCACACGGCTTCCACTAAAGCAACACAAAGTGCAACTGGTTCAGGATTGGGACTGGCGATCGCCCTAGCTATAGTCGAAAAACACCACGGTCAAATTCAAGTAGAAAGTACTCAAGGAATCGGGACTACTGTCACCGTCACTTTACCCGTTACTCTTGAGTCTTAATTAAATTTTGTGCTGAAATTAGAAGTTAAATTCTAACTTGTGACTCCTGAGTTTTCAGTTAATTATCTTAATTATAAAGAATATCTATTTATATACGACTTGTGGCAGAAATGTACCTCCAATCTGCTATTACTTTTCACCTCTATAGTTAGAGTGCGAAATTATTAGTAATTGTTATAGTTTAATTGCTAAGTTTTAAAATCTTATTAAAAAACAAGCATAATCTGGCAACCAGCAAATCACTCTTCATTTTGCTAAATGGAGTTGTTGTTTTTAAAAAATTTTGGCTCTTAATTTAGGTAATTCATCAGGAGGTCAATATGAACCTGAAATATCAAAAATTCAGTAAATCTGCTAAATTTTTAGGGGCTATTTGCGGAGGATTACTGATTGGTTTGCCAGCAATTTCTCAAGTAGCAGTCGCTCAGCAAACTGCACCTCGGCAACCCCAGCAACAAGCTAATTCCAAAATTAACCCTTGTCCCAGCATTTTTTATGAAGAACCCCACAATAGTAGAGTCTTGACTCCGGCAGGATGTCCACCGAATGCTATAACTCGACAATTAGCACAGCAAGGGGGTGTGACTCCAGGTAGTGCTTCTGCTAACCCAACACAAGAACAGATCAGGCAGGGTGTGGGCGGTGAAACACCATACAACCGTTCTGATAGTAGCTCCCAAAGCTACAACTATAGCAGCCAGACACAGTCAACGAGTTCCGGACAAGACGTAAACAGTTCCGAGTCAGAAACTCGGACGTATACCAGTCAAGGACCTGCAGGTGGGTATACTGTCAGCACAAACTCACAATCTCAAAGTAACCCCAGCACTCAACAAAGACAAAGTTCTGTCATCACACCACCAGCGCCAGAACAACGCCAAGCCCCCAGTAGCATAATTGCGCTAAGAGATGGTAGGGTAAGTGTCAGGCTGGTGAACGATACAGCTGCGCCTATCACTTATCAAGCCATTGGTGATACAGCACCGCGAACCTTACCAGGTAAGTCAGAAGTGCTGTTGCAACGTATAGCTACACCAACAACCGTGACATTCCAACGGCAGGATAACGGACTATTGATGGTAAGAACACAACCTTCTTCTCAAGCTGGAGTTTTGGAAGTCAGGTTGGATGAAACAACCGACTTACAAATGGATACAAAAGCAATGAGTATTCAACAAAACGGTCAAGTTTTCTTGAATTAGTCACCGAGTTTCCAAACTAAGATCTTGCATCTGTTGCAACAGTGAGGAGGCGAAGCCTCCAAACTCTCGTTACCAGGTTCAACCTGGTAACGAGATATTAGAGCCTCTGGCTCTTGTTGACAATGGTGTAATATCTAAGCAAAGGGACATACGGTTCTGTCATTAGGGACTTCCAAATAAAAAAGTATCCAGCTACCTCTTGTGGAGGCAGGCGTCTTGCGTCCCACTGAGTTAGGGCGGGCAAGATGCCCACCCCACAAGATCAATAATTTATTTTTTGGAAATTCCCTACTGATAAATGCCATCGTTTGATAAAAGATGCCCGTGTGATTTCAGGTTTAAGTAAAAGGTTTAACAGAAAATTTAAAAGAAAATTTAAAACTTTACCAAATCTAAACACGCTATTACATACATATTATTACGCAGCACCAGGCTGAAGAAAATTTTCACCTAAGTAAATAGTGCGGATATCTGTTGGTAATTTCTCCTCTAGCACACGGTAACCTTCTTGAAGCAAATTTACTACTTCGCTTGGGGTAATGGCTTCTCCTTCGGCTTGTAGGTAGGCGGCAATTCTAGTTTCGCTCCAGTGGAATGTTTGAGCCATCAAAACCATCAATCGTAACATAGCAGGCAGTTGGTCTAATGCCTGTTCTACATAACACCACAGTGGTGGAGAAGTCGCCTTGAGAGAATAATGAATCGCTTCCGTAGGAGGGAGTTGAATCTCGTTGATACAATAAGCCGTCATATTGATCAACCAATTTTGAACAGTCAAACCGTCTTTCGCAAATTGAGTGCTGTTTAAATCGAGCCCACCAAGTTCGTAGTAGATATGTCGCCACGTTAGAGCAAAAAGATAATCAGCTTGCACAGGCGATCGCGCTGAATGCCGAATCAACGTATAGACTATCGGGTTGTAGCGACAAAAAATCGCCGTAAAGTATCTACCTGCATCCGGGTTTTGCTGAAAAAGAGTCAGCAGTTCTTGATCACTGTGATGAAACAGTGACTTAATCAGTGGATGATTAGCTTCAGGAAAATGAGGAATTTGCACCATCCGAATCAGGCTATGTTGCTAAAATTATTTTGGCAAAGGCAATTAAGTTGCCCGTCGCATAATATCTTGCTGCTAGTCTTTTTATACTAGCGGTCATATTTTACTGCTGTTGATACACTAGAAACACAGACTTAAACTAAGTCCTAATCTACAAGATTAAAGCGGGTCTCTTTATACATACATTTTCTGATGTGTTCATGGTTATAGCAGTTAGCATGTCCCAGTTCCTGCACGAGCCTTTCATCCTAGGCTCTTTTTTACCTTCCTTACCGTTAGATAGCCTTTTTTCCACCCAAGGCATCATGGTGATGCTACTAGCAGCCTATGCTGGTGCGATGTGGATGTTTCTCACTAGTGCGCCGAAAGTACACACTGTTATGGTGTCAGATTTAGAGGTTGCACGACAGTTGTATGAAGGACTGCTAGATTTGCCAGCAGCTGAAGTGCCTTTGCACTACTACTACAACTACGAGCAAACTTTAGGTGCAACAGGAGTTGATCCGCTTTACCTGTCCAGCACTCCCAGCTTTTCCAGCAGCAGAATGTCTAATGCTAGCGAAGGACTTTGGTATCAGTTAAAGAAAAATACTCAGCTGCACGTGATTACGGGGGCGAGTTTAGGTAGTAAAAGTCAGCAACGCCACGTTTGCTTTGACCGCGACTGCCTAGAAATGATTTTAATGCGCGTGGAAACGCGGGGCTTAAAATTCAAGATCCGTAACCAAAAGCCATTGAATTTTTTAGTCAAGGACTATGAAGGGCGCATCATTGAGATGGCTGAGGTAGCGAATTAGTTAGTTTTAATTATACAGTAATTTGCAGTTGCAATTGTGGGGTGGGCTGTCGAGCCCGCCCTTCATTTTGGATAGGCGTCTCGCCTATTTTTCAAGAAAGTCACAGCGCTAACTCTGGGGACGTGCTAACTTCAAAGCTTCGCGAGCGGATATTCCTTCACTTTGAGTACCAAAATACCACAAAGCAGCAGCAGCCTCAGCGCGGGTGAGTGGTTTCTTGGGTTGAAATAGTGTTGTATAGCCAAATACGCGACGAATATTTGATTTTTCACCATTTTGAAAATCTGCCAAAACTGCCCGTAACGCTTTCGGGTCGATTTTCCCAGCATCCTGAAAACCCCAAGTTTGCTTGACTGCTTCTAAATTGGCAGAGGGTAAAGCTTGGCGTGTGTCAAGCGGGACTTTCCAAAGAATTAACTGCTCGCGCAACAGAGGTGCATCAGGTTGAAACAAAACTGCTGTAGAATCTCCAGACAGAGAACTGGGAATTAATCCTGCTTCGGCTAATCCCTGAATTGCCGGAAAATCAGGGTCTGTTTTTGGCACATCCCGAAAAGTTGGTTGAGAACTTTCTGATGCTACACGAATTTGCTTTGCTGCATCGTTAGCGTGCATCGCATTGTTAGCTGCAACAAGCCAACGGGCAAATTGCCGACGAGTCACAACTTTAGCTGGGTCAAACTGGTTCGTTGTGCTGCCATTGCTTTTTGTCACATTTGATTCTACAGTTAAAACTCCTAAGGCTGCCAAATCTTGAACGTATTGCCGGAATCCTTGAGGTACCTTGTTGAGATCGCTGAATTCTTGAGAAGTGGTAGTGGCTGCTGTAGCGTTTTTGTTATCAGAGGTATCACTTGGTTGTGTTGCTGTTTGTGATTGTACCGGACCAACAAACGAGCGATCGCCTGGCTGCCCAACAGCAGCATCGTTATTGATTTGAGGAGTCGGAGTTGGGTTAGCTTCTGTTGTTTGGGTGTTAGGAGTTTGGGGGCTTGGAGTTGGGTTAACTTGTGCTGTTTGGGTAGATAATGGTGAATAGGAAATCAGTATTTCAGTAGATGTTTGTGGTTGGTTGGGTGCAGGGTTGGTAACTGTTTTCGGCTGAATAGAAACTTTCAACTGCATATCATTGCGCCGCGCCTCAAAAGAGCTTCCTGGCTCATCTGTAGGACTTTTCACAATCTGCCAGTTGTTTGCCTGAAATTGTTGAAGATAATAGTTTGCAATCAGATTGCTGGGGTCAGAACTCAGCCAACGAGTGGATACATTGGAATTTTCGTTACTTGATGGTGTCACCTCTTGCAAGGTGGCGCTAGGATACAACGGGATATCCTTGGGAAAATCACTTGGCAACTGAACTGTCGGTTGAGGGGTTTGTGGTTGTTGGCTATTGCGTACCTCTTGAGCGCCAATGGTGAGTGGGCTATCCTTCAACCTGGGATCAGCCGCCAAAGACTGCTCAATGTTTTTGGCAGCTGGAGTGTTGGCACAGGCTGTTAAAGAGGTGAGTAAAACAGCCAAACTCACTAATAAAACTGGATGTTTACAGTGCACCACGCTTAATCACAATTCAAGTGTCAATTCCTACACTAGCAAAATACTTTGAAAAGAACCTAGAAATCAGGTTAAAGCTGTAACGAAAAATGTCTAAGAACTGCAAAACTGAGTAACCTTGGACGTACATTAGAACCTTGGAGAACTTTTAAACGTAGAAAGCGTCCAGTTGCCAAACGAGAAATTCCCTTGAGGCGAGCCTGAAGCCTGACTGTTAAAAACTTGATTCTATCTTTTTCATTACCAGCATATAACGGCATAAATGCCAGTTGACCATAGAGGACATCAGCACGATGAGTTTTACTAAGATTGTTTTGGTGATGTTCTGGATTGGGTAAGCCTCCATGTTCACCATAGTTCCGCCAAGGAATGTAGTTTTTCAACTTTCTTTGGCGTAGAAAGGAATCAATAGTTGAGTCCCAAGTAGAGTAGGTCGTGGCTCCCTGTTTTTCTGTCACTTCCTCTGCCAAGTCTAGCAAGCAGCGGGCAGCCTGTGGAGTCACAATGTAAGCAACTGCTGAAGTAGAAAACCCTTCGGCATAGCCATCAGATGAAACGCTGTAGACCTGCGGCGCACAAGTATACAGCCAACAAATTCCAACATCACTTTGATTGGGATTAAAGGGTAGAGGAAGCTTCGCAAAATTTCGTACTGGGACAAAATCCGCCTCAATAATCAGAGTCGGTTTCTCCTCTTGGACGGCTTTTTCCCAAGCTCGTTGATGATTCATTAGGCAAAGATAACTCCGGGAAAATTTTTGATATTCTGGTTTGGTTTCTTGCCTGAGGACTTCATGCAAAAAACCTTCTTTGCTCAATGCTTCTTCAAGCTGCTGAGTTGATTCTTTGCAGGCAATAATTAAAACTTTACTAATAGAGTCTCCTAGGAGATTTTTTCTTGGCTCTTGGTTAGTCAACACTGCTTCTGGTGCTTTGATTTTCAAGGGATTAAGTTTCATGCTGTTAAAATTTTCAGGACAATTTTTGCAGGCGAAACAACTCAGTTAAACTCAATTTATAATTTTATGTTAAAAAAATAAAACGATTTAAGTATTAATACTTGAGGCTACCATTCAGCTTCTCTAACGCTAAATCTTTCAACCAGTTATTCAGTTATTCGTTACCAGTAGTTGTTGTCCATTATGAGCGTGGTAGTCACAGTCAACCAGTTACCAGTGATAACTGTTCAGTGTTCACTGTTTTAAATCCACTATAAGAGACTTCCAATTAAAAAAATCTCCAATTTGTAGTGACAGAAACAATGGTGGGTTACGCCGCAATGCAAGTCCTGCATGTAAAACCTCAACTGTCGTGGGCCGTCAGCCCCCCTACATAATGGATAATTTATTTTTTGGTACTCCCTAAAGCTGTCATCTACGCCGCTAAGCTAAAGAAAGGAAGTTATCACCAACTATTTTGAAGTGCTAAGCTGGGAGTAAGTCCCCCGTTTGCCTCACTCAAGGACGCATTGATGATAGCGATCGCTGTCCTTTCCAGTGCAGCCGATTTTGAATAGTATTCAGCGGACGAAGATAAGCTGAAGGCAGGCAACACTCGGAAAATTGCAGTGTTGAGGGGTACAATGGCAGGTTGCATCGGTCGTTGATCATTAGCCAGGGTTTTTTCGAGTTCTACCGATGATTCATGGTAATTTGGGCGTAAATTTGGCTCTTGTGTTGCTTTAAGGTGTCGCTGGTTTTCCAAAGTTGGGACGCACAACAAGCGCAATCGAAAGCACAGAGTCTGATTGTTGCTCGCTACGGACAAGTGGGAATCTGACTAACGTTCGCTGATCGCGCAAAAGACAGCCCAGAGGTAGGCAGACTGTTGTCTACCTCTGGAGTAAGATGGCAGCAACTCCTGGCTAAAAGCATACAAAGAGCAGTAAATTTGAGTTTGTGATGCGCTCAACTGATCTGCCAAAAGCAAATCATTTGCAGAGGATGGTGATGAGTTTCTCCTGAGCCTTCTCAGTAGCCCAGACGCTACGCGTTGGCACAAGCCTCCGCAGGACTTACGCACTTGGCGGAGCCTGCGCTTTGCGCTTACGCAGTCGTCATGGCGCGGGAAAGCCGTCATTCGCACCGCAGTTTCTCCCCGAGGGAAACCCTGCAAGAGAACTGCTCGCTCGCTCGCTGCCTCACCGCTTTGCGTCTTCGAGTGTGTAAAGCCCTAAGCGCAAAGCGTACGCTACGTGAATGGACATGCGCCTTTGGCATCTTGGCGATTTTTTTAATAGGTAATCTTTTAGCGCGATAGGAGTAAAGTTCTTTGAAAACCTTCTAGAGCGTTAGTTGGGACAGTCAATTGTCCTTCTTGAGGTTAGCATCTGGTTAGGATCAGCGTAAAAGATTGCCCGCGCTGTATGCGAGCAATCAAATAGATCTGATCTTGGACAAGCCTTGACGAAACAGTTGATGAGAGCCAAGATTGCAACTTATAGCAACAGCCAAGGTGGTTAGGACATCAACAGATGATAAAACCTAGACATAAAAAGACTTTTCACCCAGTCCCCAGTCCCCAGTCCAAGCGTCCCCTGCTATAGATTCGATGCGCGCATGTCTTTGAGGTCAGCAATTCCTCAACAAAAAGCAAGGAAATCGCTAAAAACTAAGTATCTCATTTGAAAAACCTATGTGGGTTAGGAGTCCGAAAAATCTAAAATAGATATTAAATTGAAAAAAAAGACCGACTATTGTATCGACAACCGCCAGTCAATTTTTTAGTTTCTGTAAAGCGTCGTCGGTTTGTTACCAGTGCTGAAACACGATTACATGCAAGTTTCCCAGGATCAGCCTATTTATTCTGATGCTCCACTACAGCTGTTACTTTTTGTCGATGGACGACCAAAGTCCAAACCGCAAGTACAGCGAATTCGCTCTTACTTAAAAGAGTTACAAGCTGACTACAACTTTGATCTTCAAATCATTGATGTCGGTCAACAACCATATTTGGCGGAACATTTTAAACTGGTAGCAACGCCAGCCTTAATCAAAATTCACCCTGAACCAAGGCAAATCCTAGCTGGTAGTAATATAACTGGTGAATTGAAAACTTGGTGGCCCAGGTGGCAAGCAGCTGTAGACGCCTACTTAGAATTACAAAGTGGTTTACACGAAAATGATGAAAATGGTCGTGTCAGAGAACCAAAGTCGTCTATTCGTTCAGTTGCTGTTTCAGCCGAACTGATACGACTCTCAGATGAAATTTTTCGCCTAAAACAGGAAAAAGAGAAACTCCAGGAGCAGATCCAGTTTAAAGACCGGGTGATTGCGATACTAGCCCATGACCTCCGCAATCCCCTGACTGCGGCTTCTATAGCTATAGATACCCTGCAATCTAACTACAATCCTCAAAAAGGTGAATTCGAGCGTCTAACACCTAAGATGACGTTGCATTTATTTAAGCACGCCCGTAACCAAGCCAAGACAATAGACCGTATGATTACTGACCTTTTGCAAGTAGGTCGTGGTAATGAAAGAGAATTTCCCATTCAACCGCAAAAGGTGGATATAGGCAAAGTTTGCCTTGAGGTTCTGGAGGAATTGCGCGATCGCTACATTGCCAAATCCCACAAAATAAAAAAAGATATCCCCAAAGACTTACCCAATGTTTACGCCGATCCAGAACGCATACGCCAAGTGCTGATCAACCTGTTAGACAATGCTATCAAATACACGCCTGAAGGTGGCGACATCAGCGTTTGTGGACTTCACCGCACTAGCCAAAAGGTTCAGTTTAGTATTGGCGATACTGGTCCTGGTATTCCTGAAGAAAACCGCTCGCGCATCTTTGAAAATCACTATCGCCTCGAACGTGATCAAGGTAAAGAAGGTTACGGCATTGGTCTGTGTTTATGCCAGCGCATTATCCAGGCGCACTACGGTCAAATATGGGTAGATACAGCACCCGATGGCGGAGCATGGTTCCACTTTACGTTACCAGTGTATCCAAGTTAGCTAGTTTTTGGATGTTAGTTATCTCGTTCCCTGGTAAAGCGTGGGAATGCTATCAGTCAGGTGGCTCATATTATCCCTAATTCTTGACTTTGTTTGAGTCAATACTTTTCCTGGCTTCCTGAAAGCCTCAAAGCGGCGATAATTTGAGTATTTGCTTCCGGAAAAGCATATTGATCTAGCTCATCCAAAGTGACCCAACGAATTTCTTCACATTCAATTGGTTGAGGAACACCACCCAGGTAGCGGCAATTATGCACTGTCAGCGTAACGCGCAAGTGGGTATAGGTGTGGTCAATTGTTATCAGATGCTTTCCCACTTCTATCTCTATTCCCAGTTCTTCATAAATTTCCCGTTTAATACACTCCTCGACAGTTTCGCTTGGCTCGACTTTACCTCCAGGGAATTCCCACAAACCACCCATCATACCTCCGGAACGACGGCGATCAATGAGAATTTGCCCCTTGTCGTTCCAAATGACAGCAACGCCAATAATTTTATGAGGTAGGAGAGTAGTGCTTTCATTCATGGTTTGTTTTTAGAGTAATGCGGGGACAAGCGGACAATAGGACTAATGATTAATCACTCATAGACATCTCCAAAAATATGCAATACCTGTCTATGATTAACTTTAGTCATGCAAGCGCCAAAACGCAAACTCAATCAGTTTCTACGGGAAAATAAGCCATACTTTAAGATTTTGACTTTTGAGTTCCGCTTTAGCGCAGGGTGTTGCTTTGCGACGAAAGCGCTACTAATTTCTACCTACCCACTTGTAACTTCTAGGATAAGACAGTAACTTTCCAAGTGGACACGCCAACTAAACGAAAGTAAGAAACCATAGTAGTTATTGCAAGTACAGGCCATCGTCTTATGGCACCTAAAACAACCTTCCAGTTATTTTTCTGTGTGAAGTGCTTAAAAATTAATTCTCTACATAATTTTTTATCATATCCTATTTCAATCAGTTTCATATAAACTTCAGGTAGTTCAGCATAATGTCTTTTGAACCATTCCTTAGGTTTGGTTTGGAAGAACATAGGAGAAGCATATTCAATATAGGTTTGTTTTGTTATTTTTATACTTCCTTGAGTAGCACAAAATGCAGTCCAATATATTTGTCCCTCTGCGTTCTCAGGACTAGATGGCCGCTTTTGTAGAGCTAGTTTTATTGCTTCTGTTTTATATATCATCCCACTCATCAATCCTAGAATCCAGTCTGCTGCTAAAGAGTTTTCAATAACTGCTCTACCATCTGCCCTTACTTCTTCATTTTCAATTTCAAAGACACGTTCTGTAACTATTTCACGAGTTGGTATAGAACGAATGGAAAAGTTTAAAGCCAACAATGATAAATCAGGGTACTCTTTCAGGTTTTGTACAACATAAGCAAGCGTTTTCTGTTGAATCGTATGGTCATCAGCAATAACCCAGACATATTTGCTTGTCGCTGCTTGCAGGCAATAAGAAGTTTTCTCATTCAGCCAATATTTTGGCTATTTCTGTTGTATTTGATTTTGATGTTGCTGAGAGTTTCTTGCCAAATTTTAATGATTTCCTGAGTATTATCTGTTGAACAATTATCAGATATAAAAATTTCACACTCAGATTCAAAGCCTTTGACAACTTCAGCAAGCCAAGCTAACTGCTTATTAAGAAGCTCAGAACGGTTGAACGTAGGAATAGCTATTGTTAGTAATTTATTCATTTATAAGTTCAAGATATTTGACACTAATTTATTAGTTTTTTATTTAGATAGAGGCTTCATGTAAAAAATAAACGTATGCCTCAATTCATCAGCTACCAAATATTGAGAACTAGACAGAGGTGCAAAAAAATATGAGTCAAATTTTTTCAAGTTTTGACACTCTTGAATAACAGGAAAAGGTGCAAGTTCCGGGGTATCATTCCAACCAAAGACTAAGACGCCACCTTCACGTAAGCATTGAAAACATTGATTGATTGCTTCTTCTGTTGCCTCTCTACTATTCAGTCCATGTCCGAAGACTCCAGTGAAAAAGATGAGATCAAAGTAATCACGTTTCACATGATTACTTAATTTCTCGATAGAATCACTGATATGGTTATTAGCACCATATTTGCTTTTATTCTGCTCGATTTCTATTGTCAAATAATCTTTATTTTTAAAGTATTTCTTATAAGGTTTTGTATACCAATCACAACCAACGAATAAAATTTTATGAAATTCGTCACGTTTGACAAAATAAGGAATAATGATATCTTCTAATACACGGCGATCAGGATGATTTAGATGTATATCAAACCCACGAAGCCGATGTGTTGCGATGATAAAAAGAAAACTTTGAACTTTCTTCACTAAGGGAGAAGGAAGTAAATCCCTGAAAAAAGTTTTTGTGAAAGCAAGGACACCCATAACTGATTTGTAAACCTTTTATAGTGGTAGATAATAAGTAGAAGGAGTTATCAAAATATTGCTGATTATTAAGTTTTGCTGAGTGCTAGTATATCAACAGTATAGTGACATCTCCCTCTACTACTAATAAGTGACCCTAGTTAAGCAATAAATTTCGACCTTGTGACAATTCAACTTTTGAAAAAAATCTCATAAGGCAAAAAGAAACGCGCAAGAAAACCGTTGGGTAAGCCAGGCATTTGAGAGGAGTAGGTTTCAATCGCTCGTTTTTTTCTGTCTTTAACAGAATCAATCGCTAATCGGTAAGCATGACCTATATCCTCAAAATTTAGATCAAAAGACAGTGGATTTTGCCAAAGCATCCAAATTGGATATTGTAATAGTTCGACTTGGATTCCCGAGGCGGCGATCGCCTCCTGAACCAACTGGTAAGTTGCTTCGTGATCCCCATGAACATCTTTTCTATGAGGAACGTAAATCTCTTCTGGCATAAAGGACTGTAGCCGTTGAACTAACTGATCAACTATGTATTGGCGTTGGTCATCAGCCAGATTTTGCAAAGAACCATCTATTTGATTGAGAAAGTGAGTTTCCGAACTTGCAATTCCCAGAATATTTAGGGCATTCGTAGCTTCTTGCTGGCGAATATCTGTGATTGTTTCTGGTGTAATCCAGTCGGGTCTGCCATACCGCCCATCCGTCAGAAAAATCACCTCTACAGGCACTCCTAGAGACCGTTTCAGGGCAATGGTACCACCACAACCTAGAGTTTCATCATCTTGATGGGGAGAAAACACCATTGCTGATTTTTTACTCACTGTTAGTGGCTGACTTTTAAAATACAAAATCCAGCGAGACAGGATGTCTGCACTGATAGAACGAAGCTTAGCTCCGAAAACCACTCTTAACTTACTAAAAATTTGTCTGTTTCCCATGTTCTTCCATGTTTGTCTTTTTTGCCCTGATTGATGAGAATTTTCTCTATAGTGTTTCGATATGATTCTGTAAATTTCTCTCTGGTATGATTAGCTCTCACAAATTCCCAGGCTTTTCTCGCCATGATTTTTAGTTCTAAAGGAGAAAGACTGGCAATCATCCGGAGGGAATTCTTAATTTCTTCAACAGAAGATTCTTTTAAAATCACCCCAAAATCGTCATGTACATCCACACTTGCTTCATAGCTGACAATTGGAATTAGACCAGTATGCATACAAGTGATCACACACCCACCACCACCTTCTGAACAGGAAGGGTAAATAATTCCTACGCAATTGTTTGCGATTTCTATAAACTTGGAACTGGTAATATCAATCCATCCAAAGGTGTGAATGTTAGGAGTATAATAAAGCTCATTATAAAAAGCTTTCTCAAAATCTTCTTCCTTATTTACTGGTCCACAAATAGTTAAATGGTACTCCGGCATTTGCGCAAAAGCATCTAAAACCAAGTCCAATCCTTTATGAACTAGACCACCACTACCGAACCAGAGAAAATTCTTGCGACAAGCTTCAAAGTCTTTCTCTTCAGGCCAGGGATAAACCCCTGTAGTAGAGATTGGAACACGGTAAATCGGCTTTTTTGCGTAACTGAAAGTATTAATAGTAAATTCATTTCCTAGAACGGTCGCACAATCGGCATACTCGATTCCCAAGTTAGGTGGTTCAAACCTTCGTGGGCTTAGGGTAATTCCCCTCCTTTGTTGTAGTGCAAGGAGCCTGTTACTTTCCGCAGCATTATGGAACAGAATATGAGCTGTATCGCTGTGGAATATCTTGACGCAATCTTTATTGAGTAATGGTGAAAGCGCTTCCAGCCGATGACGGATGTCAATGAAAAAGGCGTAGTCTTTTTTAGGAACAAATTTGTGATTGTGGAACTGTATGACATCAACGCAATAGCCGAGATCTAAAAAAGTTTGCGCTATTTGCCGACATTCCCAGTGCCAAGTATGATCGTTGGGTATAGGCTCATTCGGTTTTAAAAAGAATGGCTCAATTCGGTAAGAAAGTAGTACATTTCCCTGAGAAGGCTGCTCTGGCTTTAGGGAAACTACCCTAAAACATTTCATGTATTCGATGCGTTTTCGGATCTTTTTTGACAAAAAAGAGATTAGCTTGCCGAAACTCTTGAGAACAGTAAATGCCATTTTGAACCCCTAACAAACATCGATTTAAACAAAGGCGACTTTGACTCGACTTTAGCTCTTTGAGATGGTGATGTGGTTCTAAAACAGAAAAATGAAGTGAGAGCAAAAATGCTTTTTTACCCCAGCTTTACTGTTTTGTTAACTTTACCAGAAAAAGAAATTTAAAAGTTAAAACTTTATCGAAATAGAGTTAAGATTTGGTAAAGACAATGAAAGCATTTGTAAATTTTTTATTAAGCATAACTATGAATGCGGATCTTTCGCAAAATAGTCAAGCTGATTCAGCGGTTGTTATGTCATTCGCTTAACAACCTGCTTAGAGGAATCTACCAGAATATCCAGGAGGAAATAAATAAACTACGTTGGCTTCTTGTTTGAGTTTTTTAATGTCAAATTTGTGATATAGTTTACGTTTTTTTGTAAAAATTGTTCTAAGTGATGCTTTGCTTTACATATCTTCAAAATAGGGCTATTTACTAAGCAGAAATTGAGGTGGTATCAATACATCAAGCATTGAAAAGTAAAATAGAAGGCTATGCTCAGGCAAATCTTTGATAGGACGCCATAGAAAATGTTTTGACAACCACTTACCAAGACAACAATCTAATCAATTTTTGCTTGTTCCTATTTGGAGGAATTGGAGCCAACAATACAAAACGGTAAGTGCTAAGTTATAGCATGATTCATTCCGTAACATATTACACAACTGCACTTAGTGAAAAATTTTTCAGAAAGTTTTAGCTTTCGTGCTTCCTTGCGAATTTCAAGTTTTAATATTTGCTTGTACTTTTCCCAGTTATGATCCAAAAAACCTCTAGCTCTCTCATCGATACTTTACGCGATCGCCGACAAAGACTAGCCAAGCTCATTGATTTTCCGGCAATTCTTTGGTCAGGAACTAGCAGCCCGCGTAACTTTCCAGCAAATGTCTTTCCGTTCCGTGCAAGCAGTCATTTCCTGTACTTTGCAGGGCTTCCACTGCCCAATGCAGCAATTCGCCTTGCAGTAGGTAAGCTAGAACTCTTCATGGATGATCCCCAACCAGAAAGCGCTCTTTGGCATGGAGAAACGCCTCATCGTGAGGAAATTGCTCAGATGATTGGAGCAGACGCTGCTAGACCAATGGCAGAATTAGAGTTGTGGACAGAAGATGCAGCAACAATTGCCGCCCAAGATGCTGCTACTTGGACACAGCAGTCGCAACTTTTGAATAGATGGGTTTTGCCGCAAAAGCCACCGGAAGGAATCGACTTCGAGTTAGCCAAGGCAATTATCTCGTTACGCCTCATCCACGACGATGGCGCATTAACCGAACTCCGAAAAGCTGCCGCTGTCACCGTAGAAGCTCACAAAGCTGGCATGGCGGCGACAGCTCGCGCCAAAATTGAAGCAGAAGTCCGTGCGGCGATGGAACGAGTCATTATTGGCAATAATATGACCACGTCCTACACCAGTATCGTCACAGTTCACGGCGAAGTTCTGCACAACGAGCAATATCACCACCCACTGCAACCAGGCGACTTGGTGCTTGCTGATGTTGGCGCTGAAACCGAGATGGGTTGGGCAGCTGATGTGACTCGCACTTGGTGTATTACAGGGAAATTTTCGTCTACCCAAAGAGATATTTATGATATTGTACTAGCGGCTCATGATGCTTGCATCGCCAAGATACGCCCTGGAGTGGAGTATCAAGATTTACATTTACTCGCCTGTACTGTGATTGCAGAAGGCTTGGTGGATTTAGGCATCTTGCAAGGAAACCCCCAAGATTTAGTGGAAATGGACGCCCACACGCTCTTTTTTCCCCACGGTATCGGTCATTTGCTGGGTTTAGATGTCCATGATATGGAAGATTTGGGAGATTTAGCAGGTTATGAAGAGGAACGCACAAGGAGTAACCGTTTTGGTTTAGGCTACTTGCGTTTAAATCGTGCCTTACGTCCGGGAATGTTAGTCACAATTGAACCGGGATTTTATCAAGTTCCAGCAATTTTAAATGATGCCAATCGACGTTCCAAATATCAGAATGTTGTTAACTGGGAACGCTTATCTCAATTTGGCGACGTGCGAGGAATTCGCATTGAAGATGATGTTTTAGTGACAGAACAAGGGAGTGAAGTTTTAACTGCGGCATTGCCCACACAAGCCAGTGCTGTCGAGAATTTAGTACGTGGTTAAAAAGGACAATGGTCTGTGGCTACTTGGTTGACATTTAAGCGAATGCTTAATTATAATTAGATTAAGCATTTGCTTAAGTTTTGGCAGCAATATCCTATCTACACTCTTATCACCTAACTAGAAGTTCCTAACTTTGGTTGATTTAAAGTTTCCCACACTACAAGCCATTTTTTCTCCAACTGTGTTGCCTGGTTAATTTTTACACTACTCAAGTTCGCACCATTGAGATTGGCTCTGCTGAGATCAGCGCCTTCCAAATTAGCACCTTCGAGGTTAGCATTCTCTAAATTGGCATCGCTGAGGTTGGCGTTCTTCAAATTGGCACCACAGAGGTTAGCCCTACAAAGGTTACTACCGCTGAGGTTCGCCTCCTTAAGCTTGGCATCGCTGAGATTGGTTTCTTTGAGGTTGGCACTACTAAGGTTCGCATTCCTGAGTTTGGTGCTATTCATATAGGCACTGCTAAGATTAGCACCCAAAAGGGTGGCATTACTAAGATTGCCACGCCATAAATAGGCACTACTGAGGTTTGCACTGCTAAGGTTTGCACTCCTCAAGTCAGCATTGCTGAGGTTTGCATTACTGAGATTTGCATCTTTTAAGTCAGCATTGCTGAGGTTTGCATTACTGAGATTTGCATCTTTCAAGTCAGCATTGCTGAGGTTGGCATTTATCAAATCAGCACTGCTCAGATTTGCATTCTTCAGGTTGGCATTGCTGAGGTTAGTATCTACTAATCGAGTACCACTGAGGTTACCATTCGATATGCTGGCTCCACTGAGGTTGGCACTACTGAGGTTGCTACCGTTGAGGTAGACACAGTTGAAATCAACACCTGCTAATTGAGCATTGCTAAGGTTAGCAAGGATGAGGTTCAAACTGTTAATGTCTTGATTGTGAGATTTCAGATTAATAATTTGCTCAACCAAATCAGATTGACAATCAAGTTCTTTTTCTACGTTACTGAAGTCTGTGTTGTTAAGAGCTTGAGAAATTGTGAATATTTTTTCAGACTCCTTCTCGACGCGCTGCTGTTCGCCCCAAGCAAAAAATAAAGTACACAAGCATAAGTACAAACCAACTACAAACCCTGGTGGTTTACCTTTTGTCAGCAGCAGCATGACGGTAAAACCTGATCCAACCCAAGCCATTGGCTTGACTAACGAAACCACTCTAGTCTTCGCTTCTCTATACATACTAAATTTTTTACGGTTAATTAAAGTCATGCCCAATACCTCCCTTGCCTTTGTTGGAATTACTCAAATTTGCTTAAAACTGGCTAGCTATTCAACCTACAAGCAAAAGCCATAGAAGAACGTTAAATGTCAGTATGCTCAAACCTGGCATACTGTGGTAGACACAAGCCATTTTCAAAGCAGGCAAACATCATGCTCATAAAATGCATTTATCACGCGATGTGCTGCCCGATTAAGTTTAAAATTGTGAAAATATAATTCAGGACGAGTTTTGTTGGTTCGAGCTACCCTGAAGGAAGCGACCAAGAAGAGCATTTCTGCTTAACGCGTCCTGATTTTAATGGTAAATATACCTGATAAATATGTATAAATATATACTAATCTATTTTAGTAAGTATTTTTATATTTTTTGTCTGTCAAACTTTACTGACAGCATAATTTGTGAGCAAAATCTCTTAAGAAGCCTAACTACAAGCAGTTAAGCGTGGGATGCACCAACTTTTATGATCCTGAACTGTACAGGGCGTTCAATTGGTAACGCCAACAATATGTTATTGAACCCTTCTTTTGAGCGCTGTAGATGAGCTTATAACTACAGGTAAACCTAAATATTCTAAAACCTATAATGGTTCAACTGGAACTTTGTCTTTCACTACTTACATTAAAGTATCATTCTTTTTTCACTATTATAACAATTATAAAAAACTCAAATAAAGTCTAGATATTTACATAAAATAAGAAGTGCATTTGACGAAAACGAAAAACTTAAATCTATTCAGATTTCTATAATGGTGAAATTTGTAGACGCACTTAGGGTAGCTTTGTATAGCCCAAAGCGAAGTATAAAATTTTTCTTTATCTTGCTCTTTTCTCCTCTAGACTTTCTACACAGTATCCCTTTGCTACAGTGGAAGTTAAAAAACACTAAGCTGTATATAGCGCGTTAAAACTCTGCTGCTAACTACCTGTCACTTAACTCATTATGTTTGAAGCACTAGCTGACCGTTTAGAATCTACCTGGAAGAAACTCCGAGGTCAGGACAAAATTTCCCAATCTAATATTCAAGAAGCTTTGCGGGAAGTGCGTCGCGCCCTATTAGAAGCGGATGTCAATCTCCAGGTAGTTAAAGATTTTGTCACCGAAGTTGAAGCCAAAGCACAGGGATCAGAGGTCATCGCTGGCGTACAACCCGACCAACAGTTCATCAAAATTGTCTACGATGAACTAGTAAAGGTGATGGGGGAAGAAAACGTTCCTTTAGCACAGGCTAATCAGCCCCCTACAGTTGTGCTGATGGCAGGGTTGCAGGGTACTGGTAAAACAACTGCGACTGCCAAGTTAGCCTTGCATCTACGTAAATTAGAACGTAGCTGCTTAATGGTGGCGACAGATGTGTATCGTCCAGCAGCGATCGACCAACTGGTGACACTAGGTAAGCAAATTGACGTGCCAGTATTTGAGCTAGGATCTGATGCTGACCCGGTTGAAATTGCGCGGCAGGGTGTGGAACGCGGCAGAGCAGAAGGAATTGATACAGTCATTATTGATACTGCGGGTCGCTTGCAAATAGACCAAGATATGATGGCGGAGTTAGCCCGCATCAAACAAACTGTCCAACCCAATGAAACGCTGTTGGTAGTGGACGCCATGACTGGTCAAGAAGCAGCCAATTTGACCCGCACTTTCCACGAACAGATTGGCATCACTGGTGCAATTCTCACCAAGTTGGATGGCGATAGCCGAGGTGGAGCAGCACTGTCTGTGCGGCACATTTCAGGAGCACCGATCAAGTTTGTTGGTGTGGGTGAAAAGGTTGAGGCTCTGCAACCGTTTTATCCTGAGCGCATGGCATCGCGGATTTTAGGGATGGGCGATGTTCTGACGTTGGTAGAAAAGGCTCAGGAAGAAATTGACCTTGCCGATGCCCAGAAAATGCAGGAGAAAATCCTGTCAGCGAAGTTCGACTTTACTGACTTTCTTAAGCAAATGCGCCTGCTCAAGAACATGGGTTCGCTCGGAGGAATCATGAAACTGATTCCAGGGATGAACAAGCTGTCAGATGAACAACTCAAGCAAGGAGAAACTCAGCTTAAGCGCTGTGAAGCGATGATTAATTCCATGACCCGCCAAGAACGCACTAACCCCGATTTGTTGGCAAGTTCCCCTAGTCGGCGGCGGCGGATTGCTAATGGAGCTGGCTATAAGGAAGCAGATGTTAGTAAGCTGGTGAGTGACTTCCAAAAAATGCGTAATCTCATGCAGCAAATGGGTCAAGGAAGCTTAGGCGGTATGCCAGGAATGTTCGGTGGTATGGGTAACCCAGGGGCTGCCCTTAACCGTCCAGCTGCCCCTGGTTGGCGGGGTTATAGTGGCGGTGCTACCTCCAAAAAGAAGCCGAAGAAAGACAAAAAGAAGAAAGGCTTCGGTACGCTTTAGTCATGAGTTAGTACTTAGTTGCAACTAAAAAATAACAACTAACACCTGACACTGTGCAAGTGCTAAAATGCTTATTTTAGCATCACTAGGTTCACCCGCCTACTTAATGGGAGGAGCCTACACAAATAGATAGACTGTTTTTAGAGGAGTAACGTTGCCCTTTGAACTGTCTTCGGGAAGCTTCTATAATGTGACTTCCCCATAAACTTACTGGAAACCAATTCCACCAAACAGGAGAATGATTTCTTAACCATGATTAAACTGCGCCTGAAGCGATACGGTAAAAAGCGGGAAGCGAGTTACCGTATCATCGCTATCAACAGCCTCGCTCGCCGCGATGGTCGTCCCCTAGAAGAACTGGGTTTTTATAACCCTAGAACTGATGAAGTACGACTGGACGTTCCCGGTATCGTCAAGCGACTACAACAGGGCGCTCAACCGACTGACACAGTGCGTCGCATCCTACAAAAAGCTAATGTCCTTGAACAGGTTAGTGCAAAAGCCTCATCATAAGGTCGGAAAAATATCCGCCACAACCAATCCCGACTACGTTGAACTAGTACGGTTTCTGATACAACCGTTTTTAGATTCTCCGGAGTCTTTGAGTATCGATTGTGAAATGTCTGGCACCGGCAAACGCGCTTGGATTCGCATTGCCTTTGATAGCTCAGATAAAGGAAAAGTGTTTGGTCGGGGTGGACGCAATATTCAGGCGATTCGCACTGTGGTTGCCGCAGCAGCTACTGCTGCTGGACAATCAGTGCACCTGGACATCTATGGCAGCACTGCTACTCGAGAGGGCTTGTCTTTTGATGACGAGACAGAAGAGCGATTACCGCCGCCAAAACCCAGAGAAAAACGTGGAAACGGACACAAACCTATTGCTAGATCACGCTTCCACTAGGTTTGAATTAGATTGTTGCCAAGTGAAGTATCAAGTGTGTAGATCCCCAAAAGAAGACTTCCCGTAGGGTAGGGTAGTATAGGTATGAAGTAAAATACGGTGTATTTCAGCCTTTATGCTTCAGCCTTTACCCTATTCTTCATACTTGATACTTCAACCTTGTAGTGCCCGAAGGGGTGAAAAACGAGCAAATTTGGTACGCCGACGTGGCTTGGTTAGTGCAATTGCTGGTTGTAGCGCAAGACCCTAATTCATAAATGGAACACTGCGCTCATCCGCAATCGGGCACTACATAGCAATAACATTGTGAACACACGATGCTATATCAATTCTTCTCTCAAATTCATCAAAGAATCTCTGTAAGGAGGTGAAAACAGGGAGTGGCTGAAGTCCGTTTGGGTGAGAATGAGTCAATTGACTCAGCATTAAGGCGTTTTAAAAAGAAAATTCAGAAAGCTGGAATTTTATCAGAGATCAAGCGCCGGGAAAGATACGAAAAACCCAGCTTGCGTCGTAAGCGCAAAGCGGAAACGGCACGCAAAGGGGGTCGCTATTAAATCAAAGCAATGTCTTTGATTGTGGCGGTTGACCAATGCCAAGTAGCTGTTAAAGTTAAGCTTTGAATTTGTTGTAAATCCAACCAACATAAAGTAGAGAAGTGATTGTGTGCTTCTCTACTTCTCATCAAGAAGTCTTAATTTCGACGCAAATGTTCTCAAGAAAGAAAACAACAAAATTATTTGAATTGTCTAGTTCAAGTAAAGTCTATTGGGTATTTTTATAATTTTGGATTTAGAATTTAGAATTTATGATGGCAGGTAGCTTAACAATTGAACTGCCGGATATTCCAAGTGCGATCGCACTGGCAGGAGAGGGGGAAGAAAATCTTAAAACTCTGGCACGGCAAACAGGAGCAACTCTAGTATTGCGCGGGCAAGAACTATATATTTCTGGCACAGAAAAGCAAATTGACCTAGCTAGTCGATTAGTGCGATCGCTTGAAGACCTTTGGAGTAAAGGCAATAGTATCTCTAGCACGGATATATTCACAGCTCGTCAAGCCTTAGACGCTGATCGTGAAGGGGAACTACAAGATTTACAGCGAGATGTCATCGTTAGAACGCGCAAAGGTGAGGAAATCCGCGCCAAAACCTTCCGCCAGCGGCAGTACATCGAAGCGCTAGGCAAGCGTGATTTGACTTTTTGCACCGGTCCTGCGGGTACTGGTAAGACTTTCTTAGCAGTTGTCGTCGCTGTACAAGCACTGCTTGCCAACCAATTTGAACGGCTGATTTTAACTCGTCCTGCTGTCGAAGCTGGCGAAAGACTTGGTTTTTTGCCAGGAGACTTGCAGCAGAAAGTTAATCCTTATTTGCGTCCACTCTACGACGCCATCAACGAATTCATTGATCCAGAAAAAGTCCCATCATTGATCGAAAGAGGCGTGATTGAAGTCGCTCCTTTAGCGTATATGCGGGGACGTACGCTCAACAACGCTTTCGTCATTGTCGATGAAGCTCAAAACACCACACCAGCTCAAATGAAAATGGTTTTGACTCGTTTGGGTTTCCGTTCTCGTATGGTGATTACGGGTGATATGACGCAAACCGACTTACCACTCAATCAACAATCTGGATTAACAGTGGCTGTACAAATTTTAAAATACGTTGAGGGCATAGCTTTCTGCGAATTTTCCCAGAAAGATGTTGTACGCCATCCTCTCGTCCAGCGCATAGTCGCCGCTTATGAAAAGTACGAAAAATAGTCATTAGTCATGAAACAATGACTAATAGATCTATTGCAAAAGTCTAATTTTTTTGAATGAAAACCACAGATGGACACAGATGGACACAGATAATTTATCTGTATTTCTCGGCTTCACTCTGTGTGGATATGCGGTTTCAAATAGTCATAAAGCCGATTTTTGCAAGAAATCTATTCACGGGGACTAGAGATTAGGGATTGGGGACTGGGAGGAATTGAGAACGGGGATTACAACAGTCCGCCCTATTCCACAGATTGGGATAAGGAGTTGGGATTGGGGCTCCGAACCCAATCGCTAATCCCCAATCCCAAAGCGCCGATTCGTCCCCACCAAGATAGATGCGATTCGGGGGTTACCTTGGTACAACTCGATGACTAATAACTGATAACTAATAACTCATGACTAAAACACTTAAAGAATTTTTGGAAGCTTGTGAAACCCTGGGAACATTGCGTTTCATAGTGACTAGCAGCGCCGCTGTTTTAGAACCACGCGGTAAGCTAGAAAAGCTGTTTTATGCAGAACTCCCCAAGGGGAAGTACGCGAATATGCACACAGAAGGTTTTGAATTTCACTTGAATATGGATAAAATTACTCAGGTGAAATTTGAAACAGGTGAAGCGAAGCGAGGCAATTTTACCACTTATGCCATTCGGTTTTTAGATGACAAACACGAACCAGCTTTGAGTTTATTTCTACAATGGGGTAAACCAGGAGAATATGAACCTGGACAGGTAGAGGCATGGCATACTCTACAGGAGAAATATGGGGAAGTTTGGGAACCAGCACCAGCAGAAATTTAATGTGAAAATTGACCTTATTCAGATCCCCGACTTCTTAAAGAAGTCGGGGATCTTGTTGATCTTGTTTTTTCACAAATCATTTAGGACTGCTCTATTAGCCATTAACTATTTGACAAGAAAATTCTCCGCGTCTTCTTGGCTTTCATAACTTGGTAAACTCAAATACATCGTAATCACCTCCGCGAAGCACAGATTCGGTGTGTTTACCTTGCAAGCGCTTACCAGTAACTTGCTCTAGAGCACCCCAAACAGCACCAAGCGTATAAGTACATTTACGCTCGGAACCTTGGGGTTCGCCTGCAGAACAAAAGGTTTCTGAAGTGGAAACTTTAATAACATCGCCTTCTGATACAATGCTGTGAATAATACATAAGCGAGTTCCATCTTTACCTAAAGCGAACCCAAGTTTGTAGGCAATATCCTCAAAGGACAAAGATGGCTCTGCCAAACCTAATTCTTGTGCGAGATGTTTACCACGATTACGTCCAGCTGAAATCAAGGCGATCGCAGCTGCCTTTTCACCCAAAGCATCTTCTATCCCGACAACTGCTGACTTAAAACAGACAATACTGCTGAAATCTCCAAGTGTTGGACGTAACATACATTATGCTCTAGTAAATAAAGGTCTTTTGGTGTAGCGAATTTAGATTTTGAATGCGCGGATTTTGAATGTAAAATCTCAACTCCAAAACGAGTTAACCTTTAAGCTAACAGGGGTATAATTCTGGCAACAGCACGTTTAATTTCAAGAAACAAAATGCCTTGCTTAACAGCAGAATTTGCTAAAACCAATAAAACTGCTTCAGCACCACAACTTACCAACACGCCATAGCCTTTCTCACCTTCTACGACAATACGATCAACATTGCCGCGAGCTAACTCGCGTCCAATGCGTTCGCCCAACGAAAGCATAGATGCAGACATAGCAGCAGTACGCTCTTCATCCATTCCAGTTGGGAGTACCGAAGCTAACGTCAAACCATCAGGGCTAGCAAGAATTGCCCCTTGAACTTCAGCACTACCAGAGACAAAGTTTTGCAGTTCATCCTGCAACATTGAAATGTTAATCATGAGTCTTTCCTGGGAAATTGTTAATAAAATCTGGGATGTAGGGTATCGAGCTTTGACAATTCAAAATTAAAAAAAATAATTTTGAATGAACGAATTTTTTTATACCTTGTCTTTTTCAATCACTGTATTTGAAAGCAACGTATAAACTTTGGACGACATTTATTCAGTCGAGTTTTGGTGAAATTCGGCAATTTCTTGGATGAGAGCAATCAACGCTTGTGTCACCGAAGTT
The DNA here is from genome assembly GCF_002368435.1 of Kalymmatonema gypsitolerans NIES-4073. Classification (GTDB taxonomy): domain Bacteria; phylum Cyanobacteriota; class Cyanobacteriia; order Cyanobacteriales; family Nostocaceae; genus Kalymmatonema; species Kalymmatonema gypsitolerans. Next base: position 8,595,027 of record NZ_AP018268.1, read on the forward strand.
TTACACGTAGCATTAACAGTAATAATGGGCGATCGCGCCTTTTCATCCACCAGTCCCAAAGCGATCGCCACATCTTCTGCTTCCCATGCATCCGGGCAATCAGTATGAGTCAACCCAATCACATATGGTATCTGCATCCGTTGGTTAACAAAGTTGAGAATACGCCGTCCAAAACGTAAATGATCCGGGCGATGTGCATCTACTAGCAGGATGTAGGCATGTGCCTTGGCAATGAGGATATCCCACATAAAGTCAAACCGTAACTGTCCGGGTGTACCATACAGGTGCAGCGATTGATTTGCTGCAATGTTGAGTCGCCCAAAGTCCAAAGCGACTGTGGTTTTCTCCTTCAGTTGTCCGACTTCATCTGTCGCTTTCCTATCGGTATCCACGACATCTATTTCACTGATTGTGCGAATCAAGGTTGTCTTTCCTGCACCTACGCCTCCTGTCACCACTATGCGTAGGATTTCCATTTATACCTCCCCAATGGCACGAGAACCATAGTTACCAAACGCTGCTGGGGAAATAACAAAGCTAATCTCAAGACTAGGGGCTATAACTTTAATAAGTAACTTTGAGCGATCGAGTGCGGATGATTGTGTTAAATACATTAACTTTTGTCCTCTTCAGGAAATTCGACAGTCATCACTTTTGTATGTACCGATGCAATTTTCATAACTATTGCATTTGTAGATTCCGCACCCTGAAATTCCTATATACTGTTGTTTTTAATCCTGGATATTCAGTATCTCATATCACATAGAACGTGCACCAGTGGTAATTAAGCGCCTAAACAAGCCTTCTGTCCAGCCAGTTTCTTGAAGAACAGCAGCTGAAGAAACTTCCACATAAGCTTGCTCAATAAAAGCCAAGTCAATCATACAAATACGGCTGAGCGAATCTTTGAGAGCTTCAGTTTTCCCCTCTGTTTGCAGGCGCTTACCGACTTCGTGGATCACCGTCGCCATTGCTGGAACAACGTGCTGAGGTCCAATCCCAATGCGGACGTGAACTAAACCAATTTTCCAACGGCGATCGGCGTAAGCTGGACCCCACTCATCAATACCTGTAAACATTTCGTGAAACCATTCAGTAAAGGTTTGGCGGAGGCGATGAATGCGAGCTTCTCCAGTGTGCAAAATCGCATTCATCTCCTGATCGCGTTCCAGGTAGGCATAAAAGTGGTCAGCCATTTGTGGAGCAATTTCTAACCCCCAGTTTGCATGAGATTTCAGCACAGCTTTGTCTTCATCTGTAAAGCTAGAACGCTTTTCCAGCGCGGACATAAATGCGTGTGGTTCTAAAGCCATTATCTAAGTTCTCCTCGTATCAATAAAAATAAGCAACCTTAATTAGAAACCTAAACATTGGTGTACAGGCTCTTGTGTATTCGCAATCAAGCCAAAAGGGGTGTAATTTTCGCAACAGCCCGTTTGATTTCAAGAAATAAGATCCCTTGCTTGACAGCAGAACTTGCTAAAACCAATAAAACTGCCTCAACACCACAACCCACCAATACGCCGTAGCCTTTCTCACCTTCTACAACAATACGGTCAACACTGCCGCGAGCTAACTCGCGTCCAATGCGTTCGCCCAAGGAAAGCATCGATGCAGACATGGCAGCAGTACGCTCTTCATCCATTCCAATTGGGAGTACAGAAGCTAGTGCTAAACCATCCGGGCTAGCAAGAATTGCCCCTTGAACTTCAGCACTACCAGAGATAAAGTCTTGTAATTCATCTTGTAGCATTGAAACTTTGATCATGATTCTTTCCTCCAAAATTTTTGGTAAAGGTGCTCCAGTATTTTCTGTAGTTGTCACTAAATTCGATATCCAGCGATTCTCGAAAGACTGACATACAACATTCCCAAACTCCTCTTCACTAGGCAAAATGGGGGAATTTTCCGCCTTGTCGTTTGCAGCAAGGGATAAGGGGTGGTGTTCTGGTTTTTCAGTATTTTCCACGTATGTGGGTAACAAAGAATCTTCTTCAACTGATAAATTTGATACCTTTTCAAACTGAGTGAATATTCTTTGAAATACTACTGAAAGTAGCTTCAGGAGTTTCCCAAAAGGCATAGCGGCTAAACAGCTTATCCAATATGGTAGTTTTTATTATTACATTGCTTTTTGTCAAAAAAATTTTTTGTCCATCTACTTTTTACATTCTTAGTTTGTTCTCAACAGGACAAAAACCCTGATTCCACATAAAAGCCTTCTCAACTGGGAACGCATGAAACCACAGATGTAGACGCGTGATGGCTGCTGCAAAAGAGTTAGACTGTACCTCCGGCTTCTAGTAGGTTCCTGTAAACTCTTTCGTAAACGTAGCTGTGTTGGGGGCTACGATTCTCGATTAAGCTTTGCTCTTGAGAAAACCAACCAGATTTTGCAAAAACGAGGTACTTATCTTATGTGGTTCTAGTTGTTTAGATTTTTGGAATTGGGAGACAGAGGAATTAAGTGAGTTAAAATCCATCGGATAATCATTTAGGTTTAGTGTAGAATCTGCTAAGGGAATTTCTTCTACCAAACCCGCAAGCATGAGCCGGAAAGCAGCTTGCTGGATTATTGCTATTGGTTGGTTGAGTTGAGAGGCGATCGCACTTAAAGAAACAGTACCATTCGCAAATTCCCACACTTGCCACTCTAAAGGATGCAAGTGAATCTGGGGTTTGTTATGAGTAATACTCGTAATACCAGAACTAGCATTTGGAAGGACATCGGCTAAAACTTTCCAATCTTTTAAAGCTCTTACAGCCATTAGAGCCACTTCTATCGTTCTCAGGCTTAATCCTGTCATCTCTTTCAAAGGTACGGCTGCTTTGCTATCCAGTTTAAAAACTCCCTTTTGGATTGCAAAAAGCTCTCGAACCTGTTGTAATTGGCTGGCAAATAATAGGTTTAGCTGCTCAGCACTTAACACTCCATGAGTTTTCAGGAGTAACCCAAGCGGTGTTGCTAGCGATGTTTCAGGACAAAGTTGTTCAATAGCTTGCTGGTTTGCCCAGCCCCTTTGTATAATTTTGTAGCTTAAACCTTGACCGTTTAAGCTATTAGTAGCAGCAACAACACGCCCTTGGCGAAACCAAATGTAGTAGTAATGAGATTTAGAACCTGGAGCATGAAGATCTGGTAAAGTACAGACTGTTAAACAACCAGATTTTCGCCCTTGGTCAATCAGTTGAAACAATTCAGCCAAGGAAAAATCCGTAAAAGAACTAGATAAGCTCATTAGTGCAAGAACTATAAAAGAATCAATTCATCCGAACTTGCACCCTGATAAATACTTTTTTTAGAAAGTTTGATATTGTGCTTTAGTCAAAAGCTACTTCATCGAAAATTTGGGTAGAAACCCCGTCCTTGTAGGACGGCTTTATTTTTGGTTTTGGGATGAGTGGTGAAAACTGTCACCACTCAGAGAATGCTTGTTACCGCCGAGTATGTACTAACTACGTTCGATGTTTTGTATTCACCTTTCGTCCGGACAGTTACAGACTCGTGTTTTTTACCTGTACGCATAACAAGTGGCGATAAGCCCGTGTGTATAGATCCCTAAGCCCTTCGGGCACGCTTCGCGAACGCTACTGACTATCAGAGAGGTTACAGACTAGGGAGGCATCGAGTAACATCTTGTGAGCTACCACGCTCAGATAGTTCAGTCTGGGTTGTTAACCCGTAAGCTAGACACTGTTTTAGTCTTGGGTTAAAAGGTTGGTGAATCCTCCTGTTCCAAGCCCCAGCGCTTTAGGGTGGGGTTTGTGACTCACTAGAAGCATAAATACAATTTTCAATTAAGAGAACGAGTAATTCTACCAATAAAAAAACCTCTCTCGTTTTTTTACGTAATATTACTTAAATAATATTATAATTATGCTATAAAAAATACTATTTTTTTTTGTTGACTTGTGTTTAACAAAGAGATTGGGTTAAGTATTGAGTTTATAGATGTGTATGTGAAATTTTATGAAAAAATAGCAATACAAGTTTTGATTGAATGAGTTATTACTCAAATAAAAATTCATATTTTGCAACATATATTACTAATGCTTGCTATGAAGGTGATTTGGACTTTTTGCTTGGTTTGTTTATTCCTTCTGTTAAATAGGGAGGCGTTAGCTGGAGAGTTATCTGAGCATTTGCTACATTTTCCCCAATGGGAAAAATTAACTTCCGTGCGACCTGCTGTCGGAGATTTGGTTTATCCTGACTGGATAATGGGTTCTTGGCAAGTGAAAAGTACGCTGGTGGATTTAGTTGCACCCTTAGCCCCCGACATCGTTACACCTGGATTTGAGGGTAATCGTCAGTATCTCAAAGAGCCTATAAGTTTTCCAGTGCGATTTGTGCGAGAAACAACGCCTGAACCTGGATTAAAAATCCTTCCCCAAACAAGTCGCAAATCAGCAGTAGTAGCGGATAGAGCTTTTAATGGCTTGAATTTGGCAAAAGCATATTTAGGCGACACTGTATTATCCGTCAAAGTAGATCCAGATTCTCCCAATCGTCAGATTACGTTTTTACGTGGTGAGCGTCAGCTTGTTTCCATTGTCGCAGCACGCGCTACAGAAAATACACCAGATGGCAAGTTCATCACTACAGAAGTGTTTCAACAACTGTTTAAAGGTGGTGGGCGTCCTTATTTCAACACTGTAGAATCCACCACCGCCTACCGCAAACTTTTTACATCTAATCAAGCTATTGAGGCGGATCAAGTCACTGCTGTTTATCTGTCGCCTCAAGATCCAGATTACTTTAAGGCTGGCTCTCGACCAGTTGCACTCTATCGCTATCGCCTGGATTTTCTTCCCATCGACGAGGTTCCAACTATTCCTTAAGAATGATTTACTCGTTGAGATATTGAAGTTTTTGTAGTATGAATGTAGTATAAGATTCCAAGCTAACGCTCTTGAACAGAGTGCATCATGGCAAAATTTAGAGATATTCTCACATACTACGATCGCTATCGAGCGGTCATTATTTTCAGTATTGCCGCAGCAAGCATCTTTGAAATTATTGATTTAGTTGTACCTTATGCTACCGGACAGATTTTAAACGTACTTTCTGGACAACCGGTGGATCGTGTCATGCAGAATGCGATCGCTGCAGTTGCCAACATCACCCAACTACCACAAAATCGGTTCCTATCTCTTGCAGTGCTAATGGGTTTAATCTTCCTTGTTACCGTTGTGAGAGCGCCGATTCAAATGTGGTCAGCATGGTGGTATCATTGGTACATTGCTTTACGTAGCCGACAAGATCACTTCAAAAAAACGGTAGCAAAAATCCTCACCCTACCACTAGAATTTTACGACGAAAATAACCCAGGACGTATTGCCGGAAAAATTTCCAAAGGTATAGAAAACCACACCTGGACTTATCCAGAAGTCGCGGGACAATTGATTCCAAAGCTGTTTAGAGTACTGGGTATTTTTGTAGTAATCTTGTTGATTGAGTGGCGCATCGCTTTACTATTTCTAGTTTCGTTCGTGGTTATCCTCGGCTTCACTCTTAAAGATTTGAAGCAGTTGGTGGAACAAGAACGACGGCTAGATAAATACATGGAAAATACCCAAAGCCGCAACTCAGAAATTATCACCAACATTAAAACAGTCAAAGCTTTTGCCACAGAACGACTAGAACTGAAACGGCAAAAACAACGGCTTAACCGCGAGTTTAAAGTCGTTGTTTTCCGCATCCATCTTGGTTACATCAAGCTGGGTACTTTAAGAACGGCTGTCATTCAGTTTTGTGTTTTTATGGTGCTAGGTTTGACGCTGGCGGCTACGGTAAAAGGACAAATTTCTCTGGGACATTTCGTAACCACTTTAACTGTTTCCAGCATGGCTTATGCCGAGTTGGAACCAATCAGCAACCTAGCAGAAATATTTGCCCGTCGCTATGCTTCAATGTTAGGGTATCACGACTTAATGCAGCAGCCCATTGGGGTAGATGCAGCCAGCCTGGAAGAGAGTACCGAGGCTTATAATTTCACTGGGAAAGTTGAGTTTTCTCATCTCAGTTTTGGGTACGACAGCGATCGCCCAGTTCTTTCTGACATCAATCTGTTAATTGAACCATATCAAACAGTCGCACTGGTTGGGCGATCAGGTTCAGGAAAGTCTACTTTAGTGAAATTGCTGTTTCGGTATTTTGAGCCGAATCAGGGGAGTATATTGATTGATGGGCAAGATATTCGGACGTTAGATGTTGGGAATTATCGGCGGCGGTTGGCGATCGTTCACCAAGAGGTAGACGTCTTCAACGGGACTTTGTTGGATAACCTGACATACGGCGATCGACAAGCGACTTTTCAGCAAGTGGAGGAAGCTTGTAGAATTGCCAGATTAGACGAAGTGATTCGCCAGTTACCCCAAGGTTACTACACAGTTGTCGGTGAGAGGGGTGTCAGGTTATCTGGAGGACAACGACAGCGATTGGGAATTGCTAGGGCGTTATTGGTGAATCCAGATGTGCTGATTTTTGACGAAGCCACATCTAGTTTAGATTACGAGTCTGAGAGATTGATTCAGCTAGCGATGCGTTCAATTTTGGGAACTCGCACCACAATTATCATTGCCCACCGTCTGAGTACAGTACGCGAAGCAGATAAAATTGTGGTTCTGGATCAAGGCAAGATTGTGGAAGTCGGTAGTCATGATGAACTCTTGCATCAGGAGGGAATTTACCGCCGCTTACACTCCTTGCAAGAGACAGGTGAACTCGTGAGCTAGCTAGGCTGGCGGGAGTCCCCACACCATAATCTCTGATTTGGTGAGTCAGCACTGCAGGCGGGCTTCGCCGTGAGCGCTCAGCGGCTCGAGTGAGCCTTCGCCGAACTCCTCGCCGAACTCGGAACGGTTTCCCAACCTAGGTGACTGACGTGTCTCGCTCCGCGAGGAGCTTACGCGCTTGGCGCAGCCTCAAGGCGAGGAGATACCCGAAGGGTGAGGGAGTCTGTCACGGTATGAGGTACAGGGTGTAGGTAGGGTACGGGGTAGTTTAACTGTCCGCTGTCACTTATTCCCTTTTTTTCTAAAAAAGCTTGCATTTCTAAACGCTTGTGATAAGATAATAAATCGTTGGGTAACAAGGGTCGGTGTCCGAGTGGCTAATGGAGGCGGACTGTAAATCCGCTGGCTTACGCCTACGCTAGTTCGAATCTAGCCCGGCCCACCTCAAATTCGGTACCGAGTGCTGAGTTTTGAGTGACTAAAAAACTAATATAGTGGCTTAGCATTCACAACTCAGCACTTAAAAACAGCACTTAAAAACTAAGTCTGCCCGTGTAGCTCAGTGGTAGAGCACACCCTTGGTAAGGGTGAGGTCACGAGTTCAATCCTCGTCACGGGCTTTTAAAAAACCTGCTATATCAGGGACTATTAGTTAATTGCACAGGTTGGTGTGTACTCCACCAGTATCACTTTTTGCAACTCTAGTTGCATATAAGTTGCATAAGAGAATTACTTATCAAATAATTCCAATAATATATAACATGACGAACCAGTTGCTAATCAATCTTTTGAGACACTCAATGATTTAGAGAATGTCCTGTATCATCGCTGTCAATCTTTACTCCAGGAGCAAGATTTAATTCGAGGGTTAACTGGTTTTCATTCGTGGATTAAACTTAGGGTTTAATCGTAAGTAATTACCCGGACAGAATATCATAGCAGCCAACCACCCTGCTCACCGTCAGGGCAATCGCATAAATCGCGCGGCAGAGGAGCGGCGCGAATTCTAGAGCAATCTTTTCCCTGTGTTAGGTCTCGAACATAATGCACTTTGTTTTCAACTGCCACAGATGGGTGGGGAAAAACTGAGCCGTTGTCGGATGTGCCTGCCGAAGATTATGACGATTGTGAGAGTGCTGAGCGCCTTTGATGGGTCTAGAAAGACTTTTATACATTGCAAGTTCTACCCTGTTGGAAAAAAGCCTTTCCGAATTTAGTGAGGATGCAATCTCATATTTCATTGTGCTACAGTAAGTAACAATGAGTAATACATAAGCCGAGCTATAGTTTGGGTTCTGTATACCCGACTGGCACGTCAACCTCTGGATTGAACGTGTAACGTAGAGCAACGTGTCACTACTCTATTGTTTGATTAGCTCAGTGGCAGAGCATCCGAACCAATCGGCTGGACGTAGGTTCAACTCCTACATCAAACTCCCGAAAGTTAGCTCACTGGTAGAGCCATCGACTGATAATCGATGTGTTCCAGGTTCGATTCCTGTACTTTCCGCCAACCCTGTCCGGGTCAAAAGACACTACCTGCATAAGGTAGCCAATTATATAGCATGAACTCTGCAATGTAGGTTTACTACTGGTCATCATAACTGATGTTCGGTAGTAGCAGTGAAGGAGCCAGAGCGGATGTTATCTCCCTAACTTGAGTATGTTCCTTCGGTTTCCACATCCAGTTTTCTGGAACTGGCAAACCGAACGGCATATTTGAGCGTTGTTGTCTTTTTCTAGATTGCTCTTAAGTAGTCTAGGTATAAGAACCAGCAATCTTAATCCAGTGAGAGGAGATGCAATTTGCCCGCAACTGAACTGTAAACACCTGCATTTGCAGAGTTTAAAAATTTGATGTAGTATATGTATTATAAAGAGTCAAAAGTTATTGACTCCTTTGGTGCCAAATTCAGAACAAAGCTGGAGTCTGTACCTCTAACTAATGCACGAGATACAGCCTCTTTATAAGAACACAGGGGTGAAGTACCCACGCACTTCGCTTTTGCTACGTGCGGGGTTTCGCGTCTCATTCGCCGCTGCCTCGTCGTGTTACCACGATTTGGTCTTACGCAGCGTCTCTCGGCTTTCGCCGTTTATCCTCTCAAGGAGGAACCCGCGCAGCTGTCCGCCTTCCGCAGGCAGTTTGATTTTTGTGAGTGCCGCTTGCTTTTCGCGGAGTATGGTTGGTTTTCTAACCAATGTTACTCGTATTGTACCAGAAATTCTGCCCTCGCTCTCATCCCCCGGTTCCGTTCCTACACCGCAGGGTGGTTTCATACAAAGAAAGAAAAATAATAATAATTTGTAGAGGGTGGAGAAAAATTGATAAATAAAAAGTATGAATCTCATCGAACAATTGCAGCAAATCCCAGACTATCGACATATTCGGGGACGAAGACATGACTTCTGGTTGGTATTATTGTTGATCTTATTGGGAGCAATGACAGGGTATTGGGGCTACCGACCATTGGAAGATTTTACCAGAGTACACAGACAAGGCTTGATTGAACTGTTAAGCCTAGATGAGACAATCAAGTTTCCATCCTACTCAACGTTCCGACGAGTACTGAAAACATTAGATTTTCAGCCATTCACCGACTTATTCAATAATTGGGCATCAGTTCTTGTGCCACCGATGCCAGGAGAAAGATTGGCAATTGATGGTAAAGGTATTCGCTGCACAGTAACAGATTACAGTCAGTCCTACCAAAACTTTATCAGTACAGTATCAGTTTATAGTCACGGGCGGGGCATTGTACTCAGGATGCAACCAATGTCGAACAAAAAAATTAGTGAGATGGCGATCGCACAGCAATTAATATCCGAATTTTGTGCTCAACAAGTGATGTTCACTCTTGATGCTTTGCATTGCCAAAAAAAACAGTATCGCTGATTATTAATGGTGGCAACGACTACATGATTGGATTAAAAGAAAATCAACCGACGCTCTACAAAATGGCTCAAACTCAGTCACACAAACAGGAACCTTTGAGCAGTACTACAACAGAAGATGATACTCACGATCGCTCGGTCAAGCGTTGTTGTCAGGTATTCGCCGCTCCAGAAAAATTACAAAGTCAATGGGCTGGACTTAAAACCTTTGTCCAAGTTGAACGTTCTGGTATTCGTGATGGTCAATCATTTCAAGAGCGTCAGTTCTATATTTGTAGTCAGATCATGTCGGCTCAAGATGCTCTAACCGACACCCAGAAACATTGGGGAATTGAAAACCGGCTCCATTGGGTTCGCGATGTGACCTTTCCCTTCAGACTTTCCACTACGACGAGGTGGCAATGCACCAGTTAACTGGGCAATATTACATAATTTTTTCATCACTCTTGCCAGATTTCTTGGTTTTCGCACTATCCCTCAAGCTCAACGTGCTTTAGCCAATCAAATCCAAAAGGTTTTTTCTTTCTTTGTATGAAACCACCCTGCCGGTTCCGTTCCTACACCGGGGGAGTTCCCGCGAGGATTGTTAAATTGTCCACGCCAAATCTATAAATGTTTTTATCAAACCTTCTGCATCGGCTACAACTGCCCAAGTTATTTATGCAAATTTCCATTTGGAAAACTTTTTATATCAAGCCAAACGAGATTGGAATCTTATATCACCGCAGTGATTTTAAAAAAATTTTGCAGCCTGGTACTTACACCTATTTTGGTCGGCATTGGCAAATAAAAACCTATGACCTCAACCAACCTGAGTCCAAGATAGAGAACTTGGAACTATTGCTGCGTTTGCACAGTGCAGAGTTACAGCAATATCTTTTAGTAGTCAGGACTGCTTTCAATGAAGCTGCTTTAGTACGCTTGGGGCAAAATTGGATCAGTGTTGCACCAAATCAACTACGAGCTTTTTGGCGTGGTTTTATTGACGTAGAATCACATCTTTTCAACTTAAATGAAAGCTTGGAATTACCTACTGAATTCGTACAGCAAGTACGTGGAATTGCCTTGAATGAAATTAAGAAGTTCCAAATTTCAGAGTATGAGATTGGTTTGCTTTACGTGCAGAATAACTTTGTGCGATCGCTAGAACCAGGCGAGTACGCTTTTTGGGCTGTTAATAGAGATGTTTCAGTTCGTACCCAGAGCCGTATTATACCGAATCCACAATTTCCTTTAGAAGATGTATTGATTGAGCAACATCCCGAATTTGTAGCTGCTTACTGCGAAATAGTACAATTACAGAATCAGCAAGTAGCTATTGTACGCTATCAAGGTAAAGTCGTTTCCATCCTAGCGCCATGCAGTCGCAAGCTGTTTTGGCGAGGTGTGGAGATAGAGGTGATTGACATCACCACCGATGCTAAGTTGCCATCTCGCTTAGTTGCTGAGTTAGTTTCGGGTTTGCCAGAGGCTTTAACTTTGAGCCGCAATTGTTTACATATTTGTGAAGTACCCGCACAGCACATGGGGCTATTGTACATCAATCAAGAGTTTCAAACACAACTCCAGCCAGGAAGGCACGCATGGTGGCTGTTTGGGCGTTCTTTAAAAACGGAAGTCTTCGACCAACGCCTGCAAACTATGGAAGTATCCGGTCAAGATATTCTTTCTAAAGATAAAGTACCTTTGCGCTTAAACTTAACTGCTGGCTACCGCATACTCGATCCACTAACAGCCAAAAACCGTTTATCAGATCTGACTAGCTATTTATACAAAGAGCTACAATTTGCTTTACGTGGTGCTGTTGGCGAAAAAAGTCTGGATGCGTTACTGGAGGATAAAGGTGCGATTGATAGAAGTATTTTTGATTACATTCGTCAGAAAACCTCAGACTATGGAATTGAGGTAGATGTTGCCCTAAGCGAAACTGTTACCAATTCCGCTCGGCTACAGAACCGTACGTGAAACTTTCGCTTCATACGGCTCCTAATTTCCTTGGTTAGAATTCATCTGACACCAGTAACAAATCATCTTTTGACTTTCGGTCATGACAATAATTGTGCAACAGTTGGTAGTTCCGATAATTATCTTTTCCACCATTCCGTTTTGCTACAATGTGGTCTACCTCCATCTTGTCACCAATTTGGAAGTAACCATCACAATAGGCACACTTGCCTTTCTGTTTGGCTAGGAGTTTTGTAACTGCTGTAGGTAATTGACTGTACTTTGACTGTCTTTGACTCCAGTATATGTCGTCACCGTCGTAGGGACTTTTATCATCCCTAACTTTCACGTGACGTTGTATGTGATGTGACCCATAGCCATAATCAATCCCCTTTAACCCATAAGTGCTAACAATTTTCTTGATTCCCCAAGAGCAGTGTTTCTTCTTAAGGGTCTTGACGATTTTGTGCCAGATTAGGTGTTCCATCTTCTGGAAGTCATTGGCTGATGTTCCCATGTCATAATAATTGCACCAACCTGTAACAATTGGTTTGAGCCTCTTTAGTAGTTCCTCCCACTTTCCTTTGTATAAGAATGAACGAATCATTCTACATACGTATCGATAGTGTTTCTTGAAGCTATCCTTTGAGGGTCTTACCAATGTTGTGAAACCCTGCTTATTCTGGGTAGTATCCACTTGGTTTATATTAAATCCTAAGAAGTTAAAACCTGATTCCTGACCATCGACGACAATCTTGGTGTTAGAGAATCTTGTTTTGCTTTCTTTAAGCTTCAATCCCCATTGACTTAGTGACTCCTTGATGACTTCCACGAAACTCAAGTTGGCGGTGCCATTGAGTATCACAAAATCATCAGCGTACCTTATCATGTGAATATTTCTTTCAGGGTTATTCGTTTGGCGCTGTTTCTTGCCAGTACATTTGACCAATTTTGGCATGGATGTTTTGTACTGGTGAAATGGGATATCAATTGCAAAGTGTAATGCGATGTTAGCAAGCAATGGTGATATCACCCCACCTTGCGGTGTTCCTTCCTCTGTTGGGAAGAGTTGCTTGCCTTCCATTACCCCGGACTTCAGCCAAGCTTTGATTTGCCTTCTTAGCGTGGGATAGGTATTCAAGTGATGTAGTAGTGCTTCATGACTTATCTTGTCGAAACATTTTTCTATGTCACTCTCAAATACGTATTTTGGCTGCTTACAAGTACTCAACCAAATATCCATGATCGCATCATGAGCGCTTCTGCCAGGTCGGAATCCGTAATTATTTGGTAGAAATTTCGCTTCCCATTCGGGGTCTAGTGCTAGTTTGGCTAACATCTGTTTTGCCCTATCTAGTATCGTAGGTATCCCTAGTGGTCGCTTATCCTTCTTACCGGGCTTTGGAATCATCACACGTTTGATGGGTTTTGATTTGCCATCGAACCCCATGGTGTTGGCTATTATTAGCCTTGCCTTTTCGGTCTTAGCTAATCTCCCATCAACGCCAGGTGTTTTCTTTCCCTGGTTATCCTGCGTTACCTTGCGAGTTGCTAGCAACTTAGCTGCATTGCTTCTCGTCAGCAGTTTTTGCAACTTCCTGACCAACCGAAAGTCTCCAGATTCACTGGCTCTGTAAATTCTTCTTTGGAGCTTCATGACGTATCTTTGGATTTTCTTCCAGTTGATACGCCCCCATATTTCCCTAGCCTGCTGGTCGGTATAAATCATTTGGACTCTTTGTGAAGTTTTACATTCCAAGAAAACCTGTGACTGTCTGCATATCTTCCTCATTACAAGGAAGCGTTGGCTTATGTCACAATCCCGCCCACTTGAACCCTACCCTTCGGTAGATTTCTAATCTTGAATGACCTCCCGGAGTATTCGACCTCTCCTGGCAGTTCAAGTGGGTTAACCCGTTCCTCTACCTCTTTTCTCGTCAACCTTAGACTTCCACTATGCCCCGGTAGGACTCGTTGCCTAGAATGCATCTACCTATTAATGCATCCCGCCTACAATTCACGTATCAAACTCATTCGTGAACTCTACTTAACGTTGGCTTTATCATTTCGTGGATTCAACGCATTTAGTCATAGCTGACTTTCCTTGAGACCGCCTAACTGAGTTTGCTAAGTTGGGTCTTCGTTTAACCAAGCTTCAGAGATTGATGTTCAGTCGCTACTCTGTTGGTTACAGTGTCACCTCTAGACAAAGAGGGAAGAGAATTTAACTCTTAAGAGGATAGAAGTTGTCATCTGCCTTGCGGTAGAGCGCTTAGTTTTCCCTTGGTGGCTAATCGGCTTACAAATCGCGGAAAGCCCCATATGGCGGGATTCTTAAGCAACGGGTCGCACTCGGTAGGAGTAAAAGACATTATTCTCCCTGGTGAGATTAAGACGATTTTGGGCAAGGTAGTAGAAGCCGAAAAAGCAGCCCAAGCAAATGGAGTTCGTCGTCGTGAAGAAACTGCTGCTACTCGCAGTATGTTGAATACTGCTAAGGTGATGGAGGATAACCCCGTCGCGTTACGTTTGAAGGAATTAGAAGTATTGGAGCGAATTGCAGAGAAGATTGAAAAAATTCAAGTCAATGGGAGCTTAGATAGCATTTTGACCGACTTAATTCGGATTAATCGCCAATAAAACTGTAATAACGGGACTTAGACAAAAATTATGCCCAAATGTAACCCAAACTGGCTTTATAAGAAGCAAACAGGTCACGATTAATAAACTCGTCGCAAAATCGGTTTGAGTCCTAGTGGAATTACGTCAAATCTATCAGCCTTCAACCTGAGAGTGAAGCCGTTGATTAGCCCTCAGTTCTCACCGAGGGCTTTAATATCGTTTCAATTTTCCAGATGAAAACTAGTAGATCTTAATCCCAGAGAATGGTACCCAACTTATCCCAGGTTTTTGCACCAACGATACCATCTACTTTCAAGTCGTTTTCTTCTTGGAAGTTTCTCACCGCCTCATCTGTTTGGTCTTGAAAGTTTGTAGTGGGTGAATCACTGTCAAGGTAATCTAGAGCAATCAAGATATTCTGTAGCAATTTTACACTACTACCAGTATCACCCTTTTTTAGAACTGGCAATTCTTTACTAGTTGTTGGTGCCATAATTAAAATCCTCCATAAATTGTAGTTTGATCAGCTTAACCACGTTCCAGATACTTTTTAATGCAATGCACAGAACCTAAGTTTTGTGCAAAGGGGTGAAAGTCGGCGAGTTGATGAACCACAAAACCTAGTCCTTCCCAAATGCGTTTATTTTCCGCATCGATGGAAGCAAGATCCGCCCAATCACCATGACCGTATGTTGGTAACCAGACGTGATTTCCATTATACGTATCAATTTGCACTAGGCTATTATTGGCTGTCGCAAAATACCAAAAACGGGTTTTGCTTGCAGCATCATCGACATACGTGATTGGTAGAGGGTTGCGAATCACTTCAAATCCCAAGTTTTGCAGATTTTGGGCTATGTCATCGAAAATTTCTGCGATCGCATGTTCGACAGGAGGACGACCGAGAATTCGGTCTGCATCAGCAGGTGAGCCCACCAGTAACCGATATTTGCCGTTTGCATCACGTCCTGCAAGAGAAATCAACATATCAATGTGAAATATCGGCTGTTTAGTTCCAGTGCCAGAATATATCACCTCAGTCCATATCTCTCCATGTATAGAAATTTGACGCGCTGTTTCCTGAGGAACAGGTAATTCTGTACCGACGTAAATGATTTGGCGATTTGAGTCAAAGGTTTTCTCATAGAGCTGTTTGACAAACGTATCTACATCAGCACCTTCGGGAACAATTATATTTCCACTATCTTGAATAAGATTTTTGGTATTTTCTGGGTAGTCAGCACCTATGAGAACAAAATCATCCCCAATCAGCACATTTCCACCTTGGAAATAAAGAGGAGACTGAATACTTTGTATATGGGTGGCTTCTGCAACCAACTCTGCAATTGCAGCATCACTGGCTCTTCTAAAAGTGTATGGCTCAACCAAGAAAATCGTTGGCGGTTCGATTGACACATCCTGAACCACAACGTAAGGATCTTCAGCCCATACCAGAAAATTCAAATACTCAGGCGCTTCCACAATAGTAGAACGTTCAGAAGCATTCGCTGAATCTAGGACTGCTTGTAAATCGCCAGTGACACTCGGATGACTCAGGATAGTAAACTGAGTCGTTACGGGCAATTGGCGAATCAAATCCTCATAAACTTGCTTATAACTATACTCTCCATTAGCATACGCTGGGTAAGTCAGAAGAATGTGTTTAATCTGACCATGAGCAGAGGAGATAATTCTTGGTTCACGAGGTCCAGGCTTGAGAATCCTTGATTGTAGTTCCCTCATTAGCGTTGGGCTAGCAGCAAGTTCAGCAAAGTTTGGCTGTGGTTTGTTGCGACGAGCTAAACTTGCTGGTAATGGCAAAGCATTCTGCCGTATTTGATTGTTTGTAGTCATAATATTTTTACCAAGAAAGTGACAATTTCAGTTTCTTCGATGAATTAACGAGTGTCGATACAGATAAGTTCCGAAAAGTTCTGGCATTCCCAGTTTTCATTTTTCTTCGCCTCATCTGTATTCTTAATAAATATCAGTTAAATTATCTTATGCACTTTCAATTTAATAGATTCAAAAGTTTTGTCGCTGGGTAGCGATCGCCATGCGCGGACGCTGCGCTCCACGTGATCGCTACCCCAATACGGTTCAGTTAAGGTTGATGTGTAAAAAATCACGTGTGTAGAGACGCGCCATGGCTACATTGTGTTCCTGATAAGGGTTTTGGTCTTATCTGAACCGTATTGATCGCTACTCATGACACTGTTCCTTGCCCAATCGCCGATAAACGCTTAGATTCCCGACTTCTTTAAGAAGTCGGGAATCTTGTTGTTGACGTAGCCGAAGGCAGTTCGTAGGGCTTATGATTTAGGATTGCTATAGGGGACTACGCTGTGTTTCCATCACCAATGACTAATTACTCATAGGTAATCTACCCTACGGGAACACCTAGCGGCGAACGAGGGTGACAGAAGTAGCATTTACCGCCTGGCTGCAACTATGCCATTTGCATCATCTCAATAGTGCTTTGACACCAAAAAGCAAAAGATTATTGCGGCTCAATGTGCTGACGAGGAGCAACACCGGGATTAACCATTTCTGCCACCTCTTCTTCTGGCAGACTGTTGAGTTTAGTTTGCAATTCTTCGGCAGTGAAGTTATAACCACTGTCTTGAGCAATTTGGACCCAGTCATGGGTATCGCTTGCGGCTTTGAGTTTTTGTTTTAATTCTTGGTCTTTTTTGGCATCTGCTAAAAATTCAGTGACACCTGCTTGAGACATAACTGTTATTCTCCTTTTCATTGAGCCTGTTGAGTTTTAGATTTGAGAGGCGGAGGGTTTGAGGCACTGCTATCATCGGAAGGATGCTATCACTTAGCGGAAGTGGGTAGGATTAGAGCAACTTACTTTTCTCTTGGCTTGCGGTTCGTGTTCAGTTGAGCAATTGTATGTTGTGCTTCCTTAGCGCAATAGACATCTTCAACTTGATCAATCACCGCTTGTAATGCCACCGTTGCAACTTCAGCCGAATTTGTCTTCGATTTGTCGTCATCGTTGCTGAAGTCGCTGTCAACGCTTCTATTGATAGACTAGCGGCTTTTGAAGCACTATAGCTTCCCCTCACAGGCAGATTCACAAGCCCCTAATAACAGTACCAGCCGCAGTTATCAGTTAAATACGAGTGGTCGCGCGTCCCCCACCAAGAGCACCTTTATGCGTTGGTGGCGGTGAGCGCATCCCCCAAAGCGCCCGTCTGATAACTGATAACTGATAACTGATAACTGATTTAATTGCCCCTGCTATCTCAAGCTGTTCCGCCGTTAACGCGGATGTTTTGCCCAGTGATCCAACGCGCTTCGTCACTGGCAAGAAACGCCACCACGTCAGCAATATCTTGCACTTGTCCCAGTCGTCCTAACGCTGCCATTTGGGCAAAACGATTTATTTGTTCTTCAGTTTTGCCTTGTCTGAACAGTTCTGTATCGGTGCCACCAGGAGAAATGATGTTTGCTGTGATACCCCGTCCTCCCAACTCTTTCGCCACAACCCTTGTGAGTTGTTCGACAGCACCTTTAGTTGCCACATAAGCACTATAAGTAGGTAGCATCATAGCCGTCGTTGATGAAGAAAAATTGATAATGCGTCCACCGTCTGCCAAGTGGTGTGCAGCTTGTTGACAAGCAAAATAAGTCCCTTTGACATTGATGGCAAAAATCTTGTCGAAATCTTCTTCTGTTACTTCAGTAATTGGTTTATAGAAAATAACACCAGCATTATTGACTAAAATATCGACTTTGCCAAAACGTTCAATTGTCTGCTGAAAAAGTCGCTGGATATCAGCAACTTTGCTGACATCGGCTTGAAGTGCAACTGCTTGTACTCCAAGCTTTTCGATTTCTGTAACAACTTCTTGTGCCTTGTCTGCATTACCCGCATAATTCGCAACAACTGATGCACCGTTACTAGCTAATTTCAGGGCGATCGCTCGTCCAATTCCCCGTGATGCACCGGTGACAATCGCAACTTTTTCTGCAAGAGGTGCCATAAATTTATTACCTTTGCTAAACACTAATTTCGCTCCTAGGTTGAACCTAGGAGCAAGGTTGGGATTTTCTACGTCCCTAGAAAGTTATTAAGAATTAGCAGCTGTAGCTCAAGAATTTTCGTTCATTCAGGTGTTTCTTACGCCAAATCAAAAAGCAAGATTTCTCCACCAATATCGGTGGTAATTTCAAGTTGCTCTTCGCCACTGATTTGCACCCCATCACCGGCTCTGAGTTCCTCGCCATTCAACGTTACGATACCTTGAGCTATTTGCAACCAAGCATAACGATTGGGTTTGACGTGATAATTTATAACGTCACCAGGTTGTAAAACAGATGTGTATAAATCCACATCTTGATGAATGGTTATAGCACCATCACGCCCATCTTTGGCACCAATTAAACGTAGTTTTCCATGCTTTTCTTCAAGGGGAAAAGCTTTTTGGTCATACCTTGGTTGCAATCCTTGTTTGTTAGGAAGAATCCAAATTTGCAGAAAGTGGACTGGCTCAGTATCAGAATGATTGTATTCGCTGTGTGTGATGCCAGTACCAGCGCTCATGATTTGCGCTTCACCAGGACGTATGACTGAACCAGTTCCCAAGCTGTCTTTATGTTCTATTGCTCCTTCCAATACATAGGTGAAAATTTCCATATCACGGTGTCCATGTGTCCCAAAACCAGCGCCGGGAACAACACGATCATCGTTAATCACTCGTAGAGCGCGAAATCCCATGCGGTCTGGATCCTGAAAACCACCAAAGGAAAATGTGTGGTAACTATCGAGCCAGCCTATCTTGGTACGACCGCGTGCATTTCTATCATGAATTAGGTGAGTTTTGGTATTGGAAGCCATAGATTTTCCCTCGATTTTAATGGTTTATCGCAGCAAAAACATTAAGCACCTTTATTCCCTACCAGTCATTGATTCTGGTTACAGCAGCCAGAACAAACTTTCTCTTTGGTAGCAATAGTGCAGGAACGATAATTTTGGAGTTGCTTGAAAACTAATAATTTTTGTGAAGAAATACTCAATGTAGGTATGGTTGAATACCAGGTTACAACGGCTATGTTTACAAAATCACTAAACAAACTTTTTCTTTATATTTATCTCATTGCACCTGCTTTTCAACTATCTCAATCTTAAAATATATACATATAAAATGAAAAGTACGCACTTTCAAGTGCGGTACTTACCAAAAGGATACTGCTATGTGATTTCCTTATCGCTCAACAATGACCATGACTTTAGGTTGGATTGAGCGTAGGACAAAATCAATAGATAAGCTGGGTTGAAGAACAAAACCCAGCCTACAATATATGACTAATAGCTATTAGGTATTAGCAACAACAGACTTATCTGACAGCAGGTTGTCTGACAACAGCTTGCTCTTCAGTTTTAATATTGGCTGCATTACCATTTCCATTTTGGGTGACAGCTGCTTGCAGATGGGCTTCTAGGAACCAGAGCCGCTTGTCAATGGTACGAGACACTTCGGTGTAAAGGTCTGCCGTGTCAGCATCGCCTAGGTCATTCGTTTTGTCAATAGCTTCCCGCAACTGCTTAGCATAGGGTGCAAAGCGGTCTGCTAAAGCTGTGACATGCTCCATACCCATTAAAATATCAGTAGGATATTCTGGCACGAATGAATTTGCAGCAGCCATACGAACTGTGCCACAAGCATAACCACCCAAGGCGGTGATGCGCTCAGCAAACATATCAATGTACTCTTCTAACTCACCTGCAATTTCATCGAACAATTCGTGCAACTGGTAGAAGTCGGTGCCTTTAACGTTCCAGTGCGCTTGCTTGGCTTGGCTTTTCAGATCCGATGTTGCGGCTAGAGTTTGGTTAAGAATGCCAGCAATCTGCTTGCGCGCCTCGGCTGGAATGTCAATACGGGTCGGGTACAAACGTGTTGAAAGATTATCGCTCATTGTTCTACCTTTCTGATCAGCGTGACAAAACAAGTTTACAGATACTGCTATGCTGCCGGAAACTCTCTACCGACAGATGGAATTTTTGCTGAACCAATTATAATTTTTGTTAATATTTTACTCTTCGGTTCATAATTGATTCCGATAGTTGTCTATAGCACCGTATGTAGCACCGTAGAGGCGTTAGCGTAAGCGCAAAGCGTGCCGCAGGCATAGGCGTAGCGTCTGGGCTACTGAGAAGCCCCCCGCTTTGGCAGGCTCGCAAATTGTATCATTTTGTAAATAGTCGTGGGGAAAGCTAAGCTCTATCTGAGTGGGTGCATCAAATTAGAAAAATATCTAGACTTTGGAGCCACGGATGATGGCGTTAGATTTTAATCGTTCTGCTCGTGTGGTTACTGAGGACATCGGAGAAGTTCGAGTGCAGGTAAAGCTCACAAATGCAGTGGATGAAGCTTTGGTCAATTGAGGACTGCTTAACCCAAATCAGTTGTGTGTGCATGAAACACAAGCACTTGTAGACACGGGTGCGATACGTACTGTGCTAGCAAGGGAAATAGTGGAAAAGCTTGGTTTAAGAATTCGAGGTCAGCAAATGGCAAAATATGCTGATGGCAGACAGGAAGCAATAGGATTGACCAAAGCAATGGGATACAAGCCCCGTCCTAAAGGAGCGGCTTTTCTTCTTTAAGCTTATCTATCCAATCCTCTATAAGCTGGGTCATAGTCTTTTCCCTTTGTTCGGCAATTCGTCTCAGTTTTTCAAGCCTAGACTTAGAAATTCGCAAACTTAATCTTTCCCTCTCCATTTTATCTACCCAATAGCTACCCATATATGTTATCAGGAATATATTAATTCAAGTGAGACGGATTGTGAAAGCAAGATATCAGTATCGTTTTTATCCAACAGACCAACAGCAACAGAGTTTAGCTCAGTTGTTCGGTTGCGTTCGTGTGGTTTGGAACGATGCTCTTGCTATTTGCAAACAGTCTGAAAAGCTGCCAAGTAATAACGACTTACAAAAGTCGGTGATTACTCAAGCAAAAAAGACCTCTGAGAGAGCGTGGTTATCTAATGTTTCCAATATCCCTTTGCAACAATCAGTTGCAGATTTAGGCGTTGCCTACAAAAACTTTTTTGATTCGCTCAAAGGGAAGCGGAAAGGGAAAAAAGTAGGCAGTCCTAAATTTAAAAAGAAGGTTGCGCGACAATCAGCGCGGTTTAGAATTGGCGGCTTTTCGATTAAAGGCGGCGAGGTTTACTTAGCTAAAATTGGCAACGTTAAGCCAATCTGGTCTAGAGAGTTACCGTCTGCGCCTAGTTCTATCACGGTCATCAAAGATTGCGCTAATCGTTATTTCCTTAGCTTTGTAGTAGAAGTTGAACCCGTTAGTATCGATGCCCTTACGGGTATCTCCTGCGGAGACGCTACGCGAACGCCAGTCACCTGCTGTCGGGAAACCCTCCCGCAGTGCTGGACTCAATAAAAACCAAAGTATCGGGATTGATCTGGGAATTAAAACTTTTGCTGTCATAAGCAACGGCGAAAAAGCTGTGAGTCCTGATTACTCAAAACAGGATCGTAAAATTCGTAAGCTTCAACGCAGATTGGCAAGGCAACAGAAAGATTCTAAGCGTAGAAACAGAACTAGAATCAAGATTGCGAAATTGTATAATCAAATCGTAGATACCCGCAAAGACTTCCTACACAAACTGTCTACCAAAGTGGTGAGCGAAAATCAAACCATCATTTTGGAAGATTTGAACGTGTCAGGCATGGTCAAAAATCGCAAACTTGCTAGAGCTAAATTAAATAGCTAAAAACTTTGCTAAACTTACTTATACTTATTTAGTGTGAGGAAGTTTTTTTATGTGGAAAGTAGGAGAGTTTGCAAAATTAGTCGGTGTTTCAACGTCTACATTGCGAAGATGGGAAAGTGAAGATCGAGTGATACCGGAGCGAACTTTAGGTAATCAGCGAATTTATACAGAAAAGCATCTAGCGCAAGTGAAGAACTTGAAACAGGGCAGTATTGCTGTGAATGCAATTATTTATTGCCGAGTCTCATCAAGCAATCAAAAAGAAGACTTGTATCGCCAGATAATGGCAATGGAACAGTTTTGCTTGTCTCAAGGAATTTCAATAACGGAAGTGATAAGCGAAATAGGTGGTGGGCTGAACTTTAAACGCCCTAAGTTCTTAAAAATTATTCGTAGCGCGATTGCTGGCGAAATCAAGTTTTTGTACGTAGCTCACAAAGACCGTTTATGTCGGTTCGGCTTTGAATTGGTTGAGCAGATTATTCATTGGGGTGGGGGAGAAATCATAGTTGCTAACGCGGAAACACTTTCTCCTCAAGAGGAACTAACTGCAGATTTGCTTTCAATTATCCATTGCTTCTCCTCTCGATTGTACGGATTGCGTAAATATAAAACAAAAGTAAAGAAAATTGTTGATGGTATAGATCCGTGCAAAGAATCTGATGTCATTGGAGAATTTTAAGTAAGTTTAGCTATGTATAGCATGAAGCGAGAGCTAAAACTAAATAACAAAGAAGTCTCTCAGATGCGCGGCATGGCTGGATTTAAGAGGGTCGTCTACAACTTTGGGTTAGATTTACTAGTTGCTAGCTGGCAGTTTGCAGAAGTAAAGGCTACTGACTCTAAGCGAATAGATAACATCAAGAAAGTCTTTACTCAAGTCACTATGCAAAAGCCTGAAAATAGCTGGATGAAAAATTATCCATCAACTATTTATCAGTCTGCATTTATTGACTTAAAAAATGCTGTTTCTCGTTGGCGAGAAGGCTTAGGAGGATTTCCTAAAAAGAAGTCCAAAAAGAAAGGAGATTCCTTTAGTGTTTACAAAACAGCCGGAGTTTATCCAGAGAAAGGGAAGCCTGCTCTCCCTTTTACCAATAGAGTAACAATCTTTGCAGGAAAGCAGATAAAACTTCCGGGACTAAAAATATTTAGGCTGAAAGAACGAATCGACTTTATCTGTAGTTCTCAAACCTTTACGGTTTCAAGAACTGCTGATAAATGGTTCGTTTCTTTTGTTTTAGGTGCAGAAAAAATACCCCCAATTCTTCATGCTGTTGAAAGAGCGGGAGTAGATTTGGGAGTCAAGTGCTTAGCGACTGTCTCTGATGGCAGTAAATATGATATGCCTCTTACCACTAAGAAAGCGAGAACCAAGCTAGGTAAGCTTCAATGGCGTAATCGTAACAAAGTTCTAGGCAACAAAAAACTTCAAGTTTTCGCCTCTAATAAAGCTAAAAAATACTACGTCAGATTGTCTCGTCACCATCTGCGCATCTCTAACATTCGTCAGGATACAACGCAGAAGATGACTACTGACTTGAGCCGAAAAGTGTACAACATCAGGATAGAAGATCTTAATGTTTCCGGCATGATTGCTAATCACAAACTAGCTGCGGCAGTCAGCAATAATTGTTTTTATGAAATACGCCGCCAGCTTGTTTACAAACAGCTTCATTACGGAACAAAAGTAGAACTTGTAGATCGCTGGTATCCTAGTTCTAAGACTTGTTCTTGTTGTAGTCACATTCAAGACATGAAACTTTCTGACCGTGTATTTCAATGCAAAAAATGTGGGCATTCTCAAGATCGTGATGAAAATGCATCCATCAATCTTAAAAATGCCCCAAAAGATAAAATACGCTTGGCTTGAGCGAAATTTACGCCCGTGGACAAGAAGGAGCCGACTCCCTTGAACGAAGCGGGAAAAAAACACTAAATTTAGTTTAGCTAAGTTTAGGTAAGTTTTTTAGAGCAGTCATTAGCCTACAAGGTTGGAGAGAATTTCGGGTGCTGTGCGAAGCAAAGTCTGAGAAGTTGGGTAGAACTTTTCACGTCATCAATCGTTGGGAACCAACTAGCCAAGTCTGTTCAAATTGCGGTTTTAAGTGGGGTAAACTCGATTTGTCTATCCGTTCAGTATTGTGTTTGAATTGCGGGATTGAACAAGACAGAGATGAGAACGCAGCCCGAAATATAGAAATGGTCGGCATGGGGCATCGGCACGACCTTAAACGGACGCTTAGCGACTGTAAGACCACTTCGGTGGCGCGTTGCTGTGAGCCGTCAAGAATCACCGACCCGGAGCGGGCGGTGAGTATGTCAACGAACCTGTGATTATTGAGATAGAAGGGGGTGAGGCGACTGAAGCTGCTTTAGTTACAGGTGATGAGGTGCTGATTGGTCAAACTGTGTTGGAAACCTTAGATTTACTTGTGGATTGTAAGAATCAGCGTTTGATTCCAAATCCAAAACATCCGGAGTATCCAGTATTCAGGATATCGTCTTGGAGCTACTACTGCAGTTTAGCCATAATTAACTCTGCTGCGGCTTCACTGTCCAATGGTGGGGAGAAAAAATATCCCTGAGCATATTCACATTTCAACTCTTGAAGGAATGCCAGTTGCTCTACTGTTTCAACTCCTTCTGCTGTCACATTTATACCAAGTTTGTGTGCTAGAGTAACGATCGCCTCAGTAATTTCTGAATCTACTGACAAAGCACCCATACCACTGATAAAGGAACGGTCAATCTTCAACATACTAATGGGAAATTGGTGGAGACGACCTAATGAGGAATAACCTGTTCCAAAATCATCAATTGATAGCCCTATTCCAAGTTCTTGCAGTTGTGAGAGTACAGTAGCCGCCTGATTTCCATTCTCCATGATCACGCTTTCAGTAATCTCTAGCATTAAGCGATCAGTGCTCAGACCTGTTTTCCTCAAAATGTCTACAATTTGCAGCACCAAATTAGGTTGCAAAAACTGCTTGACAGAGAGATTAACACTGATTTTCCCAGGCGCGTGATCACCAAATCGCATCTGCCAAGCTTGTAATTGGTGGCAAGCCTCGTGTAGTACCCAATAGCCAAGTGCAACAATCAGTCCTGTTTCTTCTGCTATGGGTATGAACTCGGCTGGATTGATCATACCCCGTTCTGGATGCTGCCAGCGCACTAAAGCCTCAAACCCAGCTATCCGACCAGTATTAAGTGCCACAATTGGTTGGTAATAGACGTGAAACTCTTGGCGCTCAAGGGCGTGGCGCAGATCTGTGTCTAACTGCAATCTAGCTACGGCTTGAGTATACATGTTGGGATTGAATATCTCGCAACGTGCCTTACCGGAGGACTTAGCATGGTACATCGCTGTGTCGGCGTCGCGCAGCAAATCTTCTGGTCGATCATACCCAGTTGTACTTAGGGCGATGCCAATACTTACGCTCGTAAAAACTTCTTGCCCT
The DNA here is from genome assembly GCF_002368435.1 of Kalymmatonema gypsitolerans NIES-4073. Taxonomy (GTDB): domain Bacteria; phylum Cyanobacteriota; class Cyanobacteriia; order Cyanobacteriales; family Nostocaceae; genus Kalymmatonema; species Kalymmatonema gypsitolerans. The sequence goes on from NZ_AP018268.1 coordinate 8,620,446, forward strand.
TGGAGAATAAAGGGCAATGAGAGAACCTGTTGAATCCTATTAGCAACGTAGAGGACATCACTGACATCCTGAAGCTTCTCTAGCAAAATTGTAAACTCGTCTCCTCCAAGTCGAGCCGCTGTGTCTGAGTGACGTAGACAGGTTTTAATCTGGTTGGCGATCGCGCATAACAATTCGTCACCCACTAGATGTCCAAGGCTGTCATTGATCACTTTAAAGCGATCCAAGTCCAAAAACAGGACTGCGAACAGCTCATGATTCTCCTGACATTGAGCCTGATCAAGTGCCTGCTTGAGGCGGTTCATAAAAAATGCTCGGTTGGGTAAGCCCGTCAAGGTATCGTGAAGGGCAGCGTGCAGTAATTGCTCTTCTACCTGCTGGCGAACGGCAATTTCTTTTTCTAGCTCAAGTTTGGCAACCTCAGCCACCTTCGCTCGTAACAGAGCCTTCTCTGCTTGTTTACGCTCAGTGATGTCCCGAATGATAACTTGCGTTGCCCCTTTGCTGCGATAAGTCACGGGTATTCCTGTGATCTCCACATCAATAACCTGACCGTCAAGCCGGACTAACTTTCCCTCGTTGACAGCAGGTTGGTTTGCCTTCACCTGAAGAAGTTCCAGTTGCACCTCTGGGTTTTGCTGCTCATTCAAATAGATGAGATTCTCTATTGATTGACCAATCAGTTCTTCTGGATTTGCTGCACCAAATAGTTTGACACCAGTCGTATTTATGTAGGCTAATTTCCCTCTACTATAAACAGCGATGGATTCCGGAGAAAGTTCTATCAGGCGGCGATAGCGTTCTTCACTTTCTCTAAGCGCTGCTTCTGATTGCTGGCGCTGTATCATCGTCTCTTCTAAAGCTGTCAGATTCCGCCGTAACTCCAATTGTGTGATCACCTGTCGTCCTAGAATCCCTAAAGCTTCTTGTTGTGCAGCACTCAAATTTCGTGGTACATAATCAATGACGCATAAGGTGCCTAACGCTAGGTTTTCTGGGGTAATCAACGGAATACCAGCATAAAACCGAATCTTAGGCTCTGAAGTTACCAGAGGATTGTCACAGAAGCGAGCATCTTGGCAAGCATCCCCAACGATAAACAGGTGAGGCTGTAGAATTGTGTAGGCGCAAAAGGCTACATCGCGAGGGGTTTCTGATGCGTTTAAACCGACTTTTGATTTGAACCATTGTCGGTTAGTATCAATCAAGCTGATGAGCGCCGTTGGCGTGCTGCAAATATGTGCAGCTAAGCGGGTAAGATCATCATATGCTTCTTCCGCAGAGGTATCGAGAATCTTGTACTGATGTAGCGCCTTAATCCTGGCTGCTTCATTACTTGGGAGTGGGAAGCTCACTATCTTAAGTATTGTGATTTTAGCTTAATGGACACTAGACAATTTTTTTGAATTAGGTAACACTAACTGAGTCCCCGCAGTCAGCTAAACAAGAATTACGCATGTACATTAAACATCTGTTTGAATTACTATAAAAGCTGTGTTGTTCAACTCTAATTTGTTCATAACTGATTACGCTGCTCATCCAAGTGATCAAGAATCTAAGAAATAGAAACGCCTAGTGGCTACCTCATTCCTGGAGCTTCATAGCTTCTTGTTCAAAAAATTACAGAAAGTACAAAAAACTCGTCTCAGTAATTTTCTCTCCAGGCTTAAAAATAGAAATGAAAACAAGGGGATAAATATCTTCCCGATTTAGAAGTAAAGTATATATATTTATACACGTTCCAAAAAAAATATCAGGAACATTCATCTACAGTGACAGATTAGTACCCAATACGGTTCAGTTAAGGTTGATGTGTAAAAAATCACGTATGTAGAGACGCGCCATGGCGCGTCTCTACATTGTGTTGGTAATAAGGGTTTTGGTGTTATCACCAAGCGTATTGGATTAGTACCGTCGTAAAAAATAGTTGTCATCAAAAAGCTGAGTGTGGTTGAAAGCTAAGGGAGAAGCTCCTAGCTCCTGTTTCTCATGTGTCTCAAGGGCATTGAGCCTTTGAATTCTGCATACTACGGAAATAGAGGCTCTTAAATCAGTTATCAGTTATCAGTTATCAGTCAGTCAGGCGTATGGTGGGGGATGGGCTCACCGCCCTCCGGGTTCGCCACTTGCTCTACTTGGGGAAACCCCAAGACCGCAGTGGCTCACCACCAACGCCTATGCCTACGGCACGTCTCTTGACGAACGGTGCACAGGAGTGTGGTGTTTCCCCCAAGGATTTAACTCGACACTGCGGCTGGTACTGTTCACTGTTAAAGCTTATCTTATATAGATTTCACCTTTTTACTTCTCTGTTTTAACCAAACAGGGGAAAACATATTCCCGCGATCGCCGGAGGCGGGCACTCCGTGCCAATGCCCTTTGGGCACGCACTCGCGTTCGCACATTCTCATATCCGGGTTGATTCGGCGACTTGCGCTTGGAGACAGCAGGCTCACTTTTTTCGGTTTTACCAACTTTCAGTGATTGGGGATCGGGTAAGGTATGAGCGTGCAGATATATGACGAAACTCGACGCAATAAAGGTTAGCGTTACCGCCAGTATGCCTGATTCTTATCGTTTTACCAAGATTCGGTTATTTGTTGGTATTTACAAAATATCTTTCCTGCTTTAGACGTGTGTTTTACTTTTAAGCCCTAACGTGTAATGCCGTATCACTTATAAATCGAAACGATAGCTGACTATAAACTTTATTACGGAACCTGTAGTGAACTACCTACACCGACCTGAGTACAGGTACGGTGTAGGCTTCGGGCGCGTTTTTCAACACTGCCAGAACTTCCTTCTCCCAAGGGGAGACGCTGCGCGAACGAGGTACTATTAGTGGTAGAACTACCCACCACCAGATTCCCTTTACGGCGTTTTATCGTTGGGAACAGTTCCAGCCCAACGCGCTTAATGTTGATTGCCGCGTTAATATCGCGGTCAACATTAAGCGAATGTTCAACATCCCAATAAGAACGCACATGGCAGTCAGTGAAGACAAGCTCCTCACGATACGCTCTTCTGTTGAGATGTGTATGCAGGATTGACTGCAATTACCCACACCCGGTGCTTTTTCGGCTATGTATCCCAGGGTGATGAAAAATTGTCCGAATGCGGCATCAGCCCAGGACTTATTTAGTCCAGACTTAGCTGACTGACCATTTGGTAGAAATTTGCCATCTTCATCTTGTTTCGCTTTGTTGCGTTTTGACAAAGCTTTTAGGTTCAAGTCTTCATGGACAAAAACTTTCTTGCCTGTCCGTACCAAAGCATGAGCAGTTTTGAACGCATGGTCAATCCTAGCTCTAGCAATACGTTGATGTTCGCGCCCTTGGCGCTTGGCAAGCTTGCGACGTGCCTTACTACCTTTGCGTCTGTTCTCCTTGCGGCGCGATACTTTAGCCAAACGCTTTTCAGACTTTCTGAAAGACTTTAGAGCAGGTAACTTAGTCCCCTCACTCGTTGCCAAGTAATCTTGCTCATACAGTACCGCATCCATTCCCAAAGTGGTCTCCCAAGTGGGGGTAACTTCATCTGGGTTAAAGATTGGAACGGCTGGATCTTCCAGGCAAATAGTTGCATACCAACCATCAGACTTTTTGTTGAGCAGCACATTCTTGAGGACAAACCCCGAAGGTAATGGTCGATGTAAGCGTACTTTTAGCCAAGCTTTGAGTTTTGAGATTGATAAGAATAACCAGTCTTTCTCTATCCTCTCAACGGTTATAGCTTGCCCTTCTATACGCATAGTACGATAACGTGCGGCGTTCTTAAAACGTGGCTTGCCACTACGTTTACCGTTACTATCCCCGGCTAGGAAGCGCTTGAATGCCAAGTCTACGCGCTTTGATACATCTTGCAATGTTTGAGACGGCACAGATGCGAGATTCAATAACTCACCAGAGTGCTGAATAATAACCAAGTCTTCTTTTATGACTGGTAACTGTTTTTTCTGGGAGTAGAAGTCCGGTTTTTCTCGTAACTCTGGTAAGGAGCAAGTTAGACTAAGCCATATCAAAGCGGTACGTATAAGTCTCAGCGGTATGGTTACATACGCTACGCCGATGATTTCCTAATTACGGCAGAAACAAGGGAAGACATTGAAGCAATTGTTCCCAATCTCAAAGAGTTCCTAAGGACTAAAGGCTTGGAATTGAACCTGGACAAAACCAACATTGTTCATGTTGAACAAGGATTTAACTTTTTGGGGTTCCATGTTCGGAGATTCCACGGGAGTTGCTACACTATGCCGCAGAAAGAAAAAGTCAAAAACTTTCTCAAAGGTATACGGGACTGGTTAAAAGCCAACAAACAAGCAACTCCTGAGATGGTCATCTACTACCTCAATCCTATTCTCAGAGGGTGGAGCAACTACTACAAGCACAGTGTTAGCAAACAGGTGCTCAGCTACGTAGACCATGAAATCTGGAAAGCTCTCTGGAAATGGTCACTGCGTAGACATCCAAACAAAGGCAAGCGATGGGTTGCCAACCGATACTTCAAAACTATCAACGGCAGAAAATGGAACTTTGCAGCAACTGTCAAAGACCGTCGGGGAAGATGGACGACCATCACCCTGATGTACCTACCGGATATTACTATCCAACGGCACGTTAAGGTCAAAGGCACTGCATCTCCTGATGACCCAGAACTTAGGGACTACTGGCAACAACGCCAAACCCGATATGGTAAAACATATTGGGATAAGGGTTCAAAACTCTATAAAGTAGCAGCGAATCAAAATTGGCGATGTCCAGTTTGTGGTGAACATCTGTTTAATGGAGAAGCACTGCACACTCATCATCTTCTAAGTATCGCAGACGGTGGCACGGACGCCGCAGAAAATCTCATTCATCTGCACGTTGCTTGTCACCGCTACCTACATAACAAGAAAACTCTCTGATTGATTGGATGCTTGAGCGGCTTGATGGGAAACTATCACGAGCCGTTCTTAGGGGAGGGAGATGCGGCAACGTATGCTCCCTTACCCGACAAACTAAACCGTATAGTTAAATGTCGGTGGAAGCATAATATTGCCGCAATGGCAAGCTTATGATTCCATTTTTGGTTGATGGCAAGATTATGGTTCCAATTTTTCCAAAAAACAATAATCCTTAGTTCGCGAACATAATTCGCGAACCACTTTCCCTTTTCCACATCCCATCAAAAGTCAGATCTGTCTCAGATTTACACGCCCGCGTTTATCAACTTTCTGCTTGAATTGCTGTACTTTAGACTACTTTTAGTATTTCTTCCAATGCCACAAATAAACAGCAGCCTTTATTCTAATTTTGCTAGATCTTTGTTAAGAAAGTTTACAATCGCTTAACGAAAGGAAATAGTTCTTATGGTAGTTGTACATGAGAATAATGCACCACATCACGTTGTAATCATTGGTGGAGGCTTTGGTGGACTGTATACAGCAAAGACTCTTGCCAAAGCGAATGTCAATGTTACTCTCATCGATAAACGTAACTTTCATTTATTTCAGCCGCTTTTATATCAAGTTGCGACAGGTACGCTATCACCTGCTGATATCTCCTCACCATTACGAGCTGTATTCAGGAAAAGCAAGAATACAAAAGTGTTGTTGGGAGAAGTAAATGATATTGATCCAGAAAGCAAAGAAGTTATTCTGCGTGATAGAACAATACCCTACGATACATTAGTTGTTGCTACAGGTGCTAACCATTCCTATTATGGTCACGATAACTGGAGACCATTGGCTCCAGGCTTGAAAATTGTTGAAGACGCCATAGAAATACGTCGCCGGATATTTTCGGCATTTGAAGCAGCAGAAAAAGAAACTGATCCCGAACTACGCCGTGCTTGGTTGACTTTTGTGATTGTCGGAGCGGGTCCCACTGGTGTAGAGTTAGCAGGTGCGATCTCAGAATTGGCATACAAAACTCTCAACGAAGATTTCCGCAACATCGACACCTCAGAAACTAAGATTTTATTATTGCAAGGTGGCGATCGCATCCTCCCTCATATGGCACCACAGTTATCAGAAGTAGCAAAAGTATCTTTGCAAAAGTTGGGTGTGGATACCCAAACTAATACCAGAGTGACAAATATTGAAAATGATATCGTTACTTTCAAGCAAGGTGATCAAGTTCAAGAAATTGCCTCAAAAACTATATTATGGGCAGCAGGTGTGAAAGGTTCCTCTTTGGGGCAAGTTTTAGCAAACCGCACAGGTGTAGAGTGCGATCGCTCCGGACGTGTAATTGTAGAACCAGACTTGACGATTAAGGGTTATAAAAACATCTTTGTCATTGGAGATTTAGGCAACTTCTCTCATCAAGATGGAAAACCCTTACCTGGTGTTGCACCCGTAGCCAAACAAGAAGGAGAGTATGTAGCTAAACTCATTAAAAAACGCCTTCAAGGTCAAACACTACCACAATTTCGTTACAATGACGTAGGTAGTTTGGCGATGATTGGCAAAAATTTAGCTGTTGTAGATTTAAGCTTTATCAAACTCCAAGGTTTCCTTGCTTGGATATTTTGGTTAGTCGTTCATATCTACTTCTTAATTGAGTTCGATACTAAATTACTAGTAGTATTTCAGTGGGCATGGAATTATCTCACTCGTAGTCGTCGCTCTAGATTGATTACAGGTCGAGAAGCTTTTGAAGAAGCGAAAACTGTTACCAACGATGTTCCTTCGACCACTATAAAAGTACAAAAAGCTTACAAAGTAGGAGTCTGAAAAGATGGATAATTCACTAAAAATCTATACAAACTATTTTCATTTATAGGCTTTGTCTACTAATTTTAGTATGTAACAGAACTATAAACCCTATCCCCTAATTTTGGCTAGGACAAGGAGAAGCGGTAGGTTGAGATGATGGGGTAGCAACAGGTGCAGGAGCAACAAAATAGATTTGACCATCGGGGCTTGTACTATACCTTGCGCTTCAACAATTAAAGGGATTATTTTGTTTTTCTTGTTGTTCCTTTCAACTTTATTGCTGTGTTCCTGCTCATGCTCCTCCTTGTTTTTTTGTTAACTAGCTCATCTCTTAATTAAATTAGTACACTAATGTGCCACGAATGACCGAGAATTAGTCTCTGTACAATTGAATCATGCAACGCTCATCTTGCTTTAACTGATTCACCGTAAGTCCCCCATCTGAATTCTGTACTCAGAATCAGTGGCGGGATATAAGGTGGGCGGTGACGATTGCATCTTTGACTAATTCTTTCCAAAAGGATTGACAAGAAAAAGATGTATGAGGAATTGCCAAATATTTTCCGGAATATGTTTATCGCCAAGTGCATATTGTGATAGAATAAGCAAACCAAGGAGGTGATATTGAGTGCTACATAAAGCCGTACAAGTCCGTCTATACCCAACCAAAGAACAACAAGTATTATTGGCTCAAACGTTTGGATCTGCTCGTTGGTGGTGGAACTATGCGCTAAATAAATCGATTGAATCTTACAAAGAAACAGGAAAAGGACTTGGACGTTCAGCACTCAATGCACTTCTACCAGACCTCAAAAAAGCAGAAGATACTTCTTGGTTGGCTGAGTGTTATAGTCAAGTTTTACAAGCTACAACGCTCAATTTAACCACAGCGTACAAAAACTTTTTTGATAAACGTGCAGGGTTTCCTAAGTTCAAATCTAAGCACGGGAAGCAGTCTATTCAATATCCTCAAAATGTCAAAATTGTAGAGGGCAATGTTGACCCCTCGGCTACGCTCGGGGTCAAAATTCCAGGCAATATTGGGATAGTCAAAGCCAAAATACACAGACCAATTGAGGGGAAAATTAAGACTGTTACCATTAGCAAAACTCCATCAGGGAAATACTTCGCATCTATTCTGACTGAGGTAGAAGGGGATAACCCTACTACGGCTGAAGGTAAGATTTATGGTGTTGACTTAGGATTAAAGCACTTTGCAGTTGTCACCGACGGCGAAAAAGTTTCTAAGTATGACAATCCAAAGCATCTTGCCAAACACGAGAAAAACCTAAAGCGCAAGCAACAGAAGCTAGCACGTAAACCAAAGGGGAGTAATTCTCGGTACAAATATAGAAAAGTTGTTGCCAAAGTGTACGAACGCCTTAGCAACTCGCGGCAAGATTTTCTACATAAACTTAGTTACAAGTTAGTCAGCGATAGCCAAGCTGTCATAGTAGAGAATCTTCATGTCAAGGGCATGGTTCGTAATCACAAATTGGCGAAAGCAATATCTGATTGTGGGTGGGGAACATTCACCAACTTTTTAGCCTATAAGCTAGAACGCAAAGGTGCGAAGTTGGTTGAGATTGATAGATGGTTTCCTAGTTCCAAACTCTGTTCTAATTGTTTTTATCAAATGGGCGAAATGCCGTTAGATGTGAGGGAATGGACTTGTCCTCACTGCGGTACTCACCATGATAGAGATGGAAATGCAGCCATCAACATTAGAGCAGAAGGAATCAGATGGCTATTGGCGGAAGGTTCAGCCGTCTCTGCTGTAGGAGGGGAGGTAAGACCAAAGATGGGACGAAAGTCAAATCTGAGGCACTCGCCATTGAGTACAGAAGCCGACACTGCACTTGGTACTCCAAGTCAGTGTGGGTAGTTCACCTAGCACTAACACATCATCCAAAACTGACTAAAGCTAAATTTTCACCTGTTTTCTATAAGCGTTAGGTGTTGTACCTATGAGCTTACGAAAGACGTTTGTGAAGTGGCTTTGACTCTGAAAACCTACTTGCTCGCAGATTTGGTCTATTGCTTCTTCTGTTTTAGCCAATAACCTTTTCGCTCTCTCTATTCTGCAATTCATCACGTATTGATGCGGCGAAAAACCAGTTGATTGTTTAAATAAGCGTGAGAAATAATACATACTCATTCCCACAGCAGTGGCAATTTCAGCCAAGCCTAAATCTTTTTCTAAGTTTTGATTGATATACTCAATTGTTTGCTGCAACTTCAAACGCGAAAGCCCTTCGGAATCGGAATGTCTGGCAATCTTAGCGGAAGGTGCAGAATAGTGCTTTAGTAAATGAATGCAGAGGGTGGTTGCGAGAGATTCGATGTAAACACGGCTACCTTTGCCATCTGATTCCAGTTCTGAGTGTAGAGCCAGTCCAATTTGCTGAATCAGCGGGTCTGCGGCAGCAAAATGTGGTATAATATCCATCTGTTGCAAATCGACTGAATCGTAGGCAGCACGGGCAAATAAAGCTTTTTCTAAACTCAGGACTAAAAATTCAGATTCTAACTCCCAACTGCTTTTGTGATAACTGTTTGCTGGAACGACTGCAACATCGCCGTATTTGATACACTCATGCTGAACGTGTCCATTCAACACCCGTTCTGCTTTAACAGACTGTTTTGTCAGGCTGACACCGATGACGTGCTGTTGAGGAGTATGTTCTGGTGTCTCAAAAGCTGGCTGTTGATGATGATCCAAGCGGATACCATCCCAGTTGGCATGGTAACTGGACGCAACGGGCGATCGCGGAAGAATTTGTGAACAGGCATCTTCCTGAGTAAAATCAATATTTATGATTTCCTCTATTGGCATCGCTCTCACTCCAGAAACGATTGCTTTTAAGCTTTAACCTTTGCTGACTTTTTTTATACCCTGGATGGTTGTCTTTAAAAGCAAAATGTTTAATGTTTAAAATATTAACACACTAAGCGTTCAAAATAATTTGCGACTTTGATGAGTTACTTTGTTATCTACGACGGGAATTGTAATCTCTGTGTCACCAGTGTGCAATTGCTGGAGAACCTTGACCAAGGACAACTGTTTCGCTACGCCCCCATGCAAGATGAGGCAACTATCAAACGGTGGGGAATTACACCCCAAGATTGTGAGTTTGGTATGATTCTCATTGATGCGGATGCACCAGAAAGACGCTGGCAAGGCAGTGCGGCGGCTGAGGAAATTGGACGGCTGTTACCTTTAGGGAGTGTATTTGTGGATGCATATCGCGCTTTACCTGGGGTAAAGTGGATGGGCGACCAGGTTTACGAACAAATCCGCGATAACCGTTACACCATTTTTGGCAAGCGTTCCAGTACCTATAAATCTGTGTATTGTGTTGACGGTAGCTGCAACACAGCTAAAAACGATGCATTATGATTCAGAATTATCATCGGTGACAGTTACCGAATCAGAGGTGAAGTACCTACATCAACTGCAAGCAGTATGATATAGGCTTCGGGTAAACTCCCGAATTTCCTTGAGGGTACTCATAGAACCCGAAGATTCTATCACCAATTTCCCCCTCCGGCTTTTTATAGTTGGAAAAACTCCCAATCCAACTCGTTTTATGTTGACTGCCGCGTTGATATCACGGTTTATAATGCCAACATCACACGCTTTACAATCGTGAATCCTATCTGATAGTTCTTTCGGTGCATAAGTAGGTGGGCGCTAAAAAACACAACTAGATTAAGAAATGTAAATCGCTTAAAAGCTTATTTTTAAAGCCTTCTCGGTGCTTTACATAAGTTCACATAGTTCGGTTTAATTGTGCCTACCTGCTTAGTTGAGAATATAACTAAATTCATGCTTGAATTAGGTAAGGGATTTGCCTACGTTGGCAGACAGTTTAAGTTGGAAGTCTCAGACCAAGAGTTTTACCTCGACCTTCTGTTTTACAACTACCTTCTGAGAAGGTTTATCGTAATTGAATTAAAAACTACTGATTTTAAACCTGAGTACATAGGACAGCTGAACTTTTACATGACCGCCATTAACAGGCAGGTCAAAAACCCAGCAGATGAAAAAACCATTGGGCTACTTATCTGTAAAGGGGTCAACAAGACAGTAGTGGAATATACACTTGATGAGACAAGCCAACCTACAGCGGTGGCTGCTTTCAAACTGCCAGCAGAGCTACAAGAGCAACTTCCAGACCAAGAGCAGATTATCCCTCTTTTGTCACTCTGGCAGAAGTATAATTAAGTGCGAGTGCCTCCGGCACGCTGCGCGAACGCAAAAACTGAGGCAGAAAGCATGGTTGAACCTCGGGCACCCGCGCCAACAGTAAAATTTGTGGACGAGTACTGCCAGTTGTATCAGAATCTATTTCCAGAAGTTAGAAGCTTTGAAGCCTTTAAATACCTTCATCTAGGGATAGTGTCTGATATAAAACGTAAAAGGTTGCCAGCGAGCCTCCTTGCGGAGGAGCTGAGTGCAATCATGCACACGCTACGCGAACGCTAACGCCAGAGTAGCAGGTTTAAATAATCATCAGCCATTGCACCATTTTTTAACAGAATCGCCGTGGGAAGCGGCAGCTCTGAGGAGACAGAGATTAGAGTTAATTTTACTCGTACTAAAAGGTCGTCCAGTAGTTTTAATCATTGATGAAACAGGAGATAAGAAAAAAGGTAACAAGACTGCTGCATGTGAAACGACAATATATAGGAAACCTAGGAAAGACGGAGAATGGCATAGTTGTAGTGACAGCCTATGCCATCTTATCTGGAATGACATTTCCATTGATGTTTGAAATTTACAAACCTGCATGAAAGGTTACAGCCAGGAGATAAGTATCGTAGCAAGCCGGAAATTGCTGGATGCATAATAAGAAAGTTAAAGACAATGGGTTTTAAGTTTAACCTAGTTCTGGCAGACAGCTTATATGGTGAAAGTGGTAAGAATTTTCTTCAAGTATTAAATGAACTCAAACTAAACTTTATCGTTGCGATTCGGTCAAATCACGCAGCGTGGATGCCTAGTAGAAATAGAGTTCAATATTTAAAGTGGCAAAAGTTCAAGCGAGTCTTTTCAGACTTAAGTCTAGAAAATCGGTATATTAGAGAAATAATTTGTGGAAAACGTGGAGAAATTAGATATTGGCAAATAACAACGGATACTGAACAGTTACCTGAGAACTCAACTTGGTTTGTGATGAGTAAATATCCCGGAATAACACCAAGGGAAGTTGGGAACTTTTATGGGTTAAGAACTTGGGTCGAATACGGGTTAAAACAAAGTAAGAATGAATTAGGTTGGGCGGATTTCCGCGTCACTCACTATCCACAGATTGAGAAGTGGTGGGAGATGATTTGTAGTGCCTATTTGTTAGTTAGTCTTCACTCGGAACAATTGCTGAAATCTCCACCACAATCTACATCAAAATTTGCTTTACATCCGTGGTGGAATAATAGAAATGGTTGGAATGATATTCTTAACAATCTTCGTTTAGTCATTCAACCTTTTATATTCTTTAACCTGATTCAACCTTGGTTGACAGTCTTTCCCATTCCTCAATTATCTTCAGGATTTTCTAAACTTCAAAGCATTATTAATCGGCTCACCAGTTCAATTTTTACCATACTGAGCCACCCTGATTTATACTTTTCCTCTGCCTAGAGTGACAAAAGAGGGTTATTAACGAAATTTCCAAAGTGGATATTTAGAAGTTCTTGGAGGCTTACCAAGATTTGTCTGAGTGATACGTCGAACAGATAATAGTAAGTTTGCGTAGCTTATGAGTATTAACTTCTGTAGACTCCGAAGAGTTTTGAAGTTACCAAGTTTTCTAGCACGAAAGATTCTTTGTCGTAGATTCTTAACAACTTTGTTGACTTTCTGCCACTTAATGCAGCTCCAGTCTTCTAGTTGTTTCCTCAGTCCGTTTATAGAAGAGTGTGACCGTTTTGGGGTAAAAAAAGATAGGTCAGATATTCTCAACAAGACCTATCAAATGATAATACTACCTAAATTCTACACTAGCTGCTTTCAAAATCTACTCACACCCACGCAGTACAAGATGTTGGAAATCTTGGTACTGCTATTACAATCTTATCCAGTCTGCTTTATAGCCTCTTTGTCACCCCTTCAGTTGCTACATATGAATATTCGAATCACTTTCTATTACTAAAGCTTTTTCACCTCTAATACCACTATTGCCTCCTAATACTCCAGATTGATTAAAATCATTGTTCCATGAGTACATGATGTGATTATCATGCTGAAAAATATAGATTTTGTTTGTAGGCCATACTAGCGATATGGATTTCCACATATCACGAGCACTAACTACCCAAGGAATCCATAAATCTCCGTTCCACCCACTCGAAGAATTTACGGTAAAAGTCTGTTGAGTATTTTCCCCGTTCCTGACAGTAACAGGATATAGTAGTTGATTTGTGATTGTTTTAATGTTTGTTACATCTGACATGAGCTACCTCTATTTACGGTTAATTCGAAAACGATCCAGAGATCTGAAACATTTGGGGATGTCCTGCTCTCAAGCTATCTAAACTATTTACCAAAGCAGCTCTAACAACTCTCAGAACCTCTTCTCGCATACCAGGACGGATATTTGCAGGTAGATATTGGTTGTCTATGATTACACCAGCTATGGTATTGCCACCTCTTTGAATTTGAATGTTATGTGCATTAGGAGGAGGATTTTGAGCATCAATCCTAATGTTCGGATGGTTAGGGCTAGGATTAATAATTGTCCCAGGAAGATGATTTAAATCGTCATAATCAAGTTCTGTTATAGCTACTTGCGCTTCATGAATTAAGCCATTATTCAGAGCACCTGGATTATTCATGGGATTGAGAGGCGCGTTATTGAGCGCTGCAAAAGCAGGTGTAGAATAAAACACCCCAATAGTGATTAATAAAATAATCACTCTGCTTAAAACCCTGAGAACAGACATTATTTAATTCCTCATTTTTTTCAATAGCAAAACTGAAATCTCTAATGGAGACCTTCTGTACAAATATATGCAATTAACTCTAACTTGTCGTCCCCTAAAAGTTTAAATTTTTGCTCAATAGAATGATTGATAAATTAATCCATCTCAAAATGGAAGGTTGCCTCCAACTAAAGTTGGAATCCAAGTTAAGCTTTAGTACAACTTATTTACTTAAGTAGGTGGGTGAGAAAAAACCTAACTATGTTAAGATAAGTAAATACGGGGAATAAATCTATTTAAGTGACGAATGATATGGGTGCTCGTTTAAGGATATTCCTGACGCGTGAGCAAGACCGAATCCTGTTAAACCTGAGAACTGCGGATGTACCACAGAAAGTCAAAGACCGAGCAGAGGTAATCAGATTAAACGCACATGGTTGGTACGTCGAGAAAATAGCTGCTCACTTTAACTGGACTGCACAAACAGTCAGAGAAGTTTTACATAAATGGCAAAAACTGGGTTTAGAAGGTCTTTGGGAATTACCAGGTCGAGGGGGAAAAGCGAAGTGGAAAGAACAAGATATAGTATTTTTGGAAGAATGCCTTAAAAAAGAACCACGCACATACAACAGTCATCAATTGGCGCAAAAATTAGAAAGCGATCGCTCAATTAAACTGAGTCCCGACAGATTAAGACGGGTACTCAAAAAAAGGGGGTCAATTGGAAACGGACTTTGAAATTGTCATAAAGGCAAACAAAACCCCATAGTACGAGCGAATAAACAAGCAGACCTAGATATGTTGGAATTATCTGCAGCTACTGGAGAAATAGACCTGAAGTATCTAGATGAATCAGGGTTTTGTTTATGGAGCGAACCCAGTTACACGTATTACTTTAAGGGCGAACAAAAACGTTTAGAACAAACAAAGCGTCGTGGTCGTAGATTAAGTATTATCGGATTTCTTCAACCTTTAATTAGTTTTGTTTATGGTTTGATAATCGGCGGTGTTAACCGCAAGTCCTACATTCAAATGATCGAAAAAGAAGCCCAAGAAGCTGAACAAACAGGACGTATCAGAATAATAGTACAAGATAACGGACCAATACATCGATGTAAAGATGTGCAAAAGCTATGGTCGAAGTGGGAACACATGGGCTTGTACATCTTTTTTTTGCCCGCATACTGCTCACAGATGAATCCAATTGAATTAGAGTGGCAGCATCTTAAAAAAGATGAACTATGTGGGCAAATTTTTGATGATGAGTTAGACCTCGCTTATGCCGTAATTGATGGTGTCAAGGCTAGGAGAGAAAAAGGGAACTACAGTACACGACGTGTCAAATTTAACTCCAATTCCTCAAGTTAAGTTTTCGTTACATAGTTATAAATTTTTCCGCCCACCTACTTAGGCATCACAATTGCAACAAATCTGGCTCGTGTAGTTTGGTTTCACCTTGATAACCTGTCCCCCAGCTTTCTCGGCTATGTAAGATAGGATATCAACAAACTGACCGAACCCAGCATCCAAGAAACTTTTATTTAACCCGCTTTTTTGGGCTTGATGATTTGGTAAAAACTTACCGTTTTCATCTTGTTTTGCTTTGTTCCGTAAGGTAAGATTCTTTAAGTCCAAGTCTTCTACAAAGAAGACTTTTTTACCAGTTCTTGTTAACTGATGACTTGTTTTGAAGTGATGGTCTTTACGAGAACGTGCTATTTTCTGATGTAACTTAGCTTCCTGACTTGCTAGCTTACGTCTTTTAGCAGACCCTTTTTTCTTGGTTGACTTCTTTTTAGATATTTTTGCTAGTTTCTCTTGGTTTTTGCGGAATGCTTTTACTGATGGTAGCAGTTCCCCTTCCGAAGTGGCAATAAAAGCGTCTCCATCTAGTACCGCATCTAAACCATTGGAATTCTTAACAGTTGGAACAATTTCTATAGACGGAAGTAATGGTACTTTCCTGTCTTCCAATGATAGTGTTATGTACCAACCATCTGCTTTCTTGGAAACAATACAAGTTTTGACCTTGAAACCGGAGGGTAATGAACGGTGAAGAATTATTTCTACTTCCCCTATCTTAGGGAGTTTAATAAAATTTCCTTTAATCCAACTATCTAAGGCTTGTGGATAAGTGAATGATTTGAAGCTTGATTCTGATTTGAACCTGGGCTTACCACTTCGTTTACCATTTTTATCACCTTTGATGTAACGGTCAAAAGCTAAATGAACCCGTTTAACAGTGTCTTGTAAAACTTGAGAGTAAACATCACTAAGGTCTAGTAATTCTCCTGACCATTCAACAAGAATTAAGTCCTCTTTGAGAAAGGGTAGTAAGTCTTGATGAGTATTGTAGTTAGGATTAACTCTAAGTTCTGGGAGTGGACAAGAGATGATTGAACAGCTATCTACTGGACAACGATTGTTTTCCCACCAATCCAATTTATCTCCCAACATCCTGTTATAAAGATACTGGCATAATCTTCTAACATGATTTAACCTATGCTTTTGTTCAGTGTTAGGCTTAATCCGGTACTGGTAGCCTACTATCATGCCTATCTCACCCCCTAGTTGACTATCAGTGTTATGATTAACTATGATTGATAGTAGCGAAAATTTTAATGAGTGTCAAGAATGACAGAAAAATATTTGTCTCGTGCCAGAGGGCTTTCAGACCTCAAAGCGCATTTAGTGTTAGTGACAAAATATAGAAGAAAGGTGTTTACAGATGAAATGCTAGTAAGGTTAGCTGATATTCTCAAAGAATTGCTTTCAAAGTGGGATTGTGAAGTAATAGAGTTTAATGGCGAAACTGACCACATCCATCTACTATTTAGGTATACTCCACAAACCGACTTGCCAAAATTTATTAATAATTTGAAGTCAGTTACTAGCAGGTATCTAAGAAAAGAATTCGCAGAGCATCTTAGTCAGTATTATTCGAAAGATGTATTTTGGAGTGGTTCATACTTCATTGCTTCGTGTGGTGGGGTAACGGTCGAAACGTTGAAGAAATATGTTGAATCTCAATCACGACCTGAGTAACAAATACTCATATGTCCTCCAATTTCGTCTGGCCGCGCCAAACATTGATTGGAGGACTATTCGCAAATGTTGCCGTTATTCATCCCGGCACTGATTTCTAAGAAGGAATACAGTGCGGGACTTCTACCGGGTAAAGTTAAAAATTTCTAGTGTCTGCTGACAAAACTGTTTAAGCTTTTCCCCTATCTGTGGGGAAGGTTCAGATGCACCAACAAAATTCCAGTTTTCCACCGTAGAAAGTCGCCACTGTTCACCAAGATGGTTGAACCCAGCGGCTTCCACACCTATTGCACGACGTGAACCGTTTAAGGGGTCTTGATAAAAACGGATTTGAATTAAAATACTGCGGCTTTGCCAGGATTTACTGATACCAGGAAAGTGAAAACCTATGTCTATAGAATCTGGATCGACTAACTCCCTGGTTTGCGGGTCATTTTTCCAAGGTTTGAGATCCGATCTGGCATCTGGAAACTCAAATTTGAATAAATTTACTACGGTAGCAATCTTGCTGGCGAATTCAAGGTTTGTTGCCATCTCAGATGCGTTCACGAAAAATGCTCCTATGTTGTTTCGGCTTACTTTATGCGACGACAGAAAAACCGCCAGAAGGCTTGATATATTAGTGTTTTAGATTATCAACACTTCTTTAATTTAGCAACTAGTAGTTTATGTCATTAATTTTGATATGTCCTAGGGTTTAGATCCCCGACTTCGTAAAAGTTGTCGGGGATCTTGTAACCCATTAGAATTAATGCGATAGACCACGACTCCAAAAATCTTACATTTAGCAGTTTTGAAACTGGTATGGCTATATTAAGTAATTGTACTTAATATTTTGAGAAAAGATACTGAAAATATGCATTGGAGGCAAAAGATTACGTGAAGATAGAGGATTTTCAGCAAAATCCCTCGCTAGCAAGCACGAGAAAATACCCTAGCGATCTAAAATGACACTGATAATTGGCAAGTAAATAAGTTCAGCTTATGCCGCGTCAACGCTCAATTTTGTCATTGATTCTAGTATTGTTGGCAACATTTCTCATTAGTTGTGGCGGTCCTAGCGTCGCAACACCACCTCCAACGTACACACAAGCTCAAGTGGTGAAAATTCAGGAATATACTCCGGAAATTCAGGCTGTACGCGATCGCTCACAAGAACTGGAAAACCTGATCCAAAGCAGACAGTGGATCAACGTCAGAAACTTCACACACGGTCCTATGGCAGAAGCCAGGCTGTCGATGAACTACATCACATCCAATCTGTTCCCTAAAGACCAAGCAGCAGGGCGTGAGTTAGTGCGTGATTTATTGGATCACCTGATTAAAATCGACCAAGCCGCTGATGTGGGTAACACGAATAGTGCCTTGAATAACTCCGTAGCTGCTTTCGCAGATATTGACAAATTCCTACAGCTGGTTCCTAAAACAAGCAGCCAGTCAGAAGAAAGCGAAGCGTGATACGGTGAGGAGATGAGGGGGATGAGGGGGATGAGGGGGATGAATTTGTCTTTAAGCGCTTCCCATCTCCCCATCAATCCATCTTCTCTGTGTTCATACAAATCAAAGGCGGAAGCCCACGAGGATGTGGCATTCCGCGCAGGCGCGCTTAGGACACATCCGTCCTTCTAGGCGTGGGAGGAAGCCGTTCGGCTATTAGGTGCGGTCATATATGGTAAAATGTCGGTGTCAGCCAAGACATTAAAACCTACCCCCGGACTGGGTTGAATGTGAGCGCTCAATACTCGAATCGACGAGATTTTTAGGAGACAACACTCTGCCAAAGTTGGCGAACGGGGTGTGCCTGAGAACCCAAGCAATTGGGATATACAAAGCGAAATCTTTGTAGAATCCCCCTACTTCTAGTAGGAGGAGTGTCAATAGCAGAAACAATGAGTCATGTAGTTATCATCGGTTGCGGTGTGGTTGGGGCAACAATTGCTTACGAACTCAGCAAGGTAAAAGGGCTAGAAATCACAGTTGTTGACCGACAGCCACCAGCCCTTGCCTCGACAGGAGCAGCACTGGGTGTTTTGATGGGTATCATCAGCCAAAAAACTAAGGGTAAGGCTTGGCAGATGCGACAAAATAGCATCCAGCGTTATGAAACTCTTATCCCGGAACTGGAAACGATCACAGGTCGTAAAATTCTCTTCAACCGCCAGGGAATTATCATGTTACTCCCTGAACCCTCAACCTCCTGTTCAGAAGGAGATGCTGGAATCTTACAATGGGAAAAGCTGCAAGAAATCCGTGAATCTCAAGGTTTTTCCCTAGAAATTTGGGATAAGGCAAAACTTAAGCAAATTTGTCCTCAGGTCGATAACGATAAAATTGTGGGCGCTGTTTACTCAAGGTGCGATCGCCAAGTTGATCCCACAGCACTCACATTAGCTTTAGTTGACGCTGCACAGCATCACGGCGTTAGTTTCAAATTTGGCGTTCAGGTTTTGGGTATAGAACCCCACCCCCTACCCCCTCCCCTTTCAAGGGGAGGGGATACAGAACCCCACTCTCTGTCCCCTTCGCATGAACGGGGAGGAGGTGCTGAAAAATATTGCTACCAACTTGAGACAACAGAGGGAAAAATTGCCGCCGATTGGTTTGTAGTAGCGGCTGGGCTAGGTTCATCTTTGCTTACAGCACAATTACAGCAAATGATTGATATCCGCCCTGTGCTTGGGCAAGCTTTGCACCTCCGCTTAGGGTATTCTTTGGGAAATCCCGACTTCCAACCTGTGATCACTGGTGATGATGTCCATATTGTCCCCGTAGGTGCTGGAGATTACTGGATAGGTGCCACTGTTGAATTTCCTAGCAACAAAGATGAAATACCACCCAACAAAGAACTGCTGGAGTCTGTTAGACAACAAGCGATCGCCTTTTGCCCAGACTTAGCCAAAGCAACGACTATCCGTACTTGGTCAGGGTTACGTCCCCGCCCTGAAGGACGCCCAGCACCAGTGATTGGTAAATTGCCTGGATATAATAACATCCTGCTTGCTACCGGACATTATCGCAACGGCGTTTTACTAGCGCCTGCAACAGCTGACGCAATTCGTGAGATGATTGTTCATAACGATTTTTAACGTGAGTTTGATAGACCTCTCCCACCCAACCTCCCTCTCCTACAAGGAGAGGGAGGAGCAACGTAAAAATCAGAGTTTTAAGCCTCTCCCCTTGCAGGGGAGCCAGTGTGTTGCGGAGCCAGCACTGAAGACGGGTTTCCCGTCGCAGGTGACTGGCGTTGGGGTTCCCCCCGTTGAAGCATCTGGCGTGAGAGGTTTGGAGAGGGGTCAAATCAATATAGATCGAACTCACGTATTTTTAATAACATCCCTTTTTATCTTTGCGTCTTTGCGCCTTTGCGCGAAGCTTTTCATTCAAATGTCAATAACAGAAAAAAAAATTCAAGTTGGGTCATTAGAATGGTTTTACCGTGAATCTTTACCCATTGGTAGAACTGATTTGCTCCCTGTGTTACTGCTGCATGGACTACCATCACAAAGTTACAGTTGGCGCAACATTTTGCCAGCTTTGGCAAAGCAAGGGACAAGAGCAATAGCGCCTGATTGGATTGGCTTTGGCTTTTCTTCCAAACCAGAAAAAAGAGATTTTGCTTACACACCTGATGCCTTTATTACGGCTTTAGAAGAGTTTCTAAAATCCATAGAACTTGAACGTTTTTCTTTAGTTGTGCAAGGCTTTTTAGGTTCTGTCGGTTTACAATATGCCTTGCGTCATCCAGAACAAATTGCCAATATCGCTATACTCAATACACCAATTTCTAGCCAAGCAAAGTTACCCTGGAAAATTCAACAAATGGGATTACCTTTGGCAGGTGAAATGATTACCCAAGACCCCTTACTTGTTGACCGGACTCTAGAAGGTGGTTCTCGTTACGTCATTACAGATAAGGATTTAGATATTTATCGTAAACCCTTTTTGAAAAGTTCTGCTGCTGGAAGAAGTCTTCTAGCAACTATCCGTAATCTACAGTTGCCGTCAGCAATGACAGAAATCGAATCTGGTTTTAAAAAATGGCAACAACAAATTTTAATTTTGTGGGGAATGATAGACCCTTGGCTACCGCTAAAAATAGCGCAAGATTTTGTAAGCCCGCTAGCACAAGGAGATTTAATTAAACTTAACAACGTTGGGCATTATCCCCAAGAACACTACCACGAAACAATTCTTGAAGACCTTTTGCCTTTTGTTCGTGTCAAAGATGCCAGGTAAGAATGATAGCAATTGGAATTCAAAATTCAAATCTCCTTTATATATTCTTAAGATTCTTGTGTCTGTAGAGTGGGCATTTTGTCCACTATCTGTTTTGCGCTTCATTAAATAACTCAAGTTCAGTTTCATGGATCAGATAGGATTTCTATAGGGCTGTCGTGTTACTTAACTTGCGGCGAAAATGCATTAATGGAGAAAAATATTCATGGCTTATTCCTGGTTTAAAGCTTTTCACATTGTTGGTATAGTCGTTTGGTTTGCTGGTTTGTTCTATCTGGTGCGTCTTTTTATCTATCACGCTGAAGCTAACCAAGAACCGGAACCAGCACGCACAATACTGAAGAATCAGTATCAAATCATGGAAAAGCGTCTGTACAGTATTATCACAACTCCAGGGATGCTGGTGACGGTAGCAATGGCAATTGGTTTATTGACTACGGAACCAGACGTTCTTAAAGAAGGATGGCTGCACGTCAAACTAGGATTTGTTGTCCTTTTAATTGGCTATCATCATTACTGCAAGCGTCTGATGAAGCAGTTGGCAGAAGACAAGTGCAAATGGAATAGTCAGCAGTTGCGGGCGTTAAATGAAGCGCCAACTGTGATGTTGATAGTCATTGTGTTGCTGGCTGTGTTCAAGAATAATTTACCCACAGATATCACGGCTTGGGGCATTGTTGGCTTGGTTATAGCGATGGCGGCGACTATTCAGCTTTACGCTAGAAAACGCCGTAAAGATCAGGAAAAGCTTAGCGAACAAGTGCCACAGATTCCACAGCAGCAAGGTAGTTAGATCATCTTACCTGGGTTGTCAAAGTTGTTATACATTAAGAAATGTTAAGAACAATACTTTGACATCTCAGGCGTAAGTATGTCCAGTCAACCATTAGGTCAACCCCGTCCTCTGTGGCGAGTCATTCTTTTATCTGTAGTCACTTTGATGCTGTATTACGGGTGGTATAAATGGATTATCCAAGAGGAATTACGGCGCTATAACGGCTATGGTTGGTCGGGTACGCGATCGCTAGCGCCGTTTGTCTTGGGGGTAACAGTTCCCCAAGCCTTGCGGATATTCGATCCAGATGTTCCAGGATGGTTTGGCTGGTTTTCGTTGCTGGGTATCGTTTGGATTTACATCGTTCAGTTCAAGTTGTACAAAACAGTCAACGAACTCTACCGCCAAGCAGGAATGAAAGAACCGTTGGTGCTTTGGTGGCTGTTTATACCAGGATTGAATTTAATCGTCGGTTTGAGGCAAATTCACTTTTTAAGTCAGTTTTGGGCAAAAAAACAGGGTATTACCGTTAATGATGCATTGGCTGAGAATATTCCTTTTTTGTCAGTTAATGCATGAGCAAACTTGATACTAACCAAGAAAAAGCTCTCTTGCCATTGACTAACAAGAGAGCTACGGTGTGGTGTGAGGAGCAAACTTAATGTTTGCTTATATAAGTGTAGCAAACGAAATATAAAGTTTTGATAGTTAATTTCTTAAAATTATCAAAGCCGTAGTACCCCATCCCCAACGCCGTAGTCCGGGGATATAAGGCGGATAAAAAAATTCCGTCTCCCAACAATATCAACTATCAATTGATAACTTTGCCTTCACGCTAGCTAGAAAACGACCAGGACATATTCCCATATGGGTCACGCATCTATCGCTTGTGCTACTCATTACAGCACAAGCAATGGACTTGCTTAAATTTTCTAGCGTAGTTAAGAATGACTCAATCCGGCACCAGCTTGGCTGGAGTCCTCGTTATAACAGCTATCCGCTGATAAGTGGACAATGCTGGACATTGTGTACAAAACTGGATAGCCAGTCTTAGCCTGAATAGGGCTACGTTGTTGGGAAGCGTTAAAGTTCATACTCCAGGGTGCTTGCCAGCCCCGGACTCTATAACCGAGTTGTTAAACGCATCTGTCAGCAAGGTCAGTGCAACTCGGAAAGTACCGACCAACAACATTGACGAGGCAAACTTTACCCGCTGCGGAGCGCATGAAAATGCAAAATTATGTGTTTGTAATTGACGCTGAAAGAAAACCACTTAACCCGATTTCCCCTGCTCGTGCTAGGGAGTTGTTGACCAAACAAAAAGCAGTTGTGATACGTCGTTATCCGTTCACGATTATGCTAAAAGCCAAAATTGAAACCCCAACACTCAAACCCCTTACGTTAAAATTAGACCCTGGCTCAAAAGTAACGGGAATTGCAATCTTGGAAGGGGAGCGTGTTATTTGGGCAGCGAACCTTGAACATAGAGGTCAGCAAATTAAAAGCGACTTAACTAAAAGGTTATCTATTAGAAGAACTCGCCGCTCAAGAAAAACTAGATATCGTCAACCACGCTTTTCTAATCGTAGCCGTAGGCAAGGTTGGCTAGCTCCTTCTCTACTTCACCGCTTTCTTAGTATAGAAACTTGGGTCAAAAGACTTTGCAAATATTCACCCATCACAGAAATAGTGATGGAATTAGTGAAGTTCGATACCCAAAAAATGCAAGCAGAAACGATAGAAGGTGTACAGTATCAGCAAGGAACTCTCTGGGGTTATCAAGTTCGTGAGTATCTGTTAGAAAAATGGGGACGTTGCTGTGCTTACTGTAATTCTTCTGGTGTTCCACTTCAAATTGATCACATCAAACCAAAAAGTAAGGGAGGCAGCGATAGAATTTCAAACCTAACGTTGGCGTGTGAACGTTGCAATCTCGCCAAGGGAAATAAACCAGTTGAAGACTTTCTAAAAAAAGATTCTGCGCGACTAAGGAAGATAAGATCGATGGCGTTGCAGCCACTAAAAGATGCGGCAGCTGTCAACTCTACCCGATGGGCTTTATATAGTACTCTCAAAGCTCTTCTACCAATAAAAAGTTCCAGCGGAGCGCAAACTAAATACAATCGCCTTCGGTTTGGCTTAGTCAAGGAACATTGGATTGATGCTTCCTGTACGGGCGACTTGAACCACATTATCTTCAGCACTCAGCAACCATTACTCATCAAGGCGTCGGGTTGGGGAAAGCGTGAAATGGTTACAAAAAATAAGTACGGCTTTCCTGTGCTGAACAAGGAAGGCAATCAAGCACTCAAAACTCGCAGTCCTGTCCAATATGGCTTTAGGACGGGCGATATTGTTCGCGCTAACGTTCCCAAGGGCAAGCATCAAGGTGTTCATCTAGGGCGTGTTTCTGTCCGAGAAAGCGGTGCTTTTGATGTGACTACTCCATTAGGAAAATTGCAGTCTATTCGTCACAAGCATTGTCAGCCAATCCATCGCAAAGATGGTTACTCGTACAGTTTTCACCCAATGTCCACTATTGTCCAGTAAAACGTTGTTTAGAGGCGTCGCGATCGCTCTTGGGTTGCAACATCTACAGACATGGCTAAGTAAAAAATGAAGTCGAATGACGCCGAATAGACATTAGGAATAGGGGACTGGGGAAGAATCTTCTTAATCCCCAATCCCCAATAATCAACCACCAATCCCTACCCACCAACCCGTTTCTTGGCTATGAATTAAAGGGTGTGCTGCTACCCACCCTAGAGCATTGCTTACTTAGTAGTACTTTCTACTGTTGCTTGAGCACTGGACTTACCAATCAGCTTTTCAGCATTTTCTTCGCTTTCGAGAATACCAAATTCAATCAACAACTCTTCTAGCTCCTCCATCTCAATGGGTGTGGGGATTGTGAGATTCTTGTTGTTGATGATCTTGTTAGCCAATGTCCGATATTCGTTACTTTGATTGCTGTCAGGTGCGTACTCGTTCACAGTCATCCGGCGCAATTCTGCGTGCTGAACGATGTTGTCGCGAGGTACGTAGTGAATCATTTGGGTGTTCAAGCGTTTTGCCAGGGTTTCGATCAGTTCGATTTCCCGGTCAACGTTACGGCTGTTACAAATCAAACCACCCAAGCGCACACCGCCAGTGTGAGCATATTTGAGAACACCGCGAGCAATATTGTTAGCTGCATACATCGCCATCATTTCACCGGAAGTCACGATGTAGATTTCTTGTGCTTTGCCTTCACGAATAGGCATAGCAAAACCACCGCAGACAACGTCACCCAACACGTCGTAGCTCACGAAGTCAACGTCTTGGTAAGCACCGTTTTCTTCCAAGAAGTTGATGGCGGTGATAATACCACGACCGGCGCAACCTACACCAGGTTCAGGACCGCCAGACTCCACACAACGTACGTCGCGAAAGCCGGTGAGCATGACTTCATGGAGTTCTATATCTTCCACAGCGCCTCGTTCAGCAGCCAATTGGAGAACGCTGGTTTGAGCTTTGCTGTGCAGCATCAAACGGGTAGAGTCAGCTTTCGGGTCGCATCCTACAATCAAAATACGCTGACCGATTTCTGCCATAGCAGCAAGGGTGTTTTGAGAGGTGGTAGATTTACCAATACCGCCTTTACCGTAGAAAGCTATCTGTCTGATTTTTTCGTCAGTAGTCATGGTTAGTGTTTTCCTACAATGATTTTGTTGGTGGATCTGAAGGTTTATGTGAGACGTTCACGCTTGCGTTGGCATATAGCGCCTACTGGAGGCGAACGAACCACCCCAAAAACAGTTAAAATCCAGAACATATGCAAGTGTTGATAAGTTTGTGTTGATTATTAGTCATGAGTCCTTTTTCCTGAACAATGACTAATAAGCAATGGCTCAATTGCTTTGACTATCTGGTTCTACAGTCAACAGCGATCGCCTGGAGGCGGACACTCTGTGCCATTGCTGCGGGCTGCGGGTACTGCGTGCGATCGCTCTTTGGACAGTGCGTTCCGGGCGATGGTCCAGTCTGGCTTTTATGTCAATCTTGAGGGTTGCCAAAACAATCCACACTGAGGCAGATATATTTCCACTCTCGTTTGACTTCGACACAACTGACGCCAAAATTGCCAAAAAGCTCAATTTATTGAACCGCAAAGCGGCTGCTAACGCAGAGAAAAAGATGGCGTAAGTCCTATTCGATTTAGATCTCGTCAAACCGCTACGAGTCGTTCGTCGATTTCAGATGAATTCTGGCGTTTTGGCGGATAGTGCAAATGTCACCAGACGCGCAGTCATATGGAATTGCGTTCAAAGATATCAGCTAGTTGTTGGGACAAGGGACACAAAGGAGAGAGGGTAAGATGTATGAACGCAACTTGGTATCAGATAGATGATTTCTCCAAACGAAGTGACGCTATCTGTAGCTTGCTTCCCATAGGGTAGAGTAAGCGTGCTTGGAGTTGATGTAGGGAAACTCTATATCTATCGATAACGAAGCTGTGAAAACTTGTATCTGATTATCGCCAGTTTTTACAACAAAAGCTTAATTGTAGCTCAAATCTTTAGAATGGTTGCAGCAGGAGTTCTGAATTTACGTAGACTTTTTTCTCTTAACAAATTTTTGCCACACAACCAACCAAAATAGCAATCCACTCTAAATCGTTGCTATCACGTTCCCAGTTTTGCTAGTATCATAACCGCCGAGAACCTCTAACTGTGAGTGAACCTGCGAATATCCCAAGGTAGTGAGCAAATAGCGTGCTTGATTATAAGCTAGCTCAGTTAGCCAACTCTTGTAGGCTCATAACCAAACGAGTTCTGATTAACTTGAAGTTGTTACAAAGGTCACTATCGTGCTTCATCTGGCTTTATCCCTTTATTAAAAGCTGTAGCGAATTGAAGTGGATTGACCAAAGCAAATAAACTATATTCAACTTACCTCAATTTTTTCTTGAAGTGTTTTTGTACTTTTGCTTTTTTTGATTCCTATACAAACCATAACATATATATTGATAATTTATTTACCAATAAATAATAAAGTTTCATTGAAAGCCTATTTTTCTTTTTCTTTGTGAGCTTTTGCTCATGGAGTTTCTTACAAAAGCCAATTTTATAGAGATTTGATAGATATGTATATACGCGTGCTAAATAGAAATTCTCCAACTACTGTACTGCTTCGCGATTGTTAGCGCGAAGCAAATAAAGGGGAATTTGTCTGACACTGTCAGCAAAGGAAGTTATTAATCACGATACCAGGTTACCTGTAAGCCTTGGTTTTGCGCCAAGTTCATATCTCTGTATGAGTTGTAGCCTGTCATTGTCATCTGTTTTCCCTCAATTTTCAAAGAAAGAAATCTTTGAAAAAAGTTTATTTTTCCAGAACTAGTGATTTTAATTTCAAAGTAAGTTCCATCAGTAGCTCTAGTTACATTTTTGTAATTAACCTTTTGATCGTTACCGAACTTTATGGAATTTGGATTAATTAACAGAGTTTCTCCTCGACCATTCGACCATGTACCAACGTAATTTTGGGAAGATTTTGCTAATAGAAGTGTAGTGGGTTGTGTGTCGTTAATTGTTGAAGGTATAGTTTTAGTATCCTCAGCGGTAGGGATATTTATTAAAGCTAGATCTCGAACATTTTTTTCTAGATTTTTAGCACTCACTGGTGTTTGAAAAAGAGTATACCCACCAACAAAAGTAGCCATTAAAAGTCCTAAAGCAGTCAATCGCTTGTTGAACAATCTATACATTATTTTCTCCTTTATGTAGTTATAATTTAAGAACAAGGTGCTATTTATGAGCTTGAGTACTGATTTTAATAAAAATTAAGTTGACTATTTTTCCAAATCAATATTAAGTTCAGCTTTTTCATCAAATATCTATAGAACTCCTATTTAATTTTTGAAATACACGTAAGGTGGGCAATGCTTACTGTTTTTAAGTTATAGCTGGGTTTTGGTGAGCATTGCCCACCCTACAGATACTTAGATTTTTTCAAGAATAAAACCGGATTGCTATATATGCTAATTTTGAATAATCTTCAGTACGCTTACACTTATCGGATGATCTGCATTTTCGTAATTAAAGTCTCTAATCGAGATTTACCGCAAGGCTCAGCGCTTTGGCAATCGTTTACCGAAACTCGGCTATAAGATAGCCGTACTTTCTTGTTTAAAAAAGTTTTTTCATTTGCACACAAGTCAAACGATGCACCGACACTGTTATATTGTCTTGCTTTGTCATCAACTAAGTTGACGTAGCACATGATGTCACCATTTACTATGCTTTTTACTGTGGCAATTGTAGGTCTTTGAACTGGCTTTTTCTGTGCTTGTACTACAGTGGTGCTAGCCAGCAAGCCAATAGCAGAGGCAGCAAAGATAGACAAAGACAAACTTATACCTTGGTAGGGTTTTTTACTTTGCATTGTTTTGTACTCCTTTGTTTTCTTGAGTGTGAGTTAAGTACAGAATTTCACAAGTTCGTAACGAATTAATTTCAGAAAGGCTCTGCGTTACTCTGCGCTGACTCCCTATGGCTGACGCCACGCCTGACGGCGAACGGGTATGCCTAGTACCGCAAGGCGGAAGTCACGCATTCAAAAGTCACGCATTCAAAAGTATTATGGAATTGGCTTTTTAGGGATTTTAAATGGTTGCTCTATTTACGCCGTGACGTACTAGTGGGTACGGCGTGCTGTCTGACGTTCGGGTGTAGAAATTCCTTGGATTGCCATTGATTTTTCATCCTTAAAAATGCATTACTTGTCTACTCCTACAACACATTCATTTGATATTCCTGAAAAAAGGTTTAACTAATTTTGCTACTAAGAAGTGAGCTTGTTCAAACGAGTGCAAGAAGGCAGAAGGCTCTAATTTTCATAAAATCTACTTTTTGTCAACTCGTAAGCCTCACCGTTAATACTTACGTAAATATCTTATAAATCGTATTATTTTTTACTAAATTATTCATGAATCTACCAATTGCTCTACAGGGTAGAGGCAATTTATACCGTTACTAGTAAAACTTGCGATAACAAAAAAACACAGAACACTGAACGCAGAACTGAGAAGAATTCTGAATTATGATTTTCTAGTGGCAGGTTCTTTTTCTTACTTGCCACCCAGTTGCACACAACTTTTTCGGGTTTCTGAGTGCAACAGTTGTGAGTTCAAACTTCGTCAAAAGCCTAGCGTGAGTCAATGCAAACCTTTTGACAGTTGAGGCTTAACAACAAAAACGCACTCAAAAGCAAAAAAACTCAGTAATAGCAAGATTAAAACATTTTTCGCAAGAAATGAAAAGACAACAGGGGAAAATTATTTGTAAGCTTATTTTTAGCATTCCCCTTTCGATAGATTTGACAACAGGACAGAAAAAGTATATTGAAATGGATTACTAAGTGGTTCACAGGTGAGCCTTATGCTACTTAAGCAATTTCTCTATCAACGGCTCCAGTTTTGATTCGGTTCTTTGTTAATTTCTTCACAGGTGCCTGTAAGTCATGAAATCTCCTGAGCCTCAAACTCATTTTGAAGACAATCGTCCAGAAAGCCGATTAGAAGAGCCACCCCGCAGATCGCGAAGGTGGCTTTGGTTATTGTTAGCCCTAGTAGTAGCAGGTGGAGGCTATGGACTTTGGCGTTGGCTTGCTCCTCAAAAAAGCGCACCCACAGCTACTAATGCTCAACCGCCAGCATCAAGAGTCAAAATATCTACAGTACAATCTGGCATCATTGAGGATAGTTCAGAGTTTGTTGCTAACTTGGAATCGCGCCGCTCAGTGACTCTTCAGCCCAGAGTTCAGGGTCAAGTAGCCCAAATATTTGTCAGGTCGGGAGATACAGTGGCTGCGGGAAATCCCATCATGCAACTCGATCCTAGAGAGCAACAAGCAGCTGTCAGTAGTGTAAACGCTGCTGCTGAGGTGGCTCAGTCACAAGTGGAAAATGCCCGCGCTACCCTGAGATCCCTGGAAGCTGAACGGGTATCTAGCCTGGCGAATTTGAAATTGAACCAGCAAGACTACGAAAGGTATACCAGTTTGGCATCTCAAGGAGCTGTCTCTCGACAGACAAGTGAGCAGTATGCTAACAGATTAGCAACATCACAAGCTGCTGTCCGTGAAGTAGAAGCCCGGATTAAAGCACAGCAAGCTAGCATTAACCAAGCTGAAAAATCTTTAAAGCAAGCACAAGCTAATACCAGTGAACGACAAGTCCAGCTTCAGTATTACAAAATCACCGCTCCCTTTGCTGGCACAGTTGGGAACGTACCCGTAAAAGTCGGTGATTTTGTCAATACGTCTACACAATTAGTTAGCATTACTCAAAACCAACCTTTAGAAGTCAATATATTCGTGCCGATTGAGCGGGGACCTCAACTACGAAAGGGAACACCAGTCGAGGTTATGGACGCACAAGGCAAGGTTATAGGTATGAGTCGTGTATTTTTTATAGCTCCTAATGCCAATAATAATACTCAATCCATACTTATTAAATCGCTATTTGATAACTCGAACAATCAACTACGAGCAGATCAGTTTGCTCGGGCAAGAGTGATCTGGAGCCAGCGCCCTGGAGTCCTCATCCCAGCAACAGCAGTAACTCGTGTGGCTGGAGAGACTTTTGTCTATGTAACAGCTCAAGCACCCTCACAACCTCCTCAAGGAGAAAAACGAGAAAAACCTCAAGCAGCTCAACAAGGAGCATCTCAACTGGTAGCTCGGCAAAAACGCGTGAAGCTAGGCAATATCAAAGGTAATAACTACCAAGTTCTGGAAGGATTACAGCCAGGAGACAAAATTATTGTCTCAGGGTTACTCAATCTTAGAGATAGTGCTCCCATCGTTCCTGAATCATAGTAATGGTGACTAAGGATTGGGGACTGCGGACTAGGGAATAGGTAATCCCTAATCTCTCATCCCCAATCTCTAATGCCCATTACCCCTAATCTCCACTCCCTATGCGTGCCAACGGGAGCGGGGAAGC
This sequence comes from Kalymmatonema gypsitolerans NIES-4073, assembly GCF_002368435.1. GTDB lineage: Bacteria > Cyanobacteriota > Cyanobacteriia > Cyanobacteriales > Nostocaceae > Kalymmatonema > Kalymmatonema gypsitolerans. The sequence goes on from NZ_AP018268.1 coordinate 8,651,115, forward strand.
GTGAGTTCCCCAATTCCCCATTACTCTATGCCCCTATGTTCGTTGACTTTTTCATCAAGCGACCTGTCTTCACCAGTGTCTGCGCCATCATTATTTTGCTGGTTGGGGCAATTAGTATCCCCACACTACCCACGGCGCAGTATCCTGAAATTAGCCCAGTTCAAATTAACGTTAGTGCAAACTATGTAGGTGCCAGTGCTGAAGTCGTAGAAAATACCGTTACAACTCTTTTAGAAAGGGAGATTAACGGGGTCGAAGGCATGAAGTACATGACCTCGAGCAGTAGTAACACTGGCACGAGTACAATTACAGTTACATTTGATGCATCGCGGAACAAAGATATTGCAGCAGTGGATGTGCAAAATCGAGTGTCGCTAGCTGAACCGCAGTTGCCAGAACCAGTACAACGAACTGGGGTGACTGTAAGCAAGCAAACTAACGACATTCTGTTAGCGATAGGTTTATACAGCGGCAACAACGAGTACAACAACGTCTTTTTAAGCAACTACGCTGACCTCTACTTAGTAGATGCCCTACAAAGAATCAATGGTGTGAGTGAGGCGCGGATTTTTGGTGAACGCCGCTATGCAATGCGTCTTTGGCTCGACCCCAACCGTCTCGCCAGTCGGAACCTCACCGCCCAGGATGTCGTTGATGCTCTCAACGAACAAAACATACAGGTGGGTGCTGGGCAAATTGGACAGCAGCCTGCTCCAAAGGATCAAATGTATCAAATAGACCTGCGAGCCCTCAGCAGACTTAGGGAACCATCGGAATTTAACGATATGGTTATTAAAACAGGTCAAAATGGTACGCTTGTCAAGCTTAAAGATGTGGGTCGGGCGGAACTGGGAGCAGAAAACTATAACACCTTCCTTCGGTTTAGAGGTCAGGAGGGTGTAGGTATTGGGATATTTCCCATTCCAGGAAGTAATGCTTTGACTGTTGCCAAGGCAGTTAAAGAAGAAATGGCTCGACTGGAGCCAGATTTTCCTCCTGGGATGGAATATAAGGTAGCGTTTGACACAACCTCATTTGTAGAAGCGGCACTATCGGAAGTACTCATAACCCTGTTGCTCTCGATCGCCCTGGTTGTTTTGGTGATTTTTCTTTTCTTGCAAGACTGGCGAACTACCCTAGTTCCCGTCGTCACCATTCCCTTGGCATTGATTGGTACCTTCGCCTTTATTAAGGCTTTCAACTTCTCGATCAATACCTTGACCTTATTTGGTCTGACCCTGGCAACAGGGATGGTAGTCGATGACGCGATCGTTGTGGTTGAGGACATTGCCCGTTTGATTCAGGAAGAAGAGATGTCGCCGCGTCAGGCTGCTTCTTCGGCAATGCATGAACTTTTCGGGGCAGTTATCGCCACATCGCTAGTGCTAATGGCTGTGTTTGTCCCCGTTGCCTTCTTTCCTGGCGCTACTGGTCAGATTTATCGACAATTCGCTTTAACAATCGCTTTTTCGATCGCTATCTCTACCTTCCTTGCCCTCACCCTCACGCCAACCCTTTCTGCCTTGCTACTGCGTCAACGACGAAAACAGGGCGGTATCATCGGCTGGTTTTTTGGTGTCATTAACAGGTTCCTGGAGTCCATGCGCGCGGGGTACGAGTGGTCACTCAAGCGCCTCACACGCCTGAAAGCTATTGTGCTGCTGTTGTTTATTCTGTCTTTAGGGTTGACAGGGTGGCTTTACACCAGCGTACCAACGGCATTTATCCCGGAAGAAGACCAAGGCTATTTCATCACCATTATCCAAGGTCCAGAAGGTGTTTCGCTCAATTACACCAGCAATGTTATGCGCCAGGTAGAGAACGAAATTCTCAAATTGCCTGAAGTCGTGGGTACCTTTGCCATCGGTGGTTTTGGTTTTAGTGGCGGCACTGTTAATAATGGTGTGATTTTTACTACCCTCACGCCTTGGGACAAGCGTACTGGACAAAATCAGTCAGTGCAAGCAATCTTAAATAATTTGCGAGGAAAGCTATCAACAATTACAGAAGCGAGAATTTTGCCAGTTAACCCACCCGCAATTCGAGGCTTAGGCAGTTTTGGGGGCTTTCAATTTCAGCTACAAGATAGGAAAGGCACTGGTGGGTTGGATACTATGGTGCAAATCATGGGTCAGTTACTGGGGCGTGCAAATCAGACACCAGGGTTGCAAGCTGTATTTAGCACTTTTGCGGCGAATACGCCTCAGCTTTTGATTGACGTAGACCGTAATAAAGCCAAAGCACTGCAAGTCAATGTAGACGATATCTTTAACACTTTACAAAGTTACTTAGGTTCGCGGTACGTCAACGACTTTAACTATCTCCAGCGGACTTATCGGGTGTATATCCAAGCAGACTCTCAGTTTCGCTCTAATCCCCAGGATATTGGTCGTTTATATGTCCGTTCTGACAACGACCAAATGGTTCCCCTAAGCAATCTGGTGAAAATTACCTCAGCGACCAGCGCCCAAACAATTAACCACTACAACTTGTTCCGGTCAATTGAAATTAACGGTGGACCGGCTCCAGGTTTTAGTTCAGGACAAGCCCTTCAAACAATGGAGCAACTGTCAAAGCAGGTTTTACCAGCAGGTTTTGGTTACGAATGGTCCGGAACCTCCGCAGAAGAGCGGGACTCAGGCGGTCAAGCGCCGCTGATTTTTGGCTTGGGACTCGTCTTCGTGTTTTTAGTGCTCGCTGCTCAGTACGAAAACTACGTTGACCCCATAATCATTATGCTGTCAGTTCCCTTGGCTATCTTTGGGGCGCTGTTAGCACAGTCATTGCGGGGTTTACCCAACGATGTCTTTTGCCAGGTTGGTTTGGTGATGCTTATTGGTTTGGCAAGTAAGAACGCGATTTTGATTGTGGAGTTTGCCAACCAACTGCGAGACCAAGGTCTTTCAACAACCAAAGCAGTTGTGGAAGCATCACAGCAACGCTTGCGACCAATTCTCATGACTGCCCTTTCTACCCTGTTGGGTATTTTTCCGCTAGCAATTGCTACAGGCGCAGGCGCAGCAAGCCGTCAATCTCTAGGGACAGCGGTATTTGGCGGGATGTTTATCGCTACTTTCTTAACTCTGTTTGTTGTGCCAGTTCTGTATATCGTGATTGGCAACATTCGCGATCGCCTACAACGACGCCGCAAGTCTCCACAGCTAGAGCCAGTTGAGGATGGTAGAGTTCCTACTGAGATCCATAAGTAAATTGACTAACTAGGGTGGGCATTGTCCACCCTATTGTTTGTTCACTATTGAAGAATGGACAGGCGAAGAGGCTTGTTCCAACAATCTGCCTCCTCAAATATTAGAGAAAACATCATGACACTAGTAGATACTATTACCATCACTTCTCTTAATTTCTGCGAAATCATCCCTCTGCTTGCAACAGCCACAGAAGCAGAAAATGCACCGATGGTACTGTCAGGAGTACTGGCGAGTTTGGTTGTCATTTACCTTGCCAGCACCATCGGTGCAGAAATTTGTGCCCGCATCAATTTACCTCCTGTATTGGGACAACTGCTAGGCGGTTTAGTGGTAGGTATCTCTGCCTTTCATTTGCTGGTTTTTGCTGAAGGTGGTGGTGATATTAGTGACTCATTGATGATGAATTTTTTAGAAGTCACCACTGGTTTGAGTCCAAACGACGCAGCCGCAATTTTTCAAGTAGACAGCGAAGTGATTTCGACCTTGGCAGAAATTGGTGTAGTCATTCTGCTGTTTGAAATTGGTTTGGAATCAGACTTACAAGAACTACTCAAAGTAGGTCCCCAAGCAGCAATAGTAGCAGTGGTAGGAGTCGTCACACCATTTGTTGCGGGTACTTTAGGGTTAATATTCTTGTTCCATGTTCCTACTATTGCTGCTATTTTCGCAGGCGCTGCGTTGACTGCAACAAGTATCGGCATTACGGCGAAAGTGCTGGCAGAACTCCAATATCTCAATAGTAAAGAAGGTCAGATTATTATTGGCGCAGCAGTGCTAGACGATATTTTAGGTATTATCGTCCTCGCGGTGGTTGCTAGTTTGGCAAAGACTGGAGAGGTGGAACTGACCAATGTGCTGTATCTGATTGTCAGTGCAGTAGTTTTCTTGGTAGGGTCTGTTTTTCTCGGTCGCTTGTTCAATCCTTACTTTGTGAAAATAGTTAGTGAACTCAAAACACGCGGTCAACTTCTGATTCCAGCCCTGATTTTTGCTTTTGTTCTGGCATATATTGCTACTGTCATCAAATTAGAAGCGATTCTGGGAGCTTTTACCGCTGGCTTAATTTTAGCCGAAACTCAAAAATGCCGAGAGCTAAAAGATCAGGTGATACCAATTGCAGATATACTGGTACCTGTTTTCTTTGTCGTTGTCAGTGCCAAAACGAATATCGGTGTTTTAAATCCATTGATCCCTGAGAATCGCGAAGGGCTGATTATGGCAAGCTTTCTGATTGTAGTCGCAATTTTGGGTAAACTGGTCAGCGGCTTTGCAGTGTTCGGTCAACCAGATACGAATCGGCTAGCAATTGGTGTCGGTATGATTCCACGAGGTGAGGTGGGACTTGTATTTGCTGGTATTGGTTCAGCAAGTGGTATTCTCTCAAGTGGCTTGGATGCTGCCATTATTGTGATGGTGATTGTCACTACCTTTTTAGCACCGCCTTTATTATCGGTTGTGTTTCGACCAAATCAGCTTGCTGCTGAAGCAAAAGTTCGAGAATCAGCCAAGGTTCCTGCTGAGGTTAAAGAGGCGAACTGAGAGGAATACACAAAAATTTCTGTTTATCTTAATAAATAGAATCATTACAATCGCTTATTGCTGACAACAATGGTTGTGCTTCCAATTCAAGCTGCTGTGCCGCTTTGCGTAACTTTTGTGACTTACAACCTAGAAAAATGGCTAGTAGCGGTAGTACATAACACAAGGTATGATGCTTCCAAGCTTCCGATTTTCTGTAATTCAAAATAAGTGCCTACCAAATCATCAGGAGATTAAGGCATGCCTGCGATCGCCAAAAACAACGATGTCATTACGGTGATCATTATCTTCGCCGTAGAACCGGAACGCCAGCAAGAACTCATTGATACTATTGTGGAATTTCTCGAAACCACGGTGAAACACCAGCCTGGTTTTGTCTCATCCAGCATCCATAAAAGTATAGATGGGGTGCGGGTAATGAATTATGCCCAGTGGAAAACTCAAGAAGACTACCAAGCCTTTATCAACAATTCCGAGGTGCAAGCGCAGGGAGCAAAACTTTTTCAGTTCCAGATCCATGAAGCACACGTCTACGAAGTCGTTGTTTCCCTACCAGATGACGCCGAACTCAAAATTACTAAAGGCGGTAAAATTCACCTTGCTGAATTCCGAGTCAAGCCAGAAAACCAGATGCGCTTAGTGGAATTGGAAAGGGAATATTTACCTCTCGGATTGCAAAATCCTGGGCTTTTATCTGGTAATTTCCACCGTTCGCTTGATGGTGTCCACAATGTAAATTATGGGCAATGGCGCAGCTTTGAAGATTTTGAGGAACTTTTGAAAGACCCAAAGTACAAGCCTTTGAGTGAGTATTGGCAAGGTTTGGCTGAAAACCAGTTTCATCTTTACGAGGTAGTTTACACTCAGCCTGCTGATTAATGAGCTTAGCAACGGATGATGTGGCAGATGTAGCGCATGAATATATCTGTAAGTTCCACATTCAATCTATGGGTTACATCCGTTAAATCATCTGTTGCTTACCAACGTGCCACTTTGATGAATTGGTGTTTGCTTTTTGTAACGGAGATTTAACCTATGACTTCCAATATCAATCTTTTCACCCCCGTTCAACTTGGTCCCTACACCCTGCCGAACCGCATGGTGATGGCACCAATGACTCGTTTGCGAGCAATTGACAATGTTCCCAACTCATTGATGGCGACATACTACGCGCAACGGGCAACAGCAGGGCTGATTGTCACCGAATGCACGATGGTTTCACCCTTAAGTTTAGGCTACATCAACTGCCCGGGTATCTACTCAGAAGAACACGTTTCCGGATGGCGGCAAGTAACCGATGCTGTACATGAGAAAGGGGGAAGAATTTTCTTGCAACTGTGGCACTCTGGAAGAATTTCCCATTCTTCTTTATTGGGTGGAGAGTTACCAGTCGCACCTTCTGCCATTGCCGCTTCTGGCACACTGCATACTCCTATAGGCAAAGTAGCAATGGAAACTCCCCGCGCCCTAGAAACCAACGAAATTCCTGAAATTGTTGAGCAGTTTCGCAAAGGTGCAGAAAATGCTCTTGCTGCAGGATTTGATGGCGTGGAATTTCATGGGGCATTTGGTTACTTAATCGACCAGTTTCTGCAAGATTGCACAAACCAACGTACTGATGAATACGGTGGTTCTATAGAAAATCGGGCGCGATTTATGCTGGAAGTTGTAGAAGCCGTCGTTAATGTGTGGGGTGCAAATCGTGTTGGTATCAAACTTTCGCCCAGTAACACATACTACGGAATGGGCGACTCGAATCCGCAAGAGACTTTTGGTTATGCAATAGATGCTCTCAACCGCTTTGATTTGGCATATCTCCACCTGATGGAACCAAATGAGGTTGATTTGGCAAACCGTGATGTGATGAACCCGGTAACACCATACTTCCGTAAAATTTACACAGGGACTTTAATTACCAATGGCGACTATGACCATCTCAAGGGTGATAGCATACTTAAGAGCGGTGATGCAGATTTAGTTTCCTTTGGCAAGTTATTTATCGCTAATCCTGACTTACCAAAACGCTTTGAATTGGATGCATCTTTGAACGCGCCAAATCCAAGAACGTTTTACGGGCCAGACGATAAGGGATACACTGACTACCCATTTCTTGCAGTTCAACACAAGTAATTAGGAGCTAGGAGCCAGAAGCCGGCTTGGGGGTTTTACCTGACTGGCAACGGACTGCCCGTAAGCTTGTCCTGACTTCTCAACGCCAGAGTCCTAGGTCGGGAAACCCCTATGGCTAATGCCACGCCTTACGGCGAACGGGTATGCCTGACGGCGTAAGTCCTGCGGACAGGCTCCGCCAACACGTAGTGTGCGCTTTACGCTTACGCCAGTTGCCTGCAAAGGGCTTCCCTCCTGCAGCACTGGTGTCACCTCGTGCATGGTTAGCGCTCCTCCTTAGAAAAAATTAATTAAAACTAGGTTGATTTTCACATACTGTTTAAGTAAAAACCACACTGCATTCTTTACATATAGTATTTTTTGTATAAGAGGAAGGTCAATCATGCTTCACTTACGCATCACATGGCTGATTCCACTAGCCTTCACTTTAGTTGGTTTCGGGTCTATTACCAAAAGCGCAACGGCGCAGACCACCTATCCATTTGAAGCTGTTTATGACACAGAAGCCACCCTTAGACCCATTCCCAACAGGTCGAATCTCTTTCAGGTATTTGTCTCAGGCACAAATCCTGATGCCCCTTACGGTCTAACAAACTTTACAAGCACCAACAACTACAGTCAGCTTGATCCCGCAACTGGAGTACTTACATTTGGTCCAGACCCAGCAACACTTGGTTTAGAAGGTCCATTCGGTAGAGACGAGTTTTTTGGTAGCAGCGATGATAGCCTGTTTGGAAGCAGTACTGCCACCGGTTTATTGGACTTCCAAAACCTCACATTGTCAGGTTCTGGTACTGTAAATATCACTGGCGGTACGGGCAGATTTAGCGGTGCGATCGGCACACTAAACTTTTTCGAGAACGACGAACTCAATCCCGACCCAACTGCTCCCACAAGAGGTAGAGCTATTTTAAGTGGCTTTTTCCAAGTACCTGAAAAAGTTCCAGAACCGAGAACCAACTTGGCGCTAGTCGGCATAGGGGTGACTGGGGCAGGTTGCCTGCTGCGTCAACGCCGCCTTCGTTCTGCTAAGAAATCATAACGTCTAGTTGGGCATAGTAGTTTGCTCATAGCGTTTTTTTGTGAAGCTGCGCCAAACTCTGTTTTGCAAGAAAGGTTGCAGCATAAATTGTAGTCAAAACTTGATTTAGCGCATCTTCATACAGAATTGCTATCACGTATGCCGACAATTCAATCCCTGATTAATTTAATACAAAAAGATATAGCCGTTTTCAATTGAGTGCAATACACCAAGAAATAAAAACCACAGATGGACACAGATGAACACAGATGAACACAGATAAATTTGTACTTCATTCAAACGAGAACCGCTAGAAATTTTATACAAGCAGCAAGTTTGGATGACCCTCGCTGAGTCCCTCGCGGTGCGGCACGGCAAAGCGCAGACCGCACGCTACGCGAACACCGTTAGCGCAAGCTCCTCCCTCCGGAGGAGGCACGGACACGCTACGCGTTGGCGGAGCCTGCGCTTTGCGCTTACGCTCAAATTCAAAATTCAAAATTCAAAAAAAGAAAAACGATGCAGAGCAAGTGAATTTATTTATGGAAAGGTTATAGCTTTTAGTTTGGGTGGAATTAGTAGCGTATTTTATGTAGATGTGGGGTTTGCAATTCTTACCCTTATGATTTTTAGATATTACACTTGCTTGTAATTAAGGAAATGGAATGACATGAGTCAGTCAAACGTTGCAGTTGTTCTGGGGGTGGGTCCGGGACTGGGAGCCGCAGTTGCTCATCGGTTTGCACGAGAAGGTTTTGCTGTAGGGTTGATGGCAAGAAGCTCACAGCAGCTGACTCAAATTCAGTCAGAGATTGAACAGTCTGGCGGTAAGGCATTGTCTGTTACCGTTGATGCCACTGATGCCGCATCAGTAAAAGCTGCTTTTGAAGAGGTATCCTCGCAACTCGGTTCTCCTGAAGTCTTTGTCTACAATGCCGGAGCATTTAAGATGGCTGGCATACTGGAACTGACACCAGAAGAGTTTGAACAGAACTGGAAAGTCAATTGTTTTGGAGCTTTTCTAGCGGTACAGCAGGTCCTTCCGGCGATGATTGAACGAGGTCGCGGGACTATCCTGTTGACGGGAGCAACTGCTGCGGTGAGAGGTTCAGCCAAGTTTGCAGCATTGGCGGTGGGCAAATTTGGGTTACGCGCATTGGCGCAGTCGTTGGCGCGGGAGTTTGGTTCTCAGGGAATTCATGTAGCTCACATCATTATTGATGGCATGATTAACACCCCTAGAGTGCGAGCAATGGCATCACAGCGAGAAGAACATACGCTAGTGTCACCTGAAGCAATAGCTCAAACATATTGGCAGCTTTATCAGCAGGATGCAACTGCATGGACTTTAGAACTTGATTTACGACCTGCGGTTGAGAAATTCTGATCTGTTTGTCAAGTTTTAGCAAGATGAGAACATTTTCCGCAAGAACGTAAAAGACAACACCTCCAGACATTTGCCAATCTTTTAGACAATTCCTTAGTCAAGGAGGTTTTTAGACTATGGCATCTCTCGCTGAAAAAGTGGCAATTGTCACAGGTGCATCGCGTGGTATCGGACGGGCTATTGCTGAAAAATTAGCTCAAGAAGGTGCGACAGTTGTTGTTGATTACTCTCATAGTGCTGATAAAGCGCAGGAAGTCGTATCGGCTATTACAGCACAAGGCGGAAAGGCAATAGCCACGCAAGCCGATATCAGTCGAGTTACAGACATTAGCCGCCTATTTCGGGAAACAGTAGATAAGTTTGGCAAGCTCGACATCCTGGTTAACAATGCCGGTATCTCTTTATTTAAGCCGCTAGCTGAGACAACTGAGCAAGAGTTTGATCAACAGTTTGCTCTTAACGCCAAAGGGACTTTCTTTGCACTTCAACAAGCAGCACTCTTTTTAGCAGATGGTGGACGAATTGTCAATATTTCCACAGGTGGTACTGTTAACGGCGGTGCTAACTTCTCTGCGTACGTTGGCAGTAAAGCAGCGATCGAAGGCTTCAGTAAGTGCCTCGCAAAGGAACTGGGACAGCGCGGCATCACGGTTAACACTGTCCTACCAGGTGTAACTGAGACAGACATGAACCTAGAGACACTTCCCGAAGAAGCAAGGGCAGCCATGATTGCCCAAACACCGCTAGGTCGCCTGGGTAAACCAGAGGACATTGCAGACGTAGTTGCTTTTTTGGTGAGTGACCAAGCCCGTTGGATCACTGGGCGAAATATCCCTGTTGATGGTGGTTTAGCTTGATTTGCAGCTTTGCTAAACAAGTAAAACAAAGGCAGAAAACAAAATGGCAACAATGAAAGCAGTACGCATTCATACTCATGGTGGACCAGAAACCTTAGTTTACGAAGACGCTCTACAACCAGAGCCAGCAGCAGATGAAGTTTTGATTCGCATTCATGCCGCAAGTGTAAATCCTGTTGACTGGAAAATTCGTGGCGGCTATGGCAAAGACAGCTTCAAGCATCACTTGCCTTTGATTCTTGGTTGGGATGTCGCTGGAACGATTGAAGCAATCGGTTCTCAAGTGGAGCAGTTCCAGACAGGCGATGCTGTTTATGGTTATACAAGTTTGTACCGTGATGGTGGTTATGCCGAATTTATAGTTGCTAAAACAACAGAGATTGCTTTAAAACCTAACTCTGTTGATTTCCTCGAAGCAGCTGCCATCCCAGTTGCCGCACTGACGGCATGGCAAGCACTGTTTGATACAGCAGGTCTTGGAGCAAATCAACGAGTGCTGATTCATGCGGCGTCAGGTGGGGTCGGTTCATTGGCGGTGCAGTTGGCAAAGGTAAAAGGTGCTTACGTTATCGGCACAGCATCAGCACGCAATGCTGACTTTCTGCGCGAGTTGGGAACCGACGAAATCATTGACTACCAGGCAACGAAGTTTGAGACAGTTGTGCAGGATCTAGATGTCGTTTTTGATACTATCGGCGGCGACACTCAAGAGCGCTCCTTTAGCGTGTTGCGAAAAGATGGATGGCTTGTCTCTATCGTTTCTCCCCCATCACAAGAAACAGCTGCCCAGCACGGTGTGCGAAGCAGTATGGTTGGCGTTCAACCTAACGGAGGACAACTTAAAGAGATTGCTGCCCTAGTGGACTCCGGAAAACTCAAAGCTTATGTGGAAACAGTCTTGCCACTTAAAGAGGCGCGACAAGCACATGAACTCAGCCAAAGCGGTCGTACGCGCGGCAAAATCATCTTGCAAGTGGTTAACTGAGAAATAAAGCTTTAGAGCAAGTCAATATCGTTAGCAAAAGCCTGAGTCATCAGAAAAAGCTCGTTTGTGCTTCTATACAAAATCATGGCTAACCTCAAATGGTGGAAACAACTGCACTGGTCTGAATACGGAGCAGAACTGCTTGGAACTGCAATTCTTGTTTTTGTGGGGCTGAGCGCTGTTGTATTCAATTTTGCTCAAGGCTTGCCAATGGAACAACTTATACCCGATAAAAGCATACGCTTGCTGCTTACGGGATTGATGTTTTCTGGCACTGGTTCGCTCGTTGCAATTTCGCCACTGGGAAAACTGAGTGGCGGTCACGTTAATCCTGCTGTTTCTTTGGCATTCTGGCTACAAGGCAAAATGCACCATTATGACATAGGCGGCTACATTATTGCCCAATTCCTTGGTGCAATGAGTGGTGCAGTGTTGTTAGTATTTGTTTGGGGAAAATATGCTGCCAATGTGAATAATGGGATGGCTTTACCCGGGACAGGTTATTCATTGTGGTATGTATTTTTGGCGGAAATGAGCATGACGGCAATACTTGTGCTGGCTATTTTTATTTTTGTCAGCAGTCGTCGCTTGATGCGTTGGACACCACTGATGACGTGGCTGTTGGTAGCAACAATGGTTTGGCTGGAATCGCCAATTTCGGGCACGAGTTTAAATCCAGCACGTAGCATTGGTCCTGCTTTAGTTTCGTGGTTCTGGCAAGACCAATGGCTCTACTGCATTGCACCACCGTTTGGTGCAATCCTCGCGGTGGGAGTTTTTCGCTTAGTGAGTTTGGGGGATAGCGAAATTTTGACCGCAAAACTTTTTCACGTGTCCCACTACCGTTGTATATTTAAAAACGTCAAAGTTCCCCATCGAACCGCAAGCTAAGTACATAATTGCATAAGTTCATAGCGAGAACTTAAACCAAAACTCTGCGTCCCTTTGCGCTTTCCTCCGCGTTCCTCTGCGTTTAAAAACATTACGAATTAATGAAATGCCGTACTAAGGAGATCAGCACAGATGAGCAATTCTGACTTCCACGACCAACTCAGCTTGGAAGCAAAAGCCGAACAACTAGGGAAACAGGCAATGGCACTTGGTTTGATACCTAGTTTTGTTGTCCATTATTTCCCTGATAACTGGATATTCTACATTCCTAACGAAAAGCAGTCTGAACCTCTCACACCAGAAGAGGCATACCTGTATTTGAAAAAATTGGTTGAACAGTAGACTCCTCAAGGCTAAGAATAAACATGACTATACAATCTCAACAACCAAAAGTCTCCTTGCTGCTTGCTGATGTGGATGGCACTCTAGTCACCCGCGAGAAAGTGTTGACAGATCGCGCCCGTGATGCTGTTCGCAAGCTTAACGAAGCAGGCATTGGCTTTGCCATCACCAGCGGTCGTCCACCTTTAGGGATGAAAATGGTTGTCGAAGCCCTCCACCTAACCACACCAATAGCTGCCTTTAATGGTGGAGTCTTCCTCAATCCAGACTTTTCCATCATCGACCAGAATGTGCTGAGCGAGGCGATCGCCAAGCCAGTCATTGAAATCATTACGGCACATAAACTCGATGTCTGGATTTATCGCGGCAATGACTGGTTTGTGCATGAACGGCATGGTTCCCACGTTGACCGCGAAGAGAAGACAGTCAAGTTTCCGCCTATCGTCGTTCCCAGCTTTGATGACCTGCTAGACAACGTCGCAAAAATCGTCGGAGTTAGTGATGACTTAGAAGCTGTCGCCAAGTGCGAAAAAGACGTGCAACAACAGTTTAGTGAACAAGTTTTGTGCAAAGCTGGTGCCAATTCCTCTGGCGCTGAATATGTCTCTGCTGCTCGTAGCCAACCCTACTACTTGGATGTTACCCATCCCCGCGCCAATAAAGGGACAGTGGTTGATCGGCTTTCAGAACTACTTGGGATTAAGAGTTCGGAGATTGCCACCATCGGGGATATGCCCAACGATGTGCCGATGTTTCAGCGCAGCGGCTTGAGCATTGCAATGGGCAACGCCAGTGCTGATGTGCAGCACTCCGCCGACTACGTCACAACTTCTAACGAAGACGAGGGCTTTGCTCAAGCAGTTGAGCGCTTCGTTTTAAGCATAGAAAATCAAAACACAAGTCAAAAATGAAACCACTGATAAATAAAGTTGCCATTGTGACTGGAGCATCCCGGAGCATTGGACGGGCGATAGCCGAACGATTAGCTCAAGATGGCGCAACAGTCGCTATCAACTACAGAAGTGGTGCTGATGAAGCTAAAGAGGTGATTGAAAGTATCAAATCTCAAGGTGGACAAGCGATCGCCATTCAAGCAGATGTCAGCCAAGTTTCAGATATTCGTCGCTTGTTTCAAACAGTCATAGACCAATTCGGGCAATTGGATATTTTGGTCAACAATGCCGGAATTGCACGGGCAGCATTAGTAGCAGAAGTGACAGAAGAAGATTACGAGGCAGTTTTTGGCATCAATGTCCGGGGTGTCCTCTTCTGTCTCCAAGAAGCTGCTCGACAAATGTCGGCTAACGGACGCATAGTCAATGTCTCCTCCTCAGCAAGCGTGTTCCCCAGTCCAGGTCTTGCTGTGTATGCTGCTAGCAAAGCCGCAGAGAAGTTATTTACAGAAGTCCTAGCGAAAGAATTGGGAGGGCGTGGGATTACAGTTAACAGCGTTCTTCCAGGACCAACCAGTCCGGGAATGTTTGACTCAGTGTCGGCAGAAAATAAGCAAGCGGCGGCAATGAGTTCTCCGTTTGGTCGCTTGGGACAACCTGAGGATATTGCTGATGTCGTTGCTTTCCTAGTTAGCGAGCAAGCACGTTGGATCACCGGACAGCACATTCTGGCAAATGGCGGAGCAACAATTTAACCTTTTGACAACAATTTGACAACAGGGAGAATAGACATGAAACTTGAAGGCAAAGTTGCGTTGGTGACAGGTAGTAGTCAGGGAATCGGAAAGGCGATCGCCATTCGTCTTGCCGAAGAAGGTGCGAATATCGTCATCGACTATCGCTCACATCCCGAAGGTGCTGAAGAAACCAAAGCGAAAGTCGAAGCCAGCGGACGCAAAGGCTTGGTTGTTAAAGCAGATTTAGGTGTCGTCAGCGATATCCGCCGGATGGTTGACGAAGGTATCCAACATTTCGGCAAGATAGATATTTTAGTAAACAACGCTGGGTTGGAAAAGAATGCCTCGTTCTGGGATGTCACAGAACAAGACTACGATAATGTACTTAACGTTAATCTCAAAGGTGTATTTTTTGCCACTCAGGCTGTTGTCCAGCACTTCCGGGAAACTCAGCGCCCTGGAAAAATTATCAACATTAGTTCAGTGCATGAAGAGTTGCCGTTCCCACACTTTACCTCTTACTGTGCTAGCAAGGGTGGCGTGAAGATGTTGATGCGAAACTTAGCTGTGGAACTTGGACCTTTAGGCATTACGATCAACAACGTTGCACCGGGAGCAATTGAGACACCGATTAACAAAAGTTTGTTAGAAGACAAAGAAAAGCTAGGCGCTGTACTAAAGAATATTCCCCTCGGGCGACTGGGACAACCCCAAGATGTAGCTTCTCTAGTTGCTTTTTTAGCCTCATCAGACGCAGACTATATCACAGGTTCCACCTTTTTTGTCGATGGCGGATTGCTTTGGAATTATCAAGAGCAGTAAATCAAACGTTAAACGTCTGCACAAAGATAGTGCTTCTCATTTAGATGAAGGGGATTGGGGATTGGGGATTGGGGATTGGGTTCTTACTCTGATTAATTATGGTGCGGGTTTCAACCCACCACGAAATTTTGATTCCCAGTACCCAATACCGTCGTAGCCATTCATGAGGGCAGTGCGGTGGTGAGCCAGCGCGAATGACGGCTTTCCCGACAGCAGGCGACTGGCGAAAGGGTTCCCCGGCATAAAGCAACTGCCCGTCCCCCACCAACTGAGTATGTATAGTACAGGTATTCTGGGCGCGACTAGATAAAGTACAAATTTATCTGTGTCCATCTGTGTCCATCTGTGGTTCATTGATGTATCTTACCCAATTGCAAACAGCTATAAAGAAAAACCATGAAATCACTAGAAGGAAAAATTGCGATCGTCACAGGAGGTTCTGGTGGCATTGGTTCAACCATTTGTGAACGACTAGCCCAAGATGGTGCTAAAGTAGTTGTCCACTACGGCGGTCATCAGGATGCGGCTGACCATGTCGTTACCACAATTAAAGATAAGGGCGGTGAAGCCGTTGCTATCCAAGCAAACCTCAGTAAAGTCGAAGACGTTGTTAAGCTATTTGACCAGACGCAGCAACATTTCGGAACGCCCGATATTGTTGTCAACAATGCTGGAACAGGTCTTGGCGGACCAATTGCTGAGACGGAAGAAGACGCCTTTGATAAGGTCTTTGGGTTGAACACGAAAGGAACTTTTTTCTCCATGAGGGAAGCCGCCCGTCGTGTTAATCAAAACGGGCGTATTGTCAATATATCTAGTGGCTTAGTTGTGCGTCCAAAGGCGGGCTTTAGTCTGTATGTTGGCAGCAAGGCGGCTGTGGAGTTGATGGGCAAAGTTCTGGCGATGGAACTTGGAGAGCGAGGCATCACAGTGAACACAGTTTCGCCAGGACCAACAGAAACAGAAATGTTTGCCCAGTCTGGTGATGACGCAACAGCCGCAGCTGCACAGTCGCCCTTTAACCGTCTTGGGAAACCAGAGGATATTGCAGATGTCATCGCCTTTGTTGTTAGCGACCAATGCCGATGGATTACGGGGCATACCTTCCAAGCAGGAGGAGGATATGTATGACGCCATTTAGCGGAAAATACGCCCTTGTCACTGGCGGGAATAAAGGCATTGGTTTTGCCATTTGTCAAGGGCTGCTAGCAGCTGGGTTTGATGTGATTGTTGCAGCGCGATCGCTTGATAAAGCCAAAGCAGCAGCAGATAAATTGCATACCAACTCGAAAGTGCGCGTCGTCGAACTTGATGTCGCAGATGACCAAACCATTGACCTAGCCGTAAAGCATTTAAGTCAGGAAATTCCTCAACTCGATGTCCTGGTAAATAACGCAGGCATTTATCCTGACGAAGGCGTGAACATTCTGACTATTTCGCGCGAATTGCTAAATCGGACAATGAACACCAACACTTTTGGACCGATTCGCACAAGCCAAGCATTCCTAGCCCTACTGGAAAAAGCACGCCAAGCCCGTATCATTAATGTTTCTAGTAGTTACGGACAGTTGGATGGGCTTTCTTTTGATGTTCCCAGTTATTGCTTGTCTAAACTTAGCCTCAACGGCGCAACCATTATGCTAGCGGAAGCTTTACAAGCAAAAGGCATTGCAGTCAACGCCATAGATCCAGGCTGGGTCAAAACAGATATGGGCGGTACTTCCGCACCCCGTTCCCCGCAACAGGGCGCTGACACTGTCATCTGGCTTGCAACCGAAGCTTCACCAAACTTAAGTGGGAAGTTGTTCCGCGATCGCCGAGAAATTTCTTACTAAAGCATTAATTTGAATTTCATTTCTACATACGAGTCAAAAATAACACATAAATTAGATAGAAAAGTTGCGCTAATTACTGGCGCTTCATCGGGCATTGGTCAGGCAACCGCCCTAGCCCTAGCAGCGGAGGGAGCAAAGGTGGCATTGGCAGCAAGACGCGCTGAACGCCTACAGAAGTTGGAAAAACAGATTACAGATGGTGGTGGAAAGGCGCTTTCCCTCGTCACAGATATTGCCGATGAAGCCCAAGCGACTGAAATGGTTCACAAGACTAACAGCAATTTCGGCAGTGTGGATATCTTGGTCAATAACGCTGGTGTGATGCTTGTTGGTCCAGTTGAAGGTGCAGATACTTCAGATTGGCGACGTATGATTAATATCAACTTACTGGGTTTGATGTATGCTACCCATGCTGCCCTACCTTTAATGAAAGCTCAAGGCGGAGGACATATTGTGAATATTTCCTCTGTAGCTGGTCGCGTTGCTGTACCTAATTATGCAGTATATAATGCCACTAAATTTGGAGTTTGTGCTTTCAGTGAAGCTTTACGGAAGGAGGTTTATAAAGACAAAATCCGTGTCACTGTGATTGAGCCAGGTGGGGTGGCAACAGAATTAGCTGACCAAATTACCAACCCAGACTTTAAGCAGCTGACAGACCAGTTTTATGAGTCATTAACGGTACTCGAAAGTGAGGATATTGCTGCTGCGATTGCCTATGCCGTAACTCAGCCGCCTCGTGTTAATGTCAATGAAATTTTAATCCGTCCAACTGAGCAAGAATTGTAGCTTTTTGTCCAATTTCTATTAGGAGACTCTAAGACATGAAAATTGGCACGATTGGTACAGGAAATATGGCAAGGTCTTTGGGGATCTTGTGGGCAGAACAGGGTCACGAAGTTTTTTTCGGTTCCCGCGACTCCGAGAAGGGTAAATCTGTAGCCGAATTTGCGGGATACCGAGCCAAAGGCGGAACCAATGATGAAGCAGTTGCATTTGCCGATGTCATCTTCTATTCAGTCCGTGAAATGCCTTCTAGCGTGCTGTCCTCAACCGAGGTTCTATCAGGCAAGGTTTTGATTGACTGTAATAACCGGGAGATTCCTGAAGGTTTTGCTTTTGAACCTATTTTCGATGAATCACTCGCTGAAAAACTGGCAGCAAATGTGCCGAATGCTCATGTGGTTAAAGCATTTAACACAATGGCGCAAGAAGTTTTTGAATTAAGCCCCGAACCACTCAAGGAATATAACGTTTCGTGTTTCATTTGTGCTGATAACGAGCAGGCTAAGAAAACAGTCATGACGCTAGCTGAAGAAATAGGTTTTTCTCCTATTGACTGCGGATCGTTACGTAGCGCTCGCATGGTTGAAGGTTTAGGGGACTTTATCCGTTTTATGATTGGTGGAATGAAACTTGGCTCATATGCAACTATTTCTGTCAATAAGCTTTCAGAAGCTAAAAAACAGCGTCTTGGCGGTCGAAACGCAGGGTATCGGTAATTCTTTTTAAATCTCAAATGTGTGGGGTGGGCGCTTACTGCCCACCCTACTAGTTGTGCGAAAGTCGCATGAGACTAAGACTTAGGAGAAAAAAGGGAAAATCAACATGGATTTACAACTCAATGGAAAAAGAGCTTTAGTAACTGGCAGCAGTAGCGGCATCGGTGAAGCGATCGCTAAAATACTAGCGCGCGAGGGAGTCAGCGTTGTTGTACATGGTCGCAGTTTGTTTCAAGTGCTCTAAGTGGTTACATTAATGGTGCGAATTTGCGTGTGAATGGCGGCTGGACGCAAAGCATTAACTAAAGTAATGATAGGGCTATTTGTCAAGTATTTATCTGTGTCCATCTGTGTCCATCTGTGTCCATCTGTGGTTAATTATTTCTTTGGTGTACCTTACTCCGGGTTGCAAACCGCTATAAGAGGAAAATCATGACCCAAGAAGAAGCAAGATTGCAGCAAGATCGCGATCGCATTGCCTACTGGAAACGCTGGGGTTCGTACCTCAGCGAACGGCAATGGGGAACAGTCCGCGAAGATTACAGCCCTGACGGTAGTGCTTGGGACTACTTCCCGCACGACCAAGCCCGTTCCCGCGCTTATCGTTGGGGTGAAGATGGGATCGCTGGTATTTCTGATAACCATCAAAGATTATGTTTTGCCATTGCGCTTTGGAATGGTCAAGACCCAATTCTCAAAGAACGAATTTTTGGCTTAACAGGAAATGAAGGCAATCACGGGGAAGATGTCAAAGAATACTATTTCTATCTCGACAACACCCCGACACACTCTTACATGAAATGTCTTTATAAATACCCACAAGCTGCTTTTCCATATACTCAACTTGTACAAGAAAACCGCTCCAGAGGTCGTAAAGAATTCGAGTTTGAATTGCTCGATACAGGTGTTTTTGCTGAAGACCGCTACTTTGATGTATTCGTTGAATACGCCAAAAATACACCAGAAGATATTCTCATTCAAATCAGTGTAGTCAACCGAGGACCAGAGGAAAAAACTCTATATCTGTTACCAACGCTATGGTTTCGCAATACTTGGTCTTGGTATCCCAATCAAGAAAAGCCTTTTGTTAAAGTCTTAAAATCAGATAATCACCTCAGTGTGATCGAAGCTTTTGAATCAACTTTAGGAAACAGATGGCTATACTGTAACGAAGCGACACAATTGCTGTTTACAGAAAACGAGACAAATTGTGAAAGATTATTTGGTGTGAATAATGCTTGTGCCTACGCCAAAGACGGGATTAACGATTATCTGATTCAGGGTCGTAAAGATGCAGTAAATCCTAATCAAATTGGTACGAAGATGTCAGCTCATTATGTCTTGACGATCGCACCCGGCGAAACCAAAACTGTGCAGTTGCGACTTTGTGACAATCCAGAATTGGCAGAACCATTCGGGGCTAATTTTGATACTATTTTGGGCGATCGCCTCAGAGAAGCCGATGAATTTTATAGGCGCATTTCTCCCTTTCCTGCATCCGAAGACGAACGCAATGTCCAGCGACAAGCATTTGCAGGGTTGTTGTGGAGTAAACAATTTTACTATTATGTAGTCGAAGATTGGTTAAAAGGCGATCCCTCAGGTCCACCACCACCAGAGTCGCGTCAAAAGGGCAGAAACTCCGAATGGCTACACGTTTTTAATGATGATGTCATCTCAATGCCCGATAAATGGGAGTACCCTTGGTTTGCTGCTTGGGATTTGGCGTTTCATTTGATACCATTAGCCATGATTGACCCAGACTTTGCCAAGCGGCAACTTAGCCGGCTGACGCGAGAATGGTATATGCACCCCAACGGCCAACTTCCCGCTTATGAATGGGCGTTGAGTGATGTCAACCCTCCAGTTCATGCTTGGGCAGCTTGGCGCATCTACGAAATCGAGCAAAAGATGTACGGACGCGCTGATAAGCAATTTTTAGAGCGTGTGTTTCAAAAGCTACTCGTCAACTTTACTTGGTGGGTAAACCGCAAAGATATCGAGGGCAAGAATATCTTTCAAGGCGGTTTTTTGGGGTTAGACAACATTGGCGTGTTTGATCGCAGTTCTGAACTTCCCACAGGTGGCTACTTAGAACAAGCTGATGGTACCAGTTGGATGGGTATGTTCTCCATGGATATGCTGACAATCGCCCTAGAACTGGCAAAAGATGAGCCAGTTTATGAAGACATTGCCAGCAAATTTTTTGAGCATTTTCTTCGCATTGCGAGTGCGATGGATGGCATTGGCAACAATGATATAGCACTGTGGGATGAAGCCGATGGCTTTTACTACGATGCGCTGCATTTTCCTGATGGTCATCATTGCCCGATGAAAGTGCGATCAGTCGTGGGGTTGGTTCCCTTGTTTGCTGTGGGAACGCTAGAACCAGAAATTTTAGAAAAACTGCCTTCCTTCAAACGAAGAACAGAATGGTTTATCAAAAACCGACCTGACTTGACTTCAGGTATCGCCTGTATGCAAAGCTTAGGGGCAGGTCACCGCAAATTGCTGGCAATCACCAATACAGATAAGTTGCATCGTATTCTGGAAAAAATGTTAGATGAAGCAGAATTTTTGAGTCCTTATGGCATTCGCTCTGTTTCCAAATATCACCAGGAGCATCCTTACATCCTAACGGTAAATGGTCATGAGTACCGAGTGGACTACGAACCAGCCGAATCCTGCACTGATTTGTTTGGTGGTAACTCTAACTGGCGCGGTCCAATTTGGTTTCCGATGAATTATTTAATTATTGAATCACTCCAAAGGTTCCATCAGTACATGGGCGACTCATTCAAGGTGGAATGTCCAACAGGTTCTGGCAATCAGATGACCTTAAACGAAGTGGCAATTGAATTATCTAACAGGCTTGGTCAGATTTTTATCAGAAATTCCTCTGGACGCAGACCTGTTTATGGTGGTACCGAGGTGTTTCAAACTAATCCACATTGGCGTGACTTAATTCTTTTCCACGAATACTTTCATGGAGACAACGGCGCAGGTTTGGGTGCTAGTCATCAAACTGGTTGGACGGGTCTCGTCGCAGAAATGATTCAGCGATGCACAGAACATGGCAAAGAATTATGAAATCAGCGATTAAAGGTGCAAAAATGTGCATGTCTCTTGATATTGTTGGTTACAGTCATCTGACATCTTGCACCAATATCAATAAGAGGCAAAGCCTCTATATTCTTGTTCCCAGGCTGAGCCTGGGAACGAGGGCTGGGAGGCGACCGCCTCCTCCTTGTTGAGAATGGTGCAAGTTATCAGGTCATCGCACTTATATGCCTTACGCTTGTCCTAAGGAAAATTTGAGCATCTGTTGTAATAAGAGCGCTTTTGAGATGATTAGACCATAAATCGTAGGGTGGGCATTGCCCGTAAAAGCTTATGTAATGGACATTTGAAATATTGGTGAGCAATGCCTACCTTAGCTGAAATCCGCTCTCTATTTATAACGCAGACGCGCAACGTATCCGACAGGAGAACAGAAGGACGCGAAGAAAAAAGGGAAAAAGTTAATGAAAGTTGGAAAATCATATACAAGATTACTTGTCAAAGACTGGAAGGCTTGTTTCTTGTTTTACAAAAATGTCATAGAATTTGACGTTGCTGTAGAAAATGAAGAAGACGGATATGCTGAGTTTCAAGCCGGAGATATGAGACTAAGTCTATTCCGGCGGCAAGAAATGGCACAATTGATTCACAACTCAGAAAAGCCTGCTCATGCTGAATGTCAAGATACTGTGGCGTTGATTTTTACTGTGCATGATTTAGAGGAGGAATATCAGCGATTAAGACATAAAGGGGTGCAATTTACCGCAGCACCTATGAATAATCCCTACTTTGGAATCAAAACAGCTTATCTTCGAGATCCAGACGGAACTCTCATTGGCTTATACGAATTTCTTGTGTGATATGTGACATGACTCCGCCCTAGAAGGGCGAAGCTTCTAAACCGGGCTAACGCCCCGCTTCGCTAACACGATTTAGATTTCCTGGTTGTTTCCGTTTCCGGTTTTTCACCCACTATCTAGACATGCAGTTACCCACACATCCCCGACGCTCTGATTGCCCAGGCGATGAAAGATTCCCGACTGTCCATCGGTAAAGAGCTACCAATTGCTGGAAGCTTTCTCCCTAAGTACTGTGAAGTTTTTACCCAACTACAGAAGCGGCTCTTGAAGCAACAATTTCTAGTTGGAACCCCCTAACTTCAGTTGTCAAGGTTCAGACCAGTTTATACCGTTTGGAGGTCCCGACTCGTGTCTGATTTTCACTCTCAAGGTATCCGTTGGTTGTTCGGTGTACATATTTTACCGCGCAAAGCCGTCCTTTTAGGACGGGGTTTTAAACCCAGTTTTTTCGATAAAAAACCAGTAATTAAACAAGGGAGGTCACCGAAGCGCTATGGCTAAACCTGTAATCATAACCGTTGACGATGACCCAGAAGTTTTGCAAGCTGTGGCGCGGGATCTACGGCAAGAATATGGCGATCGCTTCCGAATTATCCGCGCCGAATCTGGTGCGAGTGCATTGGAAGCTTTGGAACAACTCAAACTCCGTAATCAGCCAGTGTCACTGTTTCTTGTCGATCAACGGATGCCACAAATGTCCGGCGTGGAGTTTTTGGAACAAGCCATGCCTATGTTCCCGGAAGCAAAACGTGCTTTACTCACCGCCTATGCAGATACCGATGCTGCTATCCGCGCCATCAACAATACAAAAATTGATTACTACTTGATGAAGCCGTGGGACCCGCCAGAAGAACGCTTGTATCCAATACTCGACGATTTACTCGAAGACTGGCAAGCAAACTTCCACCCACCATTTGAAGGGATTCGCGTCATCGGTAATCGCTGGTCGCCCCATTCCCATCAGGCGAAAGATTTCCTAGCGCGAAATCAAGTGCCTTACCAGTGGATGGATATTGAATTATCAGAAGAAGGACAAAAACTCACAGAATATGCTAGCGGAGATAAAGTAAACCTGCCCGTCGTCCTCTTTGCTGATGGTTCTCATCTTATACAGCCAACCAACTTGCAAATTGCTGAGAAGATTGGGCTGCAAACTCAAGCAGGAAAACCGTTTTATGATTTGATTATCGTTGGTGGCGGTCCTGGTGGTTTAGCAGCTGCCGTGTATGGCGCATCAGAAGGGCTACGCACGGTGATGATAGAACGTGAAGCCCCAGGCGGACAAGCTGGGACAAGCTCGCGTATCGAAAATTACCTTGGTTTTCCCACAGGCTTGAGTGGTGGCGATTTGGCACGGCGTGCTGTGACTCAAGCAAGACGGTTTGGCGTTGAAATTCTTACTCCACAAGAAGTTACGGGTATCCGCTTAGAAGACCAGTATCGAATTGTGCAACTGGGAGACGGTGGCGAAATCAGTTGCCACGCCATGATCTTAGCGCTGGGCGTGTCGTGGCGGCGGTTAGATGTGCCTGGACTGGATCGTTTGACTGGTGCAGGAGTCTACTATGGTGCCGCACAGGCTGAAGCGATGAGTTGCCAAGGAGAAGAAGTTTACATTATTGGTGGGGCAAACTCAGCCGGACAAGCTGCAATGTACTTTTCGAGATACGCCCACACAGTGACGATGTTAGTGCGTGGCGACTCCCTAACTAAGAGTATGTCTCAGTATCTGATTGAGCAAATTGCAGAAACACCAAATATCATTGTCAAGACACATAGTAGTGTGATAGAGGCAAAAGGAGAAACAAGTTTAGAAGCACTTACTATTCACAATTCTTTAACAGGTGAAACACAAACCGTTCCTGCAACATCACTGTTTATTTTTATTGGTGCCGTTCCCCGCACTGAATGGTTAGATGGTGTCATTGCACGAGACGATCGCGGCTATATCATAACAGGTCCAGATTTGCAAAAAGATGGGCAACGCATCAAGGGATGGACGCTAGAACGCGATCCCTATTTGTTAGAAACGAACGTCCCTGGCGTTTTCGCTGTGGGTGATGTGCGTCATGGTTCCGTGAAGCGAGTTGCTTCTGGCGTTGGTGAAGGTTCAATCTGTGTTCAGTTCGTTCATCGATACCTTAGCAACGTGTTGTGATCCTTGAAATGAGTTCACAAGTTGTCTGCCAGATACAGCAATTCTGGTGTTGCATTTACGACATTCTAGGGGCACAGCACTGCTGTGCCCCTACAAGCGCGGTGTATTGCAATGAACTGAAAACCTTAATAGTGGGAATCTCTTGGATTTGATGTCAACATTGATTTACAACTCAAAGGTGACAGCCATGCAAGAAATAACTCTCGCTGAAGCATCTAAAAATCTGCCTGAATTAATTGAAGCCGCCATCAGTGGCGAAGAAATTGTGATTACAAAAGACAATCAACCTGTTGTCAAATTAACTCCTATATCGCCAGTGAAGCGTCGCCGTGCTGGGAGTGCTAAAGGCTTGATTACAATATCCGATGATTTCGACGAACCGTTAGAAGATTTCAAGGACTATATGTAATGAGGCTGTTGATAGACACTCATATCTTTCTTTGGTACATTCTGGACATTCAGAAACTTAGTCCTACAGTACGAGCATTAATTGACGATGAAGATAACAAAATTCTGCTTAGTACTGCTAGTGTGTGGGAGATGGCAATGAAACAAAGCACAGGCAAGCTCAATTTTCATCTGCCATTTAGGATATTCATAGAGCAGCAACTCAGTCAAAATAACTTCTCTTTGCTAAACATCAACCTCGACCACCTTGCTGTTGTTGCTACTCTACCTTTTCACCATCGTGATCCATTTGACAGACTTTTAATTGCACAGTCTATCGTAGAAAAAATACCTATTTTAAGTGTAGATTCAGCTTTTGATGCCTATCCTATTGAACGGCTGTGGTAAGTAACAATTATTTCTTTAATATAAGGAGTTGCCATGCTGCACGACTCAAATCATATGACGCTGTTTCCTAAGTTGCCAGATGATGCTTTGGACGAGATGAAGCAGTTTGGTACTGAAATAGAACTTAATGCAGGTGATGTGTTGTTTAGTGAAGGTGACTCAAAATATCACTTTTTTGTTGTCTTAGAAGGCGAAATTGAAGTCACTAAGCAAGTTGGCGTTGAAACAAAAGTGCTGGCTGTTCATCGTCGTGGTGAGTTTATGGGCGAACTTTCGATGCTGACAGGTACGGGTGCGATCGCCTCAGGGCATGCGATCGCACCCAGTCGCGTTTTGCAAATCGACGTTGAAACATTTAGACATATCCTCACTGAATGTTCCCCTATTGCTGAGGTGATTCTCAGCGCAATGGCAGGACGCACCAAAGATGTGGAAGTGCAACTGCGGCAGCAAGAGAAGATGGCAGCCTTAGGTAAAATGTCAGCAGGTTTGGCACACGAACTGAATAATCCAGGGGCGGCGGCGCGACGGGCGGCTTCCCAGTTGCGCGAGAATTTTCAAAACTTGCAAACTCAAGCTTTAGCGCTCAATTTACTATCCAAAGAGCAACTAAAATTCATTACAGAGATTCAACATCAAGCAACATTACACGCCTGTCGCTTGTCCAAACTCGACCCCATTACCCAAAGCGATCAAGAAGATGAAGTGACAGACTGGTTAGAAGACCATGATATCAGTAATAGTTGGAAACTTGCCCCCACATTAGTTAACGCTGGACTAGACACTTCAAAGCTTGATACTCTTGCTGACAACATCCCCGTTGACTGTCTAAGCCATGTCCTTACATGGCTTGACGCAACACTTTCATCCTTTGCGCTGATCCACGAAATTGAGCAAAGTACCGTCCGTATTTCTGAGTTGGTGAAAGCAATTAAAGGTTATTCCTACATGGATCAAGCCCCTCTGCAAGAAATAGATGTGCATGAGGGAATTGAAAACACTTTGCTCATTCTTCATCATCGTCTCAAAAAAGGAGTCATCGTTAACCGAGACTATGACCGCACTCTACCAAAAATTTGTGCTTATGCCAGTGAACTTAATCAAGTGTGGACAAATTTAATTGACAATGGCATAGATGCAATGAATGGCAAAGGTGATTTGACTATTCGTACTTATAGAGAAAATAATTGTCTGGTTGTGGAAATTGGCGATACTGGGCTAGGTATTCCACCAGCAATTCAATCCCGCGTTTTTGAACCCTTTTTCACAACTAAAGGAGTGGGTAAAGGCACGGGCTTAGGTTTAGAAATTGCCTATCGCATTATTGTTAACAAACATCACGGTGATATTCGGTTTGAATCGAAACCTGGTGAGACACGCTTTCGAGTGCATTTGCCTATTCAAGGTGTAAATTCATGTCAAAAGGTTTGTGAGTAAAATTTTCACGCCTGATTGGATGCAAGCTATGACTGAGATTTTCCAAACACAGCGTTTGATTATTCGTGAGTGGATACCTGAAGCTGATGCTGCACAAGCCTTTGAAATCTACGGTGATCCAGAGGCGGTGCGCTTTCTGAGTGGCATTCCAGAGGAGAGTGTGGAAAACGTTCGGGTGAGACTGCAACGAGTGACTGAAGGCTATAGCCAACTTAATAATGGTTCTGGCTTGTGGGGAATTGTTGAAAAGCAAACTGGGGAAATTCTAGGAACCGTCTTGCTGAAACAACTACCTGACAATGAGAGCAAACCAACCCAAGATTATGAGGTGGGTTGGCATTTAAAAAAAGCGGTTTGGGGCAAGGGTTATGCGACAGAAGCCGGACGAGGTGCTATTGAATACGGATTCAATACCACATTTTGTGGTTTTATACACAATACTAACATCCTATTTGTTCACTAATATAATTTATTACCTATAGCAGGTGTACGCATTTAGGATGCTATTATACGCATAAATTGGTAGAAGTTAATTGTTGATTATTAAGTATTGACCCAGTAATAAAGTCAAAATATTATGACATTTTGTCAAAATTACTTATAAATAAAGTTCAAAAAGATACTTTAAAGAATAAAAGTATATCTGCTTGAGCGTTGTTTTTAGCAATGAATAGCCTTAGGCACTTACCAGTCATCAAATCAAAGCGCTTTCTTACCACAAATAACCTCTTATGCCGATAGAGCAACCATAAAGGCTGGAGATTTTATTTTTTGGATCTCCCTTATTTATAGATACGATCGGGATTCATGGATCTAGAAATTATCTATTAACTGGCTTTTATAATGCCAGTAGTGCTGCAATAAACGCAAAAATTATGCCAAGAAATTCAAAATATTTGAATAATATATAGTATAAAAAAATACTATGTATTATTTATTATTTTTTGAATAAAGAAATATAGATAATTACTGTTATATTTTTGTTATTCAACGTTTGATAATCATTAAATAAAGCTTGGAAAAAATCGAAGTATTCAGGGAGGATGATTTTACCATCAATTGAAAAAATTTATAAAAATAGGGTTTGAAATGCGCTTACCCTGCCCTCAATGCAACTTGAATAACATAGCTGTTTAATTAAAGATTACAGGTAACTGGTCACTACAGCTATAGGAAATAGAATATATCTATCAATACTTCTCGGTTAAGACCAAAATCGAGGTAAATTACTTTTGTCCCCCAATAGGCGATTGCGCGGAGCGCAGTGTCCTTTCGGCAATCGTTAAATCAGTGTATCTCAAGAATTCTGCTTTATATCTCCAGTAATCGAATCAGCTGAAGTATTTAGGGCTATAGAAACTGCTATACCCTCGGATGCCATTGAACAAGCAATTAGCGAGACAAACAGCCAACAAGAGCGTCAAAGAAAACTCCCATCCCACTTGGTGGTAAGTCTTGTAATCCCTATGAGTTTGTGGTCATCAGTAACGATTACGAACAGTCCTCAAAAATAGGAGTGAATGGTTTGAGCAGGAAGTGGATTGAGCTAGCTCACTATTGGCAAGTGCCAAGCAGTTCATCGATAAGTGAAGCTAGACAGAGTATTGGGTGTCGAGTCATGAGTCAGTTATTTGAGATTGTAGTGCGTCCTTTGGCTACAGCTGAAACACTAGGAGCTTTTTTGGGTGAATTGCGAGTTATGGCAGTAGATGGGACAGTTTTGGATGTGCCAGATAGTGAAGCTAATGCCAGAGCCTTTGGTTATCCTGGGACACGTCCTGGCACTAAAGCTGCTTTCCCCAAAGTCCGGTTAGTACTGCTGGTTGAAGCTGGCACTCATTTAATAGTGGATGCAATAATCCCAGAGTTGTCAAAAAATCTCGCTCAAAGTTCTTATTCAAAAAACCACTTCATAAAGGAACTGGAACTCAACGTGAGCATATTAACTTCTCCATTCTCAACACTGCTTAGAGCTTAACCAAGAAGTATTGATATATCTATACCTAAGAAACGTTTTTTGAAACCCTCGCATAACTACCTGAATTTGGTAAATAGCAAATGATATTTGTACGAATTTTGTATCTCTTAACTTGGATTACTTTTTTCTTCTTAGCGACAAGACGTGGACTACTAGACAAAGTTAGTCCTTATCCTCTTGCCACTTTATTAGGTGCATTTTCCTGGAATGTGGTATACGCCCTATCTTATGATCCTTCCATTAATCTTCTTGACTGGATTACATTTTGGTTTTTTTGTATTGGAGATGGCATTATCATGGTGCTATTATTCAAATATTATCAAGATAAAAATAAAAAGCCTTTTTATATTTGGTTCTTTACGACTTTCTCTTACCTTATCTGGTTAGAGTATTTACTACGTAAATTATTAATAATATATTCAAATCTTTCTCATGAAAAAATTTTTGGTTACACGATATGCATTTATTACGTTATTTATGAATTAGCTTTCACTTACCAAACTCTGATTAAGAAGGATATAAGAGGTCAGTCCATATACACTGCTTTGATGCGCGTTTTAGGTGTAGCGTTATACACAGTCTTAGCAATCTATGCATACAAATTGGATATATCTATTTATGGGGTTTTTGCCTTCTTCTGTTTCTGTGCTCAAATTATGCACATAGCTTCAATTTATAGCAGATGCAAAGAAGAAGGAATTCATCCTTGGTCGAGAATATAAATTAAGATAACTGCGGAGTAATAACTAAAATGAGAAGTTCATTCGATATAGCTATCATTGCTGTAGGTTGCCGTTTTCCAGGTAATGTCAACTCGGTAAAAGATTTTTGGGAACTCTTGATTAAAAAAGTTGATGCGATCGCAGATATTCCCGCAAATCGATGGAGTAAGGAAGATTTTTATGACCGTGATTTTCAAAAAAGAGGAAAGATAAACTCTTTACAAGGAGGATTTATCAAAGATATTGATATGTTTGATGCCAGTTTTTTTGGTATCTCTCCTCGTGAAGCAGAAACTATGGACCCCCAACAACGTATCCTTTTAGAAGTCACTTATGAAGCAATAGAAGATGGAGGGCTAAAATTAGAGGACATAAATGGAAGCAAAGCTGGTGTTTTCATTGGAATTTCCACTCATGATTATGGTGATATTCAACAAGCTTATAGTGAGCGCGTAAATATAGGTTCAAATACCAATACCGGAGCTGCTTTCAGCATAGCTTCTAATCGTCTCTCATATGTACTAAATCTAAAAGGACCAAGCCTTTCGGTAGATACTGCTTGTTCTTCTTCGCTAATGGCTGTCCATCTTGCCTGTCAAAGTCTACTTAACCAAGAAGCCGACATAGCCTTTGCTGGCGGAGTTAATTTAATGATCAAACCCGAGATGCATCTAGGGTTTAGTAAAGGTGGGTTCTTGTCCTCTGACAGTCGTTGCAAATCTTTTGATTCTAGAGCAAATGGCTATGTAAGGAGTGAAGGAACAGGAATCATTATTCTTAAGCCATTATCTCAAGCACTTGAAGATGGAGATAAAATTTATGCAGTGATCAAGGGGAGTTCAACAAATCAAGATGGTCATACACCAAATATGACTATGCCAAGTATGGACTCGCAAATTTCAATGCTACGAGAGGCATATAAAATTTCTGGTGTTTCTCCTCATCGTGTCCATTATATTGAAGCTCATGGAACGGGAACTGCTGTTGGAGATCCAATCGAAGCAAAAGCGATTGGGGAAGTTGTAGGAGAGGGAAGACATTTAGAGAATGTCTGCTACATCGGTTCAGTTAAATCTAATATAGGTCATTTAGAGGCTGCTTCAGGAATAGCTGGAATTATCAAGCTGGCTTTAGTGTTAAAGAATGGAATCATTCCTGCAAATCTTCATTTCCAAAACCCTAATCCAGAAATTCCGTTTAAGAATTTAAAATTGCAAGTGCCAACTGATTGCATATATCTGAATGAGCCTGTTTTGTATGGGGGTGTTAACTCTTTTGGATTTGGAGGAAGCAATGTACACATTGTTCTTCAGAGTCCTCCTGAACTTCAAGTACCCGTTTCTCAAAAAACGTCTTTTGATGGCAATAACGAGCAGTTATTTATTTGGACAACAAAAGATGGTGATGCTCTCAGAGAGTTAGCTTTCTCCTATGAAAAGTTTATTTACGAGCGTGATATCAGCTTAAACGATCTCTCATTTTCTCTGCTTAAAAAGCGTTCTTTCTACAATAATAGGCTAGCTGTAGTTGCCAAAGATAAAGAACAGTTACATCAAGCCTTGCAAGATTTTATTAGCGGAACATCTTCAGAAAGAGTAATTTTTGGGAGGATTTCTTCTCAAGAAAGCAGAATAGCTTTTGTTTATTCAGGTATGGGAACTCAATGGTGGTTAATGGGAAGAGGGCTTTTTAATAACGAGCCTTTATTTAGAGAAGAACTCATCAAGATTGATAGTCTTCTCCAAAAATTAGGGTGGTTATCAAACGACCCAGATCATCACAAAAGCTTTTTAGAATATGGTCCTCTACTAAATGAGTTATTAGCAAATGAGGAACACTCCAGAATTAATTTGACTGAGATTGCTCAACCAGCTATTACTGCTGTTCAAATTGCACTTACAAACTACTGGAAAGCATTGGGAGTTAGCCCTGATGCTATTGTTGGACATAGCGTTGGTGAAGTGGCAGCAGCTTATGCTGCTGGAATAGTAGATTTAGAACAAGCTATGTCCATTGTTATTGCCAGAAGCCAGTCTTTAGCTACAGCTCGTGGACTTGGTAAAATGCTTGCTGTAGGACAATCAGAAGCGCAAGTTTTAGAGTATATAAATTCTTTTGAAGGCGTTGATATTGCTGCCGTCAACGGACCCTCTTCAGTGACTTTATCTGGAGATGAAATTTCCTTACAAGCTATCGCAGATCAACTACAACAGAAGGAGATTTTTCACAGATTTCTAATTGTAGAAGTTCCTTTTCATAGTCACTATTTAGATCCTTTAAAGGACATATTCTATCAAGCTTTGGGTCTTGTTCTATCTTCTGAAGAACATACTCCTCTTTTTTCAACTGTAACCGGGGCTCAGATAAGAGGAAAAGAATTAAATGAAGATTACTGGTTTAGAAACTTACGGCAACCAGTTTTATTTTATCAGGCTATTAAAGCTTTACTTTCTACTGGCATAACAACCTTTATTGAAATTGGTCCTCATCCTGCCCTATCGTCAAGCATAAATGAAATTATGCAGGAGTTGAATATTAAAGGACTTGTTTTACCTTCTCTTCGGCGAAATAAAGAAGATAAAATGGTTCTGCTTACTTCATTAGCTCAGTTAGTTATAGATGGATTTAATAATGTTAACCTAAGTTTGCTTGTACCTCCAGAGAGCAGGTTTGTAAGTCTTCCATTTTATCCCTGGCAAAAATTAAGGTTTTGGCAAGAAAGTATTTCATCAAGAGAAGTTCGTATAGGAAAGCAAGTTCATCCTTTCCTCGAAAGTTGCACCATATCACCAAAAGAAGAAGAAAATCGGCTATGGAAAGTAAATCTTGACCCACGGGTACATACTTATATTTCAGAACATCGTGTTCAAGGGCCAATTGTCTTTCCAGGAGCTGGCCATATGGAGCTAGCATTAGCTGCTGCAAAATTTTCTTTTCCCGATAGCTCTTTTTATCTGGAAGAGCTTGAGTTTCAAAATCCTTTGTTTTTACCAGATGAAGGGAATGCTCCTCAAATTTTATTAGAAATAATTTCTTATGAAGGAAACTTCTCGATTTATTCAAAAAATGAAGGAGATCAGGGAGACTGGGCTTTACACTCTAAGGGAAAAATTAACTATCTAGATGATAATACTGACGCCGATATAGATAGCACACTAACGCTTGCTTCGCTGCGCAAGAAACTTACTTCGCATTTTTCTATGCAAACAATTTATACCTACCTTGATAACAGAGGATTGGTTCTTGGAACAACGTTCCGATGTGTTAAGGACGTATATACAAATGGCACAGAAAATTTAGCGAAAATTACAGTTGCTGAAAATGTTGGAGATGATTTTGACTGTTACTTCGTCCATCCCACTCTCCTTGACAATGCATTCCAAGTTATTTTAGCAGGTCTGTACACCATCAAAAAGGAAGAAATGGGGATATACATACCCTATAAAGTTCAGCGAGTCGAGTTCTACAAAAAAGCTGAACCTCAAGTTTATGTTTACAATACCCTGCGCTACTTATCAGAAAATTCCATCTTAATGGATATTATTATATTTAATAAGGATGATGAGGTCATCGCAAAACTAATAGGATTGGAAGCACGTTTTCTTAAAGGAAGCCGTCAAGAAACAAAAGAAAATCACAGCAGATTTTTCTACAATTATGAGTGGCTATCGCTAGATTACAAGATATCTAATATTTCTTTAGAGGAAAATAATTTTCAGAGAATATTCCTCACCGGAAATCCCAATAACTTAATTAGAAAATCACTAGAGACTGTCTTAAGACAAAGAGGGTTTTCTACTACATTTATTGACCTGAATAACGAGGCAGATATGCAGTTATTCTTGTCTTCAATGAGTTCTACAGATATATCTGTATCTATTGTTTACATACCGCGAAAAAGGCAGAATAATATTAAAGAATTAAACTTAGAGGAGCAAGTAGAAGCATGTCAATCATTCACTCAAGCTGTAATAACTCTAAATAAGCTCAAATTGAAATCTCCTTTTTGGCTTCTTACACAAGGCGTTTACGGCGACTCCGTAGATTTAGAACAAGCCGCTCTCATTGGTCTGGCTCGTACAACAATGAACGAGTATCCACTTATGCCAATAAAAATAGTTGATTTCAGCGGTGAATCAACTCTCGAAGAGATTGAAACATTTACAGAAATTGTTACTAGCTCACAAATCCCTGAAGAGATTTCCATTAGAGGAACTACAGTCTTTAAGAATACTCTCACACGCGTCGATCAAGCCAACCTCATCCAATCGATTAATCAATCAGTTCCAGCTTCAGGTTCATGCTATGGAGTTACTTCTACAAACTACAAAGTCATTGATAATCTAATTCTCCAGGAATTTCATGAAAAAGAAGAATTAGAGAATAGTGAGATCAAAATCGATGTAAAGGCTGCTGGATTAAATTTTCGGGATGTGATGCTAGCATCTGGTCTTTTATCAGATGAAGCCATTCAAGGAGGGTTGTATGGCAAAAATTTTGGTCTTGAGTGTGCAGGAATAGTTACTGCAATTGGTCCAAATATTAAAGAGTTTAAGATAGGAGATGAGGTTGTAGCGTTTGCTCAAAATTCGTTATCAGGTAAAGTCATTACCAATGAAAATTATTGTGTGCAAAAGCCCCACAATATTTCTTTTGAAGAGGCTGTTAGTATTCCTATGGCTTACTTAACAGCTTATGTATCTCTTTACTATCATGCACGAATCGAAGAGGGGGAAAAAGTTTTAATCCATGCTGGCGCTGGTGGTGTTGGCATTGCTGCAATACGCCTTGCATTGCTTGCTAATGCAGAAGTCTTTGCAACGGTTGGAACTCAGGAGAAGGAGGAATTTCTTAGGTTATTAGGAGTAAAATATATTTACAATTCTCGATCTCTTGACTATTGTAAAGATATTTTAGAGATCACAAATGGTCAAGGAGTTGATGTTGTATTAAATTCTCTTTCAGGACAAGCAATCGTACAAAATATTAAATGCTTACGCCCTTTTGGGAGATTTATTGAGATAGGAAAAACAGATATATACAAAGATACACGGTTGAATTTAAAGTCTTTTGGTAAAAATTTGACTTATACCGTGCTCGATATAGATCGAATGCTTGTGCAAAAACCAAAGCTTTGTAACAAGTTGTTTAAAGAAATCATCGGGATGGTTCAAGAAGGCTTGCTTCCTCCTCATCCATTGCATATATTTCCAATTACAGAAGTTAAGCAAGCTTTCAGTTTCATGTCTCGTGCACACCATATTGGTAAAGTGGTTCTTTCTATGAAAGAAACGAGCATAAACATATCTCCTCCTTCCTCATTAACTTTACCAAGGAATGCAACGTATATAATCGCAGGAGGAAATAGTGGTTTTGGGCTATTAGTGTCTTCATGGATGGTTAAATGTGGTGCTCGTAATTTAGTTCTTCTAAGTAGGTCTGGTATTCAAACTGAAGAAGCTTTAACTACAGTTCAGAAAATGCGCGAGCAAGGAGCAAACATCCAAATTATTAATGCAGATATCACTTTGCCCAATGAAACTCAAAAAGTGATTGATGATATAAACAACAACATGCCACCTCTAAAAGGTATTATTCATGCAGCAGGTGTATTGGATGATAAGCCGCTTTCTCATATTGATGAAGTCTCTTTTTCAAAAGTTTTAAGTCCAAAATTCATTGGAACCCTTAATCTTCATCTTGCAACTAAGTCATTAAATCTTGATTTCTTTATATGTTTTTCATCTGTAGCTTCTGTTTTTGGTAGTGTAGGACAAGGCAACTATGCAGCAGGAAATAGCTTTTTAGATAGTTTCTCCTATTATAGGAATAGGCTGGGATTGTTTACTTCAACAATTAATTGGGGACCTCTTGCTGAAACAGGAATGGCTGTTCGCAATGAAAAAACAAAGGGTATCCTTGAAAGCCAAGGATGGACATTACTTCCTTCAAGGAAAGTTTTGAAAGTTCTTGAGGAAGCTATTCTTTTCAAAATTCCGCGTCTGATTGTGGCCGATTTAAATTGGAATAAAGCAGTTAGCTTTTTCCCAGCTTGGCAATCTTCTGGTCGGTTTGCTGAAGTTATTACAAAAAAAGAAAAGACTGAAATTTCTCGAGAAAATATGAGTTTTCTTGAAATTCTAACAGATTTACCAGAAGAACAGCAATTAGAATTTCTTCAAAGTGAGCTAAAGATTTATACATCAAAAATTTTAGGTATGGATAGAGGAAAAATAGATGAGACAATACCTATCACAAATTTTGGTTTAGATTCTTTAATGTCAATGCAGTTAGTTAACTGGATTGCTACTAACTTAAATACAGATTACCCTATGATGAAAGTGATGCAAGGTCCGACTATCATAGAATTAACAAGGCAGCTTTTAGAGAGTATAAAAAATAATAAAAATAATCAAGTCTTGGGTACAGTTATTGCTTCTCAAAACTATGACGCCTGGATTATGCGACCTAAAGTTAAAGAAAATGCTCAATTAAGGTTGGTTTGTTTCAACTATGGTGGAGGAGGCGCAACTGTTTTTCTGCCATGGGAAAAATATTTGTCTGACGACATTGAACTATGTGCTATTCAACTACCAGGTAGAGAAGAAAGAGCACATGAAAAACCTATAGATGATGAAGATATTTTACTAGAGAATTTGACAAATGTTTTAATGTCTATAAGTGATAAGCCTCTTGCTTTCTATGGGCATTGCATAGGAGCGAATCTAGCTTATTTATTAGTCAGTTTAGAAAGAAAATTGCAACCCCAACATCTTTTTTTAGCTGCTTGTTTACCGCCTCATCTTCCAAATTTTTCTCAGCGTAAAATATTTGGGGGTTTTAGTGACAGAAAATATCGATGGGAGGATATTGAAGATAATATAGCTTTTGCTTATATGCGAGAAATAGGATATACTGAGGAGCTTCTACAAAACCAAATAGCCATGACTCATCTGCTTCCGTCTATAAAAGCAGAGTTTGCCTTACAGTTAAATCATCACTTTTCCCCATTTCCTCCTTTAAATTGCCCAATAACTGCATTTGGCGGTGATAAAGACCCCTTATGTACATTAGAACAACTACGAGAATGGGATCGGTATACTAATGATTGTTTTAACATCGAAGAGCTTTCTGGAGGTCATCTTTTCCTTAATGAAGATACTGAAAGACTTTTACAGCACATACTCTTTTATTTGGCCCGGATTTAGCGAAGACACTGTTGGCAAAATATTGCTTAATATTTAACAAATGGAAAAGCCCATTTTTGGATTGAAATTGGGATTGAAGTGTCTCCTGGACTGGACAACGAGTAGAAGTTCCGAAATTTCACCGGGAAAGGCAGAGGGCAGGAGGCAGAAGGCAGAAGGAATGAAGGAATGTCTCCTGCCCTCTGCCCACGACTCTTGGGAGTAAGGGTATGAAGCCCCTCCCAAATGCAACGATATTGGGAGCCTCCAATTGTCCGGGGTCACAATCCCCAACTAAAAAGGTCCATAAATGCCTTCTGCCCTCAGCATAGATGCCTTCTTGAAATCACTCATCAGCTTGTTAGCCTTAACTGAACCGTATTGGTCTATATCTTTGTCTACACCTGTGTCCATACCACAGTCAGAAGTAGCCGCACCAGCAAAAGAACCAGTGTCGGTTTGCAGACAAAGTGAAAATTTGTCGCGGACTAATTGAAAATATATTTGTGTAACCCTGATTCTTTCGTAGCACCAGGCGATACGCCTCTGGCGTCTGCGCTTTGCGCAATCGCCAGTTACAGAATCCTTGCTCCCAAGCCTTGTACTATAGCAACAGCCAAGGTGGTTAGGACATCAACCGATGATAAAACCTAGACACAAAAAGACTTTTCACCCAGTCCCCAGTCCCCAGTCCCCAGTCCCCTGCTATACTCGCGAGTTATTATTCTCCACAGTCGTCAATTTAATGACTCTTGTTGTCGGCGGAATCCACCCATCAGTACATGCAGCCCACGCCCGCATCCTCTGAAGAAGTAGGTGTTTCGGTTACCTCGGCCTACAATAAAATTAATGGCATCGAACCGAGTATCTGTGGGGAGCTAGTACAGTAGGGCGTAAGTAAACGAACCATTATTGTGGGAGACTAAGAAAGTAGAGTCAAAGCTGTTTAGGCTTAAAACAAGGGAAACAGAGTGTGGCACAATTAGCTCCAAAAGTATTAAATTTGAGCGATTGTGAGCGGAACGAACTGCAACAGTTGATAAACCGACACAATACGCGGTTTATTTAAGCCGTGCTGTACTAGTCATTTATACTGTAGTAAAGCCTGAAAATCGCGCTTCAATTCGGGTGACTCAACGGCTTGGCATGATACCAATGGGTCGCACTCGCAAATATTACGGTGTCGAACTGGAGTTATTTAAAAAGGAGTTTATATGAGAACAATACCAATCCAATTACCGGAAACATCTAATTACCGGAAACTGTATTTTCTGCCCTCGGCAAAAATCCCGAAGAATTTGTCGAAGAAATGCGAATTGCGGCAGCAGTAAAATGGTATGAATTAGGCGAAATTTCTCAAGGGAAAGCGGCAGACATTGCTGGACTTACTCGGGCAGAGTTTATTAATGCTTTGTCTCGTTACCAAGTAGATTTTATGCAATATACTACTGAGGAATTAGCCGAGGAAATAGGGAATGTCGATTAATTGCATCATCATTAACTCCTCACCTCTTATTGTTCTCTTTAAAAGTCAGCAAGCAGAATTACTACACTTTAACTATTAAATCAGTGAACAGTACCAGCCGCAGTGACGCCTGCAGGCTGGTGGGGGATTTAAACCCGCCACCAACGCTCTCTGGTGCTCTTGGTGTGGTGTTTCCCCCAACGATAAAACTGATAACTGGTAACTGGTAACTGATAACTGGTAACTGTTAATTTAATACTCACAGATTCAAGGTGTAACTATGCTTAATATCGAAACTTTACGCCAAGTTCCACTATTCGCAAATTTACCTGTTGAACGGTTGCAATGGCTACTTGATCAAGGTGTCGAGGTATGGCGAGAACCCGGAGAAATTCATCGCCATGAAGGTGAACCTGCTGAGCATGTTTTTATACTACTTGAAGGTCAAGTTCGGATTACACAAAAAGTCGGCAATCAAGAAATTTTGCTGGCGATGTACGAACCAAAAACGCTGTTTGGTGAATTGCCTGTGTTAATGGGTCACACACATTTCTGGGCTACTGGTCGTGCTGTGACTCGTAGCCATATTCTAGAATTGCCAAACCAGGTGTTTTGGGAAATGCTTTCGAGTTGTACTTGCGTCATGACCGAAATTCTCCGCACAATGGCAGAACGGTTGCAAGCGCTACAAACAATATCACAGCACCGAGAAAAACTAGTAGCATTAGGCACTTTGGCAGCAGGATTGGCACACGAGTTGAATAACCCGGCTTCTGCATGCCGTAGAGCTGTGGGACAATTACGCCAAACGAGGCAGGTGTTGCAGCCTTTAACAGTAAAACTGAATCAAAAAGAAATGACTTGCGACCAAAAAGCATTTGTTGCCAAATTGCAGCAAGATGCGATCGCCACTGCTAGAACAGCAACCAGACTCGATCCATTAACGCAAAGCGATCGCGAGGATGAGGTGATGCAATGGCTAGAAGCACACAACGTTGGCAATGGTTGGAAGCTTGCTCCCACGCTAGTTACAGCAGGGCTTGATATTCAATGGCTGGAGAATGTTAAGAAAAATGTAGGTGAATTATTGCTGAGTAACGTCCTAACTTGGACAGAAATAACATTACAAGAATGGGGTTTATTAGATGAACTTGAGCATTCTACGACGCGAATTTCTACCTTAGTTGATGCCGTTAAAGATTATTCCTACATGGATCGGGCACCTCTACAGGAAATAGACGTACATGAAGGTATAGAAAGTACTCTGACCATTTTAAATCACAAGTTAAAGCACAGTAATGTAGTGCTCACGCGGGAGTATGACTGTGACGTACCGCTGATTAGTGCTTATGGCAGAGAACTCAATCAAGTTTGGACGAATTTGATTGATAATGCGATCGATGCTGTCAACGGGCAAGGTGGTCAAATCTGGATTCGCACCAATTGTGAAAGTGACTTTTTGCTTGTAGAAATTGCTGATAATGGTCCGGGAATTCCGCCAGAGGTTCAGTCTCACATTTTCGAGCCATTTTTTACAACTAAAGGAGTCGGTGAGGGGACTGGGTTAGGTTTGCACATTGTCTACCAGATTGTTGTGGGACAGCATCAAGGTGATATTCGGCTGTTGTCTCAGCCAGGGGACACCAGATTTGAGGTACGGTTGCCGATGAATTTGTCGTAATTTGCTGATTTGATGTCAGAGTTTATCAAACGCCAGGCTTAAGCCCGAAGGTGTATATCAGCTCAGCGAGGAAGCGTTA
The DNA here is from genome assembly GCF_002368435.1 of Kalymmatonema gypsitolerans NIES-4073. Taxonomy (GTDB): domain Bacteria; phylum Cyanobacteriota; class Cyanobacteriia; order Cyanobacteriales; family Nostocaceae; genus Kalymmatonema; species Kalymmatonema gypsitolerans. The sequence goes on from NZ_AP018268.1 coordinate 8,690,687, forward strand.
TTATTTGGTGCAAAAAATAATTCCTAAGGATTCAGACAATGCGAGCAACTGTTTACCACGGACCTGGCGACGTGCGAGTTGAAAACGTTCCCGACCCGAAAATTCAGCAGCCCACGGATGCAATTGTCCGAATCACCCACGCTTGCATCTGCGGTTCCGATTTGTGGTTTTACCGAGGGTTGGATAATTGGAAACCGGGGTGGCGCACAGGTCACGAGTGGATGGGCGTAGTCGAGGAAGTTGGTTCCGAAGTCCGCAATATTAAAAAAGGGGATTACGTCCTTGCCCCCTTTGCTTTTTCTGACGGAAGCTGCGAATTCTGCGGCAAGGGGTTGCAAACTTCCTGTGTCCAAGGTGACTTTTGGGGTGGAGAATCCAACGACGGCGGGCAAGCAGAAGCCATACGTGCGCCCTTTGCTGACGGCACCCTGGTTGTAGTACCCCCCGCAGTCGAGGGTGATGATGGCATGCTCAAGGCAATTCTGCCTCTCACCGATGTCATGTCAACTGGTCATCACGCGGCGGTTTCTGCTGGAGTCCAGCCAGGGGGTACAGCGGCGGTCATTGGCGATGGTGCTGTTGGGCTGTGCGGCGTACTGGCGGCGAAGCGGTTGGGAGCAGAACGCATCATCATCCTTGGTCGTCATGAAAAACGTTTAGAAATTGCGCGGCGCTTCGGGGCTACCGATGTGGTGACAAGTAGAGATAAGCAGGCAATTAGCGAAGTTCAGGAGATGACCAAGGGCGGCGTGGAGTCGGTGCTGGAATGCGTCGGAACTGAATCATCTATGGATACAGCAATCGGAATTGCGCGTCCTGGGGGGGCGATCGGCTTTGTGGGAGTACCCCACGGTAGCGAGACAATAAACCTGTCGCGGATGTTCTTTTCAAACATCGCCTTACACGGCGGAGTTGCGCCAGCCCGTGCCTACATTCCCGAACTACTTACCGACGTGGTAGCAGGTAAACTGGACTCTTCTCCCGTCCTGGATCTCACCGTTGACCTCAATGGCGTTCCCTCTGGGTACGCAGCGATGGACAGCAGGGAAGCGATTAAGGTAATGGTGCAACCCTAATTTCAATTTTGGATGGGTGCTGAGTTGCCTTAAATGTCACAATTAAGGCAGACATCAGGATAATCCTATGAGCACAAACTGTACGCATCTCAATGAGATCCACGACGTTACACCCAGCGCCAACGGCTGCGAAGAATGTCTCAAGATGGGCGATAGGTGGGTGCATTTGCGCCAGTGCCTTATTTGCGGTCACGTTGGCTGCTGTGACTCGTCAAAAAATAAACACGCTACTAAGCACTTCCACGGTACTGGGCATCCGGTTGTGAAGTCCTTCGAGCCTGGCGAGGACTGGAGGTGGTGCTACATCGATAAGACTTTCGTGTAGAAGCATGATTGAATTGGTTAACCTGAGTTCGGTATCCAATTAAGCCATTACAACTTCTTGGAATTTAGCTCTTACTGTAGCGGCTTTAGGAAGTTTTGCGAGCGCCGTAAGTCCTGCGGACAGGCTGCGCCAACGCGGAGCGTGCGCTTTGCGCTCAGGCGGGGCTTTGCCCATCGCTTGGCATCGCTTTGCGCTATTTCAAAACGCTATAAGTCTTGCGGGTAGCCTAAGCCAACGCGTAGGGTGCGCTTTGTGTTTAGGCGGTACAGAGTGCGATCGCACAGAGTGCCCGCTTCGCGATGCTCCCCAAGGGAGCCGCGCAAGGCGCGATCGCATTAGGACGTTTGCGTAGCTTGCCCAGGTAATATAGCAATTTTCACTTGCATATAATACACGTATATGGTAATAGCACGGCATTGTCCATACGTGGCAACTTAAGCTGAAAGCTCTCGTTTGCAATGCCTTGAGAGATTTGCCTCGTTCCCAGCCTCAGGCTGGGAATGCCTACTGGGAGGCTCTGCCTCCGTTACTTGCGTTACTAGCCGCTTAAACCGCATTTCCAAGTAAAACCTGGAAACGAGATTTTAGAAGAGTTTTGGCTTAAGTTGGCACCAATGGGCTAGCCTTTGCTTCTACGACAATCTGTGGTTCCATGAACTGAAAATCACTGTAACAGTATATCTTCACAAAAACTCTATAAGTCCTCAAACCTCGGAAATAGATGTAATAAAAGCGAGGACAAACACCCATGAGCAACTCTAAAATCATCTTCCAGTCCAAAAAGACAATTTCTCTTAACTTGGTTACAGAAAACGCAACCAGGTTGATTTAATTTCCACGCAAGCTTTAAACTGAATCCCATCTAGTAGTCTGCCAAGGGAAATTTGCTGGGTCATACAGTCGGGTATAAACGCTCCATCTTTCTCCGTGCATCTGTAGTTTGAAAACGCCAATGGACACTTGTACGTTGAAGATTGCGTTGTTTCTCCCAAGTAGCAATTTCAGAGGATAATGTTTGTATATCCGGGATTCGTCGCTCTAAACATTGGCGAGATAAAACAGATAACTCAATCTCTACTTGATTCAACCAACTTGCATGTTTAGGAGTGTAGTGGAACTCTAATCTTTGTACAATTCGACGTGCCTCTTGAGGTTCAAAAACTTCATACAAGGCTGCTGGAGTATGAATATTAAGGTTATCAACTACTAAACGAATAACATCAGCATCGCGGTGATAAATATCTACTAAATCTTTCATTTGTTTTGCAAAATCGTGTTTTGTACGCCGTTGAGTTACTTCAATATGTCTCCACCCTACTAAAGGTTGAAAATAAGCAAATAAATTTACTGTTCCATTGCGTTTATATTCAAAGTCATAGCGTTCTGGTTGCTCTGGTTCAGGTGGCAATGGTTGTCTGACTTCTTCCACCAGTTGATATGAGCATTCATCAAAACAGACTACTGGACGTTTGGGATCATATGGTTCATTGTATAAATCCAATAAATCTTCCATCCGTAAAACGTACTCGGCGTTTACTTCGGGAATGCACCACTGTTCTTTCAGCCACGGCTTAATGTCGTTTTTTTTAGGGTCTGACGAACAGTTTCATCTGAAATCGAATCAACGATACCAACTTCTATTAAGTGGTCTGCCAAAAGTTGCATTGTCCATCTTACCCGTCCAGACGGTGCGTCAGAACAAGCTGTAGCTATCAAAAACGCTTCTGATTTTCCTTCAAGTTTACGAATCTTCGGTGGATGAGGTTCATCAATGAGTGCAAAATCTAACCCACCGATGACAAATTTCTCTCGTGTCCGTTCCACTGTCGTAACATGGACTCGAACAATGGCAGCGATCGCTTGATCTGTTTCTCCCTCAGAAGCCATCAGAAGAATGTTTGCGCGGGTGATGGTTCTTGCCTTGTGCTTACCTTTTTTAATTAATGCTTGCAGCTGAGAAACTTCGTCCTCACTCAAATCCACAATGTACTTCTTTGCCATGCTATTTCCTGATTTTTAAGTAGCTTATCAGTAAGATGTGCTACCCTGCAAAGTTCCCTTGGCAGACTACTAGATTAGTATATTTTCTGAAAAAAACTTAAGTAGAGATACTCTTGTGATACTAATTCTGCATATTTCTACGGTGTTTATAGGACGGGCTAGAAGCCCATCCCACAAGAAAAAGTTGGATATTTTTTAATTTGGAACTCCCTAACTGGAGCTTAGAGTGCTTATTATTCAGCTAATTGGCACTTGTAATGGGAGGTTCATTGACTGCTGAAACAGCGGTGTCTTTGACACTCCCCACCCTGCCTGACGGCTGAGGGTGGGGATTCTGTAATCTACATCGCAACTTGCTCTACCAGGGTTGCCCCAAGCAGAGTAGAGGTTCCGACTCCTACAGCGTTACTTCGGGACTGCCCGTCCCTAGCTTGTCGTGCAAGATTTAGAATATTTATCGCTGCGTTCACATCTCTGTGAAGCTGACACCCACAACTACATTTATGGGTGCGAGTTGAAAGAGATTTTTTCACAATTGCGCCGCAATCTGAACACTTTTGAGATGTCATTTTAGGATTGACGGCAACAACTTGAGTATTAAACTTAGCAGCAAAATATTCTAACCAACGACGAAACAGCGTCCAAGCTACATCATTAATGGATTTGGCTAAACAGTGATTTCGTACCATGCCTTTAACGTTCAAGTTTTCGTAGGCGACTAAGGCGTTAGCCTTGCATACGCAACGCGCAAGTCTAAGAGCGTGTTCATTACGTTGCCTACTTACTCTTAAATGCTTCTTGGCATATCTGTGTCTAGCTATTCGTCGTTGGTTTTTACCTTTCTCCTTTTTGTAAATCTGACGTTGAGCGTGCTTGATAGCTTTCTCGGCTTTACGAAGGAATCTTGGATTTTCTTCATGATGACCGTTGGAATCAGAGTAGAAATATTCTAAGCCTACATCTAACCCAATTTCACCGTTACCAGTTCTTTGGACGCTCTTAACTTCAACGTCAATCGCAAACTGGCAATAGTAACCGTCAGCTTTGCGAACTAATCGAACACGTTTAATACACTTGACAGGATACGTGTGAATATCCCACTTGCCTAACAGCTTGACTTGCCCGATACCTTTTTTATCAGTAAAGGTGATGCGTCGTTTTGTAAGATGTAGTGACCACCCGCTAGTTTTGTACTCAACTGAACGATTATCTTTTTGAAACTTCGGAAAACCTTTTTTACCAGGCTTGTTAGATTTGCAATTATCGTAAAACCTGGTAATAGATAACCAGGCTCTTTCTGTTGCAGCCTGACAAGCCATTGAATTTAAGTCTTTAACAAATCCAAATTCTTTACGCAGTGCTGTTGAATAGTTATTCAAAGCAATTTTGTCTATTTTCGCTTCTCGTGGTGCATCCATCCAGTAACGAATAGCTTTGTTACGAATAAATTGAGTAGTTCTGATAGCCTGATCAATAGCTCGATATTGCTGTTGCCTACCCTTCACTTTGTACTCTAATACAAGCACTGCGCTATCACCTCCTTGTTTCCTATTTGTGATATCATCACTTTAACATAATAGGAAACAAAGAGGAAACGCAATGAAATCAGAATACATCAGGATTCGTACTACACCGCGACGTTTTAATAAGCTGAAGTTATTAGCACAACAACGAGAAAAATCTATGACTCAACTTATAGAGGATTGGATTGACTCGTTACCCAACCCGGAGAGAGACAATTCCTCAAGCACCCCACTCACTAGTTGAGCGACGCTCATCTTTGTCTCGGGGATGCTTTCGTCATTGTCCGCCTTATATCCCCTCCCTAGTTCCTTGAGGAAGGGGTATTACGGCGCTTTAGATAAATAAATCATAAGTAAATATAGTTAGATTTGATAAAATTAGCAATAGCCGTATAGGTATACGGATAATACCTCAATGAAGCGTGACAGAACGGGAAAATTTATCCATAGTTGGGAAAAAGAACCGAAGCAAGCAGTCAACCTATCGCTAACTCAGACAGCTTGGCAGATTCTAAAGCAGCAGGCGCGTGAACGTGGTATTTCCCGTTCTGAGTTGGTGGAACGCTATGCTCGTAGCTTGCAATCTGATTTGTCTTTCAAGAACCTTAGTAGCAACGGCAAGCTGGACGCTTGTCATCAAGCAGAGGAAACGCAACAAAGAGCTGAGCACGACTTAGAAGGACTTGTGGCAGAACGAACGTCGGAACTGTCTCAAGCCAATGCACAACTGCAAGTGCAAATTGTTGAACTGCAACGAACCATTGAAGCTTTGCAGTCGCGCCAGCAAGATTTAACTCCACCTCAGCCAGCCCAAGCAGCACTACAAGGCGATGCTCCCAAAGGGAGCCGCCCAGGGCGCGATCGCGAAGTCATTCACATTCTCGAAAGTATCACCGATGGTTTCATTGCCTACGATCGCCACTGGCGCTACATCTACGTTAATGAGGCAGCCGTAGGGCTACTAAAGAAGAGCAGAAACGAACTCATTGGTAAGCGCGTCTGGGATGTGTTTCCTCTTTTATGCGGCACCAACATTGAACGCATGCTGCACAAAGCGGTAGATGAACAAACTGCTCTTGTCTTCGAGGATTATTACGCTCCTTTGGACACTTGGGGGGAAGTTCATGCCTACCCGTCTGCTGAAGGACTTTCTCTGTTCGTTCGGGACATTACCGAGCGCAAGAAATTAGAACAACTACTCCAGCAGAACGCACAAGCTCAAGCTAGTCAACGTCAATGGCTGGAGGCGGTACTCAATCTGCTGCCCATTCCACTGGTATTTATTGAACCCCAAACGGCTCGCTTCACCTTCTCCAATCAGGCGGCAAATGAGATGGCAGGAGGTAAAATTGCTGATAATCGCCCTGCTGGAGTGTATAATGCAGAATTTTCCTGCACCGATGTTACAGGACAACTCATCCCGCCCGAGCAACTTCCAGCAGTCCGGGTGGCACGAGGCGAAAAAATTCATGGGGCAGAGCTGAATTGGCACACTCCAACTGGTGTTTACTCGCTGCTCGTTTATGCAGATAGCTTACCCGCAATGCATGGGCAACCAGCAACTTGCGTGATGGTGTTTCAAGATATTCGCTCCCGCAAACAGGTAGAGTTGCAACTTCAGCAAAGCCAGCGATTCATCGAACAGGTTGCTGATGCCACGCCTGGTGTGTTGTACATCTATGATTTAATCGAGCAGCGCAATGTCTATGTCAATCGTCAGATTGGCGAACTCCTGGGTTATACTGCAGAACAAATTCAGGCAATGGGAAGCGAAGTGTTTCCTCAACTCATGCATCCTGACGATTTTGCCACTCTTCCTAACCACTTGGAACGCTTTGATCAAGCTCATGACGGTGAAATTATTGAACGAGAGTATCGGATGCAGCATGCCAATGGAGAATGGCGTTGGCTTTGGAGTCGGGATCTTATTTTCACCCGTACACATGATGGGTTACCCCAGCAAGTGATTGGCATCTCACATGATATAAGCGATCGCAAACAAGCAGAAGAAGCTCTGCGGCAACAAGCCGAGGCATTAGAGAACCAGCAGAAATGGTTGGAAGCGGTGCTTGATTTAATGCCGACACCTATGGTATTCATCGAACCGGGAACAGCAAAGGTAACTTTTGCCAATCGAATTGCCAATGCACTCGCAGGTGGTGACTTACCCAAAAACAAATCCCTTGAAGAATATGCCGAGGCATACTACTGCACAGATGGAGCAGGTGAGCGCATTCCGACTGAGCGAATGCCTGCGGTTCTCCTAGCAAGAGGAGAAAGATTAGAAAACTATGAAATGAACTGGCATACACCTGGTGGTATTCGCTCAACTCTGTGCTGGGGAGAAACATTACCACCTATGTACGGACATTCAGCCGTTTGCATTGGTATGTTTCAGGATGTCACTAGGTTGAAGCAAATTGAGGAGAACCTGCGACAAACCGAGGAACGGCTACACCTTGCCTTGTCTGGAACAGGCACGATCGCCTGGGATATGGATTTGAGGGCAAATCATGTCGTGTGCTCTCCCAATGCCCTTGAGGTTTGGGGAATTCAAGAAGGAACGGGAGAAGACTTTTTTGCTGTCGTCCACTCTGAAGATCGGCAAAGTGTCATCGAAGCCTATGAGCGTGCTAAAACCGGAGAAGACTACGCTCAAGAATACCGCGTTATTGGTTCAGATGGAATGGCAAGATGGCTCCGCAGCCAGGGGCGAGTATACAAAGATGCTGATGGTCCTGTACGGTTGGTAGGAGTATCGATTGATATAAGCGCCCGTAAACAAACAGAACAAGCGCTCGCAGCAAATGCTCAACGATTAAGTCTGGCTTTGGCAGCTGCGAAAATGGGAGATTGGAGTTGGGATGCAGCAACAGATATTGTCACATTTTCTCAACGAGCAGCCGAAATTTTTGGCATTCCGTCTGGTCCTTATATGACTTGGACGCATATGCGCGACCTACTTCATCACGAAGACCGAGAGCCGGCTCGTCTAGCGGTCGAGGAAGCAATCCGTTACGAGCGTGATTATGACATTGAATACCGGGTGATTCATCCCAATGGAGCCGAACGATGGGTTGCAGCAAAAGGACGTGCTCAGTATAGTGTTTCAGGAGATGTCCTGGGGATGCTGGGAGTTGTGCAGGATGTGAGCGATCGCAAACAGATGGAAGCGGAACTCCGTCGTCGAGAGCAAAGGTTCAAGACTTTAGCTGAAAATTCCCCAGATATCATCAGTCGAATCGATTCACAATTTCGCCATCTTTATGTCAGCCCTGCTATCGAACAGGTGACTGGCATTCCAGCAGAAGAATTCATTGGCAAAACCAATATTGACTTAGGTATGCCACCAGAGAATTGTAGGCTCTGGCATGAGAACTGGCAACAGATATTCACAACTGGGCAAAGCCGTTCGATAGAGTTTAACTTTCAGGCGCTGAATGGTACCCGTTGGTATCAATCGCGTTTTGTACCTGAGTTTGCAGCTGATGGAACGGTCGAATCAATCATTGGCTATCTCCGTGATGTTACTGAGTTTAAGCGTAATGAGCAACAAGAGCGTTTTCTCGCTCAAGCATCGCAAACGTTTGCAGCAGCGAGTTTAGATTTGCAAACGGTTTTGAATACTATCACCCAACTTGTTAGTGAATATACAGGTGATGTTTGCGTCTTGAGTCTGCTGTCTCTTGATGGGCAGTGGCTTGAGCCTGTTTCTGTTTACCATGTTGATCCAGAGGTAAGACAGTTCGTGAATGAACTGTTAAGCAGTTACCCTCGCCGTGCTGATGAAGGGATTGGGGGACAAGTGATGCAGACTGGAGTTGCCCTTTTGATGCCAGTGACATCACAGGAGGAGTTACGCGCCGTTATCAAACCAGAGTATCAGTGCTACTTGGATCGCTTCAGGGTTTACAGCACATTGCTTGTGCCACTTAAGGTACGAGGACAAGCGATTGGAGTGTTGAGCCTGACTCGCAATCATCCCGGAGAACCTCACAATATCAATGACCAAACTTTATTTCAAAATTTAGCAGACCGGGCGGCATTAGCGATCGCCAATGCTCAACTCTATCAACAAGCTCAACTCTCACGCCAGCAAGCAGAGCAAACCGCTGACCGTAATGCACGTCTATTATCCGTCACAGCAGCACTCTCTGAATCGCTGACTCCCACTGAAGTTGCTAAAGTGATTGTTGAGCAAAGTACCGCCGTTTTGAATGCTTGCTCTGCTATGATGGCAATTCTAAATAAAAATGGTACGGAGCTTGAAATCGTCTATTCTGTTGGGTATCCACAAGATATAGGGGAATGGCGTTGCTTTCCAATCACGACACAAGTACCACTGGCAGAAGCTGTAAGAACTGGAAAACCGATTTGGGAAGAATCGACCGAAGCACGAGTGGCTCGTTATCCTCACTTGGCAGAATACTACGCCCAGTGTAATTACGCTAGTTGGATTTCGTTACCTCTGGTGGTAGAGGGTCGAGCAGTTGGAGGAATATCTCTCAACTTTACTCAATTCTCACCTTTAAGCGACGATGACCGGGCGTTTATCCTTGCCTTGGCTCAACAGTGCGCTCAGGCTATAGTCCGTGCTCAATTATATGAAGCCGAGCAACAGGCACTAGCCGCAGCCGTTCGCGAAGCGGCGCGTAGTGCAGCAGCAAACCGGACAAAAGATGAATTTCTTGCTGTTCTCTCACATGAACTGAGAACACCTATGAACCCAATTTTAGGTTGGACGAAATTGTTGCGAGAAGGCAAACTCAATGCTACCAAGACAGCAGCTGCTCTAGAAACCATTGAGCGTAATGCCAAGCTACAAGTTCAACTGATTGAAGATTTACTCAATATTTCTCGGATTTTGCAAGGCAAGCTTAGTTTAAATTCTTGCCCTATCGATTTAAAATCGACAATTGCAGCGGCGCTCAAAACAGTAGATTTGGCAGCCCAAGCCAAAACGATTCAAATTCAAACTCATTTTGAATCGGATGTGGGTAATGTTTTAGGCGATGCCACTCGTTTACAGCAAATCGTTTGGAATCTGCTCTCCAACGCTATTAAATTTACTCCGAATGGTGGGCGTGTAGAAATCCATCTCAAGCAGGTTGAAAACCAAGCAGAGATTGTTGTTAGTGATACAGGCAAAGGTATAAAGCCTGATTTTTTGCCCTATGTCTTCGATTATTTCCGTCAAGCAGATAGCAGTATCACTCGCACTTTTGGTGGTTTGGGGTTGGGGCTTGCGATCGCACGGCACATTGTTGAGCTACATGGGGGAACAATCCAAGCTGACAGTTTAGGAGAAGGACAGGGAGCGACGTTTACCGTTATGCTTCCCCTTATGCCGACAACGGCTTCAGCAACTCAAGAGGAGGCATTTATGCAAGAGGCACTCACTTTGCAAGGAATTCAAATTCTGGCTGTTGATGATGATGCAGACAATTTAGAATTAGTCACTTTCGTTTTAGAGCAAGCTGGTGCTAGTGTTATCTCTGTGTCTTCTGCAACCGAAGCGCTGCAAAGACTCAAGCAAACCCAGTTCGATATTTTGTTAGCAGATATTGCAATGCCTGAAATGGACGGCTATACATTGTTGCGCTTCTTAAGAGCTATGCCACCAGAACAAGGGGGGTTAATTCCAGCGATCGCTCTGACTGCCTATGCAGGAGAAATCAATCAGCAGCAGGCACTTGCGGCTGGATTTCAGTTACATATTCCCAAACCAATTGATCCAGAAGAACTGATTGAGGCGATCGCCCAAATTGTGTCAACTCATTCTACTATACTGTCGGATGAGCGCAAATGATTCATGAGACGACGGGGACTGTAGACAAGGAAATCTTTATCCGCTCTCGGTTGCTATCCTATGGGGTTGCGATTCTGGCAGCGACAGTAGCCCTCGTGTTAACACAACTGCTTCTGCCGCTGCTAAATCCGGTGATATTTCCGCTGTTTTTCGCGGCTGTTGCAGTCAGTGCTTGGTATGGCGGAATGGGACCGGGATTGCTGGCGATCGCTCTGGGAGTTGGCTACAGCCTCTACTTCTTTATTGAGCCGATCCACTCATTTGCCATCACTAGTGCGAATCGCTTGGTGCAATTGATTGCGTTCTCACTGGTATCATTTTTAATCGCATTACTCTGCACACAGTTGCAGATTGCCAACCGGAAAACCAAGGCAAGTTTGCGGGCAGTGCGGCAAGCCAATCGGCAGGTAACACGTACTTTAGAAAGCATAAGTGATGCGTTTGTTGCTCTCGACCGTGACTGGCGGATCATTTACCAGAATGCAGAAGCCGAGCGACTTAACGGCAAACCTCGGACAGAAGTCATTGGAAAGACCCACTGGGAGGAGTGGTCTGTGTCGGTAGGGACGAACGTAGAGCGCCAGTATCGGCGGGCGATGGCACAACAGATTCCCGTCCACTTTGAGCATCACTATTACAGTGTTGATAGCAGAAAGCCCACTGGCTTTTAGCCGTGGGGACGCCAGTCGCCTGCGACGGGAAACCCGTCTACAGCGCTGGCTCATGAATGCGTAGCAACTTTAGTTGCCGTCAAAATGTTTTCTGATTAATTGCTCAATATATTCGCTAGCACTTATCGCTTTTTCTTTTGCAGATTGTTTAACTTTCTGCCAACTACTATCAGTCAAAAAAATCTCGTGACCTTTCTTTAACTCTGCATAAAAAACAGGGTTATTCTTTGTCCTTTTTATCCCTTTTCCTGTTGACATTATTAGAACACCTGGCTATACTAAATAAAGTATAAGCAATACAAGGAGGTGAGTCAAGCGTGTTAGTTTTAGAGTACAAGGCAAAAGGCAACAAAGCACAATATCAAGCAATTGAAGAAGCTATCAAGACTACTCAATTTGTTAGAAATAAGTGTCTTAGATATTGGATGAATTCACCAAAAGAAGACAATATCAACAATGCCGCCATTAGCCGTTACTCAACAGTACTACGCGCTGACTTCCCTTTTGTTGCGGCACTTAACTCAATGGCAGTACAAGCTGCTGCCGAAAGAGCGTGGCTTGCAATTTCTAGGTTCTACGACAATTGTAAAAAGAACAAACCAGGAAAAAAAGGCTACCCACGGTTTCAGCGCTTGGGACGTTCTGTTGAATACAAGACCAGTGGATGGTCATTGCATCCAACAAAACGTAGAATCACTTTCAGCGACAAAAAGTGGATTGGTACTCTCAAATTGATGGGCAAATGGGATATCCACACCTACCCCATTAAGTCCATTAAGCGAGTTCGGATTGTCCGACGTGCCGACGGTTTTTATGTGCAATTTTGTGTTGATGTCGAGTGTAAGGAAGATGTCCCATCTACAGGTCAAGAAATTGGTTTAGATTTTGGCTTAGAACACTTCTACACCGACTCAAACGGGCATCATGAACCAAATCCTCGTTTGTTGCGTAAAGCCGAGAAACAGGTCAAACACGCTCAACGCAGAATCTATAAAAAACAAAAAGGTAAGAACGGTAGAAAGAAGGCTCGAAACCGATATGCACGCAAACACCTGAAGATAAGTAGACAACGTACCGAACACGCCAAATTGAAGGCGCGTCACGTCATGCGGTCTAACGACTTATGCGTCTATGAAAACTTGCAGGTCAAAAATATGGTGCGTAATCACCATCTGGCAAAAAGCATTAATGATGCTGGATGGAGACAGTTTCGGAGCTATCTAGAATACTTTGCTCAAAAGTATGGAAAGGTGGCACTAGCTGTGGAACCTCACTACACCAGTCAGCAGTGTCCAGATTGCGGCACGATAGTCAAGAAGTCTCTCTCAACCAGGACCCATACCTGTAAATGTGGTTGTGTTCTACAACGTGACTATGCTGCTGCAATTAATATACTTCGTAAAGGCAAAGAAAAAATTGCTACCTCTGGGCAAGGGGGAAGCAAGACTTCTAAACAGAAGTCAAGAAACGCTAGGGGAGTTGAAACCTCTATTCAGCTTGGAGCAATCCTGGTTGAACAAGTTTCGACGTTGATCCTAGAATCCCATGGCTTTTCATGAAGATGAGCGACAGCGAAATCTTCATAGCCGTGGGAGTGTCAACAACCACCCACATCCGATATGTGGCTTGAGATTCACGCCTATCCTCACGAGGATGGTCTGGACATTTTCTTCCGGGATATCACTGATCGCAAACAGGCAGAAATTGCATTGCGCGAACGGGAAGCACGACTGAGGCTAGCCCTTCGAGCCGCAAAAATGGGCACTTGGCAGGTAGACCTCCGCACAGGAGCAGTGCAGTTCGATCAAGCGCTCAATCAAATTTTTGGACTGTCGAGGAGTCCTCAGAATCGAGACGAGTGGCGCGAGTGCTTATATCCAGAGGATCGCGACCAAGCCGAACAGGTCTTTGAAAAAGCGGTGGCTGGTAAAGGTGAATACGATGTAGAGTACCGGATCGTTTGGTCGGATGGCTCACTGCACTGGGTTATTTCCAGAGGTGATATCATCCGTGACGAAGCCGGACAGCCAATCCGTGCGATTGGTGTCACTGCCGACATTAGCGAGCCCAAACAAGCGCAACAGGAACTCCAAAAAACCTTACAAACCCTGAGCACCCTCATTAAAGCTTCCCCACTGCCTATAGTTGTCATTAAACCCGACATAACGGTACAGCTTTGGAATTCCGCGGCAGAGCGGCTATTTGGTTGGAGTGAAACCGAGGTGTTGGGTCAACTCATTCCGATTGTTCCAGAAGAGAAACGGGAAGAATGCCGTCAGGTCAGAGCTGCTGTGGCGAAGGGAGAAATTTTTGCAGGCGTGGAAACCTATCGCTGTAAGCGTGATGGTTCAACGGTAATCGTCAGCATTTCGGCGGCTCCCCTTTACGATGAATCTGGCAGCGTCAATGCGATCATGCTAATTTTTCAGGACATCACTGAACAACAGCAGGCAGAGTCAGCGTTGTGGGAGAGCGAGGAGCGCGCGCAGCTCGCGATTAAGGTGGGTCGGCTTGGGATTTGGCGTTACGACCCCGACACAAATCTCGTTGAGATCGACAAGCGGATGCGCGAGATTTGGGGTGAGCCGGATGATGCATTCAAGATTCCCCTTCCTAGGGTGATGGAGCGGATACACCCGGAAGACCGGACACGCGTAGCGAGTGCTGTTAGCAGTGCGCTTGACCCCTCAACAAGCGGGTACCAGCTATCGAGCAGAAGGTCGGATGCGACGAGCAGATGGAGCATATCGCTGGCATTTGCATCAAGCCGTACCGCTGAAAAATGAGCACGGTCAGGTGATTAAGTGGTTTGGTACAGCAACAGATATCGAAAATCAAAAACAACTCGACCAACAGCGCCAGCGGCTACTAGAGCAAGAGCAAGTTGCCCGTGCCGAAGCTGAAACCGCCAACCGCATAAAAGATGAGTTTTTAGCAGTGCTGTCTCACGAGTTGCGATCGCCCCTCAATCCTATCCTGGGTTGGTCTAAGTTGCTCCTCACCGGCAAGTTAGATGCCACAAAAACGACTCAGGCGCTACAAACAATTGAACGCAATGCCAAACTTCAAGCGCAACTGATTGAAGATTTGTTAGATGTCTCTCGCATTCTGCGTGGCAAACTCAGCTTCAATATGGGTTCTGTTAATTTGGCATCAACGATTTCAGCAGCTATTGAAACAGTGCAGTTGGCAGCACAAGCCAAGTCAATTCAAATTCAGACAGTGCTTGACCCAGATATCGGGCAGGTTTTAGGTGATTCTGCTCGGTTACAGCAAGTGATTTGGAATCTGCTCACCAACGCCGTCAAATTCACACTTTCAGGCGGACGGGTCGAAATTCGCCTGCAGCGCGTTAGCTCACTCGCTCAAATTACTGTCAGCGATACAGGCAAAGGGATTGATCCTGATTTTTTACCACACGTCTTTGAGTATTTCCGCCAGGAAGATGGCGCAACAACACGCAAGTTTGGTGGACTCGGGTTAGGGTTGGCGATCGTCCGTCACTTAGTCGAGCTGCATGGTGGTACTGTTCGCGCGGAAAGTGCTGGTGTTGGGCAAGGAGCAACTTTCAGTGTCAGCTTACCGCTTTTAAAGCCGGAACTAAGTATAAAGAACGAAGATAAATCTTCATATACCACGCTTGACAAATTACCCCTCAATGGAATGAGAATTCTTGTTGTCGATGATGAGGTGGACACAAGAGAGTTAATTGCCTTCATTTTGGAGCAGGCTGGAGGGAGCGTCATAACAGCGGTTTCTGCGATGGAAGCACTCCAAGTCATATCACAGACCAAGCTTGATATCCTAGTAAGCGACATTGGGATGCCCGATATGGATGGCTATATGCTCATGCGACAAATTCGGGCAATGCAAAGCGAGAGAAATAGTCAGATAAGAGCAATCGCTCTGACTGCTTATGCAGGAGAAATCGATCAGCAGCAGGCACTTGCCGCTGGATTTCAGTTACATATTCCCAAACCAATTGATCCAGAAATCTTGATTGAGGCGATCGCCCAAATGTCAACTCATTCTAAGTAGGCTGGCGTTAAAAATTGTCGTTATCACAAGCCAGAAGGCAAAATATCATAAGATTTGCTTACAGTTTAACATTTTATGCTATTTGATACTTCTATGCCGGTTTCTTCAACACTAGCTCATCGCCTTCAAGCCATGCCGAAAGTAGAAATTCACGTGCATCTTGAAGGTGCAACTGATGCAGAAACTATTTATGAAATGGCTAAGCGGAATCAGGTGGAATTACCTGTCACCTCACTTGATGAATGGAAAAATTTCTACCAGTTTCGTGATTTTAATCATTTTATTCACGTTTATACTACTGCAAGCGAGTGTATACAAACACCTGACGATTATATCTTGATGATAGAGCGATTCATCAAGCATCAATCAGAGCAAAACATTCGCTACAGCGAAGTTTTTCTGAGTGTTTCGCTACATTCTCAAAAATTAACTGATGATGAATTACTTGCTGCCCTAGCTGCCGGAATTGCAGCAGGCGAAGCTAAATACAACAGCCGTGTGAAGTTTATTGCTGATATCTCACGGGAATACCCAGACACACAAACCAAAGTTTTAGAGTTTGCCCTTAAAGGTCAGGAAAAAGGAATTTTCATTGGTCTTGGTTTGGGTGGAGTAGAACCAGGAAACCCACCAGAGGGTTTTGCTGAAACTTATCAGGAAGCCAAAAAACAAGGACTTCGAGTGGTTGCTCATGCTGGCGAAGCGGATGGAGCGCAAAGTATTCGTGGTGCGATCAAAAGTTTGCAAGTGGAACGCATCGGACACGGGATCAGATGTTTAGAAGATGCAGAACTCCTTGAGGAACTACGTCGCAGTCAAATACCACTTGAAGTCTCACCACAAAGTAACTACTGCTTGGGCATTGTACCGCATGAGCAACCGCATCCAATTCGTAAAATGATTGATGCTGGACTATACTGCACGCTCAATTCCGACGATCCAACCATGTTTTCCACCAGCTTAAATAACGAGTACCTAATATTAGCAACTCAAGGTTTTTCCTGGGAAGAACTTTGGCAGTTGAATCTTAATACACTTGAAGCCAGTTTTTTAAGCGAAGCGGAAAAAGCCGTTTATCGTGAAGAATGGCAGGCGTTTTTACTATAGTAGTAAACAAGAGCCCCGACTTCTTAGAGAAGTCGGGGCTCTGTGTCTTCTACACCATCGGCAGCTTAACTCAAGTAACTTTGCAATAAAGATACAATCGCCTCAGGATGAATTTTTTTATATTCTTTTGTCCCAATTTGCAAAATATAATTAGGTGCGCTTTTACAACATTTAAAACACCCAGTTTGCTCAATGATAACTTGGTCAGACAAACCATGTTCATACAACATCTTTTCTAATTCTGATAAGAAACTTTTTCCACCCCGCTTTATGCAACCAGACTTTTGACAGACTAAAATCTTGGCTTTGGGAGGAGACTTTCGTTGTTGAAGGGGGATTTCTTGATTTGGACAAACACCAATTGGTGTCACCCCAAAAGCTTTTAGTTTGATTTCGCCTGTGTGTGTGTCTAACTTACTAATACCAAATACACGAATTTGCTCACCAGGAACTAGAGATACACTGAGAAATTGACGTAACTCTTTAGGAATTTTAATTTGCACATTCTCGGATTCTAATGCCAATTGCAGGTATTTAAATTTCCCAGGGGTATCACCTACAAAGCCAAGAAACTGTCCCTCAAGGTTAAATTCAGATAATTTTAAGTAATGATGACTCATCTTATTTAAAGTCGTAATTTTTTTCGTAAAAAAATCATGTAAATCGTCCTTTGTAATGAGTCATTTGCATTTCCAAAGGACAGCCGCTGACACTCAAATTCAAAATTCAAATTCATCAATTAAAAATTATTTTTTTGAACTTTGAATTTTGAATTTTGAATTTCCCCTAAAGGGCAGGGTAAGCGTTGAGTTACGAGAGACGTTTAGCTTCGTAAGTTTGGGGTAACTGTAGCGGATCTGGCAAATTGGTAAATGCTAATTCCCAACCATTTGCTAAAGTAAAAATCTTGCCTTCTGCTCCTTCCGTTTGTTTAACAACTTCTTCTTCAAGGTCTTTCTTAGCAACGTAAGCAATCAAAGTTCCAGCAGCATTATGACGTAGCATGACTTTCATCTCTAGTTTTCCCGCTTCCTAGTGGTGATATTAATGTATTGGTGAAATGTCTTAATTTCTGTTCAGGAAAAGAAGTTTGCTAGGCTTCCTCAACAACTTCTTGTTCCTTCTCAACAAGTTCTAATTCTTTTTTAAGACAACCGATGACAAATCCTCTATCCAAAAAATGCACAGCATAGATATAGGACCTTTGTAAATAGCTGCCGATACTAGCGACGTAGCCGATATCTCCCTTTTTCGCCAAAATGACCCCAATTTCTTGACCGGGAAAAGTACCATCGTTCTTGATCATTTTACGAAGTCGGACTTTATCACCGATGTTAAAGGCGGGTGGCTGCTCTAGCTCTAATTCATCTGACCGCATGAGAATACCTCTGTTGTTCTTGTACCAAATTCAATAGTTCCTGCACGCTTAAGCTACGTTTTTTCTGTACTGACTCTTGTCGTACCACCTCCAAGACAGACTGAGTTTCTTGCGAGTTCAAAAAAATGCCGTGCTGCTGTAGCACACTAGACAACAAATGCCGACCAGAATGTTTACCCACAACCAAACGTCGTTCCCACCCAACCTCTTCAGGAGCAAACGGTTCGTAAGTCATCGGGTTTTGCAGGACGCCGTGAGCATGAATACCTGCTTCGTGAGCAAAGGTATTTTCACCAACAATTGCCTTCCAAGGCGGAACATTGCTTCCTGATGCTGCTGCGACAAGTCGAGACAGTTCTAATAAACGAGGAGTGTCAAGACCAACATTAACGCCATAAATACGTTTGAGAGCCATGACAACTTCTTCTAAAGCTGCATTTCCAGCTCTTTCACCCAATCCATTCACCGTTGTATTCACCGATAAGGCTCCAGCTTTGATACCAGCAAGGGCATTGGCAGTTGCTAGACCAAAATCATTGTGGGTGTGGACTTCTACGGGAATTAACAAAGCCGTCACCAGTCGTCTTACTTTCGCATATGTGGTGAAGGGGTCAAGAATGCCTACTGTGTCACAGAAGCGAAACCGCGATGCACCCCATTCTTGGGCATACTGTGCTACGTCTAGGAGGAAGCTTCCATCAGCTCTGGAAGAATCTTCTCCTCCTACAGCGACCCAAAGACCTTTATCAACGGCGAAGCTAATACTGTCTTTGAGTTGTTGCAAAGTTATCCGCCATTGACCCTGAAATTTGGCAGCAATTTGGATTCCAGAAACGGGAATGGCAATATGCACTCGCTTCAAACCACAAGCCATAGAAGCCTGAATATCAGAAATCACCGCGCGGTTCCAGCCAAGCAGTTTAGCTTGCAAACCCATCTCAGCAATTGCCGAGATTGCTCGTGTTTCTTCCTCACCCATCGCCGGAATACCGACTTCTATTTCATGAACGCCGATCGCATCGAGAAACTTGGCGATCGCAACTTTCTCTTCTAAGTTGAAAGCAACTCCTGCTGCTTGTTCGCCATCGCGTAGTGTTGTGTCATTTATTAAGACTTGATTCATCTTGTAAAAACCTCTTGGATAATGATGAATGATGACGAAGAAAGAACTCAGAACTCCTACGCTAAGAACTCAAAATGGTTTTTTGGCGATTGGGTGTTGAGCCAGAATGCACAGCAACTATAGCTGTTATCATCCGGATCAAGTACAAGTACCCTTCGGGTTCGCAGTCGCCTAGGTCGGGAAACCCTCCTGCAGCGCTGTCTCACCACCTTTGGGGCGTTTACATCTGCGTCCAATCATTTGTCCATTGCGGTTCGTTAATTCTTTGATGTATTGCACCCAATTGAAAACCGTTATAAATTTACAGGTCGATGAATCACATTTTCGTTGTCAAATCCCTAGAAGGAATTCGTAAGCATATTCACTTATTGTGATTTTTGTGTTCTGAGTTCTCATTAAAAATATCACTATTCATAATTCACCATTCCTAATTTATAATTGATAATTCTTGTCCTATCTGTATGGCATAAAACAAGAATTTGGTATCAACTACAAATTATTATCATCAGGTGGAAATTCTGTGTCAGAAAATAGCTTTTGACTGAAATATGTATTAGCTATTCCTGAAAAAAACAATATGCTTAATCCGGCAATTAAAGTAGAAATCATCGTCATATCCTCCCTAAATTTTTTCGTTTTTTTACTTTCAATGTAGTTAATATCACTACTATGATGGACGAATCCCCTAATTTATCCTTCATTGAATTGGCACATTTCTAGCAAGAGCAAGATACTTGCTATGATTGCTATTTTTCATTCTGGATTGCTTAAACTTGCTCTTCCAGCCAATCAAAAATGCGTTCTAACTGTTGTATGTCCACTAAACCATATTGCCAAAGAAGCATTGCTAAGGGACTATTATCTAACTCGTGTTTGCGCAGTGCTACAGCAATATCCACAGTTGAAAGTGCGAACTCAGATTGTAAAAAATCAATGAATTTTATATCACTGTGACAATTCGCCATCATACAATTTTTCACAAAAAGAAGGTTTAAGGATAAAGAATAGACTTCTTACATTCATTCCTGAATAAATAATTAACTGCACGACGCCCAAGTAGATGGATGCAGATGAAATCTATTTATGCAAGAGATCTAATGTAGATGTCCTCCAGAGAGCGTTCTGTTGGATAGGATAAAAATCTTTATATTTCACCTTCTTCTTTTCACACTTCACACCTGTTTTTATAGTTGTTATTTCAGATTCGCGGGAATTGAGTAAGTCAAAAATTTAAAGCTGCCAACATCTTTCTAGCCAATCGATTAATTCTTGGCGACTTGTCATAAATTGCAGTACTGTACTACGGACGAGAATCGCTGTTAAACAACTATTCACTTGCACTCGCAAAGAACCATCAGAGAGACACGAACAAGGAATCATTAACTCTTGCAAGCGGCGATAAATTGAAAAGCGATCGCTCATAGGAATTTGCACAATATACTCGGCTGTGGTTTGAAAACTACGGGATTGCAACATAGCTAACGTTCCTTTGTCACCAGTTCTTTTGTTTGACTTGTAAGAATTTGCAGCTTTTGTTCGAGTTGCTCAATACGTTCTTGCAAACAGCGAAACACTTCAGTTTCTAAATCAGGTAGTTTTCCGTGTTCTAAAGGAGAAACTTGTTCGCCCTGTTTGCTCGAAATAATCCGCCCCGGGATTCCCACAACAGTGCAATAGTCGGGGACATTGCGCAAAACAATCGAACCTGCGCCGATGCGGACGCGATCGCCAATCTCAATATTGCCTAAGACTTTCGCACCTGCTCCCACAACGACATTTTTGCCCAAGGTAGGATGGCGTTTACCACTTTCTTTTCCAGTTCCACCAAGGGTGACATCCTGGTAAATAAGTGTGTAGTCTCCCACAATAGCGGTTTCGCCAATCACAACGCCCATACCGTGGTCGATAAATACGCCTTTACCAATCTCTGCACCTGGATGAATTTCAATTCCTGTAAAAAACCGTCCCAAGTGAGAAATGAAGCGCGGGATAAAAGCCACTCCACGTCGGTGCAGCCAATGAGCAATGCGATGCAAACATAGTGCGTGCAATCCAGGGTAACAAAACAGCACCTCCAGCCAATGGTATGCTGCGGGATCTCGTTCAAATATGATACGAAAATCAGTCAATACTGGCTCCAAAGAAATGCCAGAAAGCATTGCAAAAAACAGGTTGGAATAATCACCCAACATTTTTGCAATCTTTGAATTCCTCATGTGGTCGAATGGCTGTTGCATCGGTACTGGTTTTTTCAAAATAACCGTGTGCTACGTTCTCTGCTTATATCAGGTGTTTGCAAAGACGGCTTACGTCCGACGCCGATTGGATTTATTGGATTGATTAAGGCTGTACTCACCAGCCTGAAACCTTGATGTAACGCAAATTTAAAATTTCTCTTAGGGTAGGGGTACTAGTATTTTCAGGACTGGGGTACTGGAATTTATGGGGGAGGGGGCTAAGTATTTCTGTACTCAATATGAATTCACTTGCCTGTAAGAGTTTGATGCGATTTAGGCAATAAATTTTTGCATAAATTAACAACTGTTCACTTGTACTCAAACAACACGCGAACAAGATGAAAAGTAAAAATTCTGTATATCGAGTTACTATTTATTATTGTATTCCTACAATTGAGAAAAGACAAGCCGAGCTATTTTCCCTAACAGTTTTTGTCTGTAAGTATAGATACTATTTTGTAGATTTATAATTGTAGTTTACTTAACTGTCATACCTTATTTTATCCTTGGCGACAGGCATCTTGACCATTAGATATGCATAATATGCAATTTCTTTATGCATTTAACGCATAATATATTTTTTGTAAAAGTCTGTATTTGAACTGGGGATTGGGGATTAGGGATTAGGGACTGGGATGGGAGGATTATGGACGGGGATTCAAACCCCGCCCAAAGGAAAGTAAGAACATCTTCCCAGTCGCCAGTCGCCAGTCCCCAGTCGCCAGTCCCCAGTCGCCAGTCCCCAGTCGCCAGTCGCCAGTCGCCAGTCGCCAGTCGCCAGTCCCCAGTCCCCAGTTCCAGAGTGGCGTTCCTCCCCTCAGACTTCTATTCTCATAGTTTGTACAAAACTTTGACACCTTAACCCGCAACTGCAATTGCTATTTTGCCCACTGCTCGCTCGCTTTCGCTATATGCATGAGCAGCAGCTAGTTCTTGTAACGGAAAAGTGCGGTCAATCACAGAACGAATTTTACCAGCCTCAATCAACTCTTTCAGGTAAAGCAAGTCCTGACTCCTAGGTGTTTCTAAGATAAATTTAGCTTTTTTACCAGGAATAAACGCTGTCAAAACACTTTGCACAATGGTTTCGGGGGTGGGGAGTGTATTTACATAAATTCCGTTGGGTTTTAAAACTTGTTTACAACTAGAAAACGACTGCTTAGCAACCGCATCCAAAATAATGTCGTACTGCGCCGTGCCTTGGGTAAAATCTTGTTGGCTGTAGTCAATGACGCGGTCTGCTCCTAAAGATTTCACCAACTCTATGTTTTTTGTACTGCAAACTGCCGTGACTTCTGCTCCCAAAGCCTTAGCAATCTGCACAGCAAAAGTGCCTACACCGCCAGAAGCGCCATTGATAAGCACGGTTTGTCCTACTTGGATATGGGCTAAGTCTTGCAAGGCTTGTAGGGCTGTGAGGGCTGCTACGGGTACAGACGCTGCTTCTTCATAAGTCATGTTCGTCGGTTTCAGGGCGACAGATTTTTCTGGGACGGCTGCAAGTTCTGCGTAAGCTCCTCCCAATAAACCAACGTTTCCGTAAATTGCATCTCCTGGTTTGAAGCGCGTCACTTGTGAGCCGACCTCCACCACATCTGCCGACAAATCAAACCCCAAAATCATCGGGAATTTGTTACCCGTGATCAATTTCAACATTCCCTTGCGGATTTTCCAATCAACCGGATTAACGCAAGTCGCCCGAACTTTAACGAGTAACTGGTCGGGCTTAATTTTCGGCGGCTCCACCTCTTGGTACTGCAACACTTCAGGGGAGCCATACTCACGGATAACGACTGCTTTCATAGGATTCTTCCTGGTACCCTGATTCCTGCTGAATTAGGAAAACATTTTTCCAGTGTATAGTACGCTGCTGTAGCTTTTCATCTGCTGTTGTATGCCACGGTCGTGCAATGGGCGAGGATGAATGGATAACAACTGTTAACTGTTAACTAATAATTGATGGTTAAGCCACTGCATTACGGTGCTGCCCGCGAGGATAGACTTTCCTGCGCATCCAGAACCAATAATCATGATTTTCTTCACTTGATACCAAATCTACGTTAAAAAACATCTTTTTCCATATGCTAAAACTCAGTTAATTGAGATAAAATTCTATTAATCATCCATAAAAAACAATGTGAATCCTTGTTTGTGCCTATGTTTCAGCACAAATGGATGAGAAAAATTTATGAACTGATACTAGTGAACACAGCAAAAATTAAAAAAGTTTGAATTGCATTTTTTCCTTTGAAAAAATGATATTGTGTATACAGAATTGAATTTCGCAAATTTCTGGAGTCAGTCTCCCTAACTTACTCCAGATTTCCAAAGTCAAAATCTCCCTTGGGGCAGTGCTCGGAGTCTTGCTAAATCAGCCTTTGAGTACAAGTCGGAAAAGCTAAAAAAAAGCTAAAATTTTGCTCAAATCCTTACTGGGATTGAGTTTGCTCTGAGTACACGAATACTTGTCCCTATTTCCATAAATACTCGAACCCCTACCCAAAAATTCTAGTACCCCTACCCAGAAAAAATCTTTTTGAGTCCTCAAATGCCGAAAGGGTGAGGGTTTTCGGTTTTGAGTACAAATCTAATCAATCCAATAAATTCTATCCAGGACACAAACGCTGCCCTCGTTTGAGACGACTGATATAAAACATATATCGCCAACACTTCAAGCGCAAACAAAAACAGCGCAATGAGTGAGTGGAGGGATGAGATAGCACCATGCCCCTGTGAACAGAAGTCGTGGCTTGACCCGCAAGTCCTCCCCAAGTCCAAGAGCGTTGACACACACCAGCCTTTGCAAACTTGGGTTGACAGCGTAAGTACAAGACGCGGCTTCCATTCCTGACAAAACACAGACAAAATAGAGTAGCTATAGCATCTTCCATAGTGGCAGCCTTAGTACCCGATATGCATGCGAGATTCAATGACATCACCCTCTACAGGACGCATTACCCCATCAGTTGGTTCCCCAACTTCTACCAAAGCAAAATCCAGTGGTTGCGGCACCGGATGCAGCGATAGCAGCACCACTGTGGAAATGGATGAAAAACTTAAAGAACGTATTGCCAATCATCCCTGCTATAGCGAAGAAGCTCATCACCACTTCGCAAGGTTGCACGTTGCAGTCGCCCCTGCTTGCAACATACAATGCAATTACTGTAACCGTAAATACGACTGTGCTAACGAGAGCCGTCCTGGAGTGGTAAGCGAGTTGCTAACTCCAGAAGAAGCAGCGCACAAAGCTTTAGTGATTGCAGGTAAGATTCCTCAATTGACGGTGTTGGGAATTGCAGGTCCTGGCGATCCACTGGCGAATCCAGAACAAACTTTCCGCACTTTTGAGTTGATTGCCGAGAAAGCGCCAGATATCAAGCTTTGTCTGTCAACTAACGGTTTAATGCTCCCCGAGTATGTTGACCGCATTAAACAACTGAATATCGACCACGTTACAATTACCATTAATATGGTAGACCCAGAAATTGGGGCAAAGATTTATCCTTGGGTTCACTACAAGCGCAAGCGTTACAGAGGCATCGAAGGGGTAAAAATTCTGCACGAAAAGCAGATGGAAGGATTGCAAGCCCTCAAAGAAGCCGATATTTTGTGCAAAGTCAACTCGGTGATGATTCCGGGAATTAATGATGAGCACCTCACAGAAGTGAATAAGGTCATTCGCTCCAAAGGCGCATTCATTCACAACATTATGCCGCTAATTTCCGCACCAGAACACGGCACTCACTTCGGTTTGACCGGTCAGCGCGGTCCTACACCAAAAGAACTGCAGACAGTGCAAGATAACTGTGGTGGTAATATGAAGATGATGCGTCATTGCCGTCAGTGCCGTGCGGATGCAGTAGGTCTTTTAGGTGAAGACCGCAGCCAGGAATTTACGAAAGCCAAAATCATGGAAATGGCTCCTGAATATGACCTTCAAAAACGCCAAGAAGTTCATGCAGGTATTGAGAAGTTCCAAGAAGAACTGAAACTAGCCAAACAAAAAGCTCTGACTGCTGTAGAATCTGTAGAAAATAGTCCAAAAATCTTAGTTGCAGTGGCGACTAAGGGCAGCGGATTGGTTAATCAGCACTTCGGTCATGCCAAAGAATTCCAGATTTACGAAGTGCATGGCAATCAAACTCGCTTTATCGGTCATCGCAAAGTTGACCACTATTGCCAAGGCGGATACGGAGAGAAAGCCACTCTAGAAAATATCATCCAAACGATCGCTGATTGCAAAGCAGTGTTGGTTTCCAAGATTGGTGACAGTCCAAAGGAAAAATTGCATCAACTCGGAATTGAGGTGGTTGAAAGCTACGACGTGATTGAAAAGGTGGCTTTGGAATTTTACAAGCAATACGTACAGGAACAACAGAAGTAATTTAAAAGTAAAAAGTCAAAAGTCAAAAGAATATTTGTAACTTTTTACTTTTAACTTTTTACTTTTTTCCTCAATTACCGTTACCCAGTACCCAATTCCCAATCCACAATCTACACATTTAGTAAAGGGAATAGTCATGGCTTACAAAATTACCAGCAAGTGCATTTCCTGCAACCTATGTCTTTCCGCGTGTCCTACTGGCGCAATCAAAATAGTTGATGGTCACCACTGGATTGACCCCAATCTCTGCACAAACTGTCATGGAACTGCTTACAGCGTCCCTCAGTGTGTGGCTAGTTGTCCCACCTACGATGGTTCCGTCATAGAGCGTAAGGATTACTGGGAGTCCTGGTTTACCACTTACAATAAAGTAGTAACAAAATTAACAAAAAAACAAGATTATTGGGATAACTGGTTTAACGTTTATTCCCAAAAGTTCTCAGAGCAATTACAAAAGGTTTCAGTTCCTGATGGAATTGAACGTTAATCAACAGTCCTTGATAAAAAACATTCCTCTCATTCTTAATACAGCTTTGCTTAAATTCGTAGCAAATAGACAAAAAGCAAACTTTGCGTTCCTTTGCGCAATACTCTGCGCCCCTTTGCGTTTAAACTTCAACTCTCAATTGACCACGAATTTACGAAACTGTGTCCTTAGTTCTTATCACGTATAATTGGAAGCAATGCAAAAAGACTGCATTTATCTCGACAATAATGCCACCACGAAGGTAGATCCAGAAGTTATAGAGGCAATGCTGCCCTACTTGAGGGATTACTACGGTAACCCTTCCAGCATGCACACCTTTGGTGGACAAGTCGGCAAAGCGGTTAGACAAGCACGAGAACAAGTCGCCGCCCTCCTCGGTGCTGATGAATCAGAAATTGTCTTCAACAGTTGTGGAACCGAGGGAGATAACGCCGCCATTCGAGCAGCACTGTTGGCGCAACCAGAAAAGCGACACATCATCACCACACAAGTGGAACACCCAGCGGTGTTGAATGTCTGCAAACAATTGGAAACGCAGGGTTATTCTGTAACCTATTTGTCGGTGAATCGTCAGGGACAGTTGGATCTCGATGAACTCGAAGCCTCCCTGACGGGTAACACCGCCTTGGTGACTATTATGTACGCCAATAACGAAACCGGAACCGTTTTCCCAATAGAGCAGATTGGGCTGCGGGCGAAAGAGCGTGGCGCACTCTTCCATGTCGATGCGGTGCAAGCAGTGGGGAAAATCCCCTTGAACATGAAGACAAGCACCATTGATATGCTCACCATGTCTGGTCATAAGATTCATGCACCGAAAGGCATTGGCGCATTATACGTGCGGCGCGGAGTTCGGTTCCGTCCCCTGCTGATTGGCGGAGGACAAGAGCGTGGAAGAAGAGCGGGAACAGAAAATGTTCCAGGAATAGTTGCATTAGGCAAAGCAGCTGAATTAGAATTATTTCATCTAGAAGAAGCGACAACCAGAGAAAAGCGGTTGCGCGATCGCCTTGAGCAAACTTTAATCGCCACAATTGCAGACTGCGAAGTCAACGGTGATCCAACCCGGAGACTGCCAAACACCACCAACATTGGCTTCAAGTACATTGAAGGTGAAGCAATTCTCCTCCACCTCAACAAACACAACATTTGTGCTTCATCTGGTTCTGCTTGCAGTTCTGGCTCTCTAGAACCTTCTCATGTTTTGCGAGCGATGGGTTTACCCTACACCATCTTGCATGGTTCCATCCGCTTCAGCCTTTGCCGTTACACCACAGAAGCCGAAATTGATGCAGTTCTATCGGTGATGCCTAGTGTTGTAGAACGTCTACGCGCCCTCTCGCCCTTCAAGAGTGATCAAGCGAATTGGCTGCAACAACAAGAGCAAGCACTACTGAGTAAGTCCTGAGTTACAATTTCCTACTTTGGTTTATCCAACTCAGCACTGTCAAAGCATTTATCACGCTATCACTTGTAATTAGTAAAGGCTATGTGGGACTATACAGATAAAGTCATGGATCTCTTCTACAATCCCAAGAATCAAGGGGTTTTGGAAGACAACAGCGAACCTGGAATCAAAATTACTGTTGGTGAAGTGGGTAGCATTGCTTGCGGAGATGCCCTAAGATTGCACCTGAAAGTTGAGGAAGAAAGCGACAAAATCGTCGATGCTCGCTATCAAACCTTTGGCTGCACGAGCGCGATCGCATCTTCAGAAGCTCTGGTGGATTTAATCAAGGGTTTAACCCTAGACGAAGCCCTCAATGTCACTAACAAAGATATTGCCAACTACCTTGGGGGATTACCGTCCGCAAAGATGCATTGCTCGGTGATGGGACAAGAAGCGCTAGAATCAGCTATCTATAACTACCGAGGCATTGCTCACGATGTCCATGAAGACGATGATGAAGGAGCACTGATTTGCACCTGTTTTGGCATCAGCGATACAAAAATCCGGCGTGTGATTGTAGAAAATAATCTTAGCACTGCCGAAGAAGTCACAAATTATGTGAAAGCCGGTGGCGGATGCGGATCTTGTCTGGCAACGATTGATGATATAATTGCATCTGTGCATAAAGAATCTGCTGCCCCTGTCAAGACTTCCTTGAAACAGAATACGGTTAGCCAGCAAGCCGAAAAACTGCTGACGCCCGTGCAAAAGATTGCACTGATTCAAAAAGTTCTAGATGAAGAAGTCAGACCCGTTTTAATCGCCGACGGGGGTGATGTGGAACTGTATGACATACAAGGCAATTCTGTGAAAGTTCTGCTGCAAGGTGCGTGTGGTTCTTGTTCTAGCAGCACAGCAACACTCAAGGTTGCGATTGAAGCAAGACTGCGCGATCGCGTAAGCAAAGACCTTGTCGTAGAAGCGGTTGAGCCTTTGCTTTAGAAGTCTCATAAATAGACCGTAATATGCATTAGCCTGAAACACCAAGTAGGATGTGACTCATACAATTGTCAATGATCAATGCTTAAGTCCTGCTTACAACAAACAGCAAGGCGCTGTACTGAGAACACATAAGTGGTACTAAGCGCACGAGCGTGCCAATTTCGGTATCCAACTCGCTTCAAAGGAAAAGGATATGAGCACATTATTCGACAAACTTGGCGGACAGCAGGGTATTGATAAAATCGTCGATGATTTCTACAAACGCATCATGGCTGATAGTACCCTCAATCACTTTTTCGCTAATACAGATATGGACAAGCAGCGTCGTCATCAAGCTGCTTTGTTCTCCCAGATTTTTGATGGTCCGAACCAATACAGCGGTCGTCAAATGGAAAAAGTACACACGGGTATGAATCTGCAGCCACAACACTTCGATGCTATTGCGAAGCACCTTACTGAGTCACTCGCTCAGGGTGGAGTGTCGCCAGAGGACACAAACGCTGCACTTGCTCGCGTCTCAAGTTTGAAGGACTCTATTTTGAACAAGTGAGACCAGTGCTGCAGAAGGGTTTTCCCACCCAAGCAACTGGCGTAAGCGCAAAGCGAAGAATGATGTAGAACCTACGCATTGATTGTTGACGAATAAGCACCTCAAGTCCTACTTGGTGTTTCAGGCTAATGCACATTCTATCATAATCGTCAAGTTTTCTCGTCCTATGCTTATTGGTCATGAGTCACGACAAATGACATAGATGCCCGGAGGGCTTCTTGAAGGGTAGGACAAACAACAAACAGAAATTTAACGAGGAAATCGATGTTCTTGCTTTGTTTTGTTTTAGGGGTAGAGCGATCGCCTCCGGCGGGCAGATAGTGCCAACGCCAAAACGCGACGTTCTACACGCGGTTCCAGCTGTAACCCAACAGGTGTGAACGCATCACACAAAAAGACAGACCCATCAACCAACCAATTGCAGGAGAAAAACCCATCATGTCCGTTGACGAAAGAATTAGACAGATAGCATTCTACGGCAAAGGCGGTATCGGTAAATCTACCACTTCCCAAAATACCCTTGCCGCTATGGCAGAAATGGGTCAGCGTATCTTGATTGTGGGATGCGACCCAAAAGCTGACTCCACCCGTTTGATGCTGCACAGCAAAGCTCAAACCACCGTATTGCACTTGGCTGCTGAACGCGGTGCTGTAGAAGACCTAGAACTCGAAGAAGTGATGCTCACCGGCTTCCGTGGTGTGCGTTGCGTGGAGTCTGGTGGTCCAGAACCCGGTGTAGGTTGCGCCGGTCGTGGTATCATCACCGCCATCAACTTCTTGGAAGAAAACGGTGCATACCAAGATGTTGACTTCGTTAGCTACGACGTGTTGGGTGACGTTGTCTGCGGTGGTTTCGCTATGCCTATTCGTGAAGGCAAAGCACAAGAAATCTACATCGTTACCTCTGGTGAAATGATGGCGATGTACGCTGCTAACAACATCGCTCGCGGTATTCTCAAGTACGCTCACACTGGTGGTGTGCGCTTGGGTGGTTTGATTTGTAACAGCCGTAAAGTTGACCGGGAAATCGAACTGATCGAAACCCTGGCAGAACGGTTGAACACCCAGATGATTCACTTCGTACCTCGCGACAACATCGTTCAGCACGCAGAATTGCGCCGGATGACCGTCAACGAGTACGCACCTGACAGCAACCAAGGTAATGAATACCGCGCATTAGCTAAGAAGATCATCAACAACGACAAGCTCACCATTCCTACACCAATCGAAATGGACGAACTAGAAGCGTTGCTGATCGAATTCGGTATCCTCGAAAGCGACGAAGAAGCAGAAAAGCTCATTGCCGCAGAAGCAGCAGCTAAAGCAGCAGCTGGCGCTAAATAAAGCCTTAGCAAAAGGAAAAAGGGAAAGGAAAAAAGTGCATAATTTCCCTTTGACCTTCTCCCAACATTCCTTTTATACCCCAAGGGGACTGATGAGTCCCCAAATCCCAAAGGGGACAACGGGCAGTTAGTTAAACAGCCCTCCCCTACTCCCCCATCTCCATTCCTTAGGTGCAACAGAGGCAAAAATGACTCCTCCAGAAGATAAGAACATCATCGAAGAAAGAAAAGAACTAATTAAAGAAGTTCTAGACGCTTACCCCGACAAAGCTAAGAAAAAGCGGGAAAAGCACTTAAACGTATACGAAGAAGGTAAGAGCGATTGCGGCGTTAAGTCTAACATTAAATCCCTTCCCGGTGTAATGACCGCTCGTGGTTGTGCTTATGCTGGTTCTAAGGGTGTGGTCTGGGGTCCCATCAAAGACATGATCCACATTAGCCACGGTCCTGTTGGTTGCGGTTACTGGTCTTGGTCTGGTCGTCGTAACTACTACATCGGCACCACAGGTGTTGACACCTTTGGTACGATGCACTTCACCTCCGACTTCCAAGAACGCGATATCGTCTTCGGCGGTGACAAAAAACTCACCAAACTCATCCAAGAACTCGACGAACTCTTCCCCCTCAACCGTGGTGTTTCCATTCAATCTGAATGTCCCATCGGTCTAATTGGGGATGACATCGAAGCAGTAGCTAAGAAAACATCAAAAGAGATTGACAAGCCTGTAGTTCCCGTACGTTGCGAAGGCTTCCGGGGTGTTTCCCAGTCTCTTGGACACCACATTGCGAATGACATGGTTCGTGACTGGGTGTTCACCAGATCCGATAAAGAAAGAAAAGAAGGAAAGCTGCAATTTGAGGGTACTCCCTATGATGTAGCAATTATCGGTGACTACAACATCGGTGGTGATGCTTGGGCTAGCCGTATCCTATTAGAAGAACTCGGCTTGCGCGTAGTCGCCCAGTGGTCAGGTGATGGCACCATCAACGAGATGATGCAGACACCAAACGTGAAGATGAACCTGATCCACTGCTACCGGTCGATGAACTACATCAGCCGTCACATGGAAGAAGCTTACGGTATACCCTGGTTGGAATACAACTTCTTTGGTCCTACCAAGATTGCCGAATCCTTACGGGAAATCGCTTCTAAGTTTGACGAGAAAATCCAAGAAAACGCTGAGAAGATCATCGCCAAATATCAGCCAGTCATGGATGAAATCGTCGCTAAGTACCGTCCAGGCTTGGAAGGCAAGACTGTCGCCATGATGGTTGGTGGTCTGCGTCCTCGCCACGTCGTTCCCGCGTTCCAAGATTTGGGAATGAAGATGGTTGGTACTGGTTATGAGTTCGCTCACAACGACGACTACAAGCGCACCACCGACTACATCGAAAACGGCACCATCGTTTATGACGACGTGACCGCATATGAGTTCGAGGAGTTTGTGAAAGCACTCAAGCCCGACCTCATCGCTTCTGGTGTGAAAGAGAAGTACGTTTTCCAAAAAATGGGTCTTCCTTTCCGTCAAATGCACTCTTGGGATTACTCCGGACTTGGCGATGCCTTCGGCGGGCTACGCCAACGCGCTTCAAAGTCAGATAAGGCAAGTTTTTTTAGCAGCAGGATGAAAAAATAGCCTATTTCTAGCCTAAATGCAAGTTTTAGGGTTATGTAGGAACAATCTGTTTTTATGCTTAAGACAATATAACTCTTATGGAGTCTGGTTTTTGGATTTGAATTGCATTTTGCTCCCAGAAAAACTGTTAATTAAAAGACTATTTATGATGATAATTTTATAGATTAAATTTTGCCGCAGCTACGCCCGTCGTAGACATTTGTCCCGTCCGCACAAACGCAGTATTCGACTGCCGTCATTACCATGCAGGATCGTTTACCCTTAAATTTAGCTAGCTCGGGCATTCATCCCACGCTCCCCTCCGGGTGAGACGTGGGATGAATGCCCGGACAAAAACGAGACGCACCCTAATCAATATCAACTACAAGTTGATGAGAGCGGGGTGCATTCGAGTTTTTGTCAATCTCCGTGGTATTATGGATATACCCCAAACCGCTAGTCGGGGGACGAGAGTAGCCGTGGTGGGCGAACTTGTCTAAGCAGAGTTCAAAAGGCTAGACACCACACTGGGACTGGAGACGAATACCGTAGTTTCCCGATAGACAAGTTCCTAAATCAAAAGATATCGCCTGCGGAAGGCTGGGCGACTGCCGGGGTCTAGGCTCTGACCTAGTAAACGTCTTTTGACGAGAGACGCTGTGTAAGACCAAATGTGGCAACACAAGAGGCAACGGCGAGTGAGACCGGAAGCCTACACTGTACCGAAGGTCAGTGTGGGTACTTCACAATAACTAATTTTTCTCCAGCACAAACCTATGAGCGTTGTAATTCCTGATGACATTCTCCAATCGACCAAAATGACTGAGGATGAATTAAAGCTGGAAATTGCCATCATGTTATACAATCAAGAAAAAATTAGTGGTGGCAAAGCCCGCGCTTGGACTGGGTTAACAGTGATTGAGTTTCAACACGAATTGGCAAAACGGGGACTTTGCATCAACTACGATGTAAAAGATTTGCAAGCAGATATTAAAACCTTGCAATCAATGGGCTTGCTGTGATTGTTGTTAGTGATACTTCCCCCATCACAAATCTCGCAGCCATTGGTCTGCTAGACCTGTTGCAGCAACTCTATGGAAGCATTGTTATTCCTCTAGCAGTCTATAACGAAATGGTAGCAGCAGGAAAGGTTGTTCCTGGCGCAGTTGAAGTACAGACCCTATCATGGATTCAAACTCAGACACTTGTTGATGCTCAAAAAGTGATGGACATTCAAACAAACCAAGGCAATATTGATTTGGGCGAAGCTGAAGCAATTATTTTGGCACTGGAACTAAGAGCAGATTTACCTAAAAAAGCAAGAAGGCTCGCGCCATAATCTTTGATTTGGCGTCGAGATGAATTGCGAGTGAGTGGAGGAGTGTAGTCTGACCCTATTTGAGCGCAGCTACACCTGTGAAGACTACGACGACGAAACGAGCAAAATATTTTGTTTTGGGTAGTACAACTATAAAAATATATGTTACCATGAATGTATAAACACGGTAAGGTCGATACCATGTATAGAGCAGTTAAAGTTAGGATTTATCCCACTGATGAGCAAGAATCTTATTTAGCTCAATGTTTTGGCAATACCAGATGGTTGTGGAACTATATGCTTAATGCCACAACTACAGCGTATAAAGAAACAGGAAAGGGTCTTTCTAAGGTTGCAATGGACAAGTTGCTACCTGGGTTAAAGAAAGAGTATGAATGGTTGGGACTTGCGTATAGTCAAGTATTGCAACGAGTGACATTCAATCTTTCTGGCGCTTTTGTCAATTTCTTTGAAGGACGCGCTAAATATCCTAACTTTAAGTCTAAGCATGGTAAACAATCGATTCAATATCCTCAAAACGTGAAACTAATGCCACAGGATTCTGTAATTAAGTTTCCTGGTAGTTTGGGATTAATGAAAACTGTGTTTCACAAGGAACTACCTGATGCGAAATTCACAACTGTCACAATCTCAAGAAAAGGTGATGGTAGATACTACGCATCTATTCTTTTTAATCAAGAAGATACACCAATAGTTGCCATTAGAGACGCTATTGGGGTTGACTTGGGATTAAAAAACTTTGCTATAACGTCCGTTGGCTCAAAGTATGACCTTCCTAAAAAGCAGTTAGCGCTCTTAGAAAAGAATAAAAAACGCAAACAGCGTAAATTAGCCAAGAAGACCGACAAGACTTCAAACAAACGGCGTAAAGCTAAAAGGTTAGTTGCAAGAATCTCTAGCAAAATAGCTAGAGTAAGAGAAGATTTTCTACACAAGCTATCTCGCAAAATAGCATACGAAAACCAAGTGATTTGTGTAGAAGATTTGGCAGTTAAGAATATGGTTAAAAATCCTAACTTGGCTAAGGCAATATCAGACCAAGGATGGGGAATGTTTTTAACCATGCTTAAGTATAAGGCTGAAAGATTTGGACACACCTATTTTGAAATAGGTAGATTTTTCCCATCATCACAGCTTTGTAGCGAGACACTACTACTTATTCCAATGCTACAAAATGGTTATGATTCATTGAGTGTTAGGTTTGTAGATTGCCCCCACTGCCAGAAACAGCATGATAGGGACATCAATGCTGCAATAAATATTAGAAATGAAGGATTGCGATTATGGGCGTTAGGAACTAGCGCTTCTGCCCTTGGAGGGGATGTAAGACCAAAGTCATCAGGACGTAAAAAATCTATGAAGACCGAGGCAATCCCCCATGAATTGGGAAGCCCACACCATACCCGATAGGGTTGGTGTTGGGTAGTTCACTCTTGATGGATGAGCGTCGTGGTAGAGCATTGGCTATGAATTATGGACTCAGTGTTACTGGGCTACTGGGTGTTTTATTGCAAGCTAAACGTAATAGTTTTATTCCATCTGTTAAGTCTGTGTTAAATCAGTTGATTGAACAGGCAGATTTTCGAGTGAGTAGCCAGTTATATGAAGCAATCCTACAAGCTGCTGATGAGACAGTTTAAATTCACTGTTTTGGGAGCGATCGCTCCTCAACATCATATAGTGCAAGCTTTTTTATCGTCGGGAGAAAAAAGAGCCTATTTCTAGCCTAAATGCAAGTTGCAGGGTTATCTAAGAACAATCTGTTTTTATACTTCAGACAGTATAACTCTTATGGACTCTGGTTTTGAGATTTTTATTGCATTTTGCTCAAAGAAAAGCTGTAAAATCAAAGACTATTTTAAATTACGATTTTTTAGATTAAATGGGCGTAATGGCTAAATTGAGCAGCAGATAACAAACTTCATCCGCTGATTATTATAACGCTACTTGAATGTCAACTTTAAATTATAAACTGTTAAATTGCCGCTCTAGAAAATCTATAAATAGTGTTGCTTGCTGATAAAGCTTATAAACTTCTTCCGCTGTCTTTTCAATAGTACAATCTGCAAAGTTTTGATGTACTAACTTATTGCGCTCATTCCCTAGCTCCAAAAATGACTTAATTGCAGAATCCAAATCTATATCTTCTTTTACATCTTTCAATCTTTTTTCTTTAAACGTCTTACCGAATAAAGAAAAAAAATTGTTAGCATTTCTTCCTTCCCAATCGAAATATGTGTGATATTGTCTTTTGATCGCCTTCTGTTTAACTATTGAAACAATGCATTCATCATTCTGAGTTTTATACTCGATAAATACTTGAACCATTCTACAAATCTCATGCTCAAAGTAGCTTGCTGCTGAAAGTAGTAAAGTTTTGGTAAAAACGGTATTAAATTGAACCAGAAAGGATGGCTCATTTTTTTCCTCCAGGAATTTGAGGAGGTCTAGATTATCTTGATAAATTCGATCAACAATACTTTGCTTTATCATCAGAAATCACAATTCTTTACGCAGAATAATTGCCGCTTTTTGTAATCTTTTGTTTACATTTTCCTTACTGGTAGTTTGAGATTGTATAGCTTTTACAAATTCTGCATCACTTTTTAGTTCTTCCAGCTTTTCAGGATCTAGCTTTTCTTCAACAAGCTGACGGTTTTCAAAACTTTGTCCACATTGAGCAACAAATACAGCTTCAAATATAGAAATATTAAACTTATTAGTTGTCTGTCGATAAAATGCTTTTTCTGGCAATTCTGAGCAAGCCTCTAAGAAAGAGTGGAATAGCTTTTCAAGGTAATCTATATGTTCATTTTTCAATTTTTTACAGTTCTGAGAAAAGCTATTGAGAAACTTCACCATAGACGACTTATATTCTTTGCGCTCAACTAACATTGCAAATCCTCTCAAGAGAAATTCAATGTCTTTCATATTCAGATCCGGTTCATCAACGCCAATTATTCGTCGCCAGCCACGTAGAGTATTGAGCCGATACAACATATTATAGAAATATGTATAAAAAGTAGACCCTTTTAGCGATCGCCCTCACTCTACAATAAACTAGGCGATCGCATTAAACCGTCCAATCCTCAATTAACAATCCGGGTACTTTGCTGAAATCCCGATGATTGCGCGTTAATAAAACTAATTTACGACAAAGTGCGATCCCTGCAATCCGCGAATCCATCCTTGCAAGTTGAATGCGTTGAGCTTGTAATTGACTCAATGCAGTAGCAGCATCAGCATCAAAAGACACAAGCGGCAGAACCTTGAAATCATTTATAAGACGTACCATTATCTCATAACCCTTAACCACTTCACTCTCGTTACGAGCGCGACTAATATACGTATGGCTACCAAGCAGTTGTTCGTGAAAGGTCACAACTGAAATTGCAAAATTTGATAACGGATATTGAGCCATGCGGGTCGAAAGATTGATGTAATCTTGCCCCTTCTGTCGCTGGATGATGCTTAAATGATCTGTATCCAACAAATATTTCATTGCTCATCCTGAATTTCGATTATTGGCTCGTCGCCTTGACGAATCGCACGTCCATAAGCGAGTACCTCTTCAAACGCAGGCTCGTCTTTGAAGGAAGCTGTAATTTGTTGGAGCCAATTTTTTGGTTGAGAAGCCGCTACTTGTTTTTGCAACTCTGTCACCGCCGCTTCGACAGCTGCGAGACGTTCTTCCAGAGAAGTATTAGTTGACATTTGAGGTTCTCCTAACTGCATTACGTCTATCTGAAGAATAGCCAGTCAGAGTAAGGGGTGGCAACTCTCAAAGAAGATAATAAAGATGATTTAATTGCTTTCACGAGCGATCGCCCCAACTGAATTGATAATTTTGAATGTTTGAGAAGCGAGTGACGTGTTCTGAGTTGGGATACAAATCTATAATTTTAGGAATAATCTGGTCAGACAGGTTTTCGTCTAAAAGCAGTTTCACAGGGACACGACAAATAATTTTTTCTCACGATCAGCACCGAAAGCAAGGCAAGCCTTAATATCCTCAGAAGTGAGTTCAGAAAAATCTTCGAGAATCTCCGCCTCAGTCATACCACCTGCGAGATATTCCAAGACATCGTATACAGTTATTCGCATACCTCGGATGCAAGGTTTTCCGCTACGTTTGCCAGGTTCAATCGTGATAATGTCGTGGTAGTCCATAAGCTATTTGTAAGTTATCCATTCATATTATAAGAAAGCTGAAAATTCAGTGAAATGCATAAGCGTAGATTGTTGTAGACATCTCCTCAACTTGGCCGAAAGCCACTGTACATTTAAGGATCTGTGTGAAAGGTGTAGACGTAGTCCGTCGTAGATATCGCCTCAACTCGACAACAAGCCACTGCACATTTAGAGATTGATTATGTGTGAAGTCAAACAATCTCTTCTAGCTGAGGAATGTGTTCAGTTTCATAATTTTCAATTAAGACACCGATGACTTCCATTAGAGACGCCAGCGGATGGCTTTCATCTTCACCTACTTGATCGATAAGCCGATCAAGCATTCCGACCAAGCGATTATATTCCTCTTCAGTGTGAGGAACAAAGACATTTTCGGCAATGGATGACCAAGCAGTGATAGTTTGATCGAGGTTAAAACTTTGCATTATTCTTTCCACTTTTCTTCATCGTATTGTGAATGGGTTAATACAGCTCGGATATATATTTTTTGGCGATTGTAGTGAATTGCGGCAATCAGTCGAGCTTTGTTACCACCAATATTAAATACAGTCAGTTTACCGACTTGATCTGCGGATGGAAACATTTCACGGAGTTCGACAAACGAGGCAAACTGATTTTGCTTTACCAATCGATACCACTGAGCCAAAGCATTCGTTGTATCTGGATAGAGTTTGGCAAATTCATTCAGCCGTTTACGAGTAATCACATGCATGTGAAAACCCCTGATATGTTAATCATTCTGTCATCTATCCAACTCACCTTCCATCGTTAATCTTATATTTTATATAGCAAACCTAAATCTAAACTTGACAAAAAAACTACTTTATGTGTATATCTGCAACACGATTGTTATGCAGCAATGCAGCAATGCTGTAATTAGCTGATGCCTTAGTCTCTTCCTTCACCTATGACTTGAACATCGAACTGCTTAAGCCAGCTAATGTCCAGTTTCCAATTATAGTTACTCCGTTGTCGCCATACCTCAAATTGGGTACTAACATACTCCCTTGTCTGTTCATGCGTCCATCCATTAACCTTTGCCAAATGCTCCTTAGCAATGTGAGCGCGTCCACGAATGTTTGCCAAGCCCATATGTTTCACTTCGTGACACGCAGGGCACAGCGCAACAAGACTCACCAAAGTTTGAATGTGCTGATGATCGTCGTAGTGCCAAATTTCATGACATTCTACTGGCCACTGAGAACCTTTACCACCACAAACTTCGCATCGATAGCTAGCTTTCTGAAACGTGATTTTCTTTAACTTGTTCCAATCTTCATCACTGACTTCTGAACGTACATTCGAGAACCAACACGTTTCGGGAACAAGTTCAATTGTCAAGCGTAGTTCTGGGTTACTAGATTGTGGCAAATGAGCAGTCTGTACAACATCTCCAAGTATATTTTCTGACTGCAACTGTCTATGTGCGGCAAGCAGTCCTGCTTCTTTGCATTTATAGTACAACCAGCCCGGTTTATAGCCTTTCTTGTCTCTGGTGGCTTCTAGTTGCAAAACTTGTTCACGAGCAGACATAGAAACTTCCGGTAAATTATCTTCACTTAAAGACATATCAATGCTCCTACTTAACTACATTAAGACGACAATTGTACGGCATAACCATTTAGTATACGGAAAGTTTCCGTTTATTCTTGTGGTTTAGTCTGGGAAAGCTACACCAGTCATTGGGTCACGGATATACAGCCCTAGTGTGAGACTACGTATTACTTCATCCCAAACGGGTGTTAGCTGCTGTGCTTGATCTGCCCAATAATCGAATGTAATCAAGCACTGAACATTCGACCCCAAACCAATGCAAGTCCGCGAAAAAGCTTCGCGTGGCTCTGTTTGAGTGTCGATAAATTTAATCTCTGTCCACACAATCCTGGCGGTTTGGCGCTTGATGGTAAAGATTTCTCCCGATTCAATGACGTTGCGGCTGTCGTCTTGTATGATTTTCTTCAAAGTGGGTTTTAGCGGAAACTGGCTCCAGTCATTGGGTGGCAGACGATTGAAAGAGACTTCCAAGCAGCAATCATCGTTGGGCGGTTTTCTATCAAGGAACTTGAACGATTTTTCTTGTGGCTCAAAAACCCAATCCTGAGGAACATTGAAGCGAACAGATCCTCGATCTGCTACAAAAATTTTGTAGCCTGGTGGAGATTCCCAGCGATGGTCAGGTTTTAGTTCAAGCGTTTCTTTAATCCACTGGAGATTGCTTTTCTTACGCTTTGCCATAGTGTTTTTGCAAATCTGCTAATGAGTGCGTTCGCGTAGCGTGCCCCTTGGGCGATCGCCCATTTTGTTAATGGTATCAAATCGCGCTTAGGGTTCGTTCCATTTGTTCGCGTATGCTAACTCCGATATCCATCTCGTAGAATAACAAATAAAAGCAGTGCAACTTACCCCTCTTCAAGAAACCTTAAATGGTACAAATCCCTGCTAAACTCATAACTTTAGAAGAATTCCTAAAGCTGCCGGAGACGGAACCTGCCAGCGAATATATTGATGGGCGTATTATCCAAAAACCAATCCCACAAGGAGAACATAGCGTCATTCAAACTGAGTTAGCACCTGCAATCAACTTTGTCGTAAAATCCAAACAGATTGCGCGAGCTTTCTCAAAACTTCGCTGTACCTTTGGTGGACGCTCAATTGTACCTGACATTTCAGTGTTTTTATGGGGAAGAATCCCACGCAAGGAAAATGGTGGGGTTGCTAACATCTTCTCAATTGCCCCAGATTGGACAATCGAAATCCTATCTCCTGACCAAAGTCAAACTAAAGTTACCAAAAATATTCTGCATTGTCTCAAGCATGGAACTCAGATGGGATGGCTCATTGATCCAGAAGAACAATCTGTGTTTGTTTACCCGCCAGATCAAAGCGCCACTTTTTACGATGAACCAGGAACACGTTTGCCAGTGCCAGAATTTCCTAAAGATTTCAACCTTACTGTAGAAGGCTTGTTTGGTTGGTTGTTTGAGTAAGTTATGCTCTTACCCTGCTAAAATCTAAACTACAATATTTTCCAAATTCGTCTTGCTGAAAAAGTGAACGTCTGTGCCAACATCATCCGCTATAATTCTGTGCGGCATTT
This sequence comes from Kalymmatonema gypsitolerans NIES-4073, assembly GCF_002368435.1. Taxonomy (GTDB): domain Bacteria; phylum Cyanobacteriota; class Cyanobacteriia; order Cyanobacteriales; family Nostocaceae; genus Kalymmatonema; species Kalymmatonema gypsitolerans. The sequence continues at coordinate 8,731,374 of NZ_AP018268.1, forward strand.
TGTGTACTGCAACAATGGGCTTTTTCGAGTATTCATCGTTTTATCACAAGTTGTTTTGAAACAGTTCTAGAACATGTTGCCAAGCATCAGGAGCAGCTTCGGGGCTGTAACTTGGCTGCTGCTCTAAGAATGGGTATTGGTCTACAAATAATCCGTGGAAGAATCCGTGTCCTGCGTCGTATCGGAACACACGATGATTGATTTTATGTTTTTTTAATTCTGCCTCAATTTGCTCGTTTTCCTCCTGCGAAACAAATGCATCTCTTATAGCAAAAAACGCATAAATAGTACCTTTAATTTGAGGGGTGCGATTAATAGTTGGAGTCTCTTCACCATAACTAGAAGTGGTAATCCCACCACCGTAGAACGAAGCTGTTGCTTTGATATCGGGTAACGTTGCAGCCATGTAAGCAACATGACCGCCAAAACAGAAACCAATAGCGCCGATCGCATCATCTTTGACATTGGGTAAAGTTTTTAGGTAGGCCATCGTAGCTTGAATATCGCTTAATATTTCTTGATACTTTACTTGTTGATAGTATTGTAAGCCAAGCCGATAGCTTTCTGGGCTATACCCAACATCTTGTTCGCTATACTCAATCTCAAAACCGGGAGCAATACGTTGATACATCGCGGGCGCTATTGCTACATAACCTTGTTTAGCTATGAGTTCAGTGACATCTCGAATCTGACTGTTGACTCCAAAAATTTCTTGAAAAACTATCACCGCGCCAAAGATTCCCTTATGTGCAGGTTGAGCTAAGTAAGCATCGATTTCTAAGTTATTGTTAGGTACTTTAACATGGTAAGTGTTAATTTCAGTGTTTGTTATTTCTACCATCTTTGTTTCAGCTTATCTTGGTGTCATCCTACTGTAGAAAAAGTGCTACTTAGAACTCTAGAAAAAAGTTGCGGGATTTTAGTAAATTATTGCGTTAGCGAAGCTCTGCTGCAAGCAGTTCGCATTTGGAGGAGTTGTTTCGGTGTAAGGCCAACGATGCGCTTGAAATATCGAGTAAAGTGACTTTGATCGCAAAAACCAACCCTGGCAGCAATGTCTGCAATGCTGAGTTCGCTATGTTGCAACAGATATTTGGCTTTATCGATCCGACATTGCAAAATGTATTGGTGGGGCGTTACACCCATACTTTGCTTGAACAGACGCAAAAAGTGATATTGACTCATCTGGGCGATCGCAGCAATATCAATTAGCTTTACCTCCTGATGGAGATGTTCATTGATATACTCCGTCACCTGTTGCAGCGTTGATTTGGATAATCCATCCGCATAACTAGAGAGCTTAGGTTGCGTGGTGCAATAGTTGCGTAATAAGTGAATGGCTAATGTCGTTTTGAGACTATCAATCAGCAAATAACCACCGATTTTGCCAGACTCTAATTCTTCTTTCAAGGCACACAAGATACCTTGTATCAATACATCTTGCCCAGTCATAAAATGAGGGATCAGTTCAATGCGATCGCAATTAACCAAATCTTGACCGACTTGTTTGAGGAGTGCAGACTCAATTGCCAAAATCATAAACTGGACTGAGGTATTCCAATTACAGCGATGGGAAATACCCGCAGGGATGATAGCAATGTCTCCCAAATTACGCGTCTCTCTTGTCAGCTTTCCATCCAACCATCGTTCTCCTGATGAGCAGACGCCTGATGAGCAGGAAAGCCCAGAAGCAATGACGTGCATTGTGTGTTGATGCTCAGCTACGTCAAACTTTGGCTGTTGATGGAGTTCAAGATGGATACTGTCCCAACAGCGGCTTGAGAGAACAGCGGGTTTAGGCACAAACGGATTTGATGCATTCTCTTGGCGGTAATCAATAACTTTGATCGTTTGCCCTTGCGTTCTCATATGAATGCTTAAACAGCTTGGGGATTCTTCTATTCTGACTGTTTTTCGGCACGGATGGGCAATTGCCTAAAAGGCACTGCGCTACGTGCGATCGCGACTGCGTGCCCTTTGGGCATTGGCACGGAATGCCCGCATAATTGCGATCGTAGCAGGGACAAGCTAGGATGTGCGCTATTACTCAAAATTTTGTGAGGCGCAAATAAGTGCGATCGTTGAGAGCATAGCGATCGCGCGGAGCGCACTGCCCCGTTCGGCTGAGCGCTCACGGCGAAGCCTTGGGCAATCGCTCTCACTGTTAACAGCTAAGGTCAGTCGCCGTAGATAACCTCTCGAACTGAACGAATAGGCTTGAAACGGTCGGTTGCACCAGGTTGTTAGCTTGCGATGCCAATAACTATTTTCTACATTGTAAAGAAGGGTCAGAATCAGTCAAAATCACCAATTAGGGAGTTTTTTCCTACAGTTCATATCTTTTTAAACCCATTGCTAAAGCCAACGGATATGTTATGTTAGCCCACTTAAATCCGTGATACATCCTTGAGCCAGAATTTTCTGAATGCTGGAATACTATTACTTCTACTCCTCTGTTTTCTAAGTCATGAAGATATGGAACATAAGCATAATCATCTGCTACTAAGAATACATTCTCAACGTTAATAATACGATTAAGTTGCTCCTTTACCTTAATCCATACAAAATCCTGCGTTTTCAATTTAAACAGGTTGTAGTTACATCCAACAGAACTTGAGCTTTCTCCTATCAAAAAATCATGTTCAGTAATTTCGCCTATATCTACTAAGCATTCTAAACTGAAGTGACTTGAGTAAATTAGATAGCAGTTTACCTCTTTTCTACGCTCAACATGACTATACTTTAGAAACTGCTCTACAATAGCATCAAGATTCGGCTTATGAAGAGTTCTATTAGGATACAATTCTCTATAAAATCTTTGTGTTTGCTTGACTGCTTGTTCTAGAAATTTTCCATCTATAATGATGGATTGATTAGTTTTTATTAGTTGATTTACTACTTGCTTTAAGAGAAGGTTTTCAATTTTACTTATAGCTTCTTTGTTAACTATTTGTTCTTTTAATTCTACTCTGGGCTGAAAATTTTTTGGTATACTTAACTTAAAATTTGCTCCTTCTGCTCGCCATCTCTTAATATCATCTTGAAAAAACACATAAAGGAAGTCATCTTTGGTTTCCTCTTCTTCTAGGTATAGAAATACAACAAAATTTTCCTCTACATACTTTGCGGGTATTATTACGTTAGAACTCCTCTTTATAGTTCTACCCTTACATTGAACCTTGATAAAAGGAGTAATTTTCTGGGAAATATCTTTAATTATTAATAAATCAGTTCCTTCCTTATCAAATGATGGTTTAGTCACAAGTAAACCATGTTTAAGTAACTTGTGTTCGATCAGTTTTTCTGCCTGAAGTTCTAATGGCTTATTATCCATCTTTTATATTTATGTTATCTGTAACTCCTACTTAAGTCTAACTGCTAATTAAAGTAAGCTAACTCTTCACTTGCCGCCCCACTAATACCTCAGTAGAGATGGTAGTTGTCGCAAGGGGCAACGCACCACATCAATCATGGGCATCCTAAAAACAAACGCCATCTCCTCACGCCCATGCCCAATTACCGTAGACCCCATATTCCCGGTGGCACCTACTTCATCACCCGGCGTTACCTACCAACGACAACCTTGGCTTTGCTCTGATTTTGTGAATCACCGCAACAATGAGCTTTTTCGAGTATTCATCGTTTTATCCAGCAGCAGATTTACCCGTTAGATTGGGTGGCGGTGGTGACGTTCAGCTTGCATTGGATATTTGGGATATTTGAGATAATGGTGCGTTGCGCTTTGCGACAACACACTCTACGGGAGGGATGCGTAGGCGTAGTCCGTCGTAGACATCGCATTGAATCGTTCGGTGCAATATTTGAATTTATGCTTCTAAATCACCCTACAGCAAACTCTGTATACTGCCGTACATGAGGTGCATGATATGCTATCACTATGTCCTGCTTAGGAACTCCCTCGCTCACGAGTTGATCCGCAATTGCATCCTCCGTTCCGTCATGCTGCACCCAAATTTTCCCATCCTTGATATCTACATGGAGCACACAGCCGTAAATCCGGGTACTGCTATCCTTCCATCCCAGATGCACAAGCTGATAGTGGTCTTGTGTCGTATCAAAAATGGTTTGACTTTCTATTGGATCACTCCCAGAGCGCAACTTTGCCCGCGCTGTCAATAATTCCTGAATGAGTTTGCGATACAAATTTAGCTTATCCATTCTGCAATCTCCTGTTTTTCTGTGTCGTACACCAAAAGGGGAATTTGGTTACGGCGAATGACCGTTTGAATAAATGGATATCTGAAAAATCGCTTATAAACGTCGAGCGGAACTGCCAAATACAGCTGCCGCTCTGGATCATCATCTTCCAACGCAATGCGGTAGTTAATAAATTGTCCAATTGCAGTATGGAACTCAGAAATCGTTGAGGCTGCCAAAAATGTTTTGATCTCAACTGCAATCTTTTGATCATCCTTTGTCGCTGCTAGCAACAGCTCTGCACCCAAGTCGATGTAAAAATCAACAAACCCCAAATCAATATGATACGGATCATGAGTAATTATCCACCCTTCGTTCTCAAGGGCAGTCCTGACTAGTTGATGAAACCTATCTCTTGCGGACATCGTGGACAGCTAGCCAAAAGGATTAATCAAGTCTTTGGCTAAATTCTATCGTGCATCACACTCAAGCAGCACTAGGCATCGCAGCATGACATCACCTCACAAGAAAATCTGTGACAAATCAGTATAGCAAGGAAGCGATCGCCTGTAGCTCTAGACAATGCGTATAGCAGTAGAGTGCGTTGTCACAAAGCGCAACGCACCCTACATGATCGATACGATGGCACGAAGTGCCCGCCCTTTGGGCGATCGCTATTCATCCAATGTGGTTAAGCAAGCAAGTCATAGCTATCGTAATCACTACGCGACTAGCTCGCGGGCATTGATGCAAGATATCTCAGGTTATCCGCTGGATTTCTAACTTTGAACAGATAACATCTCGAACTTTTGGATGATACTAAGCGTTTTTGATTTGTGAGACCTTACAGAGGTAAGCATAAAGACTCAATTTTAAGAAGCACAAGAAAAAACAATGCCGGATGAAACATTCAGGAAAAACGTTCCAGAAATTGACCCAACCGAGATTGAAGATTCTCGAACTGCGATCGCCGACGAACATCACTCGTTCCTGGAAAAGGTCATGGTAAAAAGCGGATTTGGGGATCTGTATGACGCAAGAGACTTTACCGAAATTGTGTTTCGCGTCATGCGCGACTTAATGACAAGGGAAGCCATTGAGCGCGTCGAGTCAGAACTGCATCAAGAGGTTCTGCCTACGAAGGAGAAAGCACTTCAGATGGAAGTGGCTGATCTCTGGAAAGACACCAATCCAATTGTGGGATTTTTAAGTCGAATACGTCAACCTTTAACAGGTCCGGCTCCGATTGGAATTGATTCCAATCTATTTCTCACCCGAGTTGCCAATGAAGGAGCACTCCCACCGACAATCGAGGCAGAGCAGGGACTTAAAGCGGTGTTTGCTGCCACCAAAGACGAACTTTCTCAAGAGCGGATTCAGGAAATTGCTGGCTGCCTCCCTGACCGTATCCGTGAGCTTTGGGAGCAGGCTTAATTAGAAACCTGGAAAAAGTTAAGTCTGTTTGCTGGTGATAATCACAAACAGGCTTTCTATATAATTAGGTTTAGTGATTCACAACCATTAATCTAGAGGAAGGCGATGCTCCGGAGGAGCCGCCTAAAGGCCGATTGCGCAGAGCGCAGTGCCAAAGGCAATCGCCCAAACTCTTCAGAGGCATATTGTAAGTAGATAACCTCTAATACTGCAACAACTGGTAGGGTGCGTTGCCGTTCAGCGCAACGCACCAGCGCAATTTTCTTAGCAAATTTAACTACGCTTATAAACTAACTCCATCTTCAACTTTTCAATCTCCAGCTTCAACTTTTCATTCTCCATCTTCAGCTTGGCATTTTCTTCTTTAATAACCTCAATTTCATTTCTCTTACTCAAAGCCTGATTCATCGCCAACTTTCGCATATCTAGCGAGAACCAACGCTGATAAGTTTGAGTATGAACTTGCACACTATGCCCCAAATTATCCGCCGCAGCTTTTATAGGTATTCCCAGAATATGCGCCCTAATTGCCCATGCATGACGTAAATCATACGGCTTAAAATCCAATCCTATTTTCCGGAACCACCAACTAACTCGTTGTGTTAATGCAGTTATCTCTGCATGATTGGTTTTATCTTTTTTACTAATTGCTGTTGCTAGCATTTCTAAATATTTCGGATTTCTTAAATCAAATTCTTCAATCCATTGCTTATATAATGGTAATGCTTGTCTTTCTCCAGTTTTACACTCTTTATGGACTTTCCATGTCATATCTGCATTTTCTTCGCTTAACCACCAATCGATATCAGGACTAATAAAAAGCTCCCGTGGGCGTAAACCAAAAGTTGCCAACATTCCATAAGTCCATCGCCAAAGCTGCCAACTATCTTTAACATCTGGATTAACTTGATTACCTCTGTTATTTAGGTAATCAGCAAACTTGAGAATTCCTGCAGATATTTCCACATTGGTCGGTATCTTCCGGGAACTATTTTCAGGCATTTTAGAATATTTAGATAAATCAATCTCAATTTTGAAGGTTATGCAAAATGCCGAAATAGCTCTTGCAGCATTATATTTAGCCCATTCTTTATCAATTTTTTCAATAGAATTAATCAGATTTTCCGGAGTTGCCAAATCTTCAGAATTAGTGAACCGCTTGGTTCGAGAAAAGTAATAAAAAAAAGTATGCTCGCTTTTTGTCGTACGTTTATGAGTTTTAAAATACTCATTTTCAAATTCTTCAAGTAACTGTCCTATTGTTTTAAAGTCTTTTCTAATTGCTTCATTACCTAAATATTTATCATTCCATTCAAAAGTTTTACGAGCGATTAACTTTCCTAATTCATATGCTTCTTCCTCTGCCGTTTTTAATCCATCCAAGTTAGCAGGAATATTCAAACTGAGATTATATTGCTTTCTTCCAGTTCCGTTTGTGTCCTTATCTCCGGGTTTAATGGGTAAGGTCGCTCGTAATTGCAGACTTCCATTCGATTCTCTAATTGTCACCTTTGTCTTTGCAGACTTCAAACGCTGATTAACTTTCTCTAATTCTAGTAGTACTTTTGTTCTCATATACTCTCTTTGCTGCTGTGCTTGCTGACTTGAGCCAAGAAAACTGCCATCGGTAGATGAAATTGGCTCCAACTCTTCAAAAGCTTGCTGATACTTGTCTTTATTTTGGTTATGCATCGTTGTGTTTTTAGCCTATATTTAGCCTAAAAATAAATGTGTTATCAGCGAACAATGCTTAAGACTGACATTGCTTACTGTAAACATTAGGCTATTTGAAGCTATTGAATCATAAAAAGGATTACTCCGGTCCTTATCATGGTTATGACGGCTTTGCTATCTTTGCCCGCGATATGGATCTGGCACTCAACAGCCCTACCTGGGGATTAATCGGTGCTCCCTGGAGTCAGAAAGCTGAAGCTAAAGCTAAGGCTAAGGCTGTCGCCTAGGGAAATGGGAGAAAAAAAGATGTGGGGATAACCTGGGGTTTTTACCCCAGGGGGGAGTAGAAAGTAGGGAATTTAGCACTCACCACTTCCCACTCCCCACTCCCAACTCTTGTACTCTCCACTCCATTGCCTCGAATCTTTATTCCTCGACCAGTAACTCATTACAGCAAGCTTGGAGAACCAGAAATGCCTCAGAATCCGGAAAAAATTCAAGACCACGTCGAACTATTCCACCAACCGGAATACCAGGAGCTATTTGAGAACAAAAAGCAATTTGAAAACGGACACGACCCTGAAGAAGTAAAAAGGGTTGCAGAATGGACGAAGACTTGGGAGTATCGTGAAAAGAACTTCGCCCGTGAAGCATTGACCGTCAACCCTGCTAAAGGCTGCCAACCATTAGGGGCAATCTTCGCTGCTGTTGGTTTTGAAGGCACTCTACCTTTTGTCCAAGGTTCCCAAGGTTGCGTTGCTTACTTCCGTACCCACCTAACCCGTCACTACAAAGAACCGTTTTCTGGCGTGTCTTCCTCAATGACTGAAGACGCAGCGGTGTTCGGTGGACTGCAAAACATGATCGACGGCTTGGCGAATTCCTACCAACTCTACAAGCCCAAGATGATTGCTGTCTGCACCACCTGTATGGCAGAGGTTATCGGTGATGACTTGCAGGCTTTCATCAACAACGCCAAGAATGCAGGTTCAGTTCCTCAAGATTTCCCAGTCCCCTTTGCTCACACTCCTAGCTTTGTTGGTTCCCACATCACAGGCTACGACAACATGATGAAGGGTATTCTTTCTAACCTCACAGCAGGTAAGAAGAAGGAAACCAGCAACGGCAAAATCAACTTTATCCCCGGCTTTGACACCTATGTTGGTAACAACCGGGAAATCAAGCGGATTTGTAATCTGATGGGTATCGATTACACCGTGCTGGCTGATAACAGCGACTATCTGGATTCACCCAACACAGGTGAATTTGATATGTACCCAGGTGGTACTCCCCTAGAAGAAGCAGCAGATTCAATTAATGCTAAAGCTACAATTGCTCTGCAAGCACACTCTACCCCCAAAACCCGGGAATACATTGAAAAAGAATGGAAGCAACAGACCGTAGTTTCTCGTCCTTGGGGTATTAAGGGTACTGATGAGTTCTTGATGAAACTCAGTGAACTGACTGGTAAACCCATTCCTAAAGAACTGGAAATCGAACGCGGTCGTGCAGTTGATGCGATGACTGACTCCCATGCATGGGTTCACGGCAAGCGCTTCGCTATCTACGGTGAGCCTGATCTCGTGTACTGTGTAGTAAGCTTCATGCTGGAAATGGGTGCTGAACCTGTGCATATCCTGGTTCATAACAGCAATGAACACTTTGAGAAAGAACTTAAAGAGTTGCTAGATTCTAGCCCCAATGGTAAGAGTGCTACCATCTGGCCTGGTAAAGACCTGTGGCATATGCGTTCTCTGATGTTCACTGAACCCGTAGACTTGCTCATCGGTAACACCTACGGTAAGTACCTGTGGCGCGACACCAAGACTCCCCTCGTGAGAATTGGCTATCCGATCATGGACCGCCATCACCTGCACCGCTACGCCACTATCGGCTATGAAGGCGCGATCAACTTGCTCAACTGGATCGTGAATACCCTCTTCGAGGAAATCGATCGCAACACCAACATTCCCTCTAAGACCGATATCTCCTACGACTTGATTCGTTAGGAATTGCATAAACTCGCGTCGTGCCAATAAAGGAAAAGGAAAAGGCAGAAGTAAAACTGAACATTTCTTGATGAATGCCTTTTTCCTTTTACCTTTTTTCTTTTACCTTTTTCCTTTTACTTTTTTCCTAAGGATTGTATTATGAAATCGGTAACTCACACTCACACTCACCACAATTACCATCCACCTAACTATAAAAAATCTGGTTTTGATATTCTCAATCCATTGCGCCGTCGGGTGGATGAAATTCAAGTTAAAAATGCTCGCCTCGCACATTTAATTTGCCAAGTCATTCCTTGTTGTTGCCCCTTTGAGCGAAAGATTCATTTCTTTGGACGTACCCTTCAGATTCCTCCACTGTGCAAACTTAATCCCCTGTATGACAATTTTGTTGGATTACGTTTCCGTGCCTTATCTTACCTAAGTGATGAGTGTGGAGAGGATGTCACAAAATATATTTGCTAGTTATTAGTCATTAGTCATTAGTCATTAGTCATTGGTTAATCACAAAGCAACAAACAAAAACAAATGACAAAGGATGAAAGACACATAACAAACGACAAAGGAAAAATCAGATGAAAATCACCCAAGGCAAAATCAACGAGCTGCTCACTGAGCCTGGATGCGAACATAATAAAGACAAGCATGGAGACAAGAAAAACAAGTCTTGCACGCAATTACCCAAGCCTGGAGCCGCTCAGGGTGGTTGTGCCTTTGACGGTGCAATGATTTCCCTAGTTCCAATTACCGATGCTGCTCATTTAGTCCACGGACCGATCGCCTGCTCTGGTAACTCTTGGGGAAGTCGTGGTAGTCTCTCCTCTGGTCCTATGCTCTACAAAACGGGCTTTACCACCGATTTGAGTGAGAATGATGTCATCTTCGGCGGCGAAAAAAAGCTCTACAAAGCCATCCAGGACATACATAAACGCTACCAACCAGCTGCCATCTTTGTTTACTCCACCTGCGTCACAGCCCTGATTGGTGAGGATATAGATGCAGTCTGCGAAGCCGCTGCCAAGAAATTAGGAACTCCTGTTATCCCCGTAAATGCACCAGGGTTCATTGGTAGCAAAAATCTGGGAAACCGCCTTGCTGGTGAAGCTCTGCTAGAACACGTTGTCGGAACAGCCGAACCTGAATTTACCACACCTTATGACATCAACCTCATCGGTGAATACAACATCGCCGGTGAAATGTGGGGAGTGCTCCCGCTGTTGGAGAAATTAGGTATTCGAGTCTTGGCAAAAATTACGGGTGATGCTCGCTACGAAGAAATCTGCTACGCCCACCGTGCCAAGCTCAACGTGATGATCTGCTCGAAAGCGCTAGTCAACATGGGCAGAAAGATGGAAGAGCGCTACGGCATCCCCTACATTGAAGAGTCTTTCTACGGCATAGAAGATATGAACCGCTGTCTGCGGAACATTGCCGCGAAATTGGGCGATCCTGATTTGCAAGAACGTACAGAAAAGCTGATTGCTGAAGAAACCGCCGCGCTGGATCTGGGACTGGCTCCCTATCGCGATCGCCTCAAAGGAAAGCGCGTCGTCCTTTATACCGGAGGTGTCAAGAGTTGGTCAATTATTTCTGCGGCTCGTGACTTGGGAATGGAAGTTGTTGCAACCAGCGCCAGAAAGAGTACTGAGGAGGATAAAGCCCGAATCAAGAGGTTGCTAGGTAAAGATGGCGTCATTCTCGAACAAGAAAGTCCCAAAGAAATCTTGCGAATCATTGACGAATCTAAGGCAGACATGTTGATTGCTGGTGGTCGCAATCAATACACCGCTCTTAAAGCTCGGATTCCTTTCTTAGACATCAACCAAGAACGCCATCATCCTTATGCAGGGTACGTGGGGATGTTAGAAATGGCACGAGAAGTGTATGAAGCCCTCTACAGCCCTGTGTGGGAACAAGTACGCAAGCCAGCTCCGTGGGAAGCAAAGGGAGATGAGGGAAATAAGGTAGCAATATCCTCCTCATCCCCCTCTCTTCTACAGGAGGTGAGGTGATGGCGATTGTCAGCGTCACAAACTCATCAGTTGCAGTTAATCCCCTCAAGCAAAGCCAAGCCTTGGGTGCAGCGTTAGCCTTTTTGGGATTGCAGGGCATAATCCCCTTAATGCACGGTTCTCAAGGCTGTACTGCCTTTGCCAAAGTCGTTCTGGTGCGCCATTTCCGTGAAGCGATTCCTCTTTCCACCACAGCGATGACTGAAGTATCAACGATTTTGGGTGGGGAGGAAAATGTTGAACAGGCAATTTTAACGCTGGTGCAAAAGTCTAAGCCAGAAATTATTGGTTTGTGTACCACTGGACTGACGGAAACCAGAGGGGATGATATGCCGGGCTTTCTCAAGGAAATCCGCAAACGTCACCCAGAATTGGATCACCTGCCAATGGTGTTAGTCTCTACACCTGATTTTAAGGGTGCATTGCAAGATGGCTTTGCTGCCGCTGTCGAGAGCATAGTTAAGGAAATTCCGCAAGCAGGCGAAACCAAAGCGCAACAAATCACGATTTTGGCAAGTTCTGCCTTCACCCCAGGGGATGTGCAGGAAATCAAAGAAATTGTCACCGCCTTTGGACTAAAGCCGATCTTCGTGCCCGATCTTTCCGCTTCATTAGATGGTCACTTAGAGGATTCCTACAGCCCCATAACAGCATCTGGCACGAGTTTGGCACAACTGCGGGAAATCGGTAGTTCTTCGTTCACTCTGGCACTCGGTGAAAGTATGCGGGGTGCGGCGCAGATTTTGGAACAGCAGTTTGGCATACCTTACGAGGTGTTTGGTGAACTGACAGGATTAGAAGCGGTGGACTCTTTCCTACAAGCATTGGCAGACATCAGCGGTATGAGCGTACCAGAAAAATACCGCCGCCAACGCCGCCAGTTACAAGATGCCATGTTGGATACTCACTTTTACTTTGGTTGTAAGCGAGTGTCTTTAGCACTGGAACCGGACTTGCTTTGGTCAACAGTTCGTTTCTTGCAATCAATGGGGTCTCAGATTCATGCAGCAGTGACGACAACACGTTCTTCTGTGCTGGAAAAACTCCCCGTTAAAACCGTCACTATCGGTGATTTGGAAGAGTTCGAGCAACTGGCACCTGGATCTGACTTGTTGATTGGTAATTCTCATACAGTGGCGATCGCCAAACGCTTAGGAATTCCTGTTTACCGCCAAGGCATTCCGATTTTTGACCGCTTGGGTAACGGTCAGTTTACCAAAGTTGGCTACCGAGGCACGATACAGCTTTTGTTTGACATTGGGAACCTCTTTTTAGAGGAAGAAGAAGGAAAAGCTAAGCATTTCATGAACCACAGAGACGTAAAAAACGCCAATAAAGAATGAGAATTTGGTGCCAGTTTTAGAATTCATGAAATTTCAAAAATATGAGTTATGAATTATGAGTTGTCGTAAATGTTTGTTTACTACTCATTACTCATCACTCATAAATTGAGTAGAGGAGAATAAGGATGAAAATTGCCTTCACAACAAGTGACCGACTTCATATCAATGCTCACTTCGGCTGGGCGAAAGAAATTGATGTCTATGAAATTTCTGATTCTGGATATCACTTTCTAGAAACTCTCACCTTTGATGGTGACCTCAAACAAGATGGTAATGAGGATAAAGTCACACCAAAACTTGACGCACTGGCTGACTGCACAATTGTTTATGTTGCGGCAATTGGAGGTAGTGCAGCTGCTCGGTTAATCAAGAAAGGTGTCACTCCAGTCAAGGCGAAATCGGAAGAAGAAGAGATTGCTGAGATTCTCAATAAGTTAGTACAAACCCTAAAAGGTAACCCTCCGCCTTGGTTGCGTAAAGCTTTACAACAAAAACCCCAAAGCTTTGAAGATGAATTGGAAGAGGAAGCAACCGTATGACGACAACTAATAGTGTTAACGGAACAACTCCAGCAGAAATCTTAAACTCGCCTTTTCTCAAGGCGATCGTGCAACAATTCCGGGGACAAGATAGTTATGGAACTTACCGTAATTGGTCGGATGAGTTGCTGCTCAAACCATTTATTGTGAGTAAACAAAAGAAACGCGAAATTTCTCTTGAGGGTGAAGTCGATCCGATGACTCAGGCACGCATTATGGTGTTTTATCGCGCTGTAGCTGCTTGTATTGAAAAGGAAACAGGTCTTTTATCGCAAGTTGTCATTGATTTGAGCCATGAAGGATTTGGTTGGGCGCTCATCTTTTCCGGTCGTCTTTTGTTAGTAACAAAGACCTTACGCGATGCACATCGCTTTGGCTTTGATTCCTTGGAAAAATTAGCAGAAGAGGGAGAAAAGTTCGTACAAAAGGGAATTGATTTGGCTAAGCGCTTTCCTGAAGTCAGCAAAGTTTAAAAAAGAAGCGCGACATGAGCGAAGAGTGAAGATTGAATTTAGAAAAAATTACCGAATAAGAATTCAGAAATCAGGAGCCAGAATCCAGAATGGATGCTGTGCGACTGGTGAATAAATAATGGTTGAGAGCAAGCGATTTTAATCGTGGTGAATAAAGAAAAGTATCCATGTTTTAAACCGCTGGCTTTGGACATGGGGTATTCTGACTCCTGAATTCTGACTCCTGACTCCTTCTCAGGTTTTCTATCTTTTATCTTCTATCTTCTTTCTTTTACAGAAGGAGATGTTGATGGCACAAGCTGAAGAAATATCTACTATTGAAGAGTTGAGAACTCAGATTAAACGTCTCAATAGTAAAGCAGGTCAAATGAAAATGGACTTGCATGATTTGGCAGAGGGATTACCAACAAATTATCAACAGCTTATGGATGCTGCCTCTGAAACTTATGAAATTTATCGTCAATTAGATGAACTTAAGCAACAGCTAAAAAAACTGGAGCAGGCAAAATGAACTGGGATTATAATAAATTCAAAAATCTCGTAGATGCAGAGGAGTATTTTGATTTTTTTGAACTCCCCTACGACCAAAATATTGTGCACGTAAACCGTCTGCATATTTTGAAAAAGTTTTCTCAACTTATCAAAGAAATTGATGAAAATTATACTGACCTCAGTCTCTCAGATAGGTTAAGTAAATATCGTGAGGCTTTTTCTAAAGCCTATGAGGTATTTCTTGAATCAACACCGCAAGAACAAAAGCTGTTCAAAGTGTTTAATGAGAAGCCTAAAAATGTAGTCACGCTGACAGAAATCACATCGGATTAGGAGGTAAAAAGTGGTAAACCTAACGCCTACCGAATTGGAACGTTACCGTCGCCAAATGATGCTTCCTAATTTTGGCGAAGTAGCACAGAAGCGCCTTAAGTCAGCGACGGTTGTGGTTACAGGAGTAGGAGGCTTGGGCGGTACGGCGGCGCTATACCTTGCGGTAGCTGGCGTTGGGCGGCTGATTCTGGTTCGGGGTGGTGATCTGCGGCTTGATGATATGAATCGTCAGATTCTGATGACGCACGATTGGGTAGGCAAACCCAGAGTATTCAAAGCAAAAGAAACTCTGGAAGCTATCAATCCTGATGTCCAGGTGGAAGCAGTTCATGAATATGTCACCCCGGAAAATGTAGACTCCTTGGTGCAATCAGCTGATATGGCTCTTGACTGCGCTCATAACTTTACGGAGCGCGATTTGTTAAATGAAGCTTGCGTGCGCTGGCGTAAGCCTATGGTGGAAGCAGCAATGGACGGGATGGAGGCTTACTTAACCACGATTATTCCTGGTGTGACGCCTTGTTTATCTTGTCTGTTTCCTGAGAAGCCTGATTGGGATACGCGTGGCTTTGCAGTTCTGGGTGCTGTTTCTGGAACACTGGCTTGTCTAGCCGCGTTGGAGGCTATCAAGCTGATCACTGGGTTGAGTCAACCTCTGTTGTCAGAACTTTTGACAATTGACTTAACCCGGATGGAATTTGTCAAGCGCCGTTCTTACCGCGATCGCTCGTGTCCTGTATGCGGTAACAGTGCGCCCTGGAGATACTCGCAATCCAATCCTATGGAAACCACCAGTCATTGCAAGTAAATATTAGTCATGTTGGTGTCTTCATTCATTGCTTTAGGATTTGCCATAGCGTTGTCTCAAGTCAGTGCAAAAATCGCAAATCAAATCTGGCAGTTCCTGGCTATATTGATTGCTTTGTTCTGCCTAGGTTTAAGCTTCATTTTTTCACCTGTGCCAATTGAAGTGCTGATTGTGATTGCTTTACTCATCACCACTAAACAAATTCACACTTTGAATCACAACAACTAATTCCCACTCATTAGGAGGTTTGATGACGGTTACTTTGACGGAAAAAGCAGAATTTCGCCTGCAGGCGTTTCTGCGGGATTCTACTCCCGAAACCAATACGCCAACTAAAGGTATCCGCATCTCAGTCAAAGATGGTGGTTGCAGTGGCTATGAGTATGCAATGGAAGTCACAAGCTCGCCGCAACCAGATGATTTAGTCAGCCAGCAAGGCAAGGTGCAAGTTTACGTTGATGCCAAAAGCGCGCCGTTATTGGAAGGGGTGGTTGTCGATTTTGTAGAAGGCGTCATGGACGGCGGGTTTAGGTTTATCAACCCTAAGGCTACTGATACCTGTGGTTGTGGAAAGTCATTTAGAACGGCTGACTGTTCCTCTGAAGGTGTACCTTGCAGCTAATAGACCTATGATTGAAAATCAGTTTCAGATCCTTATGCTGTATGGTCTGAAATCTAATTTCTGGAGATGTCTAATAGCCAATTAGCTCGTTCCCCTGGAAAGCAATTCAAAATTCAAAATTAGAATTCAAGAATTTTTTGAATTTTGAATTTTGAATGCGTGAATTGTTAAAGCCCTTGAAGTCATAAAACCTAACTGAACTGTACCGCGTGTGAAAAGAATCAGAAAATGACTACATACCAAGTTCGATTAATCAGCAAGAAAGAAGGTCTGGATACCACAATTGAAGTTGATGAGGAGACAACCATCCTAGATGCAGCTGAAGAAAGCGGTATTGATTTGCCCTTTTCTTGTCACGCAGGTGCTTGTTCTAGCTGCGTTGGTAAAGTTGTTGAAGGTGAAATCGACCAATCTGAGCAAAGCTTTTTGGATGACGAGCAAATGTCGAAGGGTTTCGCTCTACTTTGCGTGACTTATCCACGTTCTAATTGCACGATTAAGACTCATCAAGAACCGTACTTAGTCTAGTTCATATCTTGTTGCAGTGTTTCCATCTGTAAGGCAATAAATTCCTGACTCATGTAGAGACGTAGCATGCTACGTCTCTACAATCTTTATTAAAGATGTTTAATACCAATTTGAAAAAACTATGCAACACATGGATAAGACCCCTCCCCAACCCTCCCCTTGTCAAGGGGAGGGTTGGGGAGGGGTTATCTGTCGCAAACATTTTTTGAATTGGTATAACTCTTACAAAAAAAGTGATTTAGCTATTAATGTTCTCTAAATTTAGTGTCAGTGGTTCCTCGCTAGAATTGCTGAAAATAGGAGAGCGAGGAATCGTCAAGTTCTGCAACATTAAGGACGAAAACTTTCTCAAAGAACTGATATCAATGGGAGTAATACCAGGAGCTTCCATAACTTTAGAACAGCGGTTTCCTTGTTTTGTCATCAAAGTAGGAGAAAACAGATTGACACTGCAAAAGGAAATTGCTCGAAGAATTTATGTCCGCATTGATGATCAGTGAACCAATGAGGAATTTGTAGAACCATGATTGAGAATACCGCTGTACGCCACCATCAAAACTTTTTACAAGTCATTCAGAGTTACTATCAACTCACAAAGCCTAGGATTATCCCGCTGCTCCTCATGACGACTGCTGCTAGTATGTGGATTGCATCCGAGGGAAACGTCAACCCAGTATTGCTGCTTGTGACTCTTTGTGGTGGTACTTTCGCGGCTGCTAGCGCCCAGACAATTAACTGTATCTATGACCGCGACATTGATGACCAAATGGAACGCACGCGTCATCGACCTTTGGTTTCCGGTCGGATACAGCCATCTCATGCTTTGATATTTGCGATCGCACTTGCTTGTCTTTCCTTCACCCTACTTGCTGTGTTTGTCAACTTGCTAAGTGCTTTATTAACAATGTCCGGTATTGTCTTTTATATAGGGGTGTACACTCACTTACTCAAGCGCCATAATTCTGCAAATATCGTCATTGGTGGCGCTGCTGGAGCAATTCCGACCTTAGTAGGTTGGGCGGCGGTAACAGATACTTTAAGCTGGGCAGCATGGTTACTATTTGCGATCATATTCTTGTGGACACCTCCCCATTTCTGGGCTTTAGCATTGATGATCCGTGATGAGTATGCCAAAGTTAGTGTACCGATGCTTCCTGTTGTCGCTGGTAGTGTTGCTGCGACTCGTCAGATTTGGGTATACTCTTTGCTTCTTATCCCCACTACATTTTTACTCGTCTATCCGCTTGCTGTTACTGGTGCTGTTTACGCCTGTATTGCCTTTGTACTAGGGGCTATTTTCATCAAAAAAGCTTGGGCGCTTTTGCACAATCCAGATGATAAACAACTAGCGCGTTCTCTATTTCTCTACTCAATTTTTTATATGATGTTGCTATGCGTTGGAATGGTGATTGATAGCTTGCCGTTAACTCATCGGCTAATCAGAGCAATTTTAGATTTGAGATTTTAGATGGGAGATGACACAGAAAAAAAGGTAGAAGGAAAAAGGCATACTATATCTTACCTTTTTCCTTACACCTTTACCTAATTGCTGATCTCACATCCAAAGTCCAAACCGAGTCATTTTTCGTTCAAGATAAGGAGTTGCAGGAAAAAGCCAGCCACTTTCTCAAGCAACAGCAATTATCATGTTAATACTAGCTTGTTATAAGGATTACCGTCCTCAGTAAATTTACTAATGTGATAACATCTACCGTAGCTTTACTCAACTAAGATGCAAAATCTATTACAGTGGTTTTCTTTGGGGTGGGTATTGCTCGGGAATATCTCAAATGTCCACCAAATCGGCTTTTATAAGCAACAAATACCCTATGATTTATGATTTAATCATAGAAGAAGCAATGTAATTTTTTTCTAAATATTAATTAATATAGCAATTCTAAATCATAACTTCTACAGGCTGCCTTCGGCTAAGTGAACAACAAGATTCCCGACTTCTTTAAGAAGCCGGGAATCTAAACATGCGCGATTTTCATAAATCAAATAGGATTTTTATATATGGGTTAGTTGTGAAAAGTTCCACTTGTAATTGTATATATTATGTCAGAAGTGAATCACTATCAATCTGAAGGTAAAGTTTTTGAGCGCAAGTGGTCGGATTATTATAACGCTGTTGTGGGTCGTCCACCACGAGACACCCTACTTGAAGCTTTAGCGCGTTTTGACGCTGAAAGTCTTAACCAACAAGAAACAGCTGTCCAACAGCCACGGTTTGCAATTGACTTAGGCTGCGGGGAAGGGCGAGATACAGTAGAACTGTTGCGTCGGGGTTGGCGGGTTTTGGCTATTGATGGTGAAGCTGAAGCGATCGCCCGTTTATTAAATCGTTCAGATATTAACCGCCAACTTCTAGAAACTCAGGTTACTCTCTTTAAAGACCTAGTGCTACGAGAACCAGTAGATTTAGTAAACGCCAGCTTTTCATTACCATTTTGTCCACCAAACTCTTTCCCTAGTTTATGGGAAAAAATTATTTCATCATTGCGTTCCGGTGGTCGTTTCTGTGGACAATTGTTTGGGGAACATGATTCTTGGGCAATTTATGCTTCGATGAATCACCATACGCGCCAACAGATAGAAACGTTGCTGCAACCTTTTGAAATAGAGATGTTACAGGAAGAAAACCATCCCGGAAAAACAGCTATAGGAGAAGACAAGCACTGGCATATTTTTCATATTGTGGCTCGCAAAAAGTAAGGTTTTTGTGATAAAAAACCTTTGCAAAGCAAATCAGTAGGCACTGCCTACCCATTCATTAGATACACAGTGCCCACCGTATCCTTACTACTGGTTAACGTCCTGGATTGGAGGTTCCTGTGCCAGAAGTGCCGGAACCGGAAGTTCCTGTACCAGAAGTGCCGGAACCGGAAGTTCCTGCGCCAGTTCCTGTGCCGGAAGTTCCTGTGCCAGAATGTCCAGATCCAGAATGTCCAGAGCCGCTTGAGCCGGTAGTTCCCGAGCCTCCTGCCATGTTCTGTGCCATTTGTAGGTGATCGGCGACGATTGGAGCAAACTGAGTTGCAAACGCTCTCAGATCTGGGTCTTGTCCCTGTTTGAGGTAATTTTGGTAATTAGCCAGAGTTTTGGCATGAGCTTGAGCCTGCCCTTGCATATATGCTCGGTCAAACTCTGTACCTTTTAGGTTGCTCAGTTTCGTCAATAAAGCTCTGTTTTCCTTGCCGATGTCTTTTGGTGGTGTAAAACCCTTTTTCTGCGCTATGGGCGTCAGTTGTTGGCTCGAAGTTGTATGCTCTTGAATCATGCGCTCTGCAAAGCTTCTCACTTCTTGGTTTTGAGACCGTTTAAGTGCTAGTTGACTTGTTTGGATCTCTGTCTGATCACTTTGCGCTGCCTTGGTGATAAATTGTTTATCCGCAGTGGTGAGCGAACCATTAGGACTCGTGGTGCCAGGAGAAGACATGCCCCCAGGAGAAGACGTAGTGCGAGGAGAAGGCGGGGTTGGAGTAGAAGGGCTTGTTGTCCCTGGCGAATTTTGGGAAAGGATGAACTGACTCGAACTGTTAGAAGAACCAGAGTTAATGTTTGCTTGTGCTATTCCTTGCAAAACGATGAAGCTACTTACGCCAGCCACTCCCACAAAGCTGCCAACAAACTTTTTCATTAACCGTGTGTGATTGTGCATATTCGTTGATACCTGTTGTGTGTTTGAATCTTTGAAAGATGGTTATGATTTTGATTCCTGAGCGCTCTTGAAGGAGATTCAGAGCAAGGTATGTTCCAAAAATCAGTTTTATAGGAACTTTGACGATGCTTTGCTTCTAACGGTATTCCTCGCACAAATACAGGTTTAAAGAGCATTCAGGTCAAGTCTTCTTGCCGTTGAGTTGTTAAGGCAGGCTTGAGGTTAATTTATTTGCTTCTTATGAAAAGGTAACTACTGTAGCTTCTTCAAACTTCTACCTCAGGAATATCCTCCCCTTCCATCTATAGAGTGACTTTGGAGTTGTGGGTAAGTATGTTGCTTATCATCAAGTTAAATGCTTGCTATAGCAATCCTATTTGAGTTGTGAGATTTTTTTGAACAAACCACAAAGGACACGAAGAAAACACACAAACAGAGGTTCTCACAATTCATTTAAAACTGCTGCTATATAGCAATCCTAAATCATAAGCCCTAAGCCTACGGCACACTGAGTCCTGAGCCCTTCGGGCACGGCAAAGCCGAACGGACACGCTACGCGAACGTGAACGGGCATGCTACGCAGGACTTACGTAAAATTCTCTTTCTCTTGGCGTCCTTGGCGTCCCTTCGCTTCGCTCGAGGGCAGGCTTGGCGGTAGCCTGCGGCACGCCCTTCGGGTTCGCAGTCGCCTGCGGAGGGAAACCCTCCTGCAGCGCTGCCTCACCGCTACGCGTCTACATTTAAAGAAAATTTCACAATTCATTTAGGACTGCTATATATGAGTAATTTATTCGCTCATAAAATTATTTTTTATAAAACAGTATAAAACCGAAAAAACAGCAAGATTACAAAATCATTGTTATCGGGTAACAAACTAACCAAGAAAGTAATGCTACAAAAAAGAAAACGAGTGTTTAAAAGCAAAACTAAGGAATGTTTATGAAGCAACATTTGAGTGAGACGACAACCCAATGGCTTATAGCAAAAGCTTACAATATTCAAGATTTAAATTCCAGAGGTGAAAATGGCGATACAGCTTTGATGAAAACTACAAGAGAAGGCGTTTACTCAGTCGTTAAAGAACTGATTGACGCAGGTGCAAATATCAATGCTAAAAACAATGATGGCAATAATGCTTTGTGGTTTGCTTGTTTTGGCAACCACTACGATTTGATGAATTTATTACTGATGGCGAATATTAACATTGACAACCAAAATGATAACGGCGCTACTGTTTTGATGTACGCAGCATCAGCGGGCAAACTAGAAGTTGTCAAGCTGCTCTTAAAGCATCACCCTAACCTAGATTTGAAGAACTTAGATGATTTTCAAGCTCTAGATTTTGCCAGCACTATAGAAGTTTTAACAATACTGAAAGATGCAACCAAACCAAAAAGTAGGTAAAACTTATCACGACTCCACAAAGCATTCTTACCTATCAGTAATGCTCGACCCAAATTATGTCGATGCATCTACCCAACCATCACCATTTAAATTGTATCCAAAGTTTTATAGGAGATTGAAATTAAATGTCAATAATCCTATTCATTCATTTCTTTGGCTAACCAGCGCTATTACTTTTGAAAAAAATTATCAAGATGGTCCATATACGCTGCGAGTCAATCCATCAGCTGGCGCTCTCTATCCTACTGAAGTTTACGTACAAATTCGAGGGATAGAGGGGATAGTAGATGGTATCTATCATCTAGAAGTTGCAAATAATTGTCTAACACTCATCTATGAATTGATTGATGATGGATTAGAGAGTTACATATTACCGAATAATCGTATCATCGGATTCATTTTTTTAATCAGTTGCGTTTATTATAGGTCTAGTTGGAAATATAAAGAAAGGAGTGTGAGGTATTGCTGTTTAGATAGCGGGCACCATTTAGGCGCTATTGCAGCCTCAACTTATCTACACAATAGAAAGCTACAATTATTTTTTGATTTTGATAAACTCGCTCTCAATGCTGATTTAGGCTTTGAGAATAAAGAGTTTATAACTGCTTGTGCTATCTCTGGTGAGTTCCAAGAAAAGACTGTTAGACGTTTAAGGCTGAAAGTGCCTTTCGTTTGCGGAACTGATTATTTTGAAGCTAATCAACTGATTGAAGATAGCTATCAAGCAACTGCTACTTCTGGGAGTTCCCAAAAACAACTAGAGTATCCGCAGTTTGACTTTGACAAGGAAAGATTTTACCAAACTGTTTGGAACAGACGCTCAATCAGGCGTTTTCAGAAAAAGTCTATCTCTGCAAAAGATTTCTGGAATATCTTACAGGAAGTAGAAAAACCGATACCAACAGAAAATTTCGAGGATATAGAAATTTACTCTGTTATTCATCGAGTTGAGGGAATATCGCCTGGCTTATATCAAGGAAAGCGTTTGGTTAAAGCAGGTAATTTCAATGACAAGGTGCGTTACTTGTGTGTGAATCAAGCCCTTGCTAGAGATAGTGCTGTAACTTTATTTTTTGTTTCTAACTACAGCAATTATCAAACGGCGATGCAAGTTGCTGGTTTTTTGGGACAGAGAGTGTATTTATTCAGCAACTATTGGGATATTCAGTGTAGCGGTATTGGTGCTTTCTATGATGACGAAACTCAGGAATTTTTAGAAACAAAGAAAGACGTACTCTATGCAATGGTCATTGGAAAATAGTTAGAGTAATCGAGAGACAAGGAGATGAAGAGCAAACATTTTTTTCACGAAGAGGATTCACGCCCTGTTCAAGCTACATCAGCAGATATTATCCTGCGGCAGCAACTCGAGTATTCTATTAGTAGATACTTTTATGAAGGGTGCGATCGCACTATCCAAGATTTATTGTCTAATTGTCGGTGGTACGTAACCACTCACGTGAGTACTTTGACTTTAGTCATTGAATGTCCAGACCAAGTGACAAACTGGCGTATGTTACAGAAACTTGTGACGATGGCTGCATTGCTACATACACTTGTCAGCAGTGCAAAAATTCGCCTCTGTCCTCCCAAGGGTCAAGGAATGCCTTTTGAAATGAGAGTGGATGAACTATCAGTGTACCGAGATTTGGCTTAAGCTCGCAACACAGCCCACAAATGAATTTGCGGGATCTACTCGACATATTCCCGGCGTACAATCAACTGCTAAAAACACGTTTGTCTTTATTATTACTAACTACATTTGGTTGGATGCTGAGATTTTGACTGACTTCGCCTGAGTCAGGAACTTAGCTCATGCTAACTCAGTCAATAACTTTGACTTACTATGTTACGTATTTTTCCATTTGGTTAAAGGTAGTTCAAAATTGCAGTAAAGACTCATTTACATCAAACAAAGTAAGCTTGAACGCAAGGGCGAGTAAAAAAAGACGAGAGAACAGTTTCATTTTTCGTGTCAAGTGTTTCTCCTTGGCTGCATCTACCTCTTTATTCCTCTTGCCTTTTTCTGGACGCGATAAATCGCTTCTGGTACAATGATGGCTACTTTGTTAGTATTAAGTGCAATTTCATGACGCAACTTTGCACAAAATTTACTGAATACCAACCAAAGGATCTGAAAACATTAAAGCCATACCTTCTGTAGTTACAGATGTTTTTAAGCAGATGAACAGAAAATTTGTCTTCACCTTGCTTTCTAGTCCAGTACTGTTTGCTTCTATGCTGTCTTTGGCAATGATGACCCAACCAGCTAGAGCAAATCAAACAGTGAAGCCAGCCAGCAACAATCTCTCCTGCACAAGTTCCCCTCACAAAGCAACCCCTCGTCTAACGTGTTCGCGGGTTAACAACACTTCTGGTTCCTCCGTGGAATTTGCCGCACCACAAGGCGATCAAAATAAAGCCGCCGGAGAACTGAAATTCACTGATGAAGAAAGCGAAGCAGCCGTAGCCAAATATGGCTGTGATTGCGTAGCCTGCATCAATGGTATTCGTCAAATGCGAGGTCTTGCTCCTGTGACAGGATAGTGAACAAGCGAGGAAAATAGGCACACAAGAGCCATAAATTATCCAAAAGCACCATAATACCCCATCCTCAAGGTACCCGTAGGTTGGGGTATTACGATATGTAATGACGAATCACCTCTCAATAATGTTTCACGTAGTCAGGCAAGTGCTAGGTGCCAATGAGCCTTTCTGGAAAGAGGTTAATTAACAGTAAACAAGCAATCATCATGAAGATAATTTAAACTCAAGGTGATGTAGATTCATAGTTCCTACCTGTGTTATGTCCTCTACCATTGATTCCTTGCCACCAAATCTTGCTAAAATTGTCCAACGCTTCCAACGAGCCTCTGACCCTAAGCGACGTTATGAACAGCTCATTTGGTATGGTCAGCGGCTCAAGGAGTTCCCAGAAGCTGACAAAGTACCAGAAAACAAAGTTTCTGGCTGCGCTTCCCAAGTTTTTGTCACAGCGACTCTGGAAGACGATAAAGTCATATTCCAAGGAGATTCTGATTCTCAATTAACCAAAGGATTAGTCGGGCTTTTGGTCGAAGGGTTAAATGGATTAACCTCTGGTGAAATTGTGCAACTCACTCCAGATTTTATTCAAGAAACAGGTTTAAATGTCAGCCTGACACCCTCGCGAGCTAATGGATTTTACAACATTTTTAAAACTATGCAAAAAAAAGCGTTGGAATGTCAGTTAATCGCTAATGGCTAACATATAGTTAATCGTCAATAGTTAGTTAATAGTTAATAGTCAATAGTTAATAGTAAAAAACTATGGATTATAGGCTATGGACACCGGACTATTGACTTATCAGAAAACTGAAATAGCCAAACCTTTTAAGAAAATGTTTTGTCATGTCAACCAACTTATTATCTGCATCTCCCTATAGTGAGATTGGTGGAGTCGTTCAAGAATATTTTTGGAACTGGGAAAACCAGCAATTGCGTGCTGTGTATGAAAGTTTAGGAAAAGGTTCGCAGCTTTTGCTACTCCCAGCTTTCAGTACCGTTTCTATGCGCTCAGAAATGGGCGAAATCGGCAAATTGCTCTCTCCCAATTTTCAAGTAGTCGCAGTGGATTGGCCTGGTTTTGGGCAATCTTCACGCCTAGCGGTAAATTATGGACCAGCTTTGTACCAGGAATTTCTGGAAGGTTTCGTCACATCTGTAATAAAGACGCCAGTAGCAGTGGTTGCGGCTGGTCATAGCGCAGCGTATGTTCTGCAACTTGCAAATAAAATACCATCAGCATTTTCGCGTGTAGTCTTGGTAGCTCCGACTTGGCGCGGTCCGTTACGGGTTATGGGACTCAATCAGCAAACTACTGGGATGGTTAGAGAGTTGGTGCGATCGCCTTTTGTTGGTCAAATTCTTTACAAGCTCAACACCTTACCCTCTTTCCTGAGTTTTATGTATCGCCGCCACGTCTACGTAGATGCGGCAAAACTGACGCCCGACTTCATCCAGCATAAATGGCGCAATACTCAACAGCCAGGGGGAAGATATGCTCCGGCTGCGTTTGTCACTGGTACCCTCGATGCTGTAGACAACCAAGATGATTTTCTAGCACTTGCTCGGGGTTTGTCTGTACCGTTGAAAGTTGTTATTGGAGAATCCAGCCCTGCCAAATCTCGTGCTGAAATGGATGCTTTGGCAACTTTACCGGGAGTACAAACAGTTGTTCTTCCAGGTTCGTTAGGAATGCATGAGGAATACCCACAGGCTGTGGTTGAAGCGGTTCGGGACTTTTTATTATCTTCCTGAAATTTAATCGACTGTAGACAGAAAGCGGCTTTCTCCAAGAAACCCGCTTTCTATTGTCACCTGATTAGCTACCCAATCTGTTAGCAGTACGTTTCTTGTGTCGAAAAAGCGAAAACGCTAGTAACCCAACAACACCGAGTCCAATTGTGGTTGTAGGTTCAGGTATTGGCTTGACTTGAAAATCAAAACTGAAGGTGCCAGACTCGCCGAGAAGTGTGCGGTTATTAGCAGTACCTAAATCTATAAGCTTGAATGTAGCTGAATAATTTCCTTGTGGGGTAGCAGCGTCAGTCCAAAAAGTAGGAGTGAAAGAAAAATCATCCCCACTGCCGATAGTGTAAATATCGCCAACAGAGTTGAAGAGATTTGACCCTGACTGGTCAGCAATATTTAAACCATTGCTCAATGACACCAATTGTAAACCAATTGTTGCTCCCTCAAGCGATCCTTGCCAACGACTATTACTGCTATTAAACAGATATTGGTTTTCTGGTTCGGTAGAATTTTGGAGCGATCGCACAGGTTGTACATTGAGATTGCTATACTCCTCGTTTGTGGGAGTGGTAATTAACCGCGTTGGACTGAGGAAGCAAGACAAAAGCACTGCGAACTGATTTACAAAACCAAGCCTTGGACATACGACACACGCCCCAAAACAGCATGGGGAAAAGAATGCAGTCGCTGGAATGGATACCGGAGCATGAAACGTGATTTGACAATGAACAAACAGCACGCGATCGCCCTTGAAGCAGCAAAAGGACTTCTCGAAGCTCTACGCATCACTATAGAGCAGGGTACAAGGCTTACTAAACAGCATCTAGAAGACTTCCGGTTGGCTATCCGAATTTTGTATAAATTCAGCAATTCGCCTCGTGATATCTCCAGATATGGCGAGATTTCTAAAGCGGCTAGGTGCGAAGTAGCAGAAGATACGCCCCCAGGTGAGTATGATTCAGGAAATAGTGATTTGGCGATCGCCTCTGCGACATTGAGAACGGTTGCCAAGGAGTACAGCAGTACTAAAAAACTTCTTCTTGCTTCCGGATCTGAGGAAGCGCAGGAAATGAAAGAATGTCTCGCGCTCCTAAATTGATCAATTTCCCGCAGCCTGGAGAACATTGACTTTCGTAAGCGTATCTGATGCTGATTTTCCTTGGCAATATAAGAATGTTTCTAACTTTTCCATGATGATCAAGCGCCCGGTAACACAGGAGCTTTTATAGTTAAAATGATTTCACCTTAACTATGAATATTTGAACAGCTCAAAAACTTTATCTGTCAATGGCCCAGCGACTAAATATGCCAGCGGTCGAGAAGCCCAAGCAATTGTGTGTCGAACAGCAAACACTCTTCCGTGCACATCCGGAGCCACTAAAGTAAGCCAAATGGTCTGACTACAACCATTGATAATAGGAACACTAAAAAAAGCAACGAAACCAGCTGCTGTAATCAGAGTTATAGAAGCTTGTAAGCCAATAAATATAAGGCAAAATCCAAGAATAGCCTCAAAGCCTAGTACGCCAAGGATGCGATTTTTTTTTGGTCCACCCCAAACACTCATTAATATGCTACCCAACATTAAACCACTGCCTGCCAGAGATAGTAATATACCAAGCGCCGCAGCATTTGTAAAAGTTAGCACTAGTGGTTTTACTAGGACTTCAGCAATACTAGTAGCAAAGTTACTACTAGCAAAGAAAATTAACAGCGCTAATAATCCTTTGCGTGTGGCAATATAATTCCATCCGTAAACAACTTCCTGCAATAGTGGCGTGTTAACTGAAGCAGTAATAGGCACCGATTTAAATCTAACGCTGGTTAGCGCAGCCAAAGAAACAATAAAAGTTATGCTATCGAGTATAATTATTCCACGTAGTCCAATACCAGTTAACAGTACACCAGCTAATAATGGTGAGACTAGTCGCGCAGCGGCATCTGCTATTTGAACCATACCCGATGCTCGACCCAGATGTTGTTTGGGAACTAGTTCATAAATACTAGATGTGTATGCTAAATTGCCAAAAGTATTAAAAACTGAGCTTAGAGCCACCAAACTCTCCTTCGACGTGAAACTAAAAAAGGTGGCTAAAGAGCTTGGCCTCAAAAGAATACCCTGAATTACTGCACAGTCAAAGCAGATACAGGTAGTTCACATAATGCAGTAGATATTGATAGCCAAGAACTAAGCACGAAAGCAATCTCAATTTTCTTCCTCTTGGGCGTTAGCCTTTAATTTATCTACTGCGTCATGAACTAGATTGACAGCAGAGTTTATGCTAAAACTGTTGTTCAATGATTTAACGTCTAAGTATATATCATTGGCCAAATTCACGATGACTTCTTCTAATTCCTCTTTTGATAAACCAGATAATCTCTTGCTTAAAGCTTTAGCTATCTTCTCTCTAGAGTTTTTTGCTGTAGTCATTTCTTTCTCCTATCAATAATTGAAGTGCCTCAACTACCAGGGTCTAGAATGGCAATAACTAATCTACTACACATTAATTAAACGACCAGTAAAAACTCCTGTTCCTGGTAATAATGTTAGGGGCGATTGTTGTGTGTATGGTTCAGGAATTCTGTTATTTGTGCTCGTTGAGGTAATGGTTGGACTGTTTTGTGACCCTAAATAGCTGTAAGCACCAATACCGTGGAAATGGTTGGTTGTGGGGTCTTCTTCCCTATGTGCATACACAAAAGTCAGACGATTATAGTTCGGGTTTTCCAATCCAGCGTACGTACCGCTGGTAAGAACCTGCAAAGTATCTCGCCCTATGAAGTATTCAGTTTCATCAGCATGACTATGAGCTTGTGCTGATGTCAGTGCGGTAGATAACACTAGGGGTGCTGACACTAAAAACCAAGAAAAAGCCGCTCCTTTAGGACGGGGCTTGTATCCCATTAATTTTGGTCAAAGTTTCGGGCGCGGCTGATTTCTTGTTTGCAATTTCAAGCGGGAATTCAGCAAGCAAGAGGTGATTTATTTTATACCCCTTTATAAATAAGTCTAATGACTCTTGAGAGAAAATTAGTTATGCTGTATCTGCAAGACTCCTATGTTTTCGTAAATTATGAAAGTAGCTAAACTGATTATTCTAGCGTCTCCTGCACTTGTAGCATCTATGCTGCTGTTAGCCAAACCTGCACAAGCATCAATTGTGAAATCTGCACCTGCTCAACCACACCTTGCTTTGGCATCTGAGCAATCACTTTCTGAGTCAGTAACAGCAAATTCCTCTCAAGAGTCTAATCCGATCAAGGATCAAATGGGTTGCAATTGTGCCAGTTGCGCTCAAGCTAGACTTAAGCTACAAGGCAAGTTACCTCTCTCCAACCCTTTATCCAACCATTTATAAATTGTCAAGTAAGAATGTAAAATATGAATTATGAATTTGTCTAAAATTTATAGTTCATATTTTTTATTTCCAATTATTCAATTTTTTTTTATTCATTACATATTCATAAGTTTAACAAAAATCTCCCCATTTATTTCATCCCTTTCATTCCCCCACTAAAAAGTTTTTCCTTGTCTGTCCTTATAAACGGGGAGTTGGCGGGGATAAGGAAAAAGGGGGGTTTCGCTTATGAAAATTTTTCTATAATTTCCTAAAGATGCATAATATAGCTGGCGAAAACAACCCGTAGAAGCAATATCCGCCATCATTATTATGTTTATGCAAATAAAAGTTGTTATGTCAAAAACATTACGATTAACCCTACCATTACGTACTGCTCTCGTCGCTCTTAGCATTGGCTTGTTCGGGTGTCAGAATCTGGGTAGTGTAGCCAACACTTCTTCTACTGCGACTGTTTCTGAACTCAACAGTAACCTTCCTAAAGTCGTGGTAACGACAAGCGTATTATGCGACTTAACCAAACAGATTGCACAGGAGACAATTAATCTCACCTGCTTAATTCCCCCTGATACAAATCCCTACCTTTATCAACCAAAACCAGAAGATCGCCAAGCCATTGAGCAAGCTCAATTGATTCTTTTCACTGGGTACAATTTAGAACCTAGTTTGCTCAAGTTAATGAAAGCGAGTAAAAACAGTGTGCCTAAAATTGCAGTTGCTCAACGTGCTGTTCCTCAACCACTAGAGTTTAGAGGAGATGGTAACACAGTACCAGACCCTTACATTTGGCACAATGCTAACAATGGTATCAGGATGGTAGAGGTCATTAGCAGTAATTTGGGTAAAGCAATACCAGAAAATGCATCGCTTTACAGCAGCAACGCGCAAAAAGTCAAAAATGAACTCACCAAATTGGATGCTTGGATTAAGTCAAGAATTGGTAGCGTTCCCGCCAAACAACGCGAATTAGTCACAACCCTCGATGCAATGGGTTATTATGCCAAAGCTTACGGTCTTTCATATGCAGCGGCTTCGGAAGGTGTTAGTGATCAGTCTAAACCTACTGCAACCCGAGTAAAAGCACTGACAAGATACATCAAACAAT
The DNA here is from genome assembly GCF_002368435.1 of Kalymmatonema gypsitolerans NIES-4073. GTDB lineage: Bacteria > Cyanobacteriota > Cyanobacteriia > Cyanobacteriales > Nostocaceae > Kalymmatonema > Kalymmatonema gypsitolerans. The sequence goes on from NZ_AP018268.1 coordinate 8,761,621, forward strand.
CTGGGGTTCCAACAGTTTTTCTAGAAACAAGAAATAACCCTGATTTGATGAAATCTGTCGCCAAAGACACAAAAGTGAAAGTGTCAGAAAGAAAGCTATTTGTTGATAACTTAGGTGCGCCAGGAAGCGAAGCGGACACTTATCAAAAAATGATGGTTGCTAATACACGCACAATTGTAGAAGGTTTGGGCGGGACATATCTGATATTTGAGCCAATACTCTCAAAGTAGCCAACACCAATACTAATAACTATTGGAACATTCGGTAATCGGTAATGGTCGATGGGAAACTATCCCACCATTACCATATAAGTATTACGTAATAATACAAATAGTATCAATAACATTAGGTCAACAACATAACATGACTTGCGAGTTGTGTGAAAGAGAAGTGGAACCATTAACGGTTCACCATCTGATTCCTAAGCAGAAAAAGGGTCATCATGGACCGAAGATCAATATCTGTTCTGCCTGCCATAAGCAGATTCACACCCTGTACGATAATACACGCTTAGCACAGGAATTGAACTCGCTGGAGAAGCTAAAAAATGAGCCGCAAATGCACAAATTCCTCTGTTGGGTAAGCAAGCAAGACCCCAACAAACGGGTTAAAGTGCATCGTAGAAGAAGTTAAATCGGTGGTGCTGGAAGAGGTTTCGCCGGAGCTGACATTGGATCTACCCCACCTTGCCCCACTTCAAATTGACTCATCATGTCGTGGTCTTCGTGAACTATGTTGTGGCAATGGTACATATATTTACCCGTGTGAGGTCTAAACCTCCCAATCACCCGTACAGTCTCGTTTTCACCAACATAGAAAACATCCTTCAAACCACGCTCATAAACAAAAGGCTGTTGACCATTACGGTCAAGTATCCGACCATCAATGAGGTGAAGGTGCATTGGATGAAACGAGACATTTGCGGTGTTGTTAAATGTCCATATTTCCACGTCTTCGAGTTGAGGATTTGCATCGACTCGATTTCGATCCCATCCATTGTTGTTGATCACCCACAATTTATCACTACTTCTCTGCTGCACCGTGAAGTTGCGAGTCCGTACAGCTGAAGATTCTGGTATGAATTCAATATTGCGTAGTGTGCTGGGAACAAGGCTGTTATCAGTCTCGGCACGCACCACGTCAAAGCGCATAATTTTATCTGTATCGTTGAAATCATCGTTATTAGGCAGCCCCAGATTTTCCAGTACTACCTGAGTTCCTATAGGATATTTAGAAAAATCGATAATCAAGTCATAACGCTCACCCGTTGCAAGACGCATATCTCTAGTATTTACTGGTGCAGGCATCAATCCCCCATCAGTTCCAATCACAATCAAGTCATCACCAGTACTTAGAGCAAGTCTGTAAGAACGGGAAATTGATGCGTTTAACACCCGAAAACGGTATTTGCGGTTAGCCACTTCCATGCGGGGCCAAGGCACACCATTGACTGTAATCACATCCCCCATTAGGCGCACATGAGCTTGGTCATTAAAAATGAGTGAATTATCAGACGCGAATTGCTTATCCTGAATGATTAAAGGGATATCATAATCATCCTTGGGCAGTGGCAAATTAAGTTCATTGTCATCTTGGACAATGTACATCCCAGCCAACCCCATGTAAACATTTTGGGAAGTTCTACCATGAGCATGGTCGTGGTACCACAAAGTAGCAGCGTTAGTGTTGGGATAGACATAATCCTTGTAGTACCCCGTAGAAACAAAATCCCTAGCGTAGCCATCGTACTGCGGTTGGGATGCCATTCCATGTAAATGGACTGAGGTGTTTACACTAAGAGTCTTGGGAAACCACATAGATAGTCGATTGCTACGTTGTTTGATAGCAATATTATTGATAAACCGCACAACTGATTGTCGATCTTTACGCTGTTTAATTGTCGGTCCCGGAAATATACCGTTATAGCCCCAAATCTCCGTCGTTTGCCCTGGTAGAATCCCTACTTGAGCAGTCTGCATCGTGATTTGGTAGTAATCAGTTGTTGCATCGCTGCGTACAGGACTCAACACTGGTGGTGTGCGGAACCCAAGTGTAAATGGCTGAACTGAGTTATTGACATTCTGAGCGTATCCGCGATAGTGAAGTCCTACGGGAAGCACAATAGAACCTCCTGCAAGCGCTGCCATCTTCAGCGCTTGGCGTCTGCTGATTTTTTTCATGCTCAAGTTTTTTGGTTAAGAACCTGTATAAATTTGACTAGTTCAAAAGTATTCACGAATTTATGTAAATATTTCAGAATAAATATAGCAAAATATAAATTTTTCTTTTTAGTAAAAATACTAACTTGGCTAAGATTTTACAAATAACAAGTTTTCATAAAATTTCAATTTTTATCCCTGTTTGAATTTTTACTTCTGTTTATTAGAAAAGTAGCGGAAAAAAGTATGCTGTGGTTTCAAAGCCATTTATACAATTTTTTTCTACAAAAAAAGCTTATTTCTTCTTGGATAAAAACGCTAATGATTGAAAAATATCTAAGAGATACAAATAATATTTTGTAAAGTAAAATCTTGATTGATCATAAATAATCCTACAGCGAAGTAAATAAGGTAAAAGGGATTAGGGATTGGGGATTAGGGATTGGGGTAGTGGTATTTCAAACGAAAAATTATGTCCGGGGCAATAAAGCCCCGTACCATTTTTGGAATCTTTTCCCAATCCCCAGTACCCAGTACCCAAGGCTCGTAAGCGGCTGACCACACCAACGAGTACGTATGGTGGAAGGCGATTGCCGCGACCAGTTGAATTTATTTTGATTATTACTTGTTTAAAAAATAAAAAATAACCTTTTTTGCAACCAATGAAGCATCGCCCTGCCCTTACGGGCAACTCTCTCCGAACTTCGGAGAGAGGTTTTGAACGCAACGCGCGTATTACTCGCCTCCGTAATGACCGTCAGTCACTTTGCCCCGGAAAACAATGTACTGGTAAAGGTTGTAAAACAGCATAACGGGAATAAGGAAGCCAATGAAGATAATCATGATCACCAGCGAACTGGGATCAGCAGATGCTTCATAAATGGTGATTTGCGTGGGAATAATATAAGGGAAAACAATTAACCCTAGTCCCAGGAATGTGAGAACGAAAAGAAGAATTGTCCAAACAAAGGGCGCTCTTTCTTCTTTACGGTTCAGGCTTTGGAGAAGTTGCCAAATCAGCACAACTCCCAGTATGGGAATGACAGCGAAGATATAAACGAGCGGCGGCTGAAACAAGCGAGCCCTGACACTTTCATAAAATATAGGTGTCGTAATTGTGATGAAAATGGCACCAATTAGCGTTGTCAAAGCCGCAATTTTGGCGGTTTTATAGTGAGTTGTTTGCAGTTCGCCTGTTGTTTTCCAAACAAGATAAGTTGAGCCAATGAGGACATATGCTTGAATTAAAGTTAGAGCCACCAGCACTGTTTGCCAGCTCAGCCAGTCCCAAGATGTCCCAATAAAGTGACCTGTCTCATCAACTGGAATCCCTTTTAACACAGCACCAAGGGCGAAACCTTGACCGAGTGCGGCGACAAAACTCCCAGCACCAAAGGCGAAATTCCAAAAGAATTTTCGGTTTGCTAGCTCCCGGAACTCAAACGCCACAGCACGAAAGATGAACCCAAACACCATAGTGAGAATTGGGATGTACAGTGCGTTGAGAATTGTGCCATAAGCTAGGGGAAATGCTCCAAAAAGACCCCCTGCCATGAGAACCAACCAGGTTTCATTGGCATCCCAAATGTTGCTTAAGCTCGTCATCAAGATGCCCCGGCGTTCTTCATCGGAGGAGGTTAGAGATAAGATGCCCACTCCTAAGTCAAATCCATCCAGCATCACATAGAGGAACAAGAACAGAGCTAAAATGACAAACCATACCTGGGGCAGAAAATACTCTAGCGTCTCCATACAACCTCTTTGGGTGATGTGCCTTGATTTGCGCCTAGCACTAGTAGTTTGTCACATTAATCATGATGGTTGTATAAGTTCGTAGTAAGGACTTTAGTCCTAGGCTGCAAGAGCGTAGACGCGAGAGCGGTGAGACAGCGCTGCAGGAGGGTTTCCCTCCGTAGGCGACTGCGTTCGCGCAGCGTGTCCGAAGGACATACCCGAAGGGCTTCCCGTAGGGTACACAGCGCTTACTACGAACCGTTCAAATCAAAATTGATAGACTACTACGCTAGGATACTTGTCAAAATAACTGACTCTTGACTTTCGTTCATTGTTGTGCTTCTACAGGGCGCTCGTCTGGAACAAACTCACCAGGGGTTGTATTAACGGCGGGTCTGTTGGGTTCAACTCCTGGCACAGGGAGTTCTAGATTAGGACCCCTACGAATAATGCGGCTGCCAAAGTACAAAACCCCAACAAACAAAATGCTGTAGACGACAGCAAAGCTAGTGAGCGAGACTAAGACATTACTTGCAGGTAGATTAGATGCCCCATCAACCGTGCGAATTTGCCCGTAGAGAATCCACGGTTGTCGTCCAACACAACGCACAATCCAGCCTGAGTCTACGGCGATGTATCCTAGAGGAGCTGCAAAGACCCAACCACGCATCAGCCAACGCTGCTGACCAATATTTTCCGCTGAGAGTTTACCTCGCAACCACTGCAAAACGCTCAACAGCATCAATCCCGCGAAGAAAAATCCAATCGCAATCATGGTGCGGAAAGCGTAGTAAATTAAACCAATCATGTGAGGACGGTCTTCTGGTTTCCACTCACTCAATCCGCGTACTGGGTAGGTGAGATTTTTCTTGAATTCCAGAATGTATCCTAGGGCATTGGGAACGGTAATTTCCCAGTCATTTTTCTGTGCTTTGTCGTTGGGTATAGCCAGTAAGCTCCAATCTGCTGGCTGTCCTGCGGGTGTTGTCTCCCATTGCGCCTCCATTGCGGCTAGTTTTGAAGGCTGATACTGATAGACTTGTTCTCCACTTAAATGTCCAATATAAATCTGCAATGGAGCAACGGCGATCGCCGCAGCCAAGGCAATCTTCAAAGACTTAGAAAAGAAGGCTTCGTGGCGACGGTTGAGAATGTACCAAGCGCTAATCCCACCAATCACAAACAACGAAGTCTCCAATGTCGCAAAGAACATATGGAGAACACTGTTCTTCATGAACGGGTTGGCGATCGCCGCAAAGTAATTATGGACAACAAACTTGCCATTGACAAGTTCCCCACCTGCTGGGGTTTGCATCCAAGAGTTTGCTGTTAAAATCCACAGCGTTGATAAGTTTGCGCCAACTGCAACAAGGATGGTGGAGAGATAGTGAATTATAGGATTGACACGCTCCCAACCAAATAGCATAATGCCTAGAAAAGCAGCTTCGAGCATAAATGCCCAAGAAGCTTCAAACCCAATGACACTGCCAAAAAAGTTGCCAACTGCTTCCGAAAAGCGTGACCAATTGGTGCCAAACTGAAACTCCATTGGAATGCCTGTTGCTACACCAATCCCAAAGTTCAGGACGTAGAACTTAGACCAAAAGCGGGCATGAAGGTAGTAATCAGGGTTACGAGTCTTGAGCCACACTCCTTCAACGATCACCAGGTAAATTCCCATACCAGTGGTTAGCACGGGCCAGAGCATATGAAACAGTGCAGTTAGGGCAAACTGCATACGTGATAGCACAACTGAATCCGACAAAAATTCCACAGCTATCCCCCTATAATTAGGCAAAATCTACGGATAGATTCCCTTGTATAGTATTGCAACAATCCTTGAGGGTGCGTTTTTTGAGAAAGTTTTAAGGTTTGACAAGGCGTAAAAATGAGTTGATGGGTGACGCCCACCATACAGCAAAAACGCTCCTCAAGGTAAACTCAGGGTTAATTTAGCTGCGGATATTCCTGTGGAGTTTGCCTATGCTTATTCTAGATGCTCCTCAAGTTCAAGTCATCGTTGGAGAAAATGCGGTTCCTATTTCTCAATTGCCAAAGGTGTGGCAAGACATTGCTGTAGGAGAGGCTGGTGTTGGACTGGCAAATCCACAGAGTTATGTTGAGATGGCGCAGTTGTTTCAATATAAATTGGAGCAGGGAGACGTTGATTTATTTAACGAACGCCCGGAACTAGCTCACCTCAAACCCGCGTTTCGTGAGTTGTTCGGATTGTTGGCGCAGGAAACACTTGAGTTCTACGGACAAGACTTTAAAATTGAGAGATATCCAGATTTTGAAGCAGTTCTGCGTGAATTGGAGTCAAAGGGAGCAGATTACTCTAACGAAGTGAAGGTCGCTCGCATTGGTCTGGAATTGTTTAATGAGTTTGATTATGAACTTCCCGCCAGCTTTTACCAAGTGCATCTTGCTCCCATTGACCGAGATAGCGTTTTTGAAGAACGAGCTTTACGGTTTGACCCGCGTGATATAGAACACAAGCGCTCTTGGGATGCAGTCCTGCATGCTGGAAAAGTGTTTGCTGTGCAGATGAAGATACAAAGCATTGCTTCCAAGTATGGTTTTACCTATCAACACGGCTGCGGTTGTGAATCCCACTTATCTTCTATTGATCAGTCACTGGGAGCATTTGATTATGAGTTAAATACCGAAAAGCGTGGTCGATGGATTCGCAGTTTCATTTGGACAGCGTGGTACGAGTACGCTTTCTTCCCCATCGTACCGAATACTAGATATTTAGTTTGATACACCGCTACGGGCTAAGGGCACGGCATTGCCCATTGGTGTCAACAATCACGTTGAAACCTTTATTCCACGTTGATCTGACCCCACCCCTTAATCCCCTCCCCGCAGGCGGGGAGCAGGGTGGTTTCATACAAAGAAAGAAAAAACCTTTTGGATTTGATTGGCTAAAGCACGTTGAGCTTGAGGGATAGTGCGAAAACCAAGAAATCTGGCAAGAGTGATGAAAAAATTATGTAATATTGCCCAGTTAACTGGTGCATTGCCACCTCGTCGTAGTGGAAAGTCTGAAGGGAAAGGTCACATCGCGAACCCAATGGAGCCGGTTTTCAATTCCCCAATGTTTCTGGGTGTCGGTTAGAGCATCTTGAGCCGACATGATCTGACTACAAATATAGAACTGACGCTCTTGAAATGATTGACCATCACGAATACCAGAACGTTCAACTTGGACAAAGGTTTTAAGTCCAGCCCATTGACTTTGTAATTTTTCTGGAGCGGCGAATACCTGACAACAACGCTTGACCGAGCGATCGTGAGTATCATCTTCTGTTGTAGTACTGCTCAAAGGTTCCTGTTTGTGTGACTGAGTTTGAGCCATTTTGTAGAGCGTCGGTTGATTTTCTTTTAATCCAATCATGTAGTCGTTGCCACCATTAATAATCAGCGATACTGTTTTTTTTGGCAATGCAAAGCATCAAGAGTGAACATCACTTGTTGAGCACAAAATTCGGATATTAATTGCTGTGCGATCGCCATCTCACTAATTTTTTTGTTCGACATTGGTTGCATCCTGAGTACAATGCCCCGCCCGTGACTATAAACTGATACTGTACTGATAAAGTTTTGGTAGGACTGACTGTAATCTGTTACTGTGCAGCGAATACCTTTACCATCAATTGCCAATCTTTCTCCTGGCATCGGTGGCACAAGAACTGATGCCCAATTATTGAATAAGTCGGTGAATGGCTGAAAATCTAATGTTTTCAGTACTCGTCGGAACGTTGAGTAGGATGGAAACTTGATTGTCTCATCTAGGCTTAACAGTTCAATCAAGCCTTGTCTGTGTACTCTGGTAAAATCTTCCAATGGTCGGTAGCCCCAATACCCTGTCATTGCTCCCAATAAGATCAACAATAATACCAACCAGAAGTCATGTCTTCGTCCCCGAATATGTCGATAGTCTGGGATTTGCTGCAATTGTTCGATGAGATTCATACTTTTTATTTATCAATTTTTCTCCACCCTCTACAAATTATTATTATTTTTCTTTCTTTGTATGAAACCACCCTGCCTCCCCGCAGGCGGGGAGGGGCGCTTTTTAGAGATTGCCTCGTTCCCAGCCTTAGGCTGGGAATGCTTACTGGTAGGCTCTGCCTGCCTTACTTGCGTTACTAGCCGCTTCAAGGGCATTTCCAGGTCGAACCTGGAAACGAGATTTCAGAAGAGTTTTGGCTGAAGTTGACACGTATGAGCACTGCCTGCCTCTACGAAAATCTGTGGTTCAATTAATTGAAAATAGGTGTAAATACAAACGGCTGTAAATCACAGGCAAGTGGGGCGTGTGGGTTACCTTATCGGGCAGTTTCCAACATCTTATCTTGAAACATGGGGGTGCTGAGGTAACGTTCGCCAAAAGAAGGCTGAATCATCACGATTAAACTACCTGCGTTTTGTAGGCGTTTTGCTACCTGAATCGCTGCATACAAAGCAGCACCAGAGGATATACCGGATAATAAACCTTCTTCCCTCGCTAACCGTCGCCCAAAGGCGATCGCCTGCTCATCGCTGACAGTAATCACTTCATCTATTAAATCGGTGCGCAGAACATCTGGGACAAATCCGGCACCAATACCTTGAATTTTATGTGATCCTGCTTGACCTCCAGAAAGCACGGCGCTGTTACTTGGTTCTACAGCGATCGCCTGAAAACTCGGTTTGCGTGCTTTGAGGACTTCTGCAACTCCGGTAATCGTTCCACCAGTACCCACACCTGCAATAACAATATCCACTTTCCCATCGGTATCTGCCCAAATCTCCTCTGCTGTGGTTTCTCTGTGAATTTTGGGGTTCGCTGGGTTGCGGAATTGTTGCAACATAAAAGCATTGGGAGTATTAGCGACGATTTCTTCGGCTTTGCGAATCGCACCCCGCATTCCCTCAATCCCAGGTGTCAATTCCAAAGCAGCACCGTATGCTCGTAGCATAGCGCGTCGTTCCATGCTCATAGTTTCCGGCATTGTCAAAATCAAATCATAGCCACGCGCCGCCGCCACCATCGCCAGTCCAATTCCTGTATTCCCCGATGTCGGCTCAACTAAAATGCTTTTTCCTGGCTGAATCAGCCCCTCTTCCTCAGCCGCCTTCACCATATTTGCAGCAATACGGTCTTTCACCGAAGCTGCTGGGTTCATTCCTTCCAACTTAACGACAATCTTCCCTACACATCCTTCAGCTTGAGGGATTTTGTTTAACTGAACTAAAGGAGTCCGTCCAACCAGTTCTGTAACGTCGCGAGCTATATGCATGAACTATATCCTAAAAAGATGCCTTTTGATCAAGGTATTTCTGTGTAGACTTTACAGCGCTTCTTCTTATGATTACACCACAAATCATAGGGTGTTTTTTGCCCATAAAAGCCTATGTGACCAACATTTGAGAGATTGGTGAGCGAGGAACACTTTACAGATAACTGCTGTCAGTTGTAGCAAGTAAGTACATAAATAGAGATTTTAAAAGTTAACAAAGTTAATTAAAGTTAATTTTAAACGATTTTGAGAAGATGATTAATATTCTGTTATTTTTGAACAAAGTCCTAAATTTTATGACTTTTTCAAAAATATTTATTATTTTACTATATAAATATATAGTAATGCTTTTTTTGAGTACAAGCTTTATCCTTAAAAAAATAGCAAGAAAACTTGCTACTACCAAAGTCTAGACAGGTTTTACCTTGAGTACACAAACACCAGAACCCCTCTTGATAAATACTAGTTCCCCAGGGCTGAAAGTCTAGTACCTGTACCCAAAAAAAATTTATAACACTTATCTGGTAAGAATTGCAAGCTTTGAGTACAACCCTAATTAATTTAATAATCTTGATCCAATGCCAATAAATTCTTGTGCGTTGAGAGATCTGATATAAAACCTATAGGATTTACGCAGAGATTCCCCTCTACCCCCCAAAATTCCTAGGTGAAAGCCGAGGAATGAGGGGGGACTTCTTAGCCCAACAGACAGTTAGCAGTTGACGGTTAGCAGTTGACAGTTAACAGCGAACAGTTAGCAGTAATAGCTGAATGAAATTCAAACTTGTCCAATTTCTGACAGTTTGTTTAGTTACTGTATTAGTACTTTCTCCAGAGCTAGTGGTATTTAGCATGGTTTGGGAGCGACATATGGAGCTAGTACAAACAAAGAGTTTAGCTTGTGAACTTAACCACAGTTATACAAGTGAAATTGGATTAACTCCTACACAAGATAAATCAGAGCAAGATAGGTCTAACATCCATTCTGCTACAAACTTTGTCAAGCAATCTTTAGCGAACACCGAACAGTACAAAGCTGTCAAGATATTACGATGGTTCTTTTTGTTATTCCCTATTTTTCTGGGAACACTCGTTTTCTTATATGACAGATATCTGGTTTATCGCGCTGCTGTTTTTCAGCAACAAGTAGAAATGTTAGAAAGACTTTGGCAAGGAATTGAACAATAAATTATTAACCATGACTCAACAACGAGAAGACTTGTATTTCAATCTCATTGACCAACTGCTTCGTTGCCCAAATGGTCAAGAGCCAGAAGTTTTAGAAGCTCAACCAGAATTACTTGATGCTGGTTTTATACAGACAATCATGCAAGTAGCAACTGGATTTGCACATCAAGGTAATCAGGATGGTGCCCAGTTTTTAATCCATGTTGCGCGTGAGCTATCTAAGGAATTGGGATTGTATCCTGATGTTTCAAATAAGGAGTAAATAATGCTACTGACTTCAACTGACGCGGGACAAATAGCGTTAGAGTTTTTGATGGCTGAATGGAATGTTTTAGAAGAAAATAGAGAATGGTTTGTCATTGTTAACTCTCGCCTTATTGGTCAAAGTTGGTACATTGTGGAATTGGCTGTCCCAGGATTTCCTGATAGGTGGTATGTCCAAGTTTACGATAACGGGGCGTGCGATCCAGACTATACATTTCTTTCACCCAGCCGTGCTTCAGACGGATATATCGACCTTAAGGAATTGCCAAGCCTGGTAGCAGAAGTGTTGGTATCAGAGCGTAATGTCCGATAAAAAATGACACTTCAAAAATTTAAATGTAATCGGAATGTGCAAAATTGTACATTATTGAAAAGAGTCTTTTGGGAAAAATAAAGTAACAATATTACTTAATTTTTGCTTTTAGATAGCTAAAAGTGTAGGGTGGGCATTGCTCACCCTACAAGCTGTTAATATGTGATTTTTCAGTGAGGTAATTTCAAGTATAATTGGGTTTATAAAAAACAGTAAAAGCTGTTTTTATTCATAAATATTAATCTTAAATTTATAATAAATTAGGGAGAATTGTACTATAAGTATAATAAAATTATGCTATATTTAATAGTGTGACAATCCCTACAAAAATATCTTTTGTCATGATTAGTGAAGACATCCTAGCAAAAGAATTCATGAGGGTCGTCAATCACTATTACCCAAAAGTAGGGGAATTACTAGACGGCTGTTATGTGAAAGTTATCTCCTCTTACTGGGGACGACCTCCTAAACGCTTGCAATACATAGGAATTTATTGCTCTGAGGAAATAATGCTTTATGTGCAAGCTCACAAAGAAGTTTTAAGAGAGATAGCAGAAAATATGGGGCTAGTTCAGGTAGTCTTCCTGAATGCAACACGACTGCTGCGCGATCCAATGTCAAAAATCAAGCACATATATCCGCGCCTGTGGTTGGATTTGCACTTGGTCAGAACCTAAGAATAATAGTGAACGCAACTTCCTCGCTTATTAACCCTTAATCTAAAGGGGCTTGTATGAAAAATAGATCCTTTCTTCCTCCAGATGATTTGCCTTCAACTGAGGCAACGCAAGTTGATAAAATACTGCGATCGCAACTGGAACATTCCACTGGTAGGTGCTTTTTTGAAGCGTGCGACCAAATTACGCGAGCATTGTTGTCTAGCTGTCAGTGGTATGTCACGACCGATGATGGTGCTTTAATGCTGGTTATCGACTGTCCTGACATCGTCACTTACTGGCATATAGTCAGCAATATTCCACCAATTGGCAATAGGCTGGAACGCTTTGCTAGTAGCGCCAAAATCCGCGTATACCCTCCATTTGGCAAGGGGACGCCATTTGAAATCAGCGTCAATGAAATTTCGGCTTATCGAGATTGGCTATGACAGTCTTGAGTGCCTTCCTACCAGCCAGAAAATGGGAATAGCAGCGAATTGAATAACGACAGAAAAGACAACCAGTAAGCTGACTGATTGGTCATATAAAATCCCCATCAAGGCGCTCCCCAAAAACCATGCCAAACCATAGCCAGCGCTAAACGTACCGTAAGCAGAAGCGCGTTTGTCCATTGGTACCATCCCAGCGACAGCAGCTTTTAAAATTGATTCCTGCGCCCCCATTCCAATACCCCACAAAATCATTCCCACAATGGCAAGATGAGAATTGCCTAAGAAAACTAACGGGGCGAACATCAATGACAGAAAAACTGCAACCACGAGGATAGAAATGCCAGTGCGGTCAAAAAGACGCCCAAATACTAGTGCGGCTACAGCATCAACTCCCATAGCCAAAGCATAAAGCAAGGGAATCGTTTGCTCAGTAGCTATGGCTCCCTTTTGGAAATGATAAGCAATGAGGGGAAAATCTGCATACCCAGCAGCAACAAGTGCGACAGCGCCCAGGTAAATCCAAAAGACTTGCGGCAAACCTTCCCCTTTAAGTGTTGGGGTTTCTTGTTCAAAATCACGAGGGTTGGGGTAAAGCCATTGTGCCACTAAAAGCACACTTAACCCCAAGACAGCTGGCACAATCAAAATTGCAAAGCCGCCCTGATATCCTCGTAAGGGACTTCCAAATAAAAAAATATCCAGCTTTTTCTTGTGGGATGGGCTTCTAGCCCGTCCTATTAACTGGGCGGGCGGGGACGCCCACCCCACAAGATGAATAATTTATTTCTTGGAAATCCCTAAAAAGAAATCTCCATGACGAAGTTGGAGGCACCAAACAAGGAAATCTTTATCTTTCTCCATAAACAAGAGTGCAAAATCCAATTTTATGAAAAAAAACCACAGATGGACACAGATGCACACAGATAATTTATCTGCGTTTCTCCGCGTGTATGTGCGGTTCTAAATATCCATTAATCCTACTTTTACAAGAAGTCTCATGACGAAGTTGGGGGCTTGTATCACTTGAGATAAAGATTACGGAATCATCGCTACCTTAATGACCTTACGCTCCCTCATATCACAAAACACCTGTTCTAAATCCTGCAAAGGACGATGTTCGCTAATCAGCAACTCAAAGGGAACCTTCCTGCTTGCAATTAGTGACAGCGCCGCCCGAACATATTCAGGAGTATTATGAAACACTCCTTTAAGAGTCAGTTCGCTGTAGTGCAGCTGTTCTGTGTTAACAGTAATACTCGTATCTCGGGGACATCCGCCAAATAGGTTAACGGTTGCACCAGGACGCGCGCAAGCAATTGCGGTTTCCCAAACACTTGGTACACCGGTTGCTTCTATCACAACATCTGCACCCCATCCTTGTGTCAGTTCTTTGACGAAACTAGGAATATCCGGCAATTGACGGTAATTAAAGGTTTTTGCCGCGCCTAATTTTTCCCCAATTTCTAGTCTTTGGTCATTCCCGCCAAACAGTAGCACCTCAGCTTTGAGATCATGAGCCAACTTTGCTACAAACATCAGCCCGATCGCCCCATCTCCCAACACGACCACGCAATCACCTGCTTTGACGTTGGAACGGGCTACCCCATGCAGCACACAAGCTAGAGGTTCTGTCATTGCTGCCAATTCATACGGCAAGTCATCAGGAATTGGCAACATATTCTGTTGGACAATAGGTGCGGGAATTTTCAAGTATTGGGCAAAAGTCCCGTTATTCCATGTCAAATTTGGACAAAGAGAGTATTCTTGCCGTTGACAAAAAAAACACTTAATGCATGGTGCAGAATTATTTGCCACCACGCGATCGCCCCTTTGGGGCGGGCGCTTTGCGCCATCGCCCACCTGCCAAGCCGTAACACCTTCTCCTACGGCTACAATCTCCCCAGCAGCTTCATGACCAAACAAAGTTGGCGGTTTGAGCATCTTAGCATGACCGCCGCGACGCCAAACTTTCAAGTCAGTACCGCAAGTTGTCGCTGCTTCCACTTTTATAACAACTTCACCCACACCGGGAGTTGGATCAGCGACTTGTTCTAAACTTAAATTTTCTTTGCCGTAAAGTAAGGCTGCTAGCACAGCTTATGACCAGTAATGAACTCCACCTGATTTTACCAGGTGGAGTTGGGAACTTTTTATTGGTTAATCAGTCTTAAGTTCTAAATACCTAGGATTTGACTACTGGTTGAGGAACAACTGCCGTGCTTCTTGCTTCTGCGTTGGGCATACGACTCACACTTAACAATGGCACTTCTTGCCAGCAGGTTTTACAAAACCAGTAGAATTCACCATGACGGACATGACGCAACAGAGAACCACCGCAACAGGGACAACTGTTGGAGTTCAGACTCATATTTATGTCCTCCTTTTGAAAACTTGTTGATTATAGATGCACTAAAAAAGTTGTTGATTAAAATTGGATTCTAGCGGCATGAATGCGACCGTTTGAATTGATGCGGTCTTTGATGATTTTTCCATAAACCGCCTCGTACCCATCAACCATTTGGATAACGCTAAACTTGTTCTCTATATATTCTCGGCAAGTTTGACGATTGAGTTCCAAAGCTCGTGGAATCATTGCCGCCATTTCATCAAAGCTTTGGCACACAAAACCTGAGACTCCGTGGGCAATCACCTCGGATACGGAACCTAAATTCATGGCAATGACTGGTGTACCAGTTGCCATTGATTCAATCATCACTAACCCAAAGGGTTCTTGCCAGGTTATTGGGAAGAGGGTGATAGCAGCATTGCCCAGCAGTTCAACTTTTTCGGCGTGGTTAATTTCACCTAGGTATTGAATTTGCTGACCATCAATGTGTGGGGCAATCTCTTGTTCAAAAAACTTAGAGTCTACTACATCAACTTTTCCTGCCATTTTGAGATGCCAGCCAGTTTGCTTGGCAATGGCGATCGCGTGTTGCGGTCCCTTTTCCGGCGAAAAGCGTCCTAAGAATGCCAAATATGGGGCTTCTTGAGGTTGGGCGACAAAAGAGTAATCTTCTGGATTAATCCCGTTGTAGACCGTGCCAACATAGTTGAGGTTTATTTCACGCTGTGCGTTACTAATGCTGACGTATGGTTGCTTTTGGTGGTGGGTATATACGTTACGGTTGTCTGTTGTAAATCTGCCGTGCAGGGTATGCACTGTGGGTGTTGGCACAAAATTCGCCAAAGCTAACGCCGAAATTCCCAAATGGGAGTGGATGATATCAAATTCCTCTGCTAGCTGATAAACTTGGCTGAGTTCCAGCATTTCGTACGCTGTATACTCTTTGACGTTCGGGTCTAAGCGCAATGCACGAGGATAAACTGCTTCTAACCTAGCCAATGTTTGCGAATCACCAGATGCGAACAAAGTGACATCATGACCTCGATGCACTAGTTCATCGGTCAAGCGACTCACGACTAGCTCTATTCCTCCATATGTAGGAGGCGGAACTCGTTCCCATAAGGGGGCTACTTGAGCGATTTTCATAAGTTGTTTTGGTTCAGCAGGTGTAAATAGTCCTGTCGCTAGGACTGACATCTGATGACGGTAGAGCATTTGTACCTAATCATCATGATTATTAAGTTAACTCGACTCACTCAAGCGAGCGCAATTTCGGTTAACCGTACCCTGACATAGCCACAGACTTATTCCACACCACTTATTATAATGACTACACAGACAATACTTTTTTACATTACTCTTTAATAAGATAGCGATTCATCTATCTTGGGGATCATAATGATTCAAACATTTTGTAACGAAAAATACTAAATTATCTAAAGGGGATCAATTTTTGAGAGCCTTGCAGGAGGGGAAGAAGAAAAGGTGGGGTAATCGAGGAAATAATTAATGATCCTTACGGGTATGCCTTCGGCACGCCTTAGGGCGAACGCCAGTTGCCTAGGTCGGGAAACCCTCCTAATGCCTACGGCAACGCTACTTTGAACAGCACTGGACTCACTACTGACTACTGATTAAGATGAAAATTGCTACTTGGAATGTCAACTCGATTCGCACTCGTCTTGGACACGTTGTTGATTGGTTGAGTCAAAATCACGTTGATGTCCTGTGTATGCAAGAAACTAAAGTTGTAGATGAGAAATTTCCCTGTGCTGCCTTCGAGCAATTGGGCTACCATCTTTATCTATCAGGGCAAAAAGCTTACAACGGTGTTGCCATAGCAAGCCGTAAACCACTAGAAGATGTCAGCCGTGGTTTTACGCCTATTCTGTTAGACGTAAAACCAGGTTGGGATGAGCAAAAACGGGTGATCACAGGTGTGATTGACGGTATCAGAATTGTCAATCTTTACGTACCTAATGGTTCCGCTGTGGAAAGCGAGAAATATGAATACAAGCTGGGTTGGTTAACAGTGCTGCAGGAGTATTTGCGATCGCTTCTTTTATCATCACCTGCTATCTGTATGTGTGGAGACTTTAACATTGCTCTAGAAGATAAAGATATTCATAATAATGTGAGTACTGAAAATCACATCATGGCATCAGAAAAAGAGCGCCAAGCATTACGAGATATTCTCTTATTAGGATTTGCTGATGCTTTTCGCAAATTTACCTCTGAAGGCGGACATTATAGCTGGTGGGACTATCGAGCCGTATCTTTTCGGCGTAACTTGGGTTGGCGTATTGACCATCACTATCTCACACCCGAGTTATATGAGCGTGCTAAAAGCTGCACTATTGATGTAGCTCCCAGAAAGTTAGCTCAACCGAGCGATCATACGCCAGTGATTGTTGAATTCTAGAATTTAGTTATTCGTCATTAGTCATTGTAGAGACGCGCTCTCATGAAAGCGTCTGTTAAAAACTTTGGACTATTGACTCATCCACAATCCAAAATCCAAAATCGATATGTTTCTAGTCACTGGAGCCACTGGGGGAATAGGTCGCAGAGTTGTGCGACTTTTACGCGAACGGGAAAAGGAGGTACGCGCATTTGTCCGCCTCACCTCGCGCTACGGCGAGTTAGAACACCGAGGAGCTAACATCTTCATTGGTGATTTGCGCCAAGAAAGGGATATTCAAAAAGCTTGTCAGGGCGTACAGTACATTATCAGCACTCATGGTTCCGATGGTGATGCCCTATCTTTAGACTATCGCGCTAACATCGAACTTATAGACTCCGCAAAAGCAAATGGAGTAGAACACTTTGTCTTTATTTCCGTGCTAGGAGCAGACCGGGGATACGAAGATGCTCCTGTATTTAAGGCAAAACGAGCAGTAGAGCGATACCTGGAAACTAGTGGCTTAAACTACACTATTTTACGCCCAGCTGGATTAGCATCGAACTTGCTGCCATTGGCAGAACGTTTTCGAGAAACGGGGTTGTACCTGCTCGTTGGCGATCCCAAAAACCGTACCTCTATTGTGAGTACAGATGATTTGGCAAGGATAGTGGTAGATTCTGTGACAGTAGCAGCCGCTCGCAATCAGATATTCCCAGTCGGAGGACCAGAGATTTTATCGCGAGAGGATATTCCCAAAATTTTTGGTCGCATTTTTAACAAAGAGCCGGTGGTGATTAACCCGCCACTGTTCGCTGTAGATGCAGTGCGGGGTACATTAGGTTTTTTCAATCCCCAAGCACAAAAAGCTTTGGGAACGTTTCGTACACTACTGAAGAACGAATTTTTCTGTACAAATCAGGAAATTGCCCAATTGGAGGCTATTTTCAATTTTCAGTTAGAAACATTAGAAAATTTCTTGCGACGTTACCTAGCAGTTTAAATGGGGAATGGGTAATGGCGACAGGGGACTGGGGACTGGGGAATACTCTTCCTCATCCCTAATCCCCAATCCCTAATCCCCAATCCCTAATCCCCAATCCCTAATCCCCAATCCCTAATCCCTAATCTAAAATCCAAATCTAAAATATTATGAAATACTCCCTAGCTGCAAATGCTGCTCAAGCACGTAAAACAAAACAGCGATTCGCAAAACCTGATGAACATCTATCCTATGAACTGGGTAAGGCGGTACAGGAATTGCCGCCTTTGTATAGTAGATTGTTAGCGGGAACAGTGAGTGCTGTGGTATTGGGGACGATCGCCTGGGCAAATTTTTCGCTGATTGATGAAGTGGCGACAGCACCAGGGGAGTTAATTGCTGCTACACAAGTACGACCAGTGACATCGATAGGTAACGGGACAATTGTTACAGTCAATGTCAAAGAAGGCGATCGCGTACTCAAAGGTCAACCTCTGGTTAAACGTGACCCAGACTTGCAACAAGTCGATGTTGCTCGCTTAGCCACATCTGCTAAATTGATTCAGGAAGATTTACGGCGTTTGGATGCAGAACGCACAGGCGCTCAAGCTGGTGGCACACAACTTCAAGATGAACTGCTAAACTCTCGTTTACGAGACTATCAAGCGCGTCAAGCCGCAGCCCAAGCCGAATCAAATCGCCAACAAGCGCTGATTAACCAAGCGAAAGTACGCCTGACTCGGTTGCAAGAAAATCTAGTAAATGCAAGAACTAGCCTTGCCAACGCCAAAACGAACCAGCTCAACGCCCAAAATATTCGGACTAAAGTTGAAAACGGCTTAGCAATTGCTCAAAAAAGAGAACAAAGCCTAAAAACCCTCGTCACTCCCGGTGCTATACCTCGACTCGATTACCTAGACGCCCAAGAAAGACTCAATCGTGTGACTGCGGAAATCACCAGGGCAAATGATGAGGTGACAAACTCCCAGAATAAGGTCACAGAAGCTCAAGACAAAGTCACATCCTTAGAAAAGGATATTGCTGCTCAAGCTCAAGAAATTCGCCAAGTCGAAGAAGCATATCAAGCAGCTCGCACTCAAGCACAACGTCTGGAATCAGAGCGTCAAAGTGAAATTATCACCCAGATTAACAAACGCAAAGAAGAACTGACCACCATTCAAGGTCAGCTTGAACAAGCACGCAAGCAGCAAGACAAGGAAACTATCAAAGCTCCAGTGTCAGGTACTATCTACAGAATCAAAGCAACAAAAGGACCAGTGCAAGCAGGCGAAGAATTACTATCCATCTTACCAGAAGGCGAAGAACTTCTCTTAGAGGTGAAAGTCCTTAACCGGGATATTGGTTTTATTCAGGAGGGAATGCAGGCAAAGGTGAAACTGGCGACCTTTCCTTTCCAAGAATTTGGCACTATTCAGGGCGAGGTGGTGCAAGTCAGTCCAAATGCTACTCTTGATAAAGAAATGGGCTTAGTTTTTCCCACCCGAATTAAGCTGAACAAACATTCAATATTGGTGCGCGGTCAAGAAGTCGGCTTTACTCCTGGAATGGCTGCTAATGGTGAGATTGTCACTCGCAGGAAATCAGTTTTGACATTCTTAATTGAGCCGATTACTCGTCGCTTTAGTGAGGCATTTTCTGTGAGGTAGGTTTAGGGGCAATGCTCACCAAAACCCAGATATAACCCAATACGGTTCAGTTAAAAATTCTTGGTGATAGCGTAAGCATGGCATGAATGTGCCATAGATTGTACACGTGTAGAACTTTCGGATGCAACGTCTCTACATTGATGTGTTCATAATGGTTTTGGTCTTATCACCAAGCGTATTGATGAGATATAACTCAGATATAATGGGCATTGCCCAACGCCCTTCGGGTATCTCCTCTGGAG
Organism: Kalymmatonema gypsitolerans NIES-4073; assembly: GCF_002368435.1. Taxonomy (GTDB): domain Bacteria; phylum Cyanobacteriota; class Cyanobacteriia; order Cyanobacteriales; family Nostocaceae; genus Kalymmatonema; species Kalymmatonema gypsitolerans. The sequence goes on from NZ_AP018268.1 coordinate 8,781,314, forward strand.
AGGCTGCGCCAACGCCAGTTGCCTCTGTCGGGAGACCCTCCTGCAGCGCTGGTCTCACCAGATGCTTCTCAAAAGCCCAGACCCTGCTTTGAACAAGCGGGGAAACCTGAGCCTGTGGACACGCTCCCCTACGTGTATTGCAAAAATCAAATAAAAATCTTATAGTCCTCCAGCATTTCTTGACGTTTCTTCAGCATATTTTCAGAATCAGTACCACTGTAGTCACTGATACTGTAGTTAATACTGTAGTTAATATTGTTGTTCAATGTGGTTTGGTAGCTTGAAAATTGCGACGCAAGTGTAGGGCTAGCAATGCACCTAGAGGATCGCACACCATTCACATCATCCAACTGGTCTTGTAAATTGGGCATCTTACTTGACCATAGACTTTCAGGACTAGATTCACAAGAGCCATCTTGATACTCTGTAATGCTGAAGCTAGAAGTTGCAATACGGCTCTCTGTTGTGGAGTCCTTGAAACTTAAACCTGGGAGGCTAAAGCTTGAGGTTGTTGTACTGTGTACTGCCGTTTCTGAGACAATTTGACGTACTTGAGCATCAGTAAGAGTCGGGTTAGCACTAAGCATCAGGGCGACTACGCCAGCAACATGGGGACTAGCCATTGATGTGCCGCTGTAGGAAACATACTGATTACCCGCAAGTGTAGAGTAGACATCGACTCCTGGGGCTGTAACGTAAGTGGGTGGATTCATTCCCGCTCGGTTAGAGAAGTCAGGCATATTGTTATTTTTATCAACGGCTCCAACTGCAATTCCCCATTTGTCTGCATATCGGGCTGGATAGCCTGGTTGAAAGCTACCATCATTACCAGCTGCCATAACGACAACCACTCCTTTACTGCTGGCATACTCTAAGGCTGGCTGATAAGTACCGTCATCAGGAAAGCGGCTACCTAAGCTGAGGTTAATGACATTAGCTCCATGATCCACAGCGTAGCGAATACCTTCTGCGATGTTGCTTTTGTTGCCACGACCTTCGTCATCTAAAACTTTAACTGGCATAATTTTGGCATCATAGGCAATGCCAGTAACACCAAAGCCATTGTTTTGCCCAGCAATAGTACCAGAGACATGAGTACCATGACCTTCTACATCTAGAGTGTTGTTGTTATTACTATCAAAGTTCCAACCGTAAACGTCATCAACATAGCCATTGCCATCATCATCCTTGCCGTTATCAGCAATTTCCTTGCTGTTCGTCCAGATATTACCCTTCAAATCATCATGGTTGTAGTCAACCCCAGTATCCAGAACAGCGACGACCACACCTTGACCGGTGTATCCATTTGCCCAGACTTCTGGAGCTTTCACAAGGTCGGCTCCCCAATTATTGCCACCAAGGTCAGGAACATCAGCAAAAGGACTCTGACCAACAGCTTTACCCACTGCGGCGGCTGTATTTATCAAGCCATAACCAGAGGAGAAATCGTAGCCATTATCATTGAACAATTGCTCTTGAGCATTTGCTTCTAGGTTATCGCTAGTTGAGTGAAAACTACTGTGACCACCAAAGTTGTTGACACTATAGTCATTGTTGGCATGAAAGGAATCTACTGAGGAGGTAGAAGTGATATTTAGCCCTTGATGAGGAAAATAATTGTTACTATTTATATCGCTGGGCATCAGGATTTTTCCTTCAAAAATATCTCTTTTTTTTGACAGCCTAATCTGCAAAAACCTTAATTTTAATAAGGTTTTTGTCTTAAGAAAATTCTCCTAAAACAATAATTACTATTCAATACAAATAAAAAATGATATTTAATTTACAAATAATCTTTTCACTAATAGATATTTATATTTAAACTTTTATCAAAAATGTATTAATATTAACTTAATAATAATTTTTCAGTATTATTCTGCATTTGTCTGCGTACATCTGCGGTTACAAATAGCTATCATATTAAGCCCAGTTAAAGACTTATTAGAAAAACCGTAGCTTTGCTAAAGGGACGGGAAAAGAGGATTTCAGACTTTTGCACAGATATCCTTTTTTAAAACTAATCAACCTGACATGATATCAACCGCATTTCTCCAAGAAATATAATAGACCTCTTGCGGAATGTGAGTTCCATCTGTGTCCATCTGTAGTTAATTATTCTTTTTTTTGCAATGAATACAAAAAGTCTAATGATTTGTGCAATCTTTTATTGAGGCTGTCAAAAGTCATCTGTCCCGAGTCCTTCTTCAGGATTCAGGACAGCATAAACAAGCGCATCCAAGTCAAATAGGACTACTATAGCAATACGGACGCACATTTGTGCGAAAGTGCCTGCATGAGCGCATAAATCGCGCCAGATTCCCGACTTCTTTAAGAAGTCGGGAATCTTGTTGTTAAATATTAATTGATTGTAGAATCCCAATAACTAAAGCTTGACTCAATCTCACTCCAACTTAATTGTAAAACACCAGGTTTTGAAGAATTGGTGTCTACTCCCCAAGGATTAAAAAGAGTGAATTTTTGGGTGGAGGAATTGTAATCTATCAGCGCGTAAGCATGACCAGACACGATATTTGATGCTACTCCAGTTGGTTTTGTACCAAACCCAATCAATTGTCCAGAATTGAAGGCATCAACTAGAGAGCTAAAGTTAAGACTATTACCAAGAGAAGTCTTTTTTCCTGTAATTTGTGCTAGTGCATCACTGATATACCCACCTTTTCCAATACCAGTGTAGGTGTTGGAATTATCTTGATAAATCCAACCAGACTCGTTAAGTTGAGCGTAAGCTTTCTCCGCAAAAGCAACCCATAACTCATTAGAAGAGCTATTGTGGTCACTACCTTGATTGGCGTAAGCTAAATACCCTAATGAATTCGTTGGTAAATATCTGTCTACCGTTACATAATCAGCAACTCCATTGTGCCAGAAGCGCAGGGTGAAAGTATTATCGCCGTTGTCAATGAACATACTCTCAATTGTGCCTGGAGAACGAACGGCTGTTGCAGCTAAACCTGTAAGGAAATAACAGTCATTTATCTGTCCTTGTTTCACATCTTGGTAACTAATACCATTTTGGAACAAAGAACCATTCGCGTATTGATAAGTGTATGAACTTTGTGGGTGATCGCCTCCCAGAAACCACTTATTAATCAGGTTCTCCATCTGAATGTCGCTGCTACCTGTATTCAAGTTGCCTAGTGTGTTCCCTTGATACTTCTGGTTAGCAGTGTCACCATTGACAACCTTGTTAGACAAGACTCGGACGTACTCCGGCATTTGTAAGTAAGAGGCATTATTCACTAACGTGCGGAGATCTGTAATTTCAGTAGCATCAACTGTACTACCGTCGTTTGCTTGACGCAAAATAGCTATTATATCGTTGCGGTCTAATAGACCATCAGCAAAGCGGTTCCTAGACTCTACACGTAGAACACCATCTTGAACATTCAGGTCAAACCAGTCTTGATTAGGAACAACGTTAGAGCCTTGAGTAAGAACAACGTTAAAGCTCGTTTGTACAGTATCTGTACTGGCACCAGATTTGTCATAAGCCTTTGCCGACAACTGATAGTTGCCACCAGCTAAACTAGTAAGAGCATAGTTAAAGCTACAATAACGATTATCGTTGCTATTGGCGGTGAATTGTACAGTATCAGAGATACCTTGCGAGTTTCCGCTGTCTTTTTGCAACCAAAAATCCACTCGTGCTATATCGTTTGCACCATCGCCATCAAATGCCCTGGTATTGATTAGGTTGACTGTTTCCCCTGCTTGGTAGCTGCTTTTGTCAGTGCTGAATTGTAATGATTGCGGTGCTTCGTTTTTAGAAATTTTAAGATTATAAGAAGTTCTCCCACCAGTAACACGGTAGACCTGGATAGAATAAGTGCCTGCATCCAAAGTCGTGTCGATAGATTCAGCAGTATCACGATAATTATGGGAACCCGCTATCACTGAACGATTGCTGTCTAGCAATTGCAGATCTGCATCCGCTGACAGACCATCAAGAGCAAAGTTCAAACTACTACGACCACTCAGAGTAAAGCTGTAGTCATCAATGCGATTGTTATGACCTAGCCATCCATTAAAAACCTGATTTTTAGAAGTAGTATTTGTATTAGCTGATGGGGTTAGATTAATACTGTTATAATCAATTGGCATAATTATCTATGTGTCCTTGAATTGACAATATTTGGTAGACACAGCAACTAGAACCTCTGCCATAGAAAGGTTTTATATGAAGATATCAAAATCAAATTGTTGAATGCCTGTTGTTCTATACTGCTACTTCTTAGTCCAAAGCAGCCAGGTTGAAAACACGGAATTTTGATGAAAAGTAAAAATAGGCAATCCGGTAATAGTACTTTTTTCGTATTAATAAGTGAAGATACTCAATTCTTAATCAAGAATACTTGAAAGCAGAGACGCAAAGCACAAGACTTTTTCTCTGTATGAGGTATTTTAAAAATGATAAGCTAGGCACTTTTACAAGAACATTAAGCAAGAGAATTGATTCGTAGGGATTTAGCTTCATTCTTTATTCTTCAGGCAGTTAACACTTTGAAAATGTGCAATTCTCCTAACAGGTTAGAGAAAAGCAGCAGTTGATTTATAGTCCAATACTGTTCAGTTAAGGATTTTTTGTGATAAGCTAAAGCACATTTGGTTTGCATATTTAAATTCTTTCAAATTCTTGTGGGGTGGGCATCTTGCCCGCCCAAATAATGCAAGTTAAATGTGGAACAGCTTAGCGATCGCTCTTTGCGTGTAGGGCATACCATGGCACGAATGTACCGCCCTTGTACACGTGTAGAGGCGTTGGATGCAACGTCTCTAAAAAGGTTACTTTTTTACAAATTCTCTTATCTAAACCGTATTGGTCTATAGTCAATTCAATCTCTAATAGAATAGACCTCTTGCATAAATATTATTTTGTCTCGCGTTCTACGCTCTAGACGCAAAGACAAACACCAAGAAAAAGAAAGAGTGCAAGAAGTCTAATCTAGGGTTTGCCAACCCAGCCGGCTGGCGATGTGGTGTTTGGCGATCGGTACGCCTCTAATCATTGAAAAGATGGACAAACGTTAAAAACGAGTACCGAGCGCGAACCCCTTGCGGGGTTGAACAAGTAGAGGAGTAGTACTTGTTCAACTTCCCTGTATGCAAAGGATAGCCTTGCTACTCCAGTTATGTTTTCCGAACCTAAGAGGTTCCGCTTCGCTAACGCCAATGTTTTAAGGGCTTGTAATGTCAAAGACACGAGCGCGCGCTAAATACACTTGTTTAATCTTTGGCGACAGTTGCTACAAGCTGGAAAGTACTTGTAGGTGTCATGACCCTCAAAACGTAGTCAATTAAGACTTAGGCTGGCTATCTCTGTACTAGACAGTACTGGTTGTCCAGTCTTGTCCATTACTTAGCGGATAGCTACGGAAGCTGATAACTGTTAAACAGACTTATAACCTACGAATCAAAGTAAGGACACTGGAATTCGTGACATACTCCCACACCGAATCAAAGATTACGGTGTGGGCTTCTCAGCGACTCCCGGTATCCCGTCGGACATTAACTGAGCTTTGTTTAGACTGCACGAGATGCCCCTCCGCACAGTTGAACAAGTACAAAAATGTTCAAACACCTTAGTACTGTCAGAGTTTTACCCATCCACAGAAAAGCGACTACGAATAGTCTAGTTACTGAATGGAACCCCATACTCTGAGTTGTCAAGGTACAACGTACAGGAAGCGGTTAGCTATTAGTTTTGTTTAACCTGTACTCCTCAATCTTAGCATGAATGTGACAACATTGGGTAGTACAAAATGAAGACAACAAGATGAAATGTAAGGATGTCAGAAAAAAGATTAAAGAAGTTACGATTATATGCTGCAAGCAAAGATAAGACGGTTACTCAAATTGTGGAAGACGCTTGTTGACAGGTTGCCCAATACGGAGATTGGCAATTCGTCATCGACCAACATTGTGCATTGAGCTACGCTCAATATCACTCGTCGGTCAATTCCTCAATGCCCAGAATTCATCCCAACGCTGAACGGAGTACCGTTACAGTGTGGGGCTTCTTCTGCTTTCAGCTAACACCTGCTTGCACAGGCGTACCAAGTGAGCTATAGCCTTTTAAGATAAAAAAGGTAGATCTATTATAATGTCGTGGTTATTGTAACCTAATACTATTATTTTGTAAAAGGGGATAGACAAAGAAATGACCTTAGTTGTTGCAGCACTATACAAATTTGTTAAATTGCCAGATTTTGCCGAGAAACAAGACTCTCTGCTGTCTTTATGCCAATCCCATGGCGTTAAGGGGACAATTCTATTGGCACCAGAAGGTATTAACGGTACAATAGCGGCTTCACGTCAAGCGGTTGACTCTGTTCTCTCTTTTTTGCGCTCCGATGCCCGCTTAGCAGACTTAGAATACAAAGAGTCTTATGCTGACTACTCACCGTTTGAGCGGATGAAAGTGCGCTTGAAAAAAGAAATTGTGACTATCGGAAGGACTGAAGTTGACCCGAATGAAGAGGTGGGTACCTATGTTAGTCCCAAGGACTGGAATGAGCTGATTTGCGATCCTGAAGTCACGGTGGTTGACACCCGCAATGATTATGAGGTGATGATCGGAACTTTTAAACGAGCGCAAAATCCTCATACGGAATCATTCCGTGAATTTCCCGAGTATGTTCACAAGCACCTCGACCCCAACAAACACAAAAAGGTTGCCCTGTTTTGTACTGGAGGAATTCGCTGCGAAAAAGCCTCTTCTTTCATGCTGTCCCAAGGGTTTCAAGAGGTTTATCACCTAAAAGGTGGGATTCTCAAATATTTAGAGGAAGTTCCTGAGTCTGAGAGTTTGTGGGATGGCGAGTGTTTTGTGTTTGACCAACGCATCGCTGTCAGTCACGGTTTAGAAACGGGTAGTTATGATATGTGCGCAAGTTGCGGGCGTCCCGTCTCTGAAGCTGATAAATCATCTCCTAAGTATGAGGAAGGAGTTTCTTGCGCCTATTGTTTTGATAGCCTCTCGGAGGAGAAAAAGACACGTCAGCAGGAGAAAAAACGACAGTTGGAGTTGGCTAGGAAGCGCAATGGACAAGATTTATCGGTGACTTCGACACAATGAACGATGGGTTATACGAACAAAGGCTGTCTTTGCAGCCTCTGGGAGGTTCACTTAGGGACGCTTCAGCGCTAAGGTTAAGCCATCGGCAATTGGCACCAAACTCATGGTGATTCGTGGATCTTGATGCAGTTTCTGATTAAATGCCCGGATGCTATTGGTTATCTTGTCTTGCTCTTGGGGATTTGCGACTCGTCCTGACTGTAGGACATTATCAATCGCAATCAACCCACCTGGACGTAGAAGTTGTAGAGATCGCTCGTAGTAATTACCGTAGTTGTTTTTATCAGCATCGATAAAGGCAAAATCAAAGGTGCCTGCTTCTCCTGCGGCTATAAGCCTATCTAGAGTGTCAAGTGCTGGGGCAATGTGTAGTTCAATTTTATGTGCCACTCCGGCTTGCTGCCAGTAGCGGCGGGCGATCGCCGTATATTCTTCACTGACATCACACGCAACCACCTTACCATCTGGGGGTAACGCCAATGCCACCACTAGGGAACTATAGCCCGTAAATACGCCTATATCTAAAGTTTTTTTTGCACCCATCAACTCCACCAGCAGCGCCATAAATTGCCCCTGTTCTGGAGTAATCTGCATTCTGCTACTTGGATGCTGTGCTGTTTCTTGTCTGAGCTGCGCTAAAATTTCCGGCTCTCGCAATGATACTGATTGCAAGTATTCATAAAGACTTTTTTCAAGTCCTGACGTTTTATATGCCATGTTTTGCTGCTAATGGCTAATTGTATTTTTATAATTGTATAAGTATCAGTGACTATCTGTATTTCTTTATCTTGAAGTCAGAAAGCTCCCACTCTCTCTTTATATTTAAACGCACCCGAGATGGCTACTGTGCGCGATTCTCAGGGTTATGTTAAGAAAGCCCGCCGATAAATATCTTATAGTGTTTATGAAAGTAATTTTTTATTTACAAAAATAAATAGACATTTTTGTCAGGGACAAAAAACCTTAATTATCAATGATAATTTCAAAAAATCATGACTCATTGAGGTAGATAATTCATACTCTCTTTCTTGAGTTGTATTTTATAAGTTCTCTAAAATTAGTAAACTAACATACAATCTAAAATTATACTTTACTGTAGCGTCAAGCAGGGGGAGTCATGAGCCGTCCTATAATTCTTGGTATTGTTGGTGACAGCGCAGCTGGGAAAACAACGCTGACTAAAGGGATTGCTCAGGTTCTTGGTCCGGAGAATGTTACGGTGATTTGTACGGATGATTACCATAAGTACGACCGAAAGCAGCGTGCTGAAATTGGTATCACTGCTCTTCATGCTGACTGCAACTATTTGGATATTATGCAGCACCACCTGTCGCAACTTAGGACAGGGCAGTCAATCCTCAAGCCTGTTTACAGCCACAAAACTGGTACGTTTGAGCCACCAGTTTATATCAAGCCAAGTAAATTTGTCATAGTTGAGGGATTGCTGGGTTATTCCACCCGTGGTGCGCGTGACTGCTATGATGTGAAAGTTTACCTTGCTCCCCCTGAATCTTTACGCGCTCAATGGAAAGTTAAGCGGGATACGCAAAAGCGAGGGTATACAGAAGAACAAGTACTTGAGGAACTCAGAAAACGCGAACCAGATTCTGAACAATTTATCCGACCACAACGACAATGGTCAGATATAGTCGTGAGTTTTTATCCTCCCAGCGACGATTTAGAGCAAACTAATGGACACCTAAATGTTCGTCTGGTGTTACGTCCTACGATTCCTCATCCAGATTTTAGCCAGATTCTCAACTACGGCGATGGCAGTTTTGAGTCAGCAATCCGCTTAGAATTAGATCGGGATATGGGCAAACCGGTCGATGTTCTGGAAGTTGATGGTCATGCCACTTTGGAACAGGTGAATAAGTTAGAGCATATTATTTGTGCTGATATGCCCTACCTGAAGAATATATGCGATCGCGAAAGCAACCCAGAGTTGGGCAAAATTGCTGGCACAACAGGGGAGACACTTCAAAGTTATCCCCTCGCTCTCACCCAGCTATTGATTACGTACCATATGCTTAAAGCGACACAAAATTATCAGCCTGATATCAGGGAAACTACCCTAAAATAGCTGAAAATTAAATATTTGGTCAACTATGGAGAGGTTGTCAGAATTACAGGGGATAACTTAGGAATAAATGCATATATCATCATTTATCCTCTGTATTCGTCTATGACTTATTGCCTCAGAATTGCCGATATACCTGTGACTGAGCGTCCGCGCGAGCGGTTGTTAACGCATGGTCCGAAAATTTTAGCCACAGCCGAGTTAATAGCAATTCTGCTGGCTACTGGTCAAGGACACGGTAAACTTTCTGCTGTGGGTCTAGGGCAATATATTTTACAGGAACTGAGCAAACACCAGCGAGACCCCTTAGCAGTTCTGCGAGATGTCAGCGCCGCCGAGTTGATGAAAATTCCTGGTATTGGTCCAGCAAAAGCAACAACTATCTTGGCGGCGATTGAATTAGGGAAACGAGCATTTCAATCCCGTCCAGGAGAACGCACGTTAATTGATAGTCCAGCGGCGGCGGCTGCAGCACTGAGTCAAGATTTAATGTGGCAAAATCAGGAACGTTTTGCAGTGGTATTGTTAGATGTAAAGAATCGCCTCTTAGGAACGCAAGTTATTACCATTGGCACAGCAACGGAAACTCTAGCTCCTCCCCGCGAAATTTTTCGAGAAGTGATTCGTCAAGGAGCAACGCGCGTTATAGTGGCACATAACCATCCGTCTGGACATGTGGAACCTAGTCAAGAAGATATCGAATTAACGCGACAGTTGTTACTTGGAGCGCAGTATTTGGGGATTCCTCTTTTAGACCATCTTATTTTAGGCGATGGCAATCATCAGAGTCTGCGGGAAATGACAACATTGTGGGAGGATTGTCCGCAGGGAGATTAAGCCTCTTGCTAAGAGGATGTTTTAGAAGTGGTTAGTTATCAAAAACTTTTCGGTCCCCCTAAATCCCTCGTCAGAAGGGGGACTTTGAGATTATTTCCCCCCTTAAAAAGGGGGGCTAGGGGGAATCTCAATACAACTCGGTACTTTACAAACATCCTCTAAAGTCAATTAGATGAAAATGAAACCACAGATGAACGTACTGAGATCAAGCCTAGAGTTGCAACAGTGAGGAGGCGAAGCCTCCAAACCCTCGTTACCAGGTTCAACCTGGTAACGAGATATTAGAGCCTCTGGCTCTTGTTGAGAATGGTGCAAGATCTCAGCGTAGATAAATCATCTGTGTAGCCTAGGGCACGGCTTACGCCTACATCTGTGGTTTTAAATATCTTTATCTAAAAAATCAACTAGTCTACTGAGTAATAATATACGTGATTTACTTTTTAGTAGTTAATTATTATTCCACCAATCTCGTTACTAAATTAATTCGTTCTCTCCCTGTTGACAAAAAGATTGAGTATAAAACAATTATCGTCAATAACTCTCCTGATGATGATTCTATTTATGCTCTCAAAAATGAAGAGATTCTCATTTTAAACGCTCTCGATAATTTAGGGTTTGGTGGTGGTTGCAATTTGGGAATAAATTGGATTTATACCCAAGAACCTCAAGCAATTGTTTGGATTATTAATCCCGATGCTTATTTAAAAGAGAATATTTTGGCTCAAGTCGAGTTGTTTTTTGAGGCGTATCCAGAAATTTCTATTCTCGGCACAATTGTTCATACTCCTACGGGCGACGTTTGGTTTGCAGGCGGTCGCTTTATTCCGGCAACAGGGGCAATTCTCACTCAAGATTTGTTGAGCAATACAGATGCAGATTATGTAGCTTGCGATTGGATTACAGGTTGTAGCTTTATCATTAATCTCAGAAAGTTTGATGAGTGTCCTCACTTTGACCCTGCTTACTTTCTTTACTATGAAGATTTTGACTTTTGCCGACGCTATGCTAATCAAGGACATCTCATTGCAGTTACTAAGCAGTTTGGTGTCCTACATCAGCCCTCTTCAATTACTAATAGGTATGTTTTTAGAAAAATCAAAAATAGTAGTTATGGTTATTTATTATCTTTAGATAGATATACAAATAAAGTGGTTTTTCTATTAAGGTTAGTTCGTTTGATTATTTATGCTTTAATTTTGATAATTGTAAAACCTCAAGTAGCATTTGGCAAATTTGCTGGCGTGTTTATGTATTGCAGGCGATTGCCCAAGGGGCACTGGCGGAGCCAATCGCTTTCTTAAACGTTTCTCTACTGATGCTAGGCTAAGATGAGATCGTAAAATCAAAAACTCACTGGAGCATGCTATGGTTGTACAGAACCCGCCCCATCAAATTTATGAGCGGGTTAAGTTTGATATAAATGAGTAAAATATTATTTAACTTATCGATTCTTTTTTCCCAACCCACAGGCATAAGCAATTATGCAAAAAATCTTGTTCCTTATTTAAAAACTCTTCAACCCACCTTATTAACGGCACAAAACTACCCTGAATTTAACTGTTATCAAATTCCTAATAATCTTACGCCTGCTCAGGGAACAAAAGGACATTTTGACCGTCTTGTCTGGACACAATTTCAACTGCCAAAAATCTATAAAAATCTGAAATCTCAACTTATATTTTCTCCTGTTCCGGAAGCCCCACTTTCTGCCAATTGCCGTTATATCGTGATGGTTCACGATTTGATACCGTTGCGCTTTCCCAAACTCTTGTCACCACTGACGCATTTCTCGCGCTACTACGTTCCCCAAGTTCTTGCGCAAGCGCAACACATTATTTGCAACTCCCATGCTACAGCAAAGGACATCACCGACTTTTATCACATTCGGGCAAGCAAAATCACCCCTATTCCTCTGGCATACGACGCCAATCATTTTCGCCCGCTTCATTTAAATAATGGCGGACAAGATGTCCCCTTCACAAAATGTCCCTATTTTCTCTACATTGGGCGACAGGATTCCTACAAAAACCTACATCGACTCATTACCGCTTTTGCAGCATTATCTAATAATTTATCTAATAATAAAGACTACGAATTGTGGTTAGCAGGACCACAAGATAAACGCTTCACTCCTGTCTTACAAACGCAAGTTGAGGAATTGCGTTTAACCGATAAAGTTAAATTCCTTAACTATGTTCCTTACAGTGAATTGCCAAAAATTATTAGTGGTGCTACAGCCCTCGTCTTTCCGAGTCTTTGGGAAGGTTTTGGTTTCCCAGTTCTCGAAGCAATGGCTTGCGGTACTCCTGTGATTACTTCTAACCTCTCATCTTTACCAGAAGTTGCTGGCGACGCTGCTGTTCTTATTAATCCTTACAACGTTGAGGAAATGACTGAAGCGATGCAAACAATTGCAACTGATTCAGCATTGCGTCAGCGTCTTTCTACTCAAGGTATTAATAGAGCAAGTCAATTCAGTTGGGAAAAAACAGGACTCGCTACTATCGAAATTTTATCACGCTACCTTTAAAACCCACAATAAAATTTTTGCTTTGGTTAGGTAATACCTCCTACGAGTAGGATATTGTTCAACGTTTTTAATTTTGTTTAACTCAAATTAAATAGCTTTACCAACATTATAGTAGCTGCTTAATGACAGTTAAATAAGCATTTACACCAAGAAATAAAAAATACAACTAATACTTAAACAACACTTTAGTAACACTTGAATAACTGATTTGAAAATGAGAATATATTTAATAAGTTAACAAAAAAGCGGTTAGTGACCCTCTTTTATTTAGTTAGAGATAATTCTCCGTCATTTTAATGTGCTTTTGCAACAAGAGCATTGAAACGACAAACAAGACAGTGCGCTTCCCTAATCTATGATTCTGCTGAGAGTTCAGGATAGCCATATTTTTCTATTACAAGAGCAAAAGAGGTAGAATTAGCGACATGAAGCAATCTAAGACTAGGAGAAGACGGGGAATTGTGCTGACTCCTGCAGGGCTGAAGCGGCTACAAGCAGCAATTCTGTCTATGGAGAAGGCGCAGAACAACGGCGATCGCTTTACTTTAGACGAACTGGGCTTACGCATGAATGTTTCTAGCAAAACACTCAGCCGATTATGGTCGTTGGATACAAGCGTAGACCAAAAAACTGTGAAACTGTGCTTTAGCGCTTTTAACCTGGAATTATGTAGCGAAGACTATACAATTTTGGATGAACCGGAGCACACTGAAAACTCTGGCGAACTTTTGGTAACTTTAGATACACCTGAGCAGAGTTCGTCTGATTCTTTATCCGTAGACTCATTCGTTAACGAACAGCTTAACGAACAGCGTGATAAACTTAAACATTTTTGGTCATACCCAGATGGTCCCGTACGTCTGGATTCTCCGTTCTACATCGAACGTCCCCCAATTGAGGAACTGGTTTATCGAGAAGTCACTCAACCAGGCTGTGTAATTCGCATTCGAGCACCTAGACAGATGGGTAAGAGTTCTCTGGTGTTGCGGCTTTGTGCTTTTGCACAAAAGCAAGGGTATCGCACAGTGAATCTGAATTGCTACCAGATAGATTCCGATGGTCTAACTGACTTAAATCAGCTTTTGCGTAATCTTTGCTGGCGAATTGCAACAGAATTAGACATTGATCCCAACCTGAATGACATATGGGATGAGGAAGTTGGTTGTAAGTTAAATTGTAGCTTTTACTTGCAGTATTTGCTCAAGCAGATTCAAAACCCAGTAGTTCTGGTGTTGAATGAAGTTGACCGCTTTTTTGAACATCCTCACATTGCTACTGAGTTCTTTGCTTTGTTGCGTTCTTGGTGCGAGGAAGCACGACAAAATGCCAATTGGAGCAAGTTGAGGTTAGTAGTAGTTTACTCTACAGAAGATTATGCCACCCTAGATATCAACCGCTCCCCGTTTAATATTGGACTACCTATCCGTTTACCAGAATTTACCCAGCAACAGGTAGAAGATTTAGCCCAGCGGCACGCGCTAGACTGGAGTACTGGTAAGGAATCTGCCCAACTGATGTCGCTTGTAGGCGGTCATCCAGCACTCATTCGGATTGCGCTTTATTATCTTTGCTCTCAGGTCATCACTTTACAAGAGCTGATACAAGAGGCACTTGCCAACGGCGGTATCTACCGCTATCATTTATGGCGACACTGGGCGAAACTGCAAGAAAAACCCAGTCTGGCAAAGACATATGCTGATGTTGTGACAGCAAAGCAAGGTATTTCTCTTGATCCGATTGAGGCATATAAACTCGAGAGTTTGGGATTGATTTGCTTTAAGGGCGATCGCATTGTACCACGTTGCGAACTCTACCGCACTTATTTTGCAAAACAACTAGCGACAATTGTTTAATCAATCATTTAATGATAAGGGTTTGAACCCCTATCATTAAATGATTGTAAGTTCAAAAATTACCTTATTTGCAACGACTCGCCTACTTTCAATAAATCAAGAACCAGCACCTGAAGTATCTTTTGGCTTTCCGCTTTTTGGTGGTTCAAACGCTGTGTATTCTTGGATAAAAGTAGTATTTCTCGTTTTTAGGTTTGTTAGATCTAAAGCTAATCCTACAGCTAATCCTACAACAAGCAGGCAGAAAGCAGTTTTCAATCGCGAATTAGCTATTTTGGAGTGTAAATAACAGGTTGACAGCATTAATTAAAGTTACGCAATTCGTCCACTTTAATAACTGAAACGGTCACATCTCCCGCGTTATCGTTAATCTCGGTGTCAAAGAAGAAAGCACACAGTTTCGACGGTTCTGACACAGCTATAGTCAGGGTATCGTCATATCCATTTAAAGTTGACCAACCGGCTGTAACTTGCTTATTGGTTTTTAAGTTCTTGAATTTGCCCCCATAAATCCAGAGTAAAACTAAGGCTTCGTTTTCTGCGTCTTCAGAATCTTTGACATAATCGAATGCACCTTCTTTGATGCGGACAACATAGATTCCCTGTGTTAGCTCTGCTGTCACTCCTTTGTTTTGGATAGCCTCCATTTGCTCTTTTGTAAGCTGATAGCAATTCTTAGCACTGTTAACGACTAAATCGGTGATAGAGGTTTGAGTTGCCATAATTTTTCCTGTTTGGAATCAGAGAATTGTATTGATATTGCTAGCTGGAAAATAGCGTTTGTTCATTTGGCAATAAAACCACAATTATTCGTAACTTAGGATGCCATCAATGTTGACAATGTGAGAATCTAGCTCAATTTCTGATGGGTAATATGTGTCTCCTGCTGCTGTTTTGCACTCAGCAACAAGTACAAGTTGTCTAGTACTCAGCAACTGCGCTGGAGCAATATTCTTGCAGGTTTTAGAAAAATTTTTATCACTCCAGGATAATTTTCCATCCAAGTTACCAATGTATTTATCTAAGTCAATGGAGGTTTGCTGAGAATCGCCATTACTTTTTTTGCAACTTGTTGATAGGATTGAACCATTGATTTCTATCTTATCTTTGTCGCAGCTTAGGCTAAATTCACCTGTCGCCATCGCTTTATCAACAACAAAGTTAAGGGACACAACGAAAGCAAACAAAAAGACCATAGCAACTCTGAGTAGTAGCCATTTCTTCATTTTCGATTAACCCCTTCTATTTGTAATGTAGCCAATTATCTCGACAAAATCCTTATTAGAGCTTTGTTAGCTCTTGGAGTTCACCACAAGACATCAGTCTGCGGCGGAATACTATTGCAGCAGCCTATATAGTTGCTGCCTTTAAGTAAGTGTCTAGTAAGACAAATGTTTTAGTGCTAATTGCTTTCACTTCATGTCACCATAATCTCGCTTTTGTCATGAAAATGCAAGGACAGATAAGACAGTTAAGTAGAAATTTAAGAAACTAATTGCAATAAATAAAGGACAGTTAAGACAGTTAAGACAGTTAAGACAGTTAAGCGAAAAAATAGACAGATACAGATTTATTTAGTTGAAGATGTGATAGAATCCATGATCAGATAAAAATAAAGAGTTTTAAGAAGCTAAAAAATCCTATTTATTGTGTTAAAATTGCTTTTCTCTAATCACACTTTGAGATGAGATACCAGGTTGGTGGCAGCCTCCACACTGACGATCCCACATATGTTGTCCGTCAAGCAGACGAAAAACTTTATGCCAGCCTGAAAGCTGGCGAGTTTTGTTACGTCTTAAATTCTCGCCAGATGGGCAAGTCATCGTTATTACAACGCACAAGTTATCGTCTTAGGAAAGAAGGCTATAGCTGTGCATACTTGGACGTCACGCGATTGGGTAGCGAGAATACCACACCGGAACAATGGTACAAAGGCATCATCGTCAGCCTGTTCTACGACTTAAATCTGGCACAACACCTCAACTTTAAGCATTGGTGGGATACGCAAGCAGGCATTTCCCCAGTGCAAAAACTACACTCCTTTGTTGAAGGAGTTTTACTGCCAAATGTTCAAAGCGAATTTCTGCCAGACGGCAAAGCTGAACGCATTTTCATCTTTATTGATGAAATTGATAGTTTACTGAGTTTGAGTTTTCCTGTCAGTGACTTTTTTGCCTGGATTCGTCATTGCTATAATCAGCAGGCACACGACCCGAATTTTCAACGCTTGGGATTTGCACTGTTTGGAGTAGCCAGTCCATCTGATTTGATTGCCGACAAGCGCCGGACACCCTTTAACATTGGTACAGCGATTGAGTTATATGGGTTTCAACTGCATGAAGCCAAACCATTGCTCAAAGGGTTAGAGGAAGTTGTCAGCCAACCTGAAATTGTGCTGCGAGAGATTATTTACTGGAGTGGGGGACAACCGTTTCTGACTCAAAAACTCTGTCAGATCATTGTCCGAACAGCCTTAGAGACATCAAGTAGAAAAATTGTCCTACCTCCAGCAACTGAAGCATTTTGGGTAGAGCAATTGGTGCTAGAGCATATTATCCAACATTGGGAAGCAAAAGATGAACCGGAACACCTGCGCACGATTCGCGATCGCCTACTTTTCAATGAACAGCGGGCAGGACGGTTGTTAGGTGTTTATCAGCAGGTGTTGCAAGCTCTTGAAACAGACACTCAAACATCTGGTGTCCCTACCGATGATAGTCGAGAACAAACAGAACTTTTACTATCGGGATTGGTCGAGAAACACAACGGCTATCTCAAAATTAAAAATCCTATCTACCGCAGTGTCTTCAATTCTGAATGGGTACTCAGGCAGTTAGACAATCTGCGCCCCTACTCCCAAGCATTCAATGCATGGGTAGCCTCTGGTTATCAAGATGAATCACGTCTGCTGCGGGGGCAAGCGTTGCAAGAGGTGTTGGAATGGAGTGGGCGCAAAAGTCTCAGCGATTTGGATTATCGATTTTTGGCAGCTAGCCAGGAACTGGAACGCCGGGAAACTGAGCAAAGACTGAAAGCTGAACGACTCAAAGAAGTTGAAGCACGACTAGCACAAGAGAAAAGAACGGCTTTATTACAAAGGTTTTTGTTAGTTGCAGTGTGTATTGGGTTGCTCGTTTCTAGCGGGTTGGGGGTAGGGAGTTTCATTCTGTACCGCCAAGCCAAGAAAAGCGAAAGTCAAGCTAGGAACAGCGAAATTCAAGCGCTTGTATCTTCTTCTGAGGGGCTATTTGCCTCGAATCGCAGATTGGATGCGCTCATACAAGCAATTAAAGCCAAACATAAATTGCAAAAACTAGGTAAACCAAACACAAACATTGAGCCTCAAGTGGACAATGTACTACAGCAAGCAGTTTATGGAGCAGATGAGTACAACCGTTTTTCCGGTCATACAGCTGCTGTTCTGGCAGTAGATGTCAGTCCTGACAGTTCTCTGATTGCCTCAGCAAGTGCCGATAAAACAATCAAGCTTTGGCGACGTGATGGTACAGAAGTTGCAACTCTCAAAGGTCATCAGGCAACAGTTAGGGCAGTCGATTTTAGCCCTAACGGTCAAATACTCGCCTCGGCGAGTGAAGATGGTACAGTTAAACTTTGGAAACGAGACAGCACAGACGCCTCATGGCGCGTCTCTACAACTCTCAAAGGTCACACTGCTTCGGTCTGGGGAGTCGCGTTTAGTCCCGATGGTCAGTTTGTTGCCTCTGCCAGTTTCGACGCAACTGTGAAACTCTGGAAGCGAGACGGCACTTTGCTTAAAACTTTTAAAGGTCATACTGCTTCGGTCTGGGGAGTCACCTTTAGTCCTGATGGTAATATCGTTGCTGCCACAACTTTAGACAACACAGTAAAACTCTGGAAACGAGACGGTTCAGACTGGCAAAACGCCAAGCCCTTACAAAATCTCCAAGATCACACCGGTTGGGTTGTAGCAGTCGCTTTCAGTCCAGACGGCAAGACCATTGCTTCAGCGAGTGAAGATACGACTGTCAAACTTTGGCAGCGAGACAGCACAGATGGAAATTACCGTCTTGCGAAAACTCTTAAAGGTCACAGCGCCGGAATTTGGGGAGTTGCTTTTAGTCCTGATGGTCAAACTATTGCCTCCGCCAGTCTTGACAAAACGATTAAACTTTGGAACATTGATGGTACAGAACTGAGGACCCTTAGAGGACATAGTGCGTCCGTTTGGGGAGTGACTTTTAGCCCTGATAGTAGCTTTATTGCTTCGGCAGGCGCAGAAAACGTTGTCAGACTCTGGCAAAGTCAGAACCCATTCCAGAAGAGCATTGTTGCCCATAAAGCAGGAATTTGGTCAATAGCTATCACCTCCGACAGTTCAACAATTGCCACAGCCAGCCACGAAAACACTGCTAAACTTTGGAATCACCAAGGTAAATTGCTCAAAACTTTCACTGAATCTGGGGGCGCAATCTTCGAGGTTTCATTCAGTGGCGATGGCAAGTTAATTGCTCTTCGCACTTACGATGATACGGTAAAACTCAAAAAGCCAGACGGGACTTTGGTCGCTACTTACAAAGATCCTCTCGGTAAACTCTTAGCAGCAGTGTTGAGTCCCGACGGACAAACAATTGCAATGGCAAATGTTAACAAGATTGCTCAGATATGGAAACGCGATGGTCCCAAGGGAACCCGCCCAAAGGGCGATCGCGTAGCGACTCCGCAGGAGTTTCACCCTTCCCCGCAGATTCTTAAAGGACATCAAGCGGAAGTGTGGCATGTCGTATTTAGTCCAGACGGTCGGCTTGTTGCCTCAGCCAGCGGCGATGGTACTGTTAAACTGTGGACGCTTGATGGCAAGTTGTTCAGAACTCTTGTAGGACACTCGGCGGCAGTATGGAGAGCTGCCTTTAGCCAAGACAGCAAAATGGTAGCTTCTGGAAGTGGCGACAAAACCGTTAAGCTGTGGACACTTGAGGGCAAGTTGCTGAAAACTCTCAAAGGTCACACAGCGGCGATTTGGGGAGTTGCGTTTAGTCCCGATGGAAAAATAGTTGCTTCTGGCAGCGTGGATGCTACCGTTAAACTTTGGAAGGTGGATGGTACAGAAGTAACCACCCTCAGAGGACATACCGCAGCGATTAGGGATGTTGCCATCAGCCGCGATGGGACAATGCTTGTCTCAGGGGGTGATGACAACACACTCATTTTGTGGAATTTGCAGCGAATTCTGAATCTAGATGCACTGGCTTATGGTTGCGCTTTGGTGCAAGATTATTTGAAAACTAATAAAGAAGTGGAGAAAGGCGTGAGCGGATCTCTAACCCAGGGCGATCGCTTTATCTGCAATTGATCAGCTTCCTACTTGCTACTTTTTACGGCGTTCCCACTGCTCCAGAGTAAATTAAGCCGCGTTGCATATCCATAGTCAAAATAGCTCCATCCCGAATCACTTGTGTCGCCTTTTTGACTCCAACGATGACTGGCACACCAAGACGTAAGCCAATCACAGCTGCATGGCTGGTGAGACTTTCTTCTTCAGTAATAATTCCGGCAGCTTTGCGAATTGCGTCAACAAAATCAGCACTTGTACCTGAGGCAACCAAAATATCTCCGTGATTAAAGTTACTGGCATCCATGCCACTGAGAGCCACTCGTGCGCGACCACTTACAGAACCTTGTCCCAGTCCAATTCCCTGACCAAGTACCGCCGTCACAACTTCAACTTTAATCAAATCTGTTGACCCGGAAACTCCCTGGAGAGTCCCAGCAGTCATCACGACCAAATCCCCCTGAGATAAGAGTTCTCTTTCTTGAGCTACATTGATAGCTGCTTGGAATGTCTGACCTGTGGAAGGTAATTCTAACATCAACAACGGTTTGACGCCCCATACAAGTTGTAACTGTCGCGCTACATTCACGTGAGGTGTCACTGCCAAAATGGGTGTTTGGGGACGAAACTTGGAGACATTGCGTGCTGTTGCTCCTGTTTGCGTCAAAGTCATAATTGCTGATGCTCCCAACTGTTCTGCAATTTGACCGACAGCTTGGCTGATGGCATTCGGAATCGAACGTTTGGTATCTCTGGCTTGATTTGGGTTTCTGTGCAGCGCCACCTCTTGTTCTATGCGTTCGGCAATTCGCGCCATTGTCGCGACAGCTTCCACTGGAAATTTGCCTACAGCAGTTTCATTCGACAGCATGACTGCATCCGTACCATCTAAAATCGCATTTGCCACATCTGACACTTCGGCGCGAGTCGGACGGGGGTTACTAACCATGCTGTCTAACATTTGGGTGGCGGTGATGATGGGAATCCCCATGCGATTAGCAGTTGCGATCAGCCGTTTTTGCAGGACAGGGACATCCTCCGCTGGGAGTTCTACACCTAAGTCGCCTCTTGCTACCATCACCCCATCACACAAAGCCAGAACAGCTTCCATTTGTTCAATGGCTTCGTGCTTTTCAATTTTGGCAATGACTGGCACTTGTTTGCCTGTAGTGGAAATGAGTTCTTTAATTTCTATCATGTCTTGGGGGTTGCGGACAAAGGAAAGTGCCACCCAGTCCACACCCTGATCGAGACCGAACATCAGATCCTCGCGGTCTTTGTCGGTCATTGCTTTAATCGACAGGTAAACTCCGGGAAAGTTAACGCCTTTGTTGTTTGAAAGCGTTCCACCGACAGTGAGGCGACAGTGCAAATCCCCTTTTTCGCGGTTAATCTCCTCTACCAGCATTTCCACGCGCCCATCATCTAGGAGGATTCTTGCCCCTGCTGGGACTTCCTCTGCCAAATAATCGTACGTGACGCAGCTGATTTCTTGTGTGCCGACAACCGGACGATTGGTTAAGGTGAAGCGATCGCCTTTTGCCAGGACTATAGATCCGTTTTCAAACTTCCCCAAGCGAATTTTGGGTCCTTGCAAGTCTTGCAGGATAGCTACGGGTTTATTCAGTTCAAAGGCAGTTTGGCGAATGAGGCGAATATTACGCTGATGATCAGCATGACTCCCATGAGAGAAGTTTAGCCGCAGTGTTGTTGCTCCAGCTTCAATCAGAGCTTTTAGCGTTTCTGGGCTGCTGGTAGCAGGACCAATTGTGGCGACAATTTTTGTTCGGCGGATAGAATCTTTTAGTTGCATAAAAGCGGAATCTAGGGAGCTACTCAGGGAATCATCCTAATTTAGGAGACACATCTATGTCTGTTGCTGCTGAATCAATCATTAAAGCTGGTAGAGCGCAGGTGTGGGGAGTGAAGGGGAGCCGGGGGAGACAAGGTAGACAATTCCTCTAAGCTTTTGCTGAACCCCCTTGTTCGCCTTGTCCTCTTGTTAGATTTTTATATTTCACTAAGGAAGCAAAAGCTTAGAGTCTGTTGAAATCATACCGTTATTGGGCTGCTGATCTGTAAAGAAGTAGATAAATCTTGCTACACATAAATTTATTATTCGTCATTATGTACCGCAAAAGTTCACTTTCCTTATAGAAAAGTGGCATTATCTAAATACTACATCTTAAGTAAAGCAACAAGGAGTTCATAATGCTGATGTCGGAGGCACAGAAGCCAATGACAATCCCGCCAAAGGAATTTTTAGCGCCCCCGGGTGATTTTAATCCGACGCTGCTGATGTTCTTGGCAGCTGCGGGAATATTTGTTTTGTCTAACTTTGGTTACTGGGTTTGGGAATGGCCCCACTGGTTATGCTTTAGTGCAAATACGCTGGCTTTACACATTGCAGGAACTGTGATTCACGACGCCTGCCACCAGTCTGCACATCGTAACCGAGTTATCAACGCCATTTTAGGACATGCTAGTGCCTTGATGCTGACTTTTGTCTTCCCAGTGTTTACCCGGGTGCATTTGCAGCATCATGCTCATGTCAACGATCCAGAAAATGACCCAGATCATTATGTTTCCACAGGTGGTCCTTTGTGGTTGCTTCCAGTCCGCTTTTTATACCACGAGGTGTTTTTCTTTAAGCGGCAACTATGGCGCAAATATGAGCTACTGGAATGGTTTCTCAGCCGCTTGTTTGTTGTTGCAATTTTCTGTATCTCAATTCAATACCACTTTTTGGGCTACGTTCTCAATTTTTGGTTCATTCCTTCTGCCGTTGTCGGGTTAGCACTGGGTTTATTTTTTGATTATCTACCCCATCGTCCTCACCAAGAGCGCGATCGCTGGAAAAATGCTCGTGTCTACCCTAATTCAATTCTGAATTTCTTGATCATGGGGCAAAATTATCATTTAATTCATCATTTATGGCCTTCTATTCCGTGGTATAATTACCAGCCCACATATTATTTCATGAAGCCCCTTTTAGATGAAAAAGGCTGTTATCAAACTTCAGGTCTACTGCAAAAAAAAGACTTTTGGGAGTTTGTTTATGACATTTTTTTAGGAATTCGGTTTGATCACCACAAATCACCTAAAAATGAGCAAGGGGAGGGAAGATAGGCTCATTTCTATTCACAGCCTGGTCACTTAAAGATAAGGGTCGGGAACAGCAAGCAGGGGAAGCATATAGCAAACTTTTGCTGACCGACCTAGGGCAAAAGGCAATCGAGCAAGCTGGGTTTATCCCAATTCGCTCTTTCCTGTTTGACTTTAGCGAATATGTATGGTGATTTCTGAGAAATACTAGAACGTGTCATCCTACGATAAAGGCTGGCGCATATTCCAGTCAGGACGTAACTTTTCGGCGTGACGCAAATACGTATGGTAAATTTGGGCGGAGGCAGGCAGATAGGCGTGACCTAAAAACCGGATGCAGCGCTCTAAGCTGCCATCAACGTGCATTTCCTGTACATCCAACATGGGTACATTGTCCCAATGACGGCGTGAACGTGCAATTGCAGCAGGAAAAGTAGCATTTAAATCGCGTGTGACTGAGAAAGTCATACTAATAATATCTGTTGGATGCAATTGATTCCGTTTTTCCAGTTCATCTAGTAGTTCCATCACAGCTTCTCGCATTGCTTCAACCGTATTTTCTGGAACGGTTGTTGCTCCGCGAATAGCCCACATTCGCCACTCCACAAAAAAATCCTCCATTTAGTTATAAGTCATTAGTCATTAGTCATTAATCATTAGTCATTAGTCATTAGTCAAAGGACAAACAACTCATGACTAATAACGATTTATGGTCTATACATCCATAAAGGCAAACCATTAGTAGACACTTCAAATTCCACCCAGTTGATACCAGCCCCAAGCCCTGAAGAAACTTGACGGCTTCCTGGCAAGATACGATTTAACAGAGGTTTGCGTTCTTCTAAAGTGTAGACGGGAGTTTTTTCAGGATCAAGCTCAACCAGTTCGGCTGCCCAACGACGAGCATCTTCCTCTGTTCCCAGACGATCTACAATACCTAACTCTACGGCTTGCTGTCCAGTAAAAATCCGACCATCAGCGAAACTTCTCACAGTTTCCACCCCCAAGGAACGCGCATCAGCTACTGTCTGGACAAACTGCTGGTAACTTGTGTCAATTAATTCTTGCAAAATGTTTTGTTCTGGTTGGGTTAGTTCTCGGTCAAACGCCAAAATGTCTTTATAGGGACCAGACTTGATGACCTTGAAGGAAACACCGATTTTTTGCAACAAGCGTTCCAAGTTGTTACCACGCAAAATCACACCAATGCTACCTGTAATTGTACCAGGGTTAGCCATGATATGTTGCGCTCCCATGCCGATGTAGACTCCACCAGAAGCAGAAATGTTGCCAAAACTAGCAACAATTTTTACTTTCTCACGCAACCGCTTCAAGGCGCTGTAGATTTCTTGGGAATCTCCCACTGTCCCGCCAGGACTATCAATCCTCAGCAGTAACGCTGGAAATTTTCTTTCTTCTACAGTTTTCAGCGCTTCTAATACATGCTTGCGAGTTGCACTGGCAATCGCACCTGTAATTTCAATACGAGCAATTTGTTTACGATATCTAGGCTTAAAAGGCCAAACCATGAGCAGTCAACAAACTTCCTAATAAACTTAATCATAAAACGTTACGTGCTCAAAGCACTTGCTTTCCCTATGTTAAGAAAAACGAGCAGGTTTTGTGATCATTACAATTTTAATAAAATTTTTATAATTTATGTGTATCTTTATTTGCTATGATAATTAGAGTAGAGAAAAAAGCTCAGTAAGTCTTTTAAGGTTCACTACAAGACCATAAAGTTTTTTATCCTTGAATTTGAGTACTAGCAAGCTAGCTCAAGGACTAGAAATTATACAATCAATATATATAAACATTTAATAGAAATAGCGATTAGCCAATGCTCATTCTTGAGCAGAGTAGCACTAGCAGCGTTTTTAGTCTTGACAATGTAAGTTGCGAATATATTGAGCCGAAAGCCTATCAGAGTCAAAAGTCGAGCTTTATCGTAAAATTTGATACCGATAATAAGCGTAAGTGTCAAACAGCGCCCCGACAAAACTGCAGGTTAAACAGATAACAAATAGTCCGCCAACAGGAGTGCCGCTGCCAAATATAGCAAGAAACTCCATGATCAGAGTCGTGATTACCTCAGTCACGCCTTGTAAACCAGGAATATAGCCGACAAGCGATAAGGCGAGCAACGTAATGCCGAATAAAAACATGGGAGCGACGAAACTGAAAACAATTGATAATACAAGCGAGCGGAGAAAGTTCGTCATAATAGTCATGTAGAGTAGGCTCCGTAAGTTTATTAGGCAGACCATAGTTGCCTGCCTAGTCGTCACTTTCTACAATAAAGGCGATCGCTCTGTCTCAGGCGTTATTTCAAAAATCTTAAGTTTTCATTAAAATATATACACAATCTTTCCAAGATATGTTGCGAAATCCAAAAAGGGATTAACAGGACGTAAGCCTTGAAAAATCAATGTTTACAGATGTAGTTGCACCTATTATTTCAACGACAGCCCTGTTCACAAGAGCTTTAATTTCTGAGATTGCCTTTAAACAAAGTTAATCTTAATTCCAAAAGTGTGCTCGAGAGCGACGCCAAGACCCTAGAAATGCTATCACGCGAGAGAATAACTCCTGACTCATGACTTAAACTACCGCTTCGTAATTCGCTATGATGACGGCAGTTATAGAGTTAGCTTGTCAACATTGAGTCAGACGATATCCAAATCTAGTTTAGGAGCATGGAGTCAGCGATTGCTGGCAGCTATTTTCTTGGGTGGACAAGTCATGATTCACCTACTTAGGGGAAAAATCCATCGGCGTAATACCCTAGAGCAAATGGCAGCAGTTGGACCGGACTCCTTGTTTATTGCCTTGTTAACGGCTGTTTTTGTTGGCGCAGTGTTTACCATTCAGGTGGCGCGGGAATTTATTAACTTTGGCGCGGGAAACATCGTCGGTGGAGTACTGGCGATCGCCTTGACACGCGAACTTTCCCCCGTTTTGACAGCAGTAATTTTGGCGGGGCGAGTTGGTTCGGCATTTGCAGCGGAAATCGGCACAATGCAAGTCACCGAACAAATTGACGCCCTTTTGATGTTAAAAACTGATCCAATTGATTATTTGGTTATCCCGCGCGTACTTGCTTGCGGCTTAATGTTACCAATCTTAACGCTTTTGTCTCTGGTAACAGGTATGTTAGGGGGATTAATTATTGCAACAAACATATACAATCTCTCGGAGACATCGTTTATAGACTCAGCCCGTAACTTTCTCGGCGGTTGGGATATTATGAGCGCCATGATTAAAGCGTGTTGCTTTGGAATTTTAATAGCCGTAATTGGGTGCAGCTGGGGTTTGACGACAAAAGGAGGAGCAAAAGGAGTGGGACAGTCTACCACAACAGCTGTTGTCACTGCCTTGTTGATTATCTTTGTAAGCAACTTTTTTCTTTCTTGGCTGATGTTCCAAGGAACTGGTGGTGCATTTATGCCAGGGTTCTAGACCAATAGCGATTAGGGATTAGGAATTAGGGATTAGGGATAACGGTTTGATTGATAGTTGCTGGCTCCTAGTCCCTAGTCTATACCCCTAACTCCTAAAATAGAAATAATGTTTATTAACCAAGCAGGAGTTTCTCGTTTTGACGACTTCATATACGTCCAACTCGGCATCAACCACCGTCGAACTCAAGCCTAGTTACAACATACCTTTGGTATTAGTGGTTGCCGCAATTCCAATGCTTGTGGTCCAACCTTGGGTAGCAGGCGCGATCGCACTGTTTGGCTTGTTCCTCATGTTTCAAGCCGTTACACTGCGTCTGTTATTTACTCCCACCGACTTGGATATTTACAGAGGTGAAAAATTAATTCGGCGCTTTCCGTACCGGGAATGGCAAAACTGGCGCATATTCTGGAATTCGATTCCCATTCTGTTTTATTTTAAAGAAGTTAAAAGTATTCACTTTTTGCCGATTTTATTTAACCCTAACACTCTCAAAACTTGCTTGGAAGAACGCTGCCCGCGTATTTGATGCTTCACCATGACTCAGTACTGTGTACCCTATAAAGTGATGAGTGGACATGACTTCAGTTCAGATCACTCATTACTTAAGGCTATCTCAGACTTAATTCAGACTTAATATAGATTGCTGAAAGCTATTTATTCGTGTCATAGGAATTACAGTATTGTTTATGAACCCCGAGGAATCTCAAACACCACAAACAACTGATGAGTCGTTGATGCAAAAAGAACAACCAAAAGTTGAGCAACCAAAAAATTCATCTGTTGAGTCAGTGGTGGAAAGAGCAGCGCCAAACTCCACAGTTGATAGACAAAATGACCAACCAACTTCTGCTCGATCCAATTTAGATGCAGAAGGACAAAGCCTTACAGATGAATTAACACAGCAGTCAACTGCTAAAGTGGTGACGCTCTTAGAAGAGGAAACTAGCGCGCTGGGGTCACAAGTAGAATCAAAATCAAAATATAATCGCCAAGAAGAAGAAGCCGCGCAACGAGTCGCCCAGTTACAAAGCCAAAAACAAGCGCTAAAAGAAGAAATAGCCAGCCTGCAAGTATCCTACAAAACTCTTCAGGCGCAATTGGGCGAAACTCAAATGGCGATGACACAACTGGTGCAAGAAACCCTCTCAGGGCTAGAACAACGCAAAGCAGCGCTGCAAATTTCTGTAGAACAGCTAGAACGCCGTCAAGAACGCATTCGCAACGAAATGCGAACCACGTTTGCAGGGACTTCTCAAGACTTGGCGATTCGCGTGCAGGGTTTTAAAGATTATCTCACGGGCAGTTTACAAGATTTGGCAGCCGCAGCAGAACAGTTGCAACTGGTACCAAAACAGAAACCGGAACCAGAAAAGCTAGAGATCAAACAGGTTAAGCCAGCCGAAGAGCAGCTAGGAACACCACAATTTGCTCAACAGCAGTTCCAAGATACAACAAAACAAGTTCGCCGCCTGATTGACCAGTATCGCACGAAACCAGATTATTACGGTCCACCGTGGCAACTGCGCCGCACCTTTGAACCAGTGCATGCAGAACGAGTCTCCAACTGGTTTTTTAGCCAAGGAGGACGGGGCGCTTTACGGACGACAGGCAGTAGGTTGCAGAATATTCTCATTGCCTCAGCAGTGATTTCGATATTACACAAGTTGTATGGCGATCGCATCCGCACTTTGGTGTTAGCGAATACGCCAGAACGTTTAGGTGAATGGCGGCGTGGCTTGCAGGACTGTTTGGGAATAGGTCGTCCAGACTTTGGACCAGACAGAGGTGTAGTATTATTTGAAACACCTGAAGCTTTGGCACAAAAAGCAGATCGACTGGTAAAAGCCAATCAACTCCCTCTGATTTTGATTGACGATTCTGAAGAGCAAATTAGTTTGGCACTGTTGCAATTTCCCTTATGGTTAGCTTTTGCTCCTGACCCAAAAATGATGAGAAGTTATGATGATAACTACTAAGTCGTCGTTAGTGCTGAGTCACAAAGAACCAAAAACAAAAAACTCATAACTCATAACTCTTAAATATGGCTATTTGGTTAAGTTTGTGCGCGGGGGTTTTGGTTGTGGCTTATCTAGTGGGTTCTACACCCACTGGCTACACAGTAGCTAAGCTACTGAAAGGCATTGATATTCGCTCAGTTGGTTCTGGCTCAACAGGAGCAACCAATGTGCTGAGAACCTTAGGCACAGGACCTGGGGCATTTGTTTTAGTGATAGATTGCTTGAAAGGAGTTTTGGCGATCGCCCTGGTTGACTGGTTTTTCCACTTTGCTGGCAGTCAAGATTTCATTCCTCCAGAGATAAATACCGAGTTATGGCAACCTTTTATGGTCACTTTCGCCGGCTTAGCTGCCATACTTGGACACAGTAAGTCAATCTTTTTAGGCTTCACTGGTGGGAAATCTGTGGCGACCGGTTTGGGTATTTTGTTGGCGATGAATTGGCAGGTAGGTTTGGCGACCTTTGGCGTCTTTGCCGTTATGCTGGCAATATGGCGGATTGTCTCTTTGAGTTCGATAGCTGGTGCTGTTGCCGTTTCTATTTTCATGGTACTCCTGCATCAACCGTTACCTTACATCTTGTTTGGTGTTCTTGCAGGCTTGTATGTGATTTGGCGACACAGTAGTAATGTTGGGCGTATACTTGCAGGGACTGAGCCAAAATTAGGGCAAAAGTTACAGGTGGAACAGCAAGAAACTGTAAATTCAGCCTCTTAAAATTCAATACGGTTCAGTTAAGGTTGATGTGTAAAAAAATACGTGTGTAGAGACGCGCCATGGCGCGTCTCTACATTGTGTTCTTCACCACGTTAGTCGCCTCAACAAGACGGACAGTTTCTTGCATAGGTGACTACGTAACGTTTTTATAAAATCATAGAAAAATTTTGGCTTAGGGATCAGGGCTTCCTTAGAACTCAGGACTCGGTATCACTTCCTCGCCAATCCATTTTAGATAGGGTTGAGAACCAGCAACAATAGGTACAGCAATAATTTCCGGTACTTGATACGAGTGCAGTTCACAAATTTTTGCTGACAAAATAGGAAATTTGCTCAAGTCTGTTTTAATCAGCAATTGCCATTCCTGCTCCTTGTGTATTTGTCCTTGCCAAGTATAAATGGAATGGATTGGCAACAGACTAACACACGCAGCAAGTTTAGCCTCTACTAGAGCATTTGCGATCGCTTGTGCCTCCTGCTCTGAAGAAGCTGTTACAAACACTACACCGTAGCCTGTTGATTCAGCCATGACCAAAACTTTTTCGCTCCTCATAATTAAACACTAGAGGACAAAGAGTAAACCTGACCATCAATCAACAATCGAGTGATTCCCTTTGCCTGTAGATGATAACGAGCCTTGTGCAGCATTTTACTATCGGGAATTTTAATCACGCGATCGCGCTTGGTTGAGAAGCGCTTTGCCACTCGGTGGTTATCAAATACTGGGAGCGTTCTTTGCTGGGTTTCTAAGTTAGGAATTTGCCCCAAGTCGCCAAAGTCCCTGAGTGGACGAGTAATTAATTCCGAGGAGCGGTCTATTACCAAATAGCAAGTTTTGGGCAAACTGGCTGCTGACAGTGGCAAAACTCGAACTAATGACTCTCCCGATCTTGGTCTTGTGACAAAAGGTCGAGCTGGTTCAAAGTCCTCTTCGTCTGAGTATTCCTCTTCGTCATCGTCTAAATCATCTTCTTCCAAATCCTCTAAATCATCTGACTCACCCAATAAGTCTTCGCCAAACATTTCTGCGATGACGTTGGCTTCTGGACGTCTATCTTCTAAAAGGGG
Organism: Kalymmatonema gypsitolerans NIES-4073; assembly: GCF_002368435.1. Taxonomy (GTDB): domain Bacteria; phylum Cyanobacteriota; class Cyanobacteriia; order Cyanobacteriales; family Nostocaceae; genus Kalymmatonema; species Kalymmatonema gypsitolerans. The sequence goes on from NZ_AP018268.1 coordinate 8,811,390, forward strand.
ACTGGGAATGCTTGTGATTTCTGGAGGTTTCTCTGGAGGTTTCTCTGGAGGTTTTTGTTCTAAAAGTTCCAATTGCTCAGCAACTGGTTGCTCAACTCGCTCAATTCGTCTTGGTATTGGTTTTGTTGTTGGCGCTGAGGTGCGCCGCTTCACTCGTCTGATAGCAGGAATTGGTTCATCAACTTCTATAGGCTGCGGCTCCTGTTCCACAACTGGCTCTTCCTGCGGCGGCTGAACCTCAACTACAGGCTCAGGAACAGCAGATGCTGGTTGTTGTGTCTGCTCTTCCTCTGCCTCAGTGCTAAACACAGGCAGGTTTTCATAGTCTACCTGTGCCCTTCCTTCAGGAGTTCTTGCGGCACGCTTTAAAGAGACGAGGTATTCATACTCATCTTCTGGCAAAGTACTTTTGAGTAAGCGGCTAATCGTCGAGTTACTCACGCCATAGCGGTCTGCCAAAGTTGAGGTCGTTTCGGCAGTTTCGCGATATAATTTCAGGATTTCGTGTTTATCTGATTCTGTTAGTTTTCTCACGGTAGACACCACAAATTTCTAAGCTTGTTTTCTTCCACTGGCACGTCGTGAACGGTTTCATGATGCGTCGTATTCCAGGACAGCGCCCATGCCAAATAAAACTCAACTCCATACCCAAAATTCCTCTAAAATCTCCCCAGTTTGATAGTTGGGAATCCAATTTGTGGCGTTTTTAAACCACATATCTGCAATCTTAAGCGAAAATGCTGTTGCTGCAATAATTCGCTCAGACAAAGGCATTCTTTCATGCCAAAAGGCTAACATTGAGGTAGTGGCGATCATTAACAGCCGCAGATCACTGACGATAGAAAACCAATTCAAAATTGGAGCAATACTTTCTACCCTAGTTGGCGTCTGATCCTGAACTGTTGCTTGTGGTTGATCAGATAACCATGCCAACATACTACCAAAAGCTCCAATTGGCAACAAAATTATCCACTGCCATCTTTCTAGATTTCCTTCCCTAGAAGCCACTGCCAAAATCATGCCTATCCCCAGCAACAAATAACTTATCACAAAAAACACATCGCCAAGGGAAACTATAAGTTCTTCTTTCAAGACTATTTCCGTATAACCGAAAAATATCCCTCCAATGAAATAACAAAGCATACCGATGTCGATTGCTAGCCAAACATCCCGAACACTAACAATTTGTCTACTGCACCAATTTCTCAAGCATAAGACATCGGCACTCAGATCAGCTATGGTTTCAAAAATATATGTACCAGTAACGTAGCAATCACCACGCCTTTCTATGCTATCTGAGCCTGGAATTCTAGCACTAAACAAAAAAAAGTACAATCGTACTAGGGGACTCCAGCCTAGGTTAGCTAAGACAATACTCTGAGTGGAAAACATAAATTTGGGACGGTGTGACCTGTTGTAAACGCTACTCATAGAACTTTACTGTATAAATGCACTCTAGCAGTTTTTTGACTCATTGACTGTTTAAGAAACAGCCGTACTCAAAGCTAACAAGTCAAATTAATATAAACGCAATAGATCATCCAACATGATGAAAAACTACTAGAGCGCTAATGCCACAGTTTACTTAACGGAGATTGATTTAGCCAACTGATAAAAAGCGTTCGTTCTCATAAAGGCATATTTTGTAAGTTATGAACCACTTGACAGGTAACCACTTGACAGGAAAAGTTGGTATTGCCAAAATACGCTTGATATATGGAATGTTGGTACCTGCTGAGCCAGTGCGTGCGTGCTACATGGTAGATATAGCAGGGGACGCTTGGACGCTTGGACGCTTGGACTGGGTGAAAAGTCTTTTTGTGTCTAGGTTTTATCATCTGTTGATGTCCTAACCACCTTAACTGTTGCTATATTTGAATATTTTGCCGTTTCACAATCAACATGACACTGGCAATAACTCCTCACCTAGCCATTCTTTACACGGAAAATATTCAAAGTAGGTACCCAGGTTGCTCGCGCTTGCGCTTAGCGTCCGCTTTCTTTGCGTTTGCCTTAGCAAACCCATTGACAAAACAGTATAACTAACCTAGACTCCATTTTCTTTATTTACGCTGTACATTTACGCTCCTCTTGGGACGACTTGGATCTTAGCTTTACCAATATGAAATCTGCAATAATTTTGAATTGCGTTTTGCTCATGTTCACAGATATAATATGATAGCTAGCTGCGAAGTGAGCCAGCATCTTTGTTTGGGCGCGTAGCTCAGGTGGATAGAGCATCTGCCTTCTAAGCAGAGTGCCGCAGGTTCGAGTCCTGCCGCGCCCGTTTTCACTAAAGACGAACTCTCAAGCTCCGTCATCCTATATGATGATGACATTCCGCTGAGGGTTCGTTTTGTTGCATCACACGAAAAACAAAGGCGATATTGCTGCTACAAGAGCAATAGCAGACCTAACGATGAAAGGATACTTAATTTTCACACCAGTCGTTAGTGAACACTTACCCTTTGATATTATTGCGTATAAAGAGAAAAAATATTACAGAATACAAGCTAAATACGCAGGAGACAACAGAGTCATAAATAGGACTATTTGGGTAGACAAAAACGGTACTCATCAGAAAAAGTACGAAGCAGACGACTTTGACTTTTATGCTGTCTACCTGCCTGATATTGATAAAGTCGTCTATCCATCAATTAAGTTTAATGGTTGCTATATAACTACCAAAATACCCAACTCAGCTACACCTTTTTACTGGTGGGAAGATTTTACAAACTTTACAGAAGAAGCGATTAAGCGAACTTACAAAGAATTTGGAGTTGATTTAACCACCAGGAAGGTGAACCTAGATTCTAGAATTCACACAAGAATAGTCGAAAGACCTACTAAAGAAGAATTACAAAAACTTCTGTGGGAAAGACCAACAGCACAAATAGCTAAAGAGTTTGGAGTATCTGACAAGGCTGTCGAAAAATGGTGTAAAGCTTATGAAATTGAAAAGCCACCCAGAGGATACTGGGTTAAAAAAGCTTATGCAAAACTATCAGAATAGAAGTGGTAGATGGTAGACCAAAAGAGTAATTCCACCTACCACTTACTCACAAATCATTTAGGAGTGCGATATTTCTTGCTCTTTTCTGAGTTTCTCTTCATGCTCCTGAACCAGCAGTGGTAATGACTAATTTATCTGGATGAATTAACTCCTGAATTGCTTGCTGCACTTGAGGCAAAGTCACAGCTTGAATGCGCTTGGGAAATTCTCGAATCTCTGCTTGAGAAAGACCGTAGACGGCATTTTCCAAAACTATGCTTGCCACATTACTAGGATTAGCTAATTCCACAGGGTAACTATTAGTTATTGAGCGTTTTGCCGTGTTCAATTCCGCTTCGGTGATTCCTTGCTCTCGCAACTGCTTGAGTAAAGCTAAAGCGCTGGTAATAGCCTTTTGAGCATCACTTGGTGCAGTCTGCATTTGAATCAAGAATGGACCGGGATTGATACCTGCAGCAAAGGCACTGTAGATACCGTAGGTTAGACCTTGGCGATCGCGCACCTCAGTACCCAAACGGCTAGACAAAGTATCGCCGCCTAAAATTTGATTCAGTACCTCTGCAGCGTAGAAACGAGGGTCTTTCCGCGAGATACCATTGTAACCAATGTAGGTCACAGCCTCCGCTTTACCGGGAATGACTGCACTTAAGCGTTTCATAGTTGGCGGAAAAGACACGGTCGGTAAGTTGAGAGTCGGTGGCTTACCTTGAGCTTGCCATTTATCGAAAGCTTGATTGAATAGCGCTTTGACTTGATTTGGGTCAAAGTCACCAACCAAGGCGATCGTTGTCGTATCTGGTCGGTAGTGTTCTTGGTAAAAGCGAAGCACATCATCACGAGTCACGCTTTTTAAGCTTTCTTCTGTGGGAAAGCTATGAAACGGATGATTTTCAGGATAAATTGCTTGCTGGAATACCCGTCGTCCCAGTCCGCGAGGATCATCGAGCTGTACTTTCAGGCTTATTAACGTCCGCTGACGGCTGAGTTGTAGCTGGTTGTCTGGGAAGGTAGCATTTTGCACCACATCTGCTAGAGTTTGAATCAATATCGGCAGATTAGCAGATAGCCCATTGCCACCAATACTAACTCCTTCCCGACTCGCATTGAATCCCAAGCTGACTCCCCGATCCTCCAACGTTTTTGCTAGAGTTAGAGCGTTTTTTGTCTGAGTCCCATTCATTAAATTGGTAGCAACAAGACTTGATAATCCTGCTTTAGGATTTGTGTCAAATTCGCTACCTGCGTCTATTTGTCCGCTTAGGTTAACGGTGGGGACGCTGTGGTCAGCTAGAAGGAAAACGCGCAACCCATTTTTAAGAGTGAATTGCTCTGCTAGCGGTTGAGTCGTCGAAGCAGTGGCTGATGTTGCAGGGGGAAGGTATTTGGCAAGTTCTGCCGGATCTACAGGCTTACCGGGGCTGAAGTTTTCTACAGTGCGACCAGAACCACCACTGGAAGTTCCTGGCTTACCATCTGGTTGAGTCGGTTCAAAAAAGCCGATAGTTTGTTTAGCAGGATTGAGGTAAGTTTTCGCCACTCGCTGCACATCTGCTGCTGAGACTTTGGCGATCGCCTCCAGATATCGCTCAACATAGCGATAATCCCCAGCCACAGTTTGGTTATACCCCAGTTGCGTTGCTTGAGAGGTGATGTCCTGGTTACTGAGTATAAAGGAAGCTTGCAGTTGCGTCTTTGCTCGATTCAATTCTGCTTCGGTGACTTGTTGCTGTTGCAATTGAGCCAAAGACTGTTGCAGCACAGAGGCAATTTTCCCAAGCTGTTGACCTGGAGCAGCCGTAGCATTAATTTCGTACCAACCTGGTTCGATGAGTTCTGCAGGACTTGCACTCAGTGAGCTAGCCAAGCCAGATTCTACCAAAGCTTGGTAAAGCTGCGAGCTACGCCCGCCCGTGAGAATGGCATCCATAACATCAATTGCAGGTACATCCGGATGATTAAGATCTGGTAGAGGATAAACAACTTGCAAGAGTGCAGCGCTTCCTGGCTCTTTCAGGACAATAGGTGATTTTTTCCCCGATGAGGGGGATGAGGAGGATGAGGGAGATGAGGAAGATGAGGAGGGTGAGGGGGATGAGGAGGGTGAGGGGGATGAGGAAGAGACTGCTAATTTTGAATTGATTTCTCCCCCTGCTCTCGATGTCCGTTTCGCCAGCTTCCCAAAAGTTTCTTGGACATTTTTCAGCACGGGTTCAGTCGCAAAATCTCCCGTAATAACCAGGGTGGCATTGTCAGGGCTGTAGTAGGTCTTGTAATAGTCCCGTACCTGCTGGACGGTGAATTTTTCCACATCGGCTTTTGTGCCTCCCACAGGTAAGCCATAAGCTCGGTTGGGGAAAGCTGATCGCATAACTGCCCGGCTAAGGCGATATGCTGGAGAATTTTCGTATCCTTGTAACTCTGAGATAACTACGCGCTTCTCACTTGTCAGTTGTTCGGCTGCAACTAAAGCGCCTTCCATGCGATCGGCTTCTAAGGTGAGCAGTGCTTGCAATTTGTCGCGCTGCACTGTGCCAAAATAAGCTGTTTCGTCATAGCTAGTAAAAGCATTGAACTGACTGCCCAATGCACTAAAGAGCCGACCAAACTGCACCGGACGTTCAGTGGTTCCCTTGAACATCAAATGCTCTAGCTGGTGGGAGATGCCACTCTCCCCCGCTTTCTCGTTGCGCGAACCAACTCGATACCATACCTGCACGCTCACCACGGGTGCAGTATGAACTTCCTTGGTTAGCACTGTTAAGCCATTTTCCAATACCGTTTTACGCACCCCTTGAGTCAGGGACAGACCTGATACAGGTGTGACTGCACTTGGTGTTGCAGCATTGCTAATATTGCTTAGTGATAGCACTCCACTTAAAACTAAGCTGAGGAAAAAGCCCGCCACAATCAATGGACGCAGCTTTGAGAAAAAAGGCATGGTAGGTTACACAATAAATAAAGGGTGTCAACAAATATATGCTACAAAAATGCTTTGTTGCTATTTACCAAACAAGAGAGCATCAGGTGTGGTAATAAAACGAAATTTAATATTTGCTTAAAGTCAGTCTAACAAGCCAATGTTACGGCTTAGTGACAATTCTTTGTTACTCTCATGACTGAATGGCTCCCATCAAGAGTGCAAGATTACCTATTTCTTCCTTCTCTTCTCCTGTCGGAGACGCTACGCGAACGAGACGGCTTCCGCCGAACGTGTCCTAAACTTTAAATTGCTGAATGAGCGATCGCACTCCTTGGACTCCTCTCCATGCAAAAATACACCGCACTATCCGCTCACGCCACCTTTTTGAGCGTAACCAACGCCTCTTAATCGCCGTCTCTGGCGGACAAGATTCTCTGTGTCTGGTCAAATTACTGTTAGATTTGCAACCGAAATGGGGATGGCATCTAGGTGTTGCCCACTGCGACCATCGCTGGCGTCCTGACTCCCACGCAAATGCTAGTCATGTAAAAAACTTGGCGCAAAATTGGGGTGTTTCGTTTTATTTACAAACAGCGAACGAACCTTTAAAAAGCGAAGCTGCTGCACGCGACTGGCGGTATCAAGCTTTGAGTGCGATCGCCCGCGAAAACCAATTTCATTGTATTGTTACAGGTCACACAGCAAGCGATCGCGCTGAAACCTTGCTTTACAACTTAATTCGCGGTACGGGTGCTGATGGCTTGCAAGCATTAACGTGGCAACGTCTGCTAAATGACAACATCGTGCTTGTACGTCCCTTGTTAGAAATTACTCGTACCCAAACAGGGGAATTTTGCCAAGACTTTCAACTACCTGTTTGGGAAGATTCGACAAATCAAGATTTGAAATTCGCTCGTAACCGCATTCGTCGAGACATTATACCATATTTGCAAGAAAATTTCAACCCTCAAGTTGAATCAGCCCTTGCCCAAACTGCGGAAATTCTGCAAGCAGAAGTGGAATATTTAGAACAAGCAGCTTATCAGTTGCGGAAAGAGGCGATGGGTGGAAAATCGAGGGATGAGGGGGATGAGGGAGGAATTCTTGAGGCTCCACATCTGATAAGGCTAAACCGTCGTGTATTGCGCAAAGCACCACTGGCGCTACAACGTCGCGTCATCCGTCAGGTATTACAAGAAATACTTCACGCTTCTAGTTTCGAGCAAATTGAAAAACTGACAGCATTAATTACAGCACCAAACCGTTCGCAGACTGATCCATTTCCTGGTGGTGCGATCGCCCAAGTTGAAGGTGACTGGATCTACGTAAATTTGAAGAAGGAAGATAGGAGTGTCTGACGTATTTGGGTAACAGCTTGGAGTTGATACTCGCCTGTTTCCTGCACTGAGGCTAACGATTCAGCAATTCCTTGTAGCTTTTGCCGCATTCCATCGACACAATCCTGAATAGGTTGTAGCGCTTCATAATATAAATTCAATCGTCCTCGCGATTCTGCGGTTACTGTTTGCAAAAGAAACAAGTTTTGCTCCATAGTTTGCAGTAAATCGCGTTGAGTTTCCTGCTGTTGCCTTTGTTGGGCAATGACCTCCTGCATTGGCTCAATATTGGCATGCATTTGTTCAATTTCACGCTCTAGGTTTTCCAACTCCTGTGACTGTTGTTGTCGCTGCATTTCAATTTGTAGAAGAATTGATTTTAAATCAATATTTGTCTCCTCTTGTTCATTCACAAGAGTTTTTCCTTGTCGCAGCAGCAGTACTATTTGGTATTGCTTGAAAATATACTGCCGCTCAAGCAAATTACGCCGTTGTCCTACCAAGGTTTCATTAAGCATTTGGTAGAGGTCTTTTTCATCAGCCAGTTCGGCTTCTAAGAAACCGCTTTCTGGTTGGGATGCTTGGTTGATTTTCTGTTGGAGTTCTTCTATATTTTTTTGTTTTTCTTTCAGTTCTTGTTCCTGCTCATGGACAAAGCTAGAGTCGATGTTCAACTTCTGCTGCAAGTCTTGTACCATATCTTGCAGTTGTTCTAGAGGCATTTTTTCCAAAGCTGCCACATCAACTTTACGAGTGGGAATCACATCAACAATTGTTGCAGCAAACAAGTGGATCTTCTGGTGTAACTCTTCTTGGTGTCGCAGTTGCTCTTTTAGGATTCGCGCATGCTCTTGCTTGCGCTCAACAGTAGCTGTATTCACCTTCAATTCAGCTATTTGCTGCGCGAGAGAATCTTGAGCTTGCTGCCATTCTCTTTGGCGTTCAGATAATTCTTGCGACTGGCGCTCAACTTCTTCCTGCTGTTGATTAACTGGAGTTTTTTGCTGTTGGAGTTGTTGCCAGTGTGCATTTAAAATTGCCTGCTGGCTTTCAAGCATTTCAAAGGCAAAATTCAGGTGTTGGCGTACTGTTTCTGTAGGAACAACGCTCTTTAGCAGCTGAGCAAGTAACTCGTTGAGCGCTCGACTTTGTTCTTCATCCAACACAGCAGAGTGCTGGTACTCTGCTTTGTACTCCTCGAAACGGCGCTGCTCTCCCCGCAAGTGATCCCATGCTCCTTCTAGTTCTTGACGGTTGCTCAAGCTTTCTGTTTGCAACTTTTCAATTTCCTCGCGGGAAGTCTCTAATTCTTGTTGTTGCGCCTCCATTTGTTGCAGTTCTTCCAACCGAGCTTCCATATCCATTTCACGGCGGTTCAACTCTTGGGCTTGAAACGTCAAAGACTGTTTCCACTGGTCAATTTCTTCTTCTTTGACCTTAAATTTTTCCAATTGACGGGAAAAATTGTGCAAAATATTAACTAAAGGACGCCCAGCCTCCTGAATCCGTTGCACATGACGATTCGGATTCATTTCAACCAATACGAGGACTCCATCACTTAATTTGCCAGCTTCCTCAGCAGCAATCACTTCTTCCGAAACTGTACTCCAACTCTGGTCAGTTCGCTGACAAGCCAGTAGTTTTAGTTGGGTTTTGGCACCACCAAGTAAGCCGCCTTTCTGCTTTTGTACTTCTGCTAAATACAGCACACCCTTATTCCTTTTGTGTACTTAATGCTCGTGTTTTAAGCTATACCTTAAAAAAAGTTGCAGTATGTTGTCTGATTTATCTTCAGTGTGAGATCAATGAACATATAGTAAAGACAATATTTTTATAGACGTGATATGTCACGTCTTAATATCTATGAAACTGACTTGTCACTTATTTCTATTTTGTACTGATAGTAGTGATGCTGACTTCCGTGATATTACTAACATTTTCAAATTATATTACTTAAATGCTAAATTCGTGCTAAAGGACTTCCAAATAAAAAAATATCCAACTTTTTCTTGTGGGATGGGCTTCTAGCCCGTCCTATAAAGTGGGCGGGCTAGAAGCCCACCCCACAAAATTGGATAATTTATTTGTTGGAATAGCCTAAGTACAGCTTTGCATTAATTCGTAGCGTTTTAAAACGCAGAGGGACGCGGTGAACCAGCGCTATGCAGGAGGGTTTCCCGCAGCAGGCGACTGGTGTAAGCGCAAAGCGCACACTACGTGAACGCCGTCAGGCGTGCCGTAGGCATACCCGAAGGGAGTCAGCGCAGTGAACCAGCGCTCTTGGTAGGGTTTCCCGCAGCAGGCGACTGGTGTAAGCGCAAAGCGCACACTACGTGAACGCCGTCAGGCGTGCCGTAGGCATACCCGAAGGGAGTAACGCAGAGCCTTTCTGAAATTAATTCGTTACGAACTTGTGAAATTCTGTACTAAGTTCGGCACTGAACCCGCAACTGACCACTTTGGAAATTCCTTTTTTTGGTAACGACTATTACCAGGCAACTACAGTGATATCGAGTCATTCGTGTTTTTCAACTCAACCCAGATTTAAATTTATGCGGTATTGCCATGCCAAAATTTCATGTTTACCAGATGTGTACTTTCTCCTTACATCCGTACAAGCATAAAGCTGATGCCGCTTTACACCCTTAGACCCGTAGTAAAAAAATATCAAGCCTTAGTATAAGCTTATTATTTAATAAATGAGTGAATAATAGAATTATTTTATACAGTAAATGCTTGTGGGAAAATCAGGAAATGTTTCAATTAGGAACGTCTACATCAGGAGGTACATAGGCGTTTTATGAGTATAGTTCTGATTGTAGAAGACAGTATCGCACAAAGGGAAATGCTTACATCTCTCCTGAAAGCGAGTGGTTTAACAGTCGCCCATGCCAGTGATGGAGTCGAAGCATTGGAAGCAATTCAAACTGCTTGTCCGGATTTAGTGGTTTTGGATATCGTCATGCCTCGGATGAACGGCTATGAAGTTTGCCGTCGCCTAAAGTCTGATCCAACAACCCAAAATCTTCCGGTGGTGATGTGTTCTTCCAAAGGGGAAGAATTTGATCGCTACTGGGGTATGAAGCAAGGAGCAGATGCCTATATAGCCAAGCCCTTCCAACCAACTGAATTGGTGGAAACAGTCAAACAATTGCTGCGAGGATAAGGATGAACACAACATGGTCAATAAACCGGACTTTTTAGAAGGAAGCGGACAAGACCACTCCCGTCCTGAATTACAAGTAGAAAGTCCAGAAACAGAGTTATTTTTAAGGTTTTATATTCCCTCAAATCAGGAGTTTGCACTACTAGCCACAGGTATTCGGGAGGTTATCGAACTCAGCCGTGATAGAATTACGCCGATTCCTAACGCTTCTGCTTTGCTTTTGGGTACTCTAAATCTACGAGGTCGAGTCATTTGGGTGGCTGATTTGGGTCAATTTTTGGGAGAACCAACTGCCTTGAACACGAACCGAGCTGAGATTCCTGTGATTGCGATAGAAGAGCAAGACACAATAGTCGGCTTGGCAGTTGAAGCAATTGGTGGTATGGATTGGCTTGACGTAAAACATTTGGTCGCACCAACTCGTGTCCCAGACACAATGGCTCCGTTTTTGCGGGGAGAGTGGATACTAGAGGCAAAAAAAAATCAGTGTCTGCGGCTGCTTGATCAAACGGCAATTTTACGAAGTACACGGTGGGCAGGATGATACCAATTCAAAATACCCTGCGGGAAGCCCTTCGGGTTCGCAGTCGCCTACGGAGGGAAACCCTCCTGCAGCGCTGTCTCACCGCCCAGGAGGCGTCTACAAAATTCAAAATTCATAAGGTACGGCATTAAGAAAGCCTAAGATAACCAGGGTTTGGGAGTGTGTATCTGTCGCATTCTTTTTTCAAATTGGTATGAAATGGAGGCAGGAAATGGCAGCGAGTATAAAAGATTGCGAGCAGATATATCAGCAAGCTTATAAAGCCTACGTACAAGGAAACTACCAACAAGCAGCCACTCTCATCGACCAAGTGGTGCAAGATTTACCTGATGACCCTAACATCCGTTTGCTGCGGGGTCACGTCTACTACATTTTACAGCAGTATGAGGTGGCAAAAGCAGAATACCAAAAGGTGTTGGAGTTCACCGATGACCAAGAACTCATCAGCCTTGCCCAAAATGGTATTGACAAGATAAAAAAATACCAAGGTGAAGTAGACGCGGTCGTGGTTGAGAAGGACGATGATGAAAACAAGAATTTTTCGGACTCTTTTGAACCTCAAGCTCAGCAACAAGAATTAGAAGATTTGGCGCATTATCAAGATTTTAATAGTAACAGCTTTGATTTAAACTCCTTGGATAAGCATCAAGACGCTGACGACGTGGAACTGCCTGTTAGCAGTCCATTTGAGCAACCAAGAAACGATAGAACTGTATCTGGTACGTCTCATTCCAAAGAAAATTTTAGCGACAACCCTTTTGCTGTTAATCAACAAGAGGCATCAAAACTCAGTCATGCAAGTCATGGAAAAACGCAAGCAGAATTAGAGTTGCCGAATTTTTGGCTGGGACATATTTCACAACAGAGTCTTCAAAAGGAAGAAAATAATACAAATTCTGCTAACACAAATTCGGAGATTAAACAGCAAAATAGTAGCCCAGCATTTGCACTTGATTTACAAACAAACAGTAGCTTGGAAAACAAAAGTAGCACATTGAGCGAAAATAACTCTCCGGGGAATAATATAGAGTTTTTAGAGGACTTTGATGAATTTGACGACTTGGGGAATATACCAGGGTTTGACCTTACAGCAGATTCTCGCTTTCAAGATTCACAGATGCGTTCAGCATCAGTGGAAAACAACGGTAAGTTACTCAGTACAGTGGAGACTGTACCTAGTGGGGAGAATGGCAATTTCACTTCAAAAAGCAACCCTAAACATGATGACGCCACTCTCCCCACCGTAAAGGGCATTGGCGCAGAGGGAGAGCTTCCCCATCGCCACTCGGAGCTATTCACGCTCACGACTTTTCAACAAGGAGAAACAGTCTTTACCCAAGCTGATGCCTCGAAGATAAAACCCCAATCCATCAAGCAAGGTTTTCTTGCTCCATTGGAAAATGCCTCTCTACAAACCAAGCAATGGATTGTCGCTGGTACTGTAGGTGTTGTCTCAGCAGTGGTTGTCGCTGGAGTCAGCTTTGTTGCTGCTAACTTGTCGCCACCGGAACAACGGGAGTCTATGCAAAACACAGGTTGGGCGATCGCCTTAACAGCAGGAATCACTTCTTTTGCTACCACAGGTATTATGGGGAATTTAGCCCACAGGCAAATTCGCCGCACTGCACGAGATCTGCAAGCTCAATTTGATGCTGTGCGCCAAGGAAATTTCAATGTCCAAGCCACAGTATCTTCACAAGACGAATTCGGGCAGCTCGCTGCTAGCTTTAATGAAATGAGTCATGTTATATTTACGACTACAAATGAAGCGACACGTAAGGCTCAAGAACTGGAGTCAGCGAGAGTAAACCTGCAACGCCAAGTGATTCGCTTGTTAGATGATGTGGAAGGAGCCGCTAGGGGAGATTTGACGGTGCAAGCTGAGGTGAGTGCCGATGTACTCGGAGCGATCGCTGATGCTTTTAACCTAACAATCCAAAACCTCCGCGATCTTGTGCAACAAGTGAAAGTAGCAGCGCAGGAAGTCACCAGAGGAGCAACGAATTCTGAAATCTTTGCAAGGGCATTATCAAGCGATGCTCTGCGCCAAGCAGAAGAATTGGGGGTGACGCTAAATTCTGTACAGATTATGACTGACTCGATCCAACGCGTAGCAGAAGCAGCGCGGGAAGCAGAAGCTGTTACCCGTGAAGCTAGCGACATTGCCGTTCAAGGTGGAGAAGCAGTGGAAAACACAGTGGCGGGGATTTTAGAAATTCGGCAAACCGTCGCTCAAACAACCCGCAAAGTCAAGCGCCTGGCGGAGTCTTCCCAAGAAATTTCCAAGATTGTGGCATTGGTTTCTCAGATTGCTTCCAGGACGAATTTGTTAGCACTCAATGCTAGCATTGAGGCGGCACGCGCGGGATCTGCCGGACGGGGCTTTGCAATTGTGGCGGATGAAGTGCGCCAGTTAGCAGATAAATCAGCTAAGTCATTGAAAGAAATAGAACAAATAGTGATGCAAATTCAGAGCGATACAGGCTCTGTGATGACGGCGATGGAGGAAGGTACACAACAAGTTATTAAAGGTACAAAATTGGCAGAACAAGCCAAGCGATCGCTAGAAAACATCATTCAAGTCGCCAAGCGCATTGATATTTTAGTCCGTGGCATTACCTCGGACACAGTCGAACAAACCAAAACTTCCCGCACTGTCACGATTGTTATGCAATCTGTAGAATTAACAGCGCAAGATACTTCTCTTGAAGCACAACGAGTTTCCGGTGCTTTACAAAATTTGGTGAGTGTATCTGGCGATCTCATCACCTCCGTTGAACGCTTTCGAGTCGAAACCGCTGAAAATACTAAGTAATTTAGTCATTTGTTATTTGCTATGACAAAGATGTAGAGACGCGCTGTTTGAAGCGTCTCTACAATGACTAATGATTCTTGACTCTTGACTGTTAACTAAAAACTATGTCACCAGAACAACAACGCATTTTGGGTTACTTCATTGAGGAAGCAAAAGACCACCTGAATACGATAGAGCAGGGGTTGCTAAATCTCCAGAGTACCTTAGACGACCCGGAAATGATTAACGAAGTTTTCCGGGCGGCTCACTCTATCAAGGGAGGAGCGGCGATGCTTGGTCTGAGTAGCATTCAGCACACGGCGCACCGTTTGGAGGACTGTTTCAAAGTCCTAAAAAATCATCCGGTTAAGGTTGACCAAAAGTTAGAATCCTTGTTTCTTGGTGTATGTGATATCTTGAAAGCGCTGTTAGAGCATTTGCAGCAACCTTTTGGACTGACTGAAGAAACTGCGAATACCTTAATATCAGAGACAGAACCAGTTTTCAAATCGTTGCACGAACATTTGGAGTTTCTTGTACATCAATGTAACGATGAGATTACAAAGCCGATAATTACAGCACAAGTTGATAGTGTAACGCCACCACAAGCCGCGCCAAAAAAAAGCGAGAGTTGGCAAAACTTGCAAAGTCTGCAATCTCAGGTTATCCGGACACTGCGGGAAATGTTACAACTGTTTAAACAAACCGCAACACCTGAAACTCGGCAAAAGCTTCAGGAGTGCTGTCACTTTTTAGCTGAACTCGGTGAAGAATTCAATTGGTTTAACTGGTGTCGTTTGTGTCACACAGCAGAAAGGGCGATCGCTAATCCCAAAAACACTTATCTGAGTTTAGCCAAAATCGTCATCACAGATTTTAAAAACGCTCTGGAATTCGTCAGTGCTGGTAGGGAAGCTGAAATGACAATAAGTCAGCAGCTGCAAGCACTTGTTAGGGTAGAAGAAATTGAATTGTTAGAAATACCCCTTGATTTAGTGGATAATTTGGCAAATACTCCAGCACAACAATTAGAATTGCCACCAAGTATTTCTAGCACATTCAACAGTCTGGTTATTAATAAAGTGATTCCACAAACAAGAACTGATGCGCCTTCCACAGAACTTTTAGACATTGCTCCCCAAGACAGAATTACTAGTTTGTCTGAAATATCAGAGCAACTTAATAGCAATGATAACGCACCTCTGACTGATAGCAGTACAGACACCAATAGCCTAGAGGTAGGAACAGCAGACTTGAATACCTTGGCTGATTTGTTTGAAAGTGAAAGTTCTGACCTATATGAATCGTGGGACAAAGAAGAAACTTTAGAAATTAACGCTGAAAAGAACTTAGTCAGAAATTCGAGTAATAGTAACACTGATGATACTGAGATAAAAATTTTATTTTATGAAGAGAATTTAGAATTGGCAAGTCAAAAAACTACTTACTTAAGTAGCGATAAGACAGTTGCACCGAAAAATCTAACAAAAAATACACAAAGCGATTTAGAACCGATTACTAGTGGGCGTAAAAGAATACAAGATGAGGTGGGAAGTTTATTAGAACTGTTACTGGATGAAAATGGATTCTTACCCAGACGCGAAATCAGTCAAATACAAACAGAGACTATCCCTAATATCGAGCTTTCCAACAATCAAAAAACGAGCTTTGATGATTTCAAAAAATCAGAACTTACCCGAGATAAAAACGAAAACTTGACTTTAGAAGAGCTATTTGCCGAGACACAGGCAGATAACAGCATAGCCTTGTCTGCCAACAAGTCAGCATCTGCGGATTTATTCGCTGCAATGCCTGAGACAGAGGATTTGAGCAACTTCTGGCTCCCAGAAGCTGAGGAAAGACAAAAGGACGAATTTGATTCTGTCGATCAACAGGATTCAGCAAGGGAATTGGAAGAAATTTTGTTGGCTGCTGCGGAGGAAATTTTTGATGATATTGAGCACCCCTTGATTTCCACCTCAGGTTTGAATTTAGAAGATTTAGATCTCAATTTTCAGTCGCAACAGCAGTTTGATTTGATATTTTCATCGGAAGCTGATGATGATTTGTTTGAGGAGCTATCACCAAGACATTCAACGACATCTTCTATTGACACTAGTATAGATGCTGAAAGTACAGCTTACTATACGGGAGTCTCTTCCACAGAAAAGAGTGGCTTTTCACAACAGCCAGAAGCTCTAGAATTAACACCAGAATTTACAACTTCATCTCCAGAAACTGCACAAGCGGATTTAACACAAGCATCGAGTGAACTCAATCTTGAGTTTCTCCAGCTAGAAAATGAAAATACTCTACCCGTCTTATTTGAGGAGACGCCAACAGTTTCCTCAAACGATGTCACACTTTTTGACAGCACAGAAAATCCTTTTGCAGATGAACAACACGATTTCCTCAATAGTTTGTTGTTTAGACAACCACCTGAAGGCATAAGTTTTACTTCTGAACCTTCACAGGTACAGGTACACTTAGAGACTGTAGAGATTGAAGCAGAGACTATTTCACAAACAGATGATGTTGATTTTGCAGAGGTAACAGTTGTAGACATTGAAGCAGAGACTATCCCACAAACAGATGATGCTGATTTGCCTCAGATCACAGTTGTAGACATTGAAGCAGAGACTATCTTGCCAGTAGATTTTGACATTACTGATAATGTACAACCAGATTCAAAAATTGATCTAAATGAAGATTTCTTGGCAGCAGAAACGACTCAGTTGCCAGTTCATACAGAACAGATAGTACAAAACATAGCCACCACGGAGTTGCAAGCCCAGGAGAGCACACTAGACATCAACCAAAAAAATCTATTAGATGAATTAGAGGGTTTATTTCAAGAGCAACAGGAACTTGAAGATGATTTATCTAAACTGTTGGCAGCAATAGACAAAGATGCTAGTCCCATTTTGACAGCAAGAACGGAAACTACAGAAGCACTTTCTTCAGAAGAGGAATTTTCTCAAAAAATGAATACTTCCTTGAATGAACAATTTGCAGAGTTAGATAAGTTATTAGACTTGGAATTTCAACTAAATGTAAGTACTGCATATAGACCAGAAGAAGTTACCGCCCAAGCAAAATTACCGTTTGTAGTGTCAGATGATGTAAAATCAAATACAGCCAAACAGGATATTAACTTTCGATTTCAAGAATTGAACGAGATGGTCAAGGGATTACCTCCTCGTCATCCTTCCGTCTCTCGCCCTGCCAAATTTGAACAGCTGATGAAGGTTCCTGTCAAGCATCTGGATGACCTCAGCAATTTGGTGGGAGAGTTGGTAGTTAATCGCAACACCCTAGAACAGGATCAAGAACGTCTGCGACAGTTTCTAGATAACTTGCTCGATCAGGTGCAGCAGTTGAGTGATGCCGGTGCGAGGATGCGGGAATTGTACGATCGCTCGCTATTAGAAGCATCTCTTTTAGCCAACCATAGAAATAGCAGAAATAACACTGGGTATAATACTGGGTATAAGAATCAAGATACAGATAGGGGTTTTACGGAATTGGAAATGGATCGGTTTACTCCTTTCCATACCCTGTCTTTGGAAATGATTGAACTTATTGTACGGGTGCGTGAGGCAGCAAGTGACATTAATTTTGTCACCGAAGACAGCGAGCAAGTGGCGCGACAGTTGCGGCAGGTTACTAACCAGCTACAAGAAGGCATAACGCGATCGCGAATGGAGTCTTTTGCTGAAGTCACCACTCCTTTAGAGCGAGGAGTACGCGAGAGCGCTATCAAGTGTGGCAAACAAGCACAACTTACTATCGAAGGTCGAGAAACCTTGATAGACAAAGTGATTTTGGAACATCTCAAAAGCCCGCTGACGCATTTACTCAACAATGCAATTGCCCACGGTATCGAAACACCAGAAGTGCGACAAGCGCAAGGTAAGCCACCTGTGGGAACTATTACTGTCCGCGCCTTCCATCAAGGGAACCAAACCGTCATCTCTGTCACTGATGATGGTGCAGGTATAGATATAGAACAGGTGAAGGCAAAAGCAATCAAGATGGGCATAAGAACGCCAGAACAAGCTAAAACTTTATCTGTTTTAGATGTTTACGATTTGCTGTTCTTGCCAGGTTTTAGTACCAAAGAAAAAGAAGATGAATTAGCCGGTCGTGGTATTGGTTTGGATGTCGTTCGCGCTAGGACGAGTGAAATCCGAGGAACAATTAACATTGATTCGATTGTAGGTGGGGGAACGACCTTTACCCTTCGTCTACCGCTAACTCTAAGTATTTGCAAAGCTTTGTGCTGCGTATCTGATAAAGCCCGCATTGGTTTCCCAATGGATGGTGTCGAAGATACCTTAGATGTTCCTGTAAACATAATACAGCAAGGTGCTGACGGGCAAAAATACATCCCTTGGCGTGATACACTGCTGCCATTGCGATCGCTCAAAGAAATTTTAACTTTCAATCGTCAAATCAGTCGAAGTAGCGTTTATGGTGGTCACCGCGATGACGACATGATTTCTGTAGTTATTGTGCGATCGGCAAATGTTCTGATTGCCCTACAGGTAGACCAGGTGCTTAACGAGCAAGAAATCGTTATTAAGCAATTTGAAGGACCATTCCCCAAACCGATTGGTGTTGCTGGTGCGACTATCCTAGGAGATGGTCGCATTATGCCTATTGCTGATGTGCTGGAAATCATTGATATTTTCCAAGGTAAAACCAGCAAACAGGGTACTGTCAATTGGGAGCAGCAGGATACTCCTGTTGTGCAAGAAACCACTGCTGTTAAGATTGACCCGACAGTGTTGATTGTCGATGACTCAATTACAGTCCGGGAATTGCTGTCGCTCACATTTCACAAGGCTGGTTATCGCGTAGAACAGGCGCGTGATGGTCAGGAAGCTTGGGATAAACTGCGTGCAGGTTTACCTTGCGATATTGTATTTTGCGACATTGAGATGCCCCGGTGCGATGGTTTGGAGTTGCTCTCTCGCATCCACAAAGACCCGAAGCTCAATCATTTGCCAATTGCCATGCTTACCTCACGGGGTGCAGATAAGCACAGACAAATGGCAATTCAACTAGGTGCAAGCGGCTACTTCACCAAACCTTATCTTGAGGAAGCCTTACTCGAAGCAGCAGGGCGGATGCTCAAAGGGGAGAAATTGGTTAACAGTACGAGTCATCGTTAGTCGTTGTAGCGTGAGCAATGCCAAGCCGATACGGTTGAGACCAGAAGCCTATACCATACTGCTTGCAATTGATGTAGGTACTTCACTTATGCCCAAAGGTCAAACGTATTTGCCCCAAGTGCATAAGTCAACTTCGCTTGCACATAGTACTCAGCAGCTTACAGAAATGTATGAAACCTTTCGCCCCCTTAACCTTGTGTTAGAGGGGTTTACTTTTGGGGAATGCGATCGCTTAACCTAGTAAAATTTACTAATGACTAAAGTGCTTTTATTATCACGGCTATTTTTACTGAGTTTATTCGTTGTGGTCATCTTGGGGAGTGGGTTATTCCCTGCTACAGTTGCTGTTGCTAAAATTCAAACACCGAATGATTCTCACACTTTAATTGAGGCAAATGTACAAAAATCCCTACGCGAGGTTCTATCTTGGAACTATGTCAAGAAAGAATTAGCTTTAAACACTATGCGTGCCGAAAAACACCTGACTTACCCACCCAGCGAGAAAAGCAATCAAGTAGAGAACTACCACGGTACTGTGGTAGCAGATCCTTACCGTTGGTTAGAAAACCCCGACTCGGAAGAAACGAAGGCTTGGGTTGAGGCACAAAATAAAGTGACTTTTGGCTATCTTGAGGGAATTTCTGCCAGAGAAAAAATTAAGCAGCGTCTCACAAAAGTATGGGATTACGAAAAATATAGTCTTCCTTTCAAAGAAGGTAACCGTTATTTTTACTTCAAAAACGATGGTTTACAAAACCAGTCTGTTTTATACACTTTAACTTCTCTCGACGCTGAACCAAAAGTTTTACTTGACCCCAATTCCCTTTCAAAAGATGGTACTGTTGCCCTTTCGGGAGTAGCTATCAGCGAAGATGGTAAGCTTTTAGCATACGGTTTATCTACTGCTGGTTCTGATTGGCAAGAGTGGAAAGTCAGGGATGTTGAAACTGGAAAAGATCTCAAAGACCACCTGAATTGGATTAAATTCTCTGGGGCATCGTGGACAACTGATAACAAAGGATTTTTCTACAGTCGTTACGATGAACCGAATGAAAAAACCAAATTAGAAGATGTCAACTATTACCAAAAGCTCTACTATCACAAATTAGGAACACCCCAATCAGAAGACTTACTCATTTACCATCGTCCAGACCAAAAAGAATGGGGATTTAATGGCGGTGTAACGGAAGATGGACGCTACTTGATCATTTCAGTATGGAAAGGAACTGACCCCAGAAATTTGGTTTTCTACAAAGATATGACCAATCCAAAAGCGGAAGTTGTAGAACTCATTCAGGAATTCGAGTCAAATTTCAGTTTCATCGACAATGACGGTAGCATCTTCTATTTCCGCACTGATTTCGATGCGCCTAAAGGACGAGTGATTGCCATTGATACCAAAAACCCCCCATCTTCATCCCCCTTTAGTAAGGAGAGGATGAAGGAGGGGTGGCGAGAAATTATCCCTCAAGCTGTGGAAACTTTGGAAAATGTCGGCATAATTAATAATCAATTAGTTGCTGATTACCTCAAAGACGCTTACAGCCAAATTAAGATTTTTAACTTAAACGGCGCATTTGTGCGCGAAGTAAAATTACCTGGGATTGGTTCTGCTGGAGGGTTTGGTGGCAAGAGTTATGATACCGAAACCTTCTATAATTTTACCAGCTTTACTACGCCAGGAACTATCTATCGCTACGACATGGTAAGCGGAAAAAGTGAAGTTTTCCGTCAAGCCAAGGTAGATTTTAACCCTGATAATTACCAGACAAAGCAAGTTTTTTATAAAAGCAAAGATGGTACACAAGTGCCGATGTTTATTACCCACAAAAAGGGAATTAAATTAGATGGAAATAATCCTACATTACTATATGGTTATGGGGGTTTCAATATTTCTCTAACGCCCAGCTTTTCCGTCAGTAATTTGGTGTGGATGGAAATGGGCGGTGTTTATGCTATTCCCAATATACGTGGTGGTGGTGAGTATGGGGAAGAATGGCATCAGGCGGGAATGAAGCTGAAAAAGCAGAATGTGTTTGATGACTTTATCGCTGCGGCTGAATGGCTGATTGCTAACGGGTATACAAAACCTGCTAAGTTAGCGATCGCTGGTGGAAGCAACGGGGGATTACTGGTGGGTGCTTGCATCACTCAGCGTCCGGATTTATTTGGTGCTGCTTTACCATCTGTTGGTGTGATGGATATGTTGCGCTTCCATAAATTTACAATTGGCTGGGCTTGGACTTCTGAATATGGTTCGCCAGATAAGCAAGAGGATTTCAAAGCACTTTATGCCTATTCACCATTGCACAACCTGAAACCGGGTACAGCTTACCCAGCAACATTAATTACCACAGCCGATCATGACGATCGCGTTGTTCCTGCACACAGTTTCAAATTTGCTGCGGCTTTACAAGCTGCTCACGCTGGTGATGCGCCAGTGCTGATTAGAATTGAGACAAAGGCGGGACACGGTGCTGGTAAACCCACAACCAAGAGGATTGAGGAAACAGCAGACATTTGGGCTTTTTTGGTGCGTACCTTGGATGTGAAAGTTTAGTTTCACAAAATCAATCCCCAGGAATTTCCAACAAATAAATTATTCCACTCTTGTGGGGTGGGCATCCTGCCCGCCCAGTTTTTAGGATGGGCACCAATCCCATCCCACAAGAAATAGTTGAATATTTTTTAATTTGGAAGTCTTCTGTGCCTTGACTTTGGGGAGAGTCAAGACGGGAGAACTTCTGTCTAGGGAACGATATGGCTTCAAAGCCAAATCAAGTAAAAATTAGAATGCTAAATAGAAACGAAAATTGTATTCCATGAAATTGAACTATTTGCTGAAACAGCTTTCAACTGTGGGACGCTTTCTGGCGACAGCTCTATTTTGTGTGTCAGCTGTAGCCTTCGTTTGGCAAGGTGCGTTTTTCTCGAACACCGCAGCAATGGCTGCTCCTACTGCAACCTTGATCGCCGAGGCAGACATTAGCTCACAGGTTCAAGATAACCTCAACAAAGGTGCTAAATTATCTAAGGATTTCATCGAAGATACGAAAGAGCGTGTTGAGCGAACTGCAAGTAAAAATGCCGACAAAGTTGAGCAAGCAACAGATGACAATGGAAGTCTTCCTGAGCGCAAAGCAAACAGAGATGAGGCTCGAATTTACAAAAGAGCAGAGGAAGATGCAGCTCGGACTAAGGAGCAAGTAGATAGGTCAAAGAATGCTGTTGAAAGCGCTATTGATACAATCAAGGATGCTTTTAGCAACTAGAGAATAGATAGGCGTTGCGATCGTAAGTAGGCAGAAAAGAAGTAAATCCGAGCATCTGCCAGGGTGGGCATTGCCCACCTACCTATATCATTATTAAGAATTTAGCACCGAATCTTTAGTGAAACTCAACAAACAAATCAAAGTTCTCTTTGCACATCTGTTGTTCGCGAATCAGTCACAAATGACAGTTCGTTTGTGGACTCTTCAAGAATCCCCCGGCTTTTAGCCGTGGGGAGTATCAAGGCTATATTTCCCCTAATTGTCGTAGGTAAGCCGGTCGGGGCAACAGTTGTCTCACAAGTGTTGCGTCAGCCGTCCAAAATTCGGCAGAAGCGCTTTGAGTGCAAGCCAAAAATGCTGCATCATAAAGGGTGGATAATCGATATTGCTCTGCAATTTCCCAGGTTGTCATCCCAATGACTTCCTCTTCTATGTAATCAATAGGAAGTTCGCAGAAGTCCTGAAAAAAACCTTGCGCCTCCTCTGTTGTAATGACTCCCATTCGGGTTTTTTTTCGCAGCACAGACCCTACCTCTGCCCAAGCAAAGGCTGGAGCAACCAAACGCAAGTTTAAGCTCAACGCGTCTGTGACGAGCGTTCTGGCTTGAAGCTGATAAGCCTCTGGTACAAGGTAAGGAATCCAAACGCTAGTATCCAGGCACAGGGCTCTACTCACGCCGCCCCTCGCCCTCTCTGAAACTGCGAATCAAATCTGTAGAGGCTGGTTGCATACCAGTTTTAGCTTTGACTGCTTCGCTGCGGGCAATAATCCGTTGATGGGCTGCCCACGCCTTGCGGCGTCGCACCTCCTGCTCCACAGCCTCAACCACTAAATCGTTAAAGGATTCATTACCCTCCTTGAGCCTTCTGGCTTTAGCAATTAGGTCAGCTGGAAAACGGATTGTTACAGCTTCGCGTTCCATCACAGCAGTTGTAACCAAATAATGATATCATTTATTGTAACCGCAAAGTGAGTTACTTTTTACTGCTAAACTTTTTACTGCTAAAAGTTATTTTTCTCAAAAGTTACTTCCTTCCCGTGCGTGATTACCTATTTTTTCTTGGCGCTAGAAACTGACAAAAAAAGTGGAACTACGTACCACCACAACGTTATTCTAGATATTCAGGCAATATAGTCCCACTTTTCAGTGGCAGTGAAGTTCTTAAAAGAACCAACCGTATGAGTGCAAACCCTTACCCAACAAATTAACCCCCAGATAGCAAATCCAAACAACAACAAAGCCACTAGCGGCTAAAATTGCGGGACGACGCCCTTGCCAACCACGAGTGATCCGGGAGTGAAGATAAGCAGCAAAAACTAACCAAGTAATTAATGCCCAAGTTTCCTTGGGATCCCAACTCCAGTAAGTTCCCCAAGCTTCGTTCGCCCAAACAGCACCAGCAATGATGCCAATAGTCAGCAGGGGAAAACCCAACCCGATAATGCGATAGCTGATGTTGTCTAGAATTTCGGCAAGGCTGAGACGCTGAGGTGAAAGTGGTTCCGCTGTTGCTATTTGAGACTGAGGCACAGTGACTAAATCTAAAACAGCAGTTTTGCCGTTGGTATTGCTTTCAAGACGAACGACTCCGTTATTGTCAGCAGCAACTGCTTGTGTTTGAGAAACTAGTT
This sequence comes from Kalymmatonema gypsitolerans NIES-4073, assembly GCF_002368435.1. GTDB lineage: Bacteria > Cyanobacteriota > Cyanobacteriia > Cyanobacteriales > Nostocaceae > Kalymmatonema > Kalymmatonema gypsitolerans. The sequence goes on from NZ_AP018268.1 coordinate 8,835,246, forward strand.
CACCGGCTTTGCGTAAACGGTAGCCGTTGCTGCGATATCCACCAGTACCTACAGAACTCCCTTGTAACTGGATGTCTTGACCGCGCGTGACAATGAGGAAGGCGATCGCCACCAGCGAACCCACCATCAAAGCCGAGTAACTCAACATCATCACGCTGACGTGCATCATCAGCCAATTGGATTTCAGCGCAGGTACTAGGGGTTCTGCGACTTGCATTTCTGATGGCAAGGTGAGGGTGGCAAAAGCGGTGATCGCCATAGCTACAGGTGCTGTCACGACTCCTACCAAGCGGCTACGACTCGTGTTTTCGGCAATCAGATGGATAGTCGTTATTCCCCAAGTTAAGAAAAATAGAGATTCATACAAATTACTTAAAGGAAAATACCCAGCTTCTAGCCATCTTGCTCCAAGTAGGGTCGCTATGCACAAATTAGCGATCGCCATGCCTGCTGTCCCTACAGTTGCAGGCAAATTTGGAAAAGCCGCCCCACCCCAATAAACCAGCATTGTGACAAATAGAACTGCAAACGAGGCATTGTCTAGCCAGTTCTGGAGTGCAATTAAATTCATAAATAACGTTATCTCCACTCGATATAGTATTGATTCTGATTGTTACGATCCTATCTGTTTTAAGGGGGTTAGAAATGTTAATGAATCATGAATCGTGAAATTTTCATCATTATTTATCATGACTTAGGCAAAAATCGTCAAAAAGCTTAATTTATCCAACCGCCAACCCTGCCCTCGAGCGTTCGCGTAGCGTGTCCGAAGGACTCAGCGAAGGGACGCCAAGAACGCCAAGGATTACTACAGTGTGCGTAAGTCCTATTTATTTTGCTGGACTTGGTAAAGGGTCTGGTTTTCCAGCTTTTTTAAGTGATACAAAAATATCGTAGCGAGTACTGCGGCTATCACTGACAGCAACTGTCACTCCTGCTGAGCGTGTTGCCTCTAACAAAGCTCGTTGATTTGGTACAAAGCTTGCTAAGGGAAAATACTTAGCCATCCTTTCCACATCTAAGAACAACTGACCATTTGTGGGATTGGGTTCGCTTGGAACTGTATTTTGGAATAAGGCAGTGTTAGCTAAAGTGTTATTCTGTCTAGGAATAACTCTATCATTCACAGGCGCTCCAACCGTTAAGAAAGCTACATCTCCATCCAACCAACCATGAGTGGCTGTTAATGTTCCAAAAGGTCCGAGCCAGTTGACAACAGGTTTCCCATCAACTGTCGTATATTTTACCTGAAACTGGTATTGATTTTTCATGACTTCATCGAGCTGTTTTAGGGCTATTTCAGCACGGGAACGATTGCTTGCCTGTACCATGAAAACCAAAGCTGCACGAAAATTTTCTGGCAAACCTTCTTTGGGAGTATTGGGAATCACAGAAACAGAAAACTCTCCTCCCATCCAGTTCAGCAAATCTTGATCTAAATCGAGGTTTGTCAGAGATTTCACACCCTTTCGCAGTTGTTCTGGCATGACTGGCGAGTACGGATTTCTTTGGGAAGTTAAAACATAGTCTGCCCACAACTGTTGTAAGTTCCCGCCAGACAGCATCATCAAAGTCTCTGCGGGCAAGCGGTTTTGCATTTTCCCGGCTTTGTTTTCCACTGCGAGTACCCGCGGACTGTTAGGATTGAGCCAAGAAACGCTCTTCAACCGGATTCCTTCTGACTCCAGAGTCATTGTCCCTGCTAAACCTTGGTTATTTTGAAGTTGACTCAAAACTTGAGCAGGTAAAGGACGGTTTGGAGATGCAGTGGCTATTTTAGCAGAGTAAGGCACATTCACGTAGAACTGAGCAAAGGGTCCGGAACGGGCAATTTTTGGGAAATTTTCGGCAAAACCCGCACTTGTCGCTAAGGATGCTTTACCTTTATAGGCGTCAATCGCTTGTTCTGTCGTTTTGGGATTATCGGTGATCACTAGGAAACGCTTATCTAGTAGGGCTGCTGAGAATTTTTCTCCTACTTGTCCTTGAGTTTCTTTGATGGGAATATTTTCATAGGTGCGGTCAATCCATTTGCCATCTTTAACTGCTTTAGGTTGTGCCAAGATGCTGCTGGCTCTTTGTAAATTTTTCACTGGCAGAATCATCACCATCGATTGCTCGTTGGTTGTCGCTTCTCCATCGGTAGCTACAGGTTTTGATGTGGTTTTACTTGCGTTTGGGGCAACAATTGCGATTGTGACTTGATCGCCAACCCAAGGGCTGATATCTTTTTGGAAGTCATAACCATGATTTGTCAAAAAGCGATCGCGCAACTGCACTAAATTTTTATCGAGTAAGCTTTGAGTTTCTTTTGTCCCAAACTCTCGTAATTTCTCCCATTGTCCTGGATCGGTAGTTAGGGAAACTGCAACTAGGGCATTTTGGGGAATAATATTTGCACCTGGTAGTAAATCTCTAGAAGATAGGTTTCCCTGAGTTAATAGCCAGTACGCCGCACTCCCCGCACCAATCAATAACCCAGCGGATGAGAGTGTCAGTACCAAAGACGGTTTCTTTCTTTTGCTCATCGAATTAGACACAAGCGGCAGTGCCATTCAAACTAATACCTCATACTTGCGAAATTATCATTACTTGTTGGCAAAGTTAACTAAAAGGTTTCTTGATCTCTAGGGTTCCTGAGTTCTATTGATTTATATCTGTCCTAGAGCGCGCTCACCCTTTAGGGCGTTGGGCTTTGCCCAATCGTACTTCGGTCATTAACCTACCATTATTTTTAAATTTCGCTGCTACTTAGGCGATTTCGGGATTAGGTTGATAATACAGTTGAAATTAAGAACATTTTTCCAGTAGACCATACAATAAATGATTGTGTTGCAAAAACTTCTTGAGAATAAAAGATATGTACCATCGATATCGATGAGGCTTTTTATCATTAAATTTTTTCAGCGTGTTCAATGACTTCTTTGCTGTAAAATCAAGGGTATAAAGCTGGAAATCAATGCTCCATAGAATTTTACAGAATCATTCATGACTAAATTATAAGATGACTTCCGTATTCATAACAGTGTAATAACAAATTGGTAACTCTACCCACGACAGAGCAAGCCAGTATTGGTGGGACAGAATATTCACTGACGGAGCAGGATACTCAGGGGATAATGACTAAACCTAAGATTTTCATTGATGGAGAATCGGGAACCACAGGCTTACAGATTTACTCGCGCCTTAATCAACGGGATGATATCGAGTTAGTTAGCATTGAGACATCTAGGCGCAAGGACTCAAATGAGCGAGCAAAACTGGTGAATGCCGTTGACGTTGCCATTCTTTGCCTACCTGATGACGCAGCGCGTGAAGCTGTCAGCTTTGTCAGCAGTAGTACGGTTAAAATCCTTGATGCTAGTAGTGTCCATCGAACAGCTCAAGATTGGGTCTATGGGTTTCCTGAACTTAATTCAGGACAGAGAGAGAAAATTGCCAGCGCCCAGTTTGTCAGTGTTCCGGGTTGTTATCCCACAGGATTTTTGGCTTGTGTCCGTCCGTTGATCGCCAAGGGACTCCTTCCCAAACACTTTCCGATTACGGTTAATGCAGTGTCGGGCTACTCTGGTGGCGGAAAGAATCTCATCAAACAGTACCATGCCTTCCACGAGCAGCAAGTCGGAACAACGTCACTTTATCCTTATGGCATCTATGGTCTACAGTTTGGGCATAAGCACGTTAAGGAAATGCATCAGCATTCGGGGTTAGAATCGCCGCCCTTGTTTGTACCAGCAGTAGGGGATTTTGAGCAGGGGATGCTGGTACAAGTGCCTTTACCGCTGTGGATGTTGGATAATCCACCATCAGGTGAAGTCATCCATCAAGCGATCGCTGACTACTACCAAGCTGAAAAATTTGTGCAAGTTGCTCGATACCAAGATTCCACTCTTCTGCGGGATGGTATGTTCTTGGACGCAATGGCAATGAACGGTACCAATATTGTTCAGGTTTTCGTATTTGCTAATGACACCACCCAAGAAGTGCTGTTAGTTGCTCGCCTCGACAACTTGGGTAAAGGTGCATCAGGAGCAGCAGTACAAAACCTAAACCTCATGCTGGGCTTTCCAGAAGAGTTAGGACTGTGCTGAAGAAAAGTTTTTCTAACACCACCAAATTTGGGACTAAACTTTACCATTGCTAGAACTTAGCTGCATAGGTCCTAAATATTTTGTTAAATAGGGCGAAAAAACCTCGTAAATTAACGTCAGCGGCTGCCCATGATGCCAAAACAAGTAGTGACGACCCCAAAAAGGTCCAGTTTGATTAAAGCCTGACTCTAGAGCATTCGATTCACCGTAGTAAATCCCCTGAACATCGCGATACAGCTCAGTACGCAGACGAGCTAAACTTGCCCAAATAGGTAATGAACGGTTTTGCAAATACTCATCTACGTGAGAAGCTTCCCACCATGAAGTGGCATACGCCAATCGTTGCCCAGAGGCGGTACGTAACCACACCTGTCGCCGCAGTCGTGGTCCTGGTACTGCTTGGATCAGTTCAGGCGCACTATCCAAGTCCAAGCCAATCAATGACATATCAATTACGTCCACTTCTGTAGGCTCGCCTGTCAACAGTTGTAAGTGCCTTGTTGGGGAACCGTCACCTAAGAGGAGTAATTGCCAAGTCGGTGCCAGCTGAGTGTGTGGCAAACCTTGTTGAATGACTTCTTCCCCGCCTTGCCAAATCGGACTCAGGCGATGCCATCCCGTAGGTAATGTTAAGTTGTTTGTCGGCGTAAAAGTCGCAGTCAAGGTTCTTTACAAAACTTCATTTATCTCTATAAAAGCACAAGTGAAGCTCTGAGTGCGAAAGAAAGTTCTAAGCGCTAAGTCCTAAGCCCTAAGTGACACACAATTTCATGTGAGTCATCTTGCCTGAATTTGTGAAATCCTACTGATTACTTGGTACTTAGGACTCATCACTAAAAAATGCGGATGGCGAGACTCGAACTCGCAAGGCAAAGCCACACGCCCCTCAAACGTGCGCGTATACCAATTCCGCCACATCCGCAAGGTTTCCCTGAATATAAAATATAGCATAACAGAAAGAATTATAGTAACTGATACCCAAGTTACAGAAAAATTAAGTGCAGGAATTCACAAATATTTCAGATGGGTATACTCGACGGACACAAATCTAGTAGCTGCACACGTGATATTAAAAAGGGGTATAGCCAATTTCCTTTGCACCCGCGAATCGCACCTGCAAAGGAAATTAGGTCTATCGTGAAGCGCACCGTATGCATGAAAATGCCAAAGTCGGGAAACTAACTCCGGACTAGCAACATTGCTGCTGCTAGTGTAGTTAATACCTGTAGAGGCAAGCAGCGAAATCCTTCCTTATATTTAGGAAGAGTGTTGGGATCCGGTCAGAATTTGAAATGAGGCTCTGCGTAATTTCAATTTTGACGGTAGAAAATGTCAATCTACTGGACTGATATCAAAGCTAGAAGATGAAGTTTGACAAAATATTAATTGCTAATAGGGGAGAAATCGCGCTTCGCATTCTCCGCGCCTGTGAAGAAATGGGGATTGCAACGGTTGCGGTACATTCCACCGTTGACCGTAATGCTCTGCACGTCCAACTTGCCGATGAAGCGGTTTGCATTGGCGAAGCTGCTAGCAGTAAAAGTTATTTGAATATTCCCAATATTATTGCAGCGGCATTGACACGTAATGCCAGCGCCATTCATCCTGGGTATGGCTTTTTGGCAGAAAATGCTCGGTTTGCAGAAATCTGTGCTGACCATCATATTGCTTTTATTGGTCCATCTCCGGAAGCCATTCGGCTGATGGGCGATAAATCTACGGCAAAAGAAACCATGCAAAAAGCTGGGGTTCCCACCGTACCAGGTAGCGATGGGTTGGTAGAATCAGAGCAAGAAGGTTTGGCGATCGCCCAAAAAATTGGCTACCCAGTGATGGTTAAAGCCACAGCTGGCGGTGGCGGGCGCGGTATGCGTTTAGTACGTTCTGAAAACGAGTTCGTCAAATCCTTCCAAGCGGCTCAAGGTGAAGCGGGAGCTGCATTTGGTAATTCTGGGGTTTATCTGGAAAAATTTATTGAGCGTCCCCGCCATATCGAATTTCAAATCTTGGCTGATAACTACGGAAACGTTATCCACTTAGGGGAACGGGATTGTTCTATTCAACGCCGCAACCAGAAACTTCTAGAAGAAGCCCCTAGCCCGGCTTTAGACCCAGACTTGCGAGAGAAAATGGGACAAGCTGCCGTCAAAGCAGCCCAGTTTATCAACTACAGTGGGGCAGGTACCATTGAGTTTCTCTTGGATAAATCCGGTCAATTCTACTTTATGGAAATGAACACCCGGATTCAAGTCGAGCATCCCGTGACGGAGATGATTACTGGGATAGATTTGGTTGCCGAACAAATCCTAATTGCCCAAGGGGAAAAACTCAAGCTGACACAAGACCAAGTTGTCTTGCGAGGTCATGCGATTGAATGCCGTATTAATGCAGAAGATCCTGACAATGACTTTCGACCCTCCGCTGGACGTATCAGTGGTTATCTCCCCCCTGGAGGTCCCGGAGTCCGCATCGACTCTCATGTTTACACCGATTACCAAATTCCGCCTTACTACGACTCACTCATCGGTAAGTTAATCGTTTGGGGACCAGACCGCGCCACTGCTATTAATCGCATGAAACGAGCACTGCGAGAATGTGCCATCACGGGACTACCTACGACTATTGGATTTCATCAAAAGATTATGGAACACCCGCAGTTTTTGCAGGGTCAAGTCTACACTAATTTCGTACAGGAGATGAAAACTCTAGTGCAGTAGCATTGGGGATTAGGGACTGAGAACTAAGCAATACTCTTGCTCATCCCCAATCCCTAATTTCTAAATTCTACTAAACACGAGACAGCATGGTCAGCAGTCCTTGCTGACCTAGGAGAATTTCCCGTAAAAGACTGAAGATACCAACCCAAATGATTGGGGTAATGTCCACCCCGCCTATAGGTGCTACTATCTTTCGCAACGGCACTAGAAACGGTTCAGTAGGCCAAGCTACGAGATTAAAAGGCAAACGATTCAAATCAACTTGGGGATACCAAGTTAAAATAATCCGGAAAATAAACAAAAATGTCATCAGTCCCAACACTGGACCGAGAATCCAAGCGGCAAGGTTAGCACCAGTCATGATATCAGCTTGACTTTCTGTGTGAATAAAGCAAACAGAGATTAAAATTTAAGCTTTGTAAAGCCTTTCTCTAATTGTAACTAAAGCCTGCTACACAAAAGAGAATAGGGAATACTGGTTGTCAGTTGTTACAAACGCGCCATGGCGAGCCAGCGCTATGCAGGAGGAGCGCTAGCCATGCAGTGAGGCAGCGCTCTTGGTAGGGCTTCGCCGTGAGCGCTCAGCCGAACGGTTTCCCGACAGCAGGTGAGTCAGCGCGGTCTTGGGGGTTTCCCCCATGAGCGACTGACGAACCCCGAAGGGGCGACTGCCGAAAGGGTCTCCCAACCTAGGTGATTGGTGAGTCCAGTCCTGTTGGCGCAGGCTGCCCGCAGGGCGAATGAGGGTTTCCCACGCCCAGGGAACTGGCTCTCCCGTTGGGCGTTGGTCTCCCTCGTGCCGGCTCTGGCGTCGCGTCTGTACATTTGTTAGTTGTCAAAGTAGCACTAACCCTGAACCACTACCCACTGCCATAAATGGCTTCTCAAGGGTCGAATAGACCATTAGAATTGTTATAAAGTGTGTAAAAAAAGGTTGAAATCTATGACGCCCTCTTTAGCAAATTTTCTTTGGAGTCTAGTTTGGGGAGCAGCAATTGTCGTTATCCCCGCAACAGTAGGATTGATTTTTGTCAGCCAGAAAGATAAAATCCAACGTTAATAACAGTCCTGTAGAGAAGCGCTGTTTGCAGCGTCTCTACTCTTAAAACTCGGTTTGTGTCACTGAATTGCTCAATTGCTGACTCTGAGCAATTCATCACAGAAGTATATTTATACTAAACCGACACACACAGGCTTGTTAGCTTTAAGTCATAATGTAAAGACGCGTAAGCGTTGCTCAACTCTCAGAAGAAGCCGCCCTACGGGCGTCTAGGTGGAGTTAGGCAACTTCGCGTCTTTAAAGTATATTGGGTCTGATTACAGTAGAGATTTAAATTCTAACTCGCTAACATAGATTCTAATATTGGGTAAACAACAATGCTAATATTTGGGCTGAACTCAGCCAGTGTTCTGGCTCAGGTAAATTTTGGGGCAAACTCAGCCAGTATCCTAGGAATTTTCTTGGCTGTGGCTGGGGCAGCACTCTATTTTCTCCGAACTGTGCGTCCAGAGCTCTCACGCGACCAAGATATCTTTTTTGCCGCTGTGGGCTTACTGTGCGGCTTCATTCTCGTATTTCAAGGTTGGCGTCTTGACCCAATTCTACAATTTGGTCAGTTGCTTTTGGCAGGCTCAACTATATTTTTTGCGGTTGAAAGTATTCGTCTGCGCGGTATAGCCACTCAGCAAGCCAAGCGCAACACGCCTATTGTGGATGATGAACGAGAGGTCAGCGACAACTATAGGTATAACAAGAAGTACAAGGCACAGGTAGACGCTGAATTAGAACCACTGCCTTATGATGATGATTACGATGAGCGCCCGGTACGTGGTCGAATTTCAGGTAGCAGGGATAACCGTTCATCTCGGGATGATTACTACGAAGATGAACCCCCGCGTCGTCCAGAACGTCGCAATGGTAGCGAAAGGCTGACAACAAGCGACAAAACTGACAAACCCCGTCGCCGTACTTCTGGGCGTTCTGTCCGTCCTTCTGAAAGTTTTGAAGATGAAAATTGGGGTGCTTCCAGCAAACCAGTTGATGAGTGGGATAGCTCAACTACCGAAGAAAGACGACCTTCACGTCGTGGGAATAATGGACCAGTGCGTCCGGAAACGCGCGATGAGGATGTTACTCCTAGACCAAGAAGACGGCGTCCACCCACTGAATCAACTCCAAGAAAAGAGCGCGATGATGATGAGGTGATTTCTACTGAATATGTAGACTACAAACCATTAGACCGCTCAGAGCGTTCGGGTAAGGATCAAGATAGTTCATCAAATTTTGATGATGATTTGTAAATAAGCTGAGGTGGAGGAGGCGAAAGCGGCGACGGAAAAAGTTAAGGTGAAAAAAATTACACCTAGTTTTTGGCTCCAAAGACAAATTCCTTGGGGTCTCAGTTTTACATTGGCAAGTTTACTTGTATCTTGTAGCTACAGCGATATCCCAATTGGACCTACTTCCCTCAACAGCCGCTACACTGAGCAGCAACCAGCCTTGAGTGGGAATGGTCGTTTTTTAGCGTTTGTATCTAATCGCAATGGTAGTCAAGTGCTACTGTATGACTTGGAACAGCAGCAGTTTATTGCGACACCTGGCTTAAACCGACCAGAGACAATTGCCGAAAGTCCTAGCCTCAGCTATACCGGACGTTACATTGCTTATATCACCAGCGACCAAGGTAGACCAGTTGTGGCGCTTTACGATCGCGCTACGCAACAGTCACAAATCCTTACCCCGATTTATCCTGCTTGGGTAAGAAATCCCAATATTAGCCCAAATGGACGTTATGTTGTTTTTGAAACTGCTAGCCGTGGTCAGTGGGATATTGAAGTTCTAGACCGGGGACCGAATATTGAGTTAGATATTGCCAACGGCGCAGCAGTGGATGGGCTTCCGTGACGGGGAATGAGGGGATGGGGGAGATGAGAGGAGCAGGGAAGAAGAATAATTTTTGACTCTTGACTCTTGACTAATGACGAAACGCTTTATTTTTCTACCTATATTTGCCTTGGCTAGTTTGTTAGGTGGCTGTGCTGGCTACCCGCGCCTAGTCAATTATGGATATGATCCGGGGGGTCTGAGTCTGAATAGTTCGGCTTCGGAATTAGATCCCCAAATTTCAAGAAGATATATTGTTTTTGCGAGTGATCGACGAGGGAGCCAAGATATCTATATGTTTGATACGGTCACTCGTACTTTGGTAGATTTGCCTGGTTTAAATTCCTTTGATACTGTTGCTTCTCATCCTGCTGTTTCTGAAAATGGTCGTTTTATTGTGTTTGTTGGTAGTCGTCAGGGTCGCTCAGCTATTTTCCTTTACGACAAAGAAACACGTCAATTAAGGAATTTGACTGCCAACCTGCAAGCAGAAGTTCGTAATCCAACAATTAGTGCTGATGGCAGTAGGATTGCTTTTGAGTCTAGCGTGAATGGGCAATGGGATATTTTCATTTATAACCGTTCTGGACAACCGCTGAATGTGCCTCAAGACCCCCGTTGAGGGAGATGAGGGCAGGGTGGTTTCATACAAAGAAAGAAAAAACCTTTTGGATTTGATTGGCTAAAGCACGTTGAGCTTGAGGGATAGTGCGAAAACCAAGAAATCTGGCAAGAGTGATGAAAAAATTATGTAATATTGCCCAGTTAACTGGTGCATTGCCACCTCGTCGTAGTGGAAAGTCTGAAGGGAAAGGTCACATCGCGAACCCAATGGAGCCGGTTTTCAATTCCCCAATGTTTCTGGGTGTCGGTTAGAGCATCTTGAGCCGACATGATCTGACTACAAATATAGAACTGACGCTCTTGAAATGATTGACCATCACGAATACCAGAACGTTCAACTTGGACAAAGGTTTTAAGTCCAGCCCATTGACTTTGTAATTTTTCTGGAGCGGCGAATACCTGACAACAACGCTTGACCGAGCGATCGTGAGTATCATCTTCTGTTGTAGTACTGCTCAAAGGTTCCTGTTTGTGTGACTGAGTTTGAGCCATTTTGTAGAGCGTCGGTTGATTTTCTTTTAATCCAATCATGTAGTCGTTGCCACCATTAATAATCAGCGATACTGTTTTTTTTGGCAATGCAAAGCATCAAGAGTGAACATCACTTGTTGAGCACAAAATTCGGATATTAATTGCTGTGCGATCGCCATCTCACTAATTTTTTTGTTCGACATTGGTTGCATCCTGAGTACAATGCCCCGCCCGTGACTATAAACTGATACTGTACTGATAAAGTTTTGGTAGGACTGACTGTAATCTGTTACTGTGCAGCGAATACCTTTACCATCAATTGCCAATCTTTCTCCTGGCATCGGTGGCACAAGAACTGATGCCCAATTATTGAATAAGTCGGTGAATGGCTGAAAATCTAATGTTTTCAGTACTCGTCGGAACGTTGAGTAGGATGGAAACTTGATTGTCTCATCTAGGCTTAACAGTTCAATCAAGCCTTGTCTGTGTACTCTGGTAAAATCTTCCAATGGTCGGTAGCCCCAATACCCTGTCATTGCTCCCAATAAGATCAACAATAATACCAACCAGAAGTCATGTCTTCGTCCCCGAATATGTCGATAGTCTGGGATTTGCTGCAATTGTTCGATGAGATTCATACTTTTTATTTATCAATTTTTCTCCACCCTCTACAAATTATTATTATTTTTCTTTCTTTGTATGAAACCACCCTGCCGTTGAGGGAGATGAGGGCAATACGGTTCGTATAAGACTTGATCCCCGCAACCCCCTTCTTAAGGGGGGCTAATTTCCCCCCCCTTAAGAAGGGGGGTTAGGAGGGATCTTTGAGGAACGAACATGGGGTACCCGTACGGTATTGGGAGTGGGGGAAGATGAGGAGAATGAGGAGGTAGTGCGTCCTTGGGGGTTCCCCCGACGGTGCAAACTGCCGTGGGAATGAGGGAGAAATTCCCGGCTCTTGAGCTCTCCTGGTTTCCTCAATACTCACTTTGTGTCTGTACCTTATTCCTAGACTTTATTCTCTTGTTGCTGAACGGCTTCAATGAGCGATCGCACTTGTTGAGTTCCTTGTGAAGGTTCAAACGAAAGTGGGAATTTACTTCGGGCTAGCATTCGCAACCCAAGGGGAACAATACTGAGCAATCCTTTGAGGTCTTTAAAGTAGTTTCCAACGACTTGTAAGCCAAATTGACGCTCATCAATCCAGCCGCCTTCTTTGACTAAGTCTATTAATACTTTGCGATGGCGAATTGAACGGCTGTCGCTTGCTTGTTTGCGATCAAGAATTTCCTGCTTGATTTTGGTGATTTGCTCTAGTGGGGCAACACCCATTGGACATACAGAATTACAGTAAAAACAACGGGTACAACCCCAAACTCCTTTTGTGCCTTCGTTATATTCTTCTAAACGACTTTCGGTTTGGCTATCACGAGAGTCTGCTACCATGCGGTAAGCTTTGGCAAGGGCGTGGGGACCAACAAAGTCTGAGTCAACTTCACGAGCATTGCATTCAGAGTAACAAGCTCCACACATGATACAGTTACCAGTTTCCTCAAGGCGCGATCGCTCTTCGGGTGTTTGTAAAAATTCCCTTTCTGGGACGTTGCGCCCTGCTGTACTCACATAAGGAGCAACCCTCTCAAGATTGTCCCAAAAACTGCTCATATCCACCACTAAATCTTTGACCACAGGCATATTCCCTAGTGGTGCGATCGTTATTTCTGGAATGGCATTTGCATGACCTCCCGTTATTTCGGTCTGTTGTAATTTGGCAATTTCACTGCCAACATTTTCCTTACAAGCCAAAGCTGAACGCCCATTGATTCGTATCGCACAGCTCCCACAAATTGTGTTGCGGCAATTTTTGCGAAACGCCAATGTTCCGTCTTGCTCCCACTTAATACGATTGAGACAATCCAGAATTGTATTCCCTGCTTCAGTATCCAAAACGTAAGTTTGCACAACCGGGGAGGAATTTTGTTGCTGTCGTATGACCTTAAAAAGAACTTCCATTGTTACCTACCAAAGTCTTGAAATTGCTATACGTATCTATAAAATTATTCCCACACATCGGTAGCTCACCAACAAGTGAGCTATATTCTTGCTGCCCTTAATTTAAAGGTAGCTGTTAATAGGCTGATGATTAAACGACTCATTCTACTTTAAGGATAATCATGAAAATCTGAGTTGTATCAGCACCTAATGGGTTTGACAGCAAATGTGTCAACACACTCAGCAAAAAAAAGTAATCGCTGCTTGACAATTCATTCATGTGTTTGGGTTCATGGAGAAGGCGAGTAAGAGAGAGGGACAGGGAAAATGGGGCTTAAGTTCATCCTTTAACTAAAAATCTCCAAATTGAATGCTCCTTAGGTTATAACTGTATCTTGATGTCAATACGAGTGAAAGACCCACTGATTGAAAAAATCGCGTATGGCAGTCGTGAAGCGCCAATTTTTTGGTTATATAGAATTGTTAAAGCTCTTAATGAACATCTTGACCTCTTAATCAAGAAACTCTTGGTTGTAACTCACTCCTTAAAACTGGTTGTCTAAATTAAATGAATTTTTATAAAATCCCGACGGTAATACTCATCCCAAGGATAGGGATTTACATAAAAGTGTATCAGCAACTTTAATTCTAAATTAAACAGCAATTTTGCTATTATTAAACCATGCTACTATTTAATATAAAATTATGAGGCAACAAAACCAGTATCAATCGCCGTGTAAGGGCGGCTGTTACTGCTTTGTTTCTTTGTAAGAAAGTAGAGACAAGAAATTTCTGGTCTCTACTGGCAGGATAAAAGGTTGTATGTCGGCACAACCTTATGAAAATACTATGCTGTCTTATGCTTCTTGAGTATCAGTGGGCAAAACCACACGACTCAAGGTTAATAAAGACAGATCTAGGAAAGTAAAAAGCCTGCAATTTGTTGAGTCTACGACTTGTTTCTAGTGGTAGAACTTAACGGCACAAAAGCGGGATGAAAATCCTCTGCACGTTTTGCGTCCGCCATTTGTAAAGGTTGCTCAAAGTTGTACCACTCTGTAGTGCCAAAAAAGAGAATTATCTCATTTCAGATGGCAAATAATGGTTAAAAATGCCGTAAAATTAGCAAAATTAATGCCTGTGACAACTATACCTTAATCTGTTGTGGGCAACCATAAGAGATTCTCTTGTGGCTCTTGTGTATGGAGGAATTAGCCCTTCATTCTAGAGTCTTAGGTAACTTTGTGCAGATGTCAAGAAGCCAATAATTGCCAAAAGACAGCTTGTTTATTAGTTTGGAGAAAGTGAGGATATTTGAAGCGTAATGACTGAAACTGCCACCGCACCATTAACTGGAAAAGCACTGCTAGCTAAAGTAAAAGAACTTTCTACTTTACCACGCCGAGAAAGAGCGAAGCAGTGTGGTTACTATACAGTTACTAAAAATAACCAAGTTCGTGTCAATCTTACTGATTTTTATGATGCTTTGCTGTCGGCTAGAGGAATTCCCCTAAGTCCAGAAGCACCTAAAGATGGTCGTGGACGCGAACCGACTTACAGGGTAAGCGTACATCAAAACGGTCAAATTGTTATTGGCGCGACTTACACCAAAGCTATGGGCTTAAAGCCTGGTGATGAGTTTGAAATTAAGCTGGGTTACAAGCATATTCACTTAATTCAAGTTGATAGTGATAAAAAGCTACTCCAGCATGATGAAGATGCAGAAATTTATGAGGATGAAGACCTCGAAGACGAAGATCTAGAAGACGAAGACGAAGAAGACGACGAGTAAAGTTTTCTTATAGTAGAGACAAGTTTAAGGCAAAAGTTTTATAACTTGTCTCTACAGCTACATAGAAAGCTTTAAAATTTGTTGCGACTTAAAAATACGATCAGACTTCTTGCAGAATTTAAGCACTTTGGCAAAGGCTTGATTGAGAATAAAGAAAAGCTATTCATAAATCATACTTGAGGCAGTTGCAAAAGCAGGATAACATTGCTATTTCTGTTTGAAAACTGCTCTAAATCAAGAAAAATTTTTCTTGCCAAGCCAAAAATTATTATGCAAGAAGTGTATCGTATTTTTTTCGCTGATTTTATAGCGTTATTTGAGCTATCACCCGACTTGTTACTGTCATCTTTAAAAGATGCACCAGTATTGTTTGTTGTGATAGCTTTTTTTATTGTTTGGGTGGGTTGCTGGTTGCCTATAGCAGCACTCATAGCATTTGCCTTTAAGTGGCAACTCTCTAAAGGTTTGCAGCCAGAACAAAAGTTACCTTTAGTCGTATCTCTCTACCTGTTAGCACCTTTTGTTTTATGGGGAGCTAGTTGGCTAACCGATACACCTTTCTCAGATTACGGCTTTATTAGCAACATTTCAACTTTATATTCTTTGGGGTTCGGTTTAGCTTTGGGAGTGTTGAGCATCGCAGTAGTGTTTTCTGGGCAATTCTGGCTGGGATGGTGCTCTTTTCAATGGTCGAATTTCAAGCTTGTGCGATCTATCTTGTTACCTATTTTATTAGTGGCGTTATTTGTAGGTGGTATTGAAGAGTTAGTTTTTCGGGGTTTTCTGTTTACTGAACTTAATAAGAATAACTCTGTTTGGATAGCAGCGCTCATTTCTAGCTCGATTTTTGCGTTGCTACATTTAGTTTGGGAGCAAAAAGAAACGACACCACAATTACCTGGGCTTTGGTTCATGGGAATGGTGTTGGTACTAGCACGATTTGTCGATGGGGGTAGTCTAGGCTTAGCTTGGGGACTGCATGCTGGATGGGTATGGGCGATCGCCACTTTAGACACAGCGCAGCTGATTGATTACACAGGTAACGTTTCGGACTGGGTGACAGGTAAGAATAAAAAACCTCTTGCTGGTGTAGCGGGAATTGTTTGTTTACTTTTCACTGTGGGGATTTTTTGGGTTTTTTCTGGGAATATTTAATTTCGTCCATTGACAAAGGCGCAAAAAAATCAGTAGTCAGAGGGTGAGGTAAACAGCTCAGAACATCTTGGTTTCGCAAATATTTGCCTAAAAAATCTGGGATGTCTTGGCTTGACTTGGTAGATTAGTGTATCTCTCCTCAAAAGGGATGTCACCAAGCACTTTCAATAAGTCAAGAGGATAGGGCGTGACAAATCAAACTTTTGCTCATGGTTATGCATTACTCATCGGTGTTGGTGCTGATTTACCGATCACCGTCAAAGATGCTACTGCCCTACGAGATGTTTTAATTAACCCTAATCGAGCTGCTTATCCATCAAACCAGGTCAAGTTGCTAACCGAGACTTCTGCGACTCGGCAAGAAATTCTCACGGCTTTCGATCAGCTTATCGAACAGGTAAACCAAGATCCTGATGCAACAGTAATTATTTACTACTCTGGTCATGGTGGACGGATTAGGCGTACAAATGAATACTTCTTAGTGCCTTATGGCTACGATCCCAGCCAACGTGCAGACACCGCCATATTAGGATTGGAGTTTACCCAAAAAATTGAAGCGATTAAAGCACGTAAGCTCGTCGTTTTGCTCGATTGTTGTCATGCAGGAGGGGTTCCTGCACTCAAGGAAGCAGGAGAAACTTTTGTCAAGTCACCTGTACCACCTGACGTGTTAAATATGCTGGGAACAGGAAGTGGTCGAGTTGTCGTTGCTTCATCGCGGGAAGACGAATATTCCTACACAGGTCAGCCCTACAGTGCTTTTACGGATTGCTTGTTGGAAGCTTTACAAGGCAAAGCAACCGTGAATAAAGAGAATAAAGATGGCTATGCTCGTATTCTTGACGTTATGATTTATTTGTTCGAGGAAGTACCCAAGCGAGCTTCGGGACCACAGCATCCATTCGTTAATAAAGTGCTTGATTTGGGTGATAATTTTCCAGTTTGCTACTACGCAGGTGGAAGTAAATTTTTACCTGGGGAAGTACCAGTGGCTGAAGCTAACCTGACTACCAGTAGCTTAACAGTTGGACAAAGGCGACGATTGGCGCAGAAACAAGACACGCTGCAGGCAGAATGGGATCTCCGTAGCGAAAAGGTGAAGCGAATGCGGGATGCTCTGGTTATTGAGACTGGCACGGCTGTTAAGTTTCAATTAGAAAAGCAGCTTTTGGATGAAGAAGCTCAACTAGCGCGTCTTGGTGATGAGTTGGATGAAATTGAACAGGCGTTGCAGTAATTTAGAAAGCTGGGGCTGAATAGAGATGTCATCCGTCAAAGCTCTAATAAATAAAAGTAGGGTGAGCGTTGGTTTAAGATAATTTATTATTATTGATGTCCTCAGTTCGGCATTTACAGCAAAGACTGAAAGAACTTCAGCAACAGTACGATCTGCTCAGCGAAAAGATACGACGTTTGCGGGCTGATTCTGCTATCCAGGCAAGTACTTCAGTAGCTTATCAGCTAGAAAAGGAGATTGATCGGTCTGAGGCTGAGCGCGATCGCCTTCATAAACAGATTCAAACTATTGAAAGGTCTTTAGATAATGAACGAATACACAGTGAACTGTTTCGCCTGAATTATGTCCAGCAGGTACGGCTATTCCGAGAATTTATTGAAGAAAAGCGAATAGGAGCTTTTTTGGTTCATGGCTCGCCGGAACACGGTCAAATCTTTCTGCTGAAGCGTTTGTTACAGGCAATTCCTGACAGTACCGTAACTCCCCCAATTCAGTTTTATCTCTCCCGCAGGGCATTGAGAACAGATATTGCTGCTCTATGGCGAGAGCTAGGTCGTCAAATGGGAGTACAAAACTTCTCATCCCATGAAGAAATTGCTAAGAATGCAGTAGCTCAGTTGCAAACCCAGCACATCATCCTGGTTTTTCATGACTTTGACTGCATTGATGAAGACTATCTGCATGAACTCATCCGTGACTTCTGGCTACCGTTGGTAAACTCAACTCAACAGACAATCCACCCAACCAACGAGTTTTTTCTCCTCATGTTTTTAGTTGACCATGAAGGTTGTGTCACCAACTGGAATATCCAATTTGCAGACCAGTTCGATCCGGTTTGGGAACCCTGTATCCCCATCAGGTTGCCAATTATAGATCGCCTATCTGACCGAGTGTTGGCAAATTGGATGGAAAATGCAATTGATGCATTGCCAATTAAGGTCACTAAAAAAATTGACTATACAGTTCAAATCGTTTTGGAAAAGAGTGAAGGGGTTCCAGAGCGTGTGTTTGCCGAAGTTTTTGGTTTGTGTGGCTGTAACTGGCAGGAGGAAGAAGTCAGATGGTTAGAACTGTAGACGGAAAGCGGCTGAAATACACGGGCAAGGTGCAGCCCAAGCCAGGAGAGCAAGACCCGCAGACCGGGCAATTGCTGTATCCCTACCTGCCCAGCGAGAAGTTGGTAGAGGCGGTTAATTTAGCCATAACCCTTGAACGACCCTTATTACTCAAGGGAGAACCAGGGTGTGGTAAGACAAAATTAGCTCGTGCGGTGGCTTACGAACTTGGTTTGCCTTATGAAGCTTGGTACGTCAAATCTACTAGTCGGGCACGCGATGGACTGTATACTTATGATGCGGTTGGGCGGTTGCGGGATGCTCAACTTGCTGCGTCGAAAATTGATGATGAAGCCGCAGTTCGGGCGAAAAATGCGGACAGCTACGTAGAGTGGGGACCGTTAGGGCGTGCCTTTCGCAGTGACTTGCCCAGTGTTGTGTTAATTGATGAAATCGATAAGGCTGACATTGACTTCCCCAATGATCTGCTGCTGGAAATTGATGAGAAACGGTTTGAGGTGGCAGAGGTAAAACAGAGCAGTCGCTTCAAGAAAATCCAGGCGAAGGTAACACCTATTGTCTTTATTACCAGTAACGATGAAAAAGACTTACCCGACGCCTTTCTGCGCCGTTGTTTATTTCACTATGTCAAATTCCCTGAACGCCAGCAGTTAATTGAGATTGTCAAGGCACACTTTCCAGCTTCGCCTTTGGATGTGGTAGACGCAATTATTTACCGCTTTGTTGAACTGCGCGAAGAAATGCGGCGGGACAAGGGCGAGGCTGGCAAGAAGGTCAGCACCAGCGAACTGATGGACTGGGTGCGGATTCTGCGCCATCATGAGGATGATGAAATTCTTGCCAAGTTGAAGACAGAACTGTTGTATCCGGGGGTATTGCTCAAGAGTTGGGATGATTATCGGCGGTATGGAGAACAGGTGCGAGACTCCTTTGGAGTCGCTGAGCCCTCCGGGCACGCTACGCGAACGCGAACGCCTCAAGAGGACGGCTCCTCTCCGCCATCGTCATCGGGAATATGAACATGGAAGCTCTCCAAGAAGAACTACCACTGCTTGACCTCTTCACTCGGCTGCGAGAGGCTGGCTTACATTTAGGTATTAATGAGTACCATATTGTTCTGCGTGCGTTACAGGAAGGCTTTGGCACGGCTGACCATGAGGCTTTGGCGGAACTGTGCCGTACCTTGTGGGTGAAATCTCAGGATGAGGAACACCTGTTTAACTACCACTTTCAACAGGTCATTGCCAAATCAAGCAGCACTACGCCTGTGTCCTCTCCCGCAACAACCTTACCCGAAAAACCAGTTGTATCAGACTCGACCACTATTGATTCGGATACTGCCCCCACGCCCGAACCTGTCAAAACTACGTCGGATTCAGTGCCCATCTCGTCGGAATTGATGCAAGTGGAAGATGAAATTCAAGTAGCCGAAGCGGTACAGATTACTACTAAACGAGATGAGGATATTACTGTTAATCGCTTCACACAAACAGATGAGTATTTCCCAGTCACCCGACGGCAGATGAAACAAAGCTGGCGACATCTCCGCCGTTTGGTGCGGGAAGGTTTGCCTACAGAATTAGATGTGGAAGCAACTATTAACCGAGTTGTACAACAAGGGGTTTTGCTGGAGCCTGTTTTGGTTCCCCGTCGGATAAATCGAACTGAGTTGTTGTTGCTGATTGACCAGAAGGGGTCAATGGTGCCGTTTCACGCCCTATCTCAGCGGTTGGCGGAGACTGCTCAGCGAGGAGGACGTTTGGGAGAGGCTGGTATTTACTACTTTCACAATTGTCCCACTCGATATCTCTACCAAGATCCGACACGCCAGAAAGCTGAAGCTGTCACAGATGTTTTGGCTCAACTGCGCCCGGAACATTCCACTGTATTAATTTTTAGTGATGCGGGGGCAGCACGGGGCGGCTTTAGCATAGAACGGCTGGAATTGACCCAAAAATTTCTCGACCAGCTGAAACAACGAGTGCGTTATGTTGCATGGCTTAACCCAATGGCAAAAGAGCGCTGGTTTGGGACAACAGCGGGTGAGATAGCCAGTTTGGTGCCAATGTTTGAGTTTAGCCGTCAGGGCTTGGATGGGGCAATTGATGTGTTGCGGGGACGGGGAAGTTATGCACAATTAGGATATGGGCTGTTTTAGTAACAGCTTTGGACTCAAGTTTGAGCATAAAGTTTGGGCTAACAGCTAAGAGGTCATTTATAAAGTAAAAATAAAATTCTTGTAGGGTGTGTTAGGCGCACCATGATCGATATGATTTGTAACGAAAAACATGACGGAACCGCCTAACGCACCGCGACATAACATGGTGCGTTACGGCTAGTGCCTAAGAGGATGTTTGGAAAGTGTAGTTTTGTACCAAAATTTATCAATGATCCCCCTTAAAAAGGGGGACTTTTACCCCCCTTTTTAAGGGGGGCTGGCAGGGTGGTTTCATACAAAGAAAGAAAAAACCTTTTGGATTTGATTGGCTAAAGCACGTTGAGCTTGAGGGATAGTGCGAAAACCAAGAAATCTGGCAAGAGTGATGAAAAAATTATGTAATATTGCCCAGTTAACTGGTGCATTGCCACCTCGTCGTAGTGGAAAGTCTGAAGGGAAAGGTCACATCGCGAACCCAATGGAGCCGGTTTTCAATTCCCCAATGTTTCTGGGTGTCGGTTAGAGCATCTTGAGCCGACATGATCTGACTACAAATATAGAACTGACGCTCTTGAAATGATTGACCATCACGAATACCAGAACGTTCAACTTGGACAAAGGTTTTAAGTCCAGCCCATTGACTTTGTAATTTTTCTGGAGCGGCGAATACCTGACAACAACGCTTGACCGAGCGATCGTGAGTATCATCTTCTGTTGTAGTACTGCTCAAAGGTTCCTGTTTGTGTGACTGAGTTTGAGCCATTTTGTAGAGCGTCGGTTGATTTTCTTTTAATCCAATCATGTAGTCGTTGCCACCATTAATAATCAGCGATACTGTTTTTTTTGGCAATGCAAAGCATCAAGAGTGAACATCACTTGTTGAGCACAAAATTCGGATATTAATTGCTGTGCGATCGCCATCTCACTAATTTTTTTGTTCGACATTGGTTGCATCCTGAGTACAATGCCCCGCCCGTGACTATAAACTGATACTGTACTGATAAAGTTTTGGTAGGACTGACTGTAATCTGTTACTGTGCAGCGAATACCTTTACCATCAATTGCCAATCTTTCTCCTGGCATCGGTGGCACAAGAACTGATGCCCAATTATTGAATAAGTCGGTGAATGGCTGAAAATCTAATGTTTTCAGTACTCGTCGGAACGTTGAGTAGGATGGAAACTTGATTGTCTCATCTAGGCTTAACAGTTCAATCAAGCCTTGTCTGTGTACTCTGGTAAAATCTTCCAATGGTCGGTAGCCCCAATACCCTGTCATTGCTCCCAATAAGATCAACAATAATACCAACCAGAAGTCATGTCTTCGTCCCCGAATATGTCGATAGTCTGGGATTTGCTGCAATTGTTCGATGAGATTCATACTTTTTATTTATCAATTTTTCTCCACCCTCTACAAATTATTATTATTTTTCTTTCTTTGTATGAAACCACCCTGCCCTTTTTAAGGGGGGCTGGGGGGATCAAATAAAATATTTGATACTTCTCAAACATCCTCTAACGCACCCTACTTAAAATTTACTTTATAAATCAACTCTAAAAGTTGTTTCAACTGAGTAAAAATGAGAAGCACCAGAAACAGATGGCATACAGTGATTTTAATCTTGCTAAAGCTAAAAATACATTCAGCTTAACTCTGGATGAAACTCGCAATTTATTTCGGAATGTACCAGGAGTGCAGCCATCTGACTTGTTAACACGCTTGCTAGATGAAAACTTACCTTTAGCAACTGCCATCAACAGTGAAAAAGCCCGTTCCGAGTTCCTCATTGCTCCCATCCTGTCTGAAGTTAGACGACAGATGGATTATCGAATTAGCCTATTTTCTGGTACGGAGTTTAATGTTGACCCCGCTCAAGATCTTTCTGGCTTTTGTGACTTTCTCCTAAGTGCCTCTGGTGAGCAGTACTTTATCAGCGCTCCAGTCGTAACAGTGGTTGAGGCAAAAAATGAGAATATCATTGCAGGGCTGGGGCAATGCGCTGCCACAATGGTTGCTGCTCAGATTTTTAATCAAAGGGCAGGAAATGACATTGAAGTTATCTATGGAGCAGTGACAACTGGAACCAACTGGAAGTTCTTGACTTTAGAACAAAGTACTGTCTGTATCGATTCTATTGAATATTACATTAAGGAAGTTGATAAAATTTTAGGAATTTTCTTGCAACCCTTCCAAGGTTCTTTGTCGAAAACTTCAGTTTAGAGAAGCCAATGAAGCCAGAAGTCGCCACTCGCCGTATTAAAACTTTTGGGGAACGTTTTGGAGAAGCCCACCTTTATCTGGCTTACCATGCTGCTTTTCCATTAGCCCTCACACCGGATTTGCTTTACCGGATGTGGGCTAATTTCCAACGCGATATCAATGGTGAAGCGTTAAACATCCCTTGGATGGCGGTGGCGGATTTACTGCTTTCTAGCCTTTGTGATGAGGTCGGGCATGAACTGTATGAAATGGATACGGTTGTGCGAAATGCGCTGTTGAAGGAGTTGAAGGGGAATTCTCGGTTTGGGGACAAGCGGATCAATGAGTTGTCCGATTTTTTGCTTGCTTATGTGCAGCAGCAGCTTGACAGCCACGATCCAGATATGCGAGATTTTGCTCAGGTTCAGAGGTGGATGGCGTTAGCGTATGTGCAACCTAATGAAGTGGCGCGGGAGATAGCCTCTGCTCTTTCAAAGTTGAAATTGGAGGAAAAAGCAGAGTGGGTTCGCATGGCGTCAGTAGTGAAAACTTTTGCAGAACCACTAGCAGAATTCCAGCCACTACTAATTTATTCTCGTGGCATGGCAAATTTCGCCCGTAACAATCAGAAAGCTGCAGCAACTGAGTTCAGTAAACTGTCTAGACAAGGACAGCAAGTAAAGGTTGTTAATATGGACTTAAGTATTCCACCTGAGTTTGCCAACGATGAATATGATGTATTTATTAGTCATGCTGCTGAAGATAAGGAAGAGTTTGTAAGACCTCTAGCTGAAGAGCTACAAAAAAGAGGTTATAGTGTCTGGTATGATGAATTTTCTTTGAGTTGGGGAGATAACCTAAGTAGTTCAATTGATAAAGGTATTTCACAATCAAAGTTTGGAATTATTGTACTCAGTCGTAATTTCTTCAAAAAAACATGGACAAAGCGTGAGTTAGAGACATTTGTTTCCAAGGAAGTAACTTCTGGAAAAGTCATACTTCCGATTTGGCATCAAGTATCACGAGAGGATGTTTTAGCTTTTTCTCCAACTCTTGCTGATAAACTCGCACTCAAGTCTTCCCAAGGAATTGATTATATTATTAGCGAATTAGTTAAGATTCTAACTCCTAACTCAGCTACTCCTCCGGTTCCTCCTCCTAAACTACAGACTTTTCAGTTTGATGTGGTAGAGGTCGATGCAAGTGGTCAAGAGGTAAAACGAGACAGAAACGAAGCCGAATATTTTACCGAAGATTTAGGAAATGGTATCAGCTTAGAAATGGTTAGGATTCCTGATGGCAAATTTATGATGGGTACGGAAGATGAAGAAATAGAAAGGCTTGTGCAAAAAATGAATAATCATTTTAGAAGAGAAAAACCTCAGCATGAAGTAACGGTTAAATCATTCTTTATGGGTAAATACTCAGTTACCCAAGCGCAATGGAAAAGAGTAGCAGCACTACCCAAAGTTAACCGTAATCTGAGCGCTGACCCATTTTATTTTAAAGGAGACAACAGACCAGTAGAGAACGTGTCTTGGAACGATGCAGTTGAGTTCTGCGATCGCCTCTCCAAACATACAAACAAGCAATATCGTCTACCTTCGGAAGCGGAATGGGAATATGCTTGTCGTGCTGGCACAAATACACCGTTTCATTTTGGGGAGACGATTAAGACTGAGTTAGCCAACTACAAGGAGGGTTTCACTTACGCTGCAGAAACAATAGAAGTAGGCAGTTTTTCACCCAACCGCTTTGGATTATACGACATGCACGGAAACGTTTGGGAGTGGTGCCAAGATACTTGGCATGAAAGCTATGAAGAATCGCCTAGTGATGGAAGTCCTTGGACAAATAATGATGAGAAACTTCATCTGCTGCGCGGTGGTTCCTGGTTCACCATTCCTGAGGAATGTCGTTCTGCGTTTCGCAATGCGAATTTCAGCGGTCTCCCCTACGACCAATACTGCGGTTTTCGGGTAGTGTGCGCTGCGGTGAGGACACTTTAGCCCTTGATACTTTAGTGGTTTTGCCCTCTATCCTTATTTTCTTTACCTTTTTTGAGTGTAGCGAAGCAGAACGATCTAATTTTTTTGCCAAACCGCTGTTTTTTTATTTGCTTAT
This sequence comes from Kalymmatonema gypsitolerans NIES-4073, assembly GCF_002368435.1. Lineage (GTDB taxonomy): Bacteria > Cyanobacteriota > Cyanobacteriia > Cyanobacteriales > Nostocaceae > Kalymmatonema > Kalymmatonema gypsitolerans. Next base: position 8,859,766 of record NZ_AP018268.1, read on the forward strand.
TTTGGGGTAGTGTTGCAAAGAGCGTATCAACCAGTAGATTATCCTCCAAAACTAAAATTAACAACTTTACCAGAGCGATCACAGAAGTTATGGGGGAAATTAGGCGATCGCCCAAACCAACAAAGCTATCATCCAGTAAAATTTCTCTGCCTGAATGGTAGAGAAATAACCCAAGTGGCGATCGCCCAATGACTAATGACTATCCACCAAAACCAGGAACAAGGCGTTTGAGGGCGCGACCAGTCACTTCGCTGTAACGCACTTCACCACACAAAAGTTTGCCCATAATTTGGACAGATGTTGGACGCTTAACACCCACTTTATATCCAATACCGGGGAAGCGGTAAAACGCCCCAGCCAGTTTCTGCGCCCAAGCCATATCACTACCCCATTGTTCGTTGATGGTGTCAGAGTATTTTTCCAAGGCGTTGATATCACCACCCAAGGCTTGGTGGATCGCTTCTGCTGCTTTCATACCGCTAAAAATCGAGGGGCGAATACCTTCTGCTGTGAAGGGGTCAACCACACAAGCAGCTTCCCCAGCTAAAACCGCATTTTCAGTATGCAGCTTTTGATTGCCATTCCACAAGCACAACGCATGACCATACTGCTTGCAGATTTTGATATCCACACCAAACAAGCTGCCATACTCGTTCAAAATGCTCTTGAAATCTTGAGCCTCACCACCGCCCAGAAATCTGCCAATTCCAATAGAATATCCATCTGCTTTAGGAAAGTTCCACAGATACCCGTTTTTGACCATGCCAAACTCAAAATGGGCAATGTGTCCGTTCTCCACTTTGGCTGATGCTTCTGCTTCTAAGGCTGCTGCTAGAAGGCGTTTGCGGTCTTTGAAGCCTAGGAATTTTGCCATTGGTCCTTTTGCGCCATCAGCAGCAATTAAGTAACCTCCACTGACAGATCCATTTGCTGTATTAACTTGCCAAGAGTCACCTTTAAATTCAATGCTTGTGACTGCTGTATTATCTTTGAGTTCAGCGCCTTGCTTTTGCGCTTGCTGAATCAGGAAATGGTCAAATACATCGCGCCTAACCATCCAAACTGGTTCAGGAGTTTTTAGTTCAGCTTCCACAGGTTCGCCCATGTTCCAGGTACAGCGAATTGTGTCTGCTTTGCTTGAAATTGCAGGGCTAAAGTCAAAGTCAAACCATTGGGCGATCGCTGGCGACACTCCACCTCCACAGGGTTTATATCTTGGCAGGGTTTCTTTTTCCAGAACTAATACTGAACGTCCCCGCTTGGCTAAATGATATGCGGCTGTTCCACCAGCAGGTCCCGCGCCGACGATAATACAGTCGTACATATGGCTCTTGTCTTTGCTCCTGTATCTGTTAGTTGTCCAGTTTCTCTTTATTACTTTCTAAATCGGCAGTCTGACGAAACTTTGATTAATTTTCGTAGTTTCCTGTTCAAAATGGTATGTATCTTGGTTTGGCTTGTCTAAATGTTTATTTTTTATAAACTATGCTTCATCCCTAAATATTACTGTGTATAATAACTCTTTTCATTTATTTTTCTTAATTACGGTGGTATTATAGCAGTCCTATTTGATTTTTCAGAAATGAAGTGCAGAGGACAACAGAGGCTACAGATGAAGAAAATTAGACATTTTCACGACTGATTTCGATTTTCTATCTTATTTTTCTATCTTATTTTTTTATTAATATCATCATATGCATATTTTTTGCTCATTTAAACACATTTTTTCCTATTACATAAAATTTCTCTTTTTTATCAACTTATACGAAAATAAATTCATTCGCTTCACTGTTATAGCAATCCTAAATCATAAGCCCTACGGGCTGCCTTCAGTTACGTGAACAACAAGATTCCCGACAACTTTGGCGAAGTCGGGAATCTGAGTATACGCGATTTATGCACTTGCGCAGGCACTTTCACACAAATAAAATAGGATTAATATAACAAATTTCTCACCAATTTTTTATCTTTCTTCATTAACTTTTAGTAAACATTTTGGAAATGAAATGTTTCAGAGTTAATTTTGAAAAAGTTTATATTATGCCACAAGTAGTCAAAAAGCAATTTTCTACCTCTACAAAATATTTTGAGGTAGTACATGAGCATTGATTTATATGCTGGAAAAACTATGAGATGCACTGACGCGGTTTCTATTGGACGCGAAGAAGACTAGACGTAGTGACACTGGTGATAACGTCGAGATAACTAGACGAGGTGACAGGGAAAGTCTTCGGTGAAAAATTTCCCCGTATCTCGTATGTCTCCTTGTCGTTGTGTCCTCTTCACCTTATGCTCATGTCTCCTTGTCGTTGAAAACCGCGTCTCCCTGATAAGCATTTTCCCGTGTTCTTTCTAGACGGTTGTGATGTCTTTTTCTTTTTCTGTCAATAATTCGTCTATTCTGGCGGTGTACTTGTTGGTCAATTTTTGCAGTTTGTCTTGCTGATCGCGTGCTTCATCCTCTGAAATTTCGGCATTCTTTTCCAGTTTGCGAATCGTATCTAAAGCATCGCGGCGGATGTTGCGAATGGCAACGCGTCCTTCTTCAGCATACTTGGCGGCGATTTTGACTAATTCTTTACGGCGATCGCTCGTCAACTGCGGAATGTTTAGCCGAATTAAGGAACCATCGTTGTTGGGCGTTAAACCCACATCCGACATGGAAATTGCCTTTTCAATCAAGTTTAAAGTATTGCGATCATAAGGCTGAATCAGAATTGTTGTCGAATCTGGCGTACTGATGTTTGCTAGTGATTTTAAGGGCGTTGGCGAACCGTAGTAGTCCACCGTGATTTTATCCAATAAACTCGCATTAGCGCGACCAGTGCGAATCGTGTTAAAAGCGCGTTGAGTCGATTCAACGGTCTTTTGCATCGTACTCTCAGCTTCAGCTAATTTCACAAGAACCTCCCACAAGCGTCCCGATCGATTCTCCCATGACTGCTCGGCGGATGTTACCCCGCACAGTTAAGTCAAATATAAGAATAGGGATATTATTCTCCTTACACAAGGCTATCGCGGTACTGTCCATTACTCGCAAATCTTTTGCCAAAACGTGCCCGTATGTTAAGCTATTGTAACGTTTGGCGTCTGGGTAGATGTGGGGGTCAGCATCATAAACCCCGTCTACCTTAGTGGCTTTAAAAATCACGTCAGCTTCAATTTCTGCTGCTCTCAATGCCGCAGTCGTATCGGTGGTGAAAAAAGGATTTCCAGAACCAGCACCAAAAATAACCACCCGCCCTTTTTCTAAGTGGCGGATGGCACGACGACGAATATACGGTTCGGCGACTTCTTGCATAGAGATGGCGGTTTGTACCCGCGTTTGTACCCCGATTCGTTCCAGCGAATCTTGCAATGTCATAGCATTCATCACCGTGGCAATCATCCCGATGTAGTCAGCGGTTGCTCGATCCATCCCCGCAGACGCCGCCTTGACGCCACGAAAAATATTTCCGCCTCCAACGACGATGGCGATCTGAACGCCTGTTGATACCACCTCTGCTACTTCTTCGGCTATTTCCTTGACCACTTCTGGATCAATTCCATAACCCATATTGCCCATGAGGGCTTCACCACTCACTTTAAGTAAAACCCTTCGGTAATCTGTTCCCATGAAGTTACGCGTTTATCAAAAATTTGTTATTGCCTCCAATTTAAGATAGCAATACAGTGGCATTCTGTCTCTATCTCCATACCAAAGAAGTGCCAATTGATTCAGTCTCGTTGGGATGAATTTCTTGAGCTTTCAACAAATTGGCGATCGCCTTCTCAAGAGCGGAGACGCTGCGTGTTGGCACAAGCCTCCTCCGGACTTACGGCACTGCGCTCCCTTGCAATCGCCCCCTCGCGTAGCGTTCTGCAGGAAAGGCGGGGCTGAGTCCAGAGGACAGGCACTCGCGTTCGCCCATCGCTGTAAAGCGGGAGAAAAGCGCCATCGCAATCATCCAAGCACTGTGTACCATTCTAAGGCTGCGCCCTGCTTGAACGCGAGTGCCTACTTAGGTATGGGTACGAGGAGCAATGCTAGGCTTGTTGATATGCTCTGACTGAGTTGTGCAGTTCCAACGCTAGGAACCAAGCTAGGATATCTACCGTCTAGATTCATAAATTAATAGTCAAATATATAGTCTATATAGTCAAAAATACTTTTTCTGTAACAAGGGTGTGGTTATAAGTAGTTGGTTGTCACAAAAAGACTTCCCTGTCCTCCTTTTCCACAGACACTTTGCAAGGGCGGGGGAACCCTGGCACGCAAGTGTCCTCTGATTGTCCATTCCTTCACCAACAGGTTTTGACTACACCCGTGTAAAAATCGATTTCATTGGTTGTTCCATCGAAATTGGCTTTTGGGCAATTTTGGGGCTTTAAAGAGCGTTAATTGTTTTTATTTGATAAAATCTGCTGATTTTTGAGACAAATTAAGCCACAAAGCCCATTATTACACAGAATTCCTATAAAAGGGTATTTGGTCGCTTTTCGCAACTTCAACAATGATAGGTAGTTGTTGCTTTGTAGGAAATGGGTCATATAACTACACCTGCTTTATCATAAGTAACAGCAACATCAAAGCCGAGAAATGCCATGACAGAAGTAGATGATGCTAATACTACGACTACGACGACACAAACCCTGTTTGCGTTACAAGATATGCGACTCCTTATCCTTAAATAATCTCAATGAAAATAATCTCAAGGAAAATGACACTACCTATATCACAATAGGGAATGGGGAACAAGTTCTTTATTATGCTCAATGCCTTAAAGCTAATTATTAATCATTATTAAATACTGCAACAAGAGCAAGTACTGTAACAATAAAAACAGCAATGCCTGCAGCAAAAAGCTGCATATCTACTCCTTGTACTCATTATCTATCTTCGATGACGACCTCTACTTCCACTCCAGCATTAACCTCAACAAAAACCTGGATTTGGCAAGGCTTTCCCATTTGCTACCAAACCCAAGGAACCACCGGACCAGCCGTTATCTTAGTGCATGGCTTCGGAGCATCATGGTGTCACTGGCGGAAAAATATACCCATGCTGGCGGATAACTGCCGTGTCTATGCTATTGATTTGATTGGGTTTGGCAGTTCAGCGAAACCAAAACCTGGTGAGAAAATTGCTTACACAATTGAAACTTGGGGACAGCAAGTGGCCGATTTTTGCCGTGAGGTCGTGGGTGAACCTGCTTTTTTAGTTGCTAACTCCATTGGCTGTATTGTAGTAATGCAAGCAGCAGTAAGTAACCCAGACATCGCATTAGGAGTTGCACTGCTCAACTGTTCCCTGCGGCTATTGCACGATCGCAAGCGGGCAACTTTACCGTGGCATCGGCGCTTCGGAGCGCCCATACTTCAACATATACTATCTGTCAAACCAATTGGCGACTTCTTTTTTAATCAAGTCGCCAAACCGAAAACAGTACGAAAAATTCTTCTGCAAGCGTATGCTAATTCTGAAGCAGTCACAGAAGAGTTAGTAGATATACTCACAGCACCAGCACAAGACCCGGGGGCTGTAGCTGTTTTCCTCGCCTTTACCTCTTATTCCTCAGGTCCTTTAGCTGAAGACCTTTTACCTGAACTACCCTGTCCAGCAATGATCTTATGGGGAACAGCAGATCCTTGGGAACCAGTTGAGTTAGGTAGAGAGTTAGCCAACTTTCCACAAGTGCAAAAGTTTATTCCTTTAGAAGGCGTGGGGCATTGTCCCCAAGATGAAACTCCTGAAGTGGTGAATTTGATTATACAAGACTGGATTTGGAAGCAATCAGCCAGGAACCCAATACGGCAACTTAGTTAGGTAAGTTGATTTGCTCCAGCTTACGAATCCCACGGCGCGATTGTCTTTGCCCTCAGGAGTGCCGCAGGCATACCTGGAACCGTGGGAGTGTAAACTCAGTATCCTTATTTGTTATTTGACACTCCCCAGCCTAAAGGCATGGGGATTCCTGCTTCATTGGGAGTTCCAAACAAGCGGACGAATCGACAGGTTCAGATTACTTTACCCGAAGCCGCGCTTGCACCGACTGCCCGACGGCACTGAGGCTATTTATTAAGCTTTTCTAACACTCCCACATTTGTACAAGATTTTGGGATTATTGCCCCCAGGGTTCTGGATCAGGAGTTGTCCACTCGACCTACTAGGCTTTTTATATGTGCGCATTACCGCCAAAGAACAGTTTAGCAGCAACCTACACACAATTACAACCTAAAAAGACAATTGACAAATATAAAGCCGCCCTTCTAGGGCGGGGGTTTATACCCAGATTTTTGGTAAAAAAACTTCTTGCAAAAATAGATTTATCGTAACAGCAGAACACAGAACACAGAACGCAGAACACAAATATAAAGCAAATTTTACTTCTGAACGGCAGTTGCTTTATGCCGGGGAACACTTTCACCAGTTGCAGCTCGGTGGGAAACCCTACCAAGAGCACTGGTTCACCACCGCACTGCCTCCTCCTGAGTCCTGAGTCCTGAATTCTGCTGTAAGCTGTTGCTAGAACATTCGTGACACTCAAGCTTAAGGTTGGACAGGGTTCTCAAGGATTTCTCTGTGTTGTAACCAATCCTTACCCACTTGGATACTAATATCAGATCCGAGATTGCCAGTGCTTTCTACTCGCACTTCTCCAATTCCTAAAGTGTTGCGAATTGATTCCGCACTGCTACCATCTCCTTGTTGGGCAACAATATGAGTCACTTCTAAGGGTTCACCCCAGCTTTTAGCTACGTAGACGTTAGTATAGCCAGATTTTTCTAATGCTGTAATCAAAGGTCGGAGATTAGCTTTATCGCTACCTGTGCTGTCTTGAATTGCGATTCGCAAAGAAGCTGGATTTACTACCTGAGGTGTAGAATCTGTTTCCACTTCAAAGTGCTGAGCCACCATACTATTAATGCGCTGGCTATCTGGAATCCAGTAGCCCCCTTGTTGACCGAATTGACCAGGTAGCATTAACATTTGCATATTAGAGCGGTTTGTTCTTAACCCAAAACCCACCAGTGCTCCTAGCTCCTCAAGTGTCAGGTTAGTATCAATGTGTTCTTTAACGACGTTAAGAACTTTGGGCAATTGAGTGACAAGCGCTGGGTTGAGAGATTGCTCCATCAGCGCTCGCATGACCATTTGCTGTCGCTGAATTCGACCAATGTCTCCATTCTCATCACGTCGGAAGCGCAGAAGTTGTAGTGCCTGATCGCCGTTGAGATGCTGTTTTCCTTTCTTCAAATTGATATATAAGTGCTGAGAATCATCTTGATATTTCATATCTTTGGGTACGTAAACTGTGACTCCACCCAAAGCATCAATTAGCTTACCAACTCCCAAAACGTTAATCCGAATATAGCGATCAATTCCTACTCCGTTCACGAGGTTACTAACAGTTTTGGCAGTCAAAGCTGGTCCACCAAAAACATTTGCCGAATTAATTTTTTTGAAACCGTGTCCATCTATTTGTGTACGGGTATCTCTGGGAATAGAAAGCATGACTAATTTTTTCTTCTCTGGATCAAATTTGATCAAGAGCATGACATCAGCAAGACCATCAAAGGAGTTGACTTGGGGCAGATATTTAAGATTTTTAGTTTCACCGGAAGGGTTTCGCACATCGGGCGGAAGTACGCTCATCCCCATGATTAAGATATTCACCGGGCGAGTTAATTCTGAAAATCGTAACCCACTCCCGGAAATGCGATCGCCATCAAACACCGCCGCTTCATCTGCACTTAAAGAAGCTTGCATTAAAGGTGTACTTGTTAAAGAAACTGCCAACAGCGCCCCTGCAGTTGCTGACACCATTGCAATACCGCTCATAGCCACCCAAAACCACAACCACCGTCCAGATTTATGGCTGCTGGCATTTTTATCACTTAAATTGTTAGTGTTTGTGGAATGGTTTTCTTGCGCCGAAGTTCTTTGAATGGTCACTGACTTCCTCACACTTACTGAATAAAATCCGGAAAATCTGCTGCTATGGAAACAGAGAAATTAACCCATAATACCTAACTCTTAGATTATCAGTGGTAAATTCGCCACTTTAGTGTTAACCAAAACACTTATTGCAGTAATTCTCCTATTTTTTGGCAAATCCGGAGAGGTTTTCTTGAAGTATGATAATCGCAAAAGAGATTTAACTAGAGTTGTTAGGAAAATTAGGCGTAGTTTTTTGGCATATACAAGTAGAAATACTGCCAGTTGCCTTGATCCCTTAAGATTTAACATAGTTATTTGCATGCGCACTATCGAGGCGAAGCGACTTGCAACGGACAACCGCTTTGACTTGCCTTTAGCTACACGAACAATTAACCAGATACGAACCAAAAAGTAGCTAGAGGTGAGAAAGCTATTAAGGATAAGTAGACGCAGTGTTAAAAAGTCTGAAGTTACCGCCCCAGCCGCTAGCAAGAGGTAACCCAAAAGCCAGATCAATACCAAAGTTATTGACAGACGACTCACAGCAAGTTGTTCCCGACTTCCCTGACGGTGGTACGTCCATAGAGATAGGAAAAAACCAATGATTGGAATCAAGTACAAAAGCAGCCTCCTACCAGGAGTGGCAATACTGGGGATGAGCGGTTGGGGATGAGAAATCACCAATTGAGAAAATTCTTCCCCGAACGTTAATCCCCAATTCGCAGTTCCCATAGCAAAATTTTTCATTTGGGTAAGTGTAATCCTAAACAAGAGGGATGAATCACAGTCATGTAGTCAGAGATAATAAGCTATAGAAAAGAATTTTATTTAGTTGTATCCCGTAATCGGCAGATGCAGACACGCAAGCTCTTAAACTGGTGGCAAACACTCACACCCTTAGCACGATTTTTGGCGATCGCTCTGTTCGCTCCACTGCTAGTGCTCAACGGTTGGGCGATTTCAGCAATTTTTCATTACTTTCACTCGCTCATTGTCATTTTAGTCGGAGCGTCAGTACTAGCGTTTCTGCTCAACTACCCTGTAAGTTGGATGGTGCGTCATGGTGCCAAGCGAGAGCAAGTTGCTATTTTAGTCTTTTTACTCGCTTTATCGATTTTACTGGCGTTGGGTGTCACCCTCTTCCCGTTAGCTCTGACCCAAGCTCAGCAACTGGTGGCTCGTATACCAGAATTAATTGATTCTGGGCGATCGCAGTTGATGATGCTCAACGAGAAAGCAGAAAGCTTTGGCTTACCGATTAACCTTGATGCTTTAGTAGTACAAATTAACGACCGTGTCAAGGGACAATTGCAGGCGATCGCCGGACAAGTTTTGAATCTGGCGGTTGTCACATTCACCAGCCTCCTGGACTTTGTTTTGACAATGGTGTTGACTTTCTTTCTCTTACAGCATGGAGATGAACTTTGGCAGAGTTTGGTAGATTGGCTACCGAGCAAATTTCGCGAGCCTTTTTCTCAAACAATACGCCTGAGCTTTCAAAATTTCTTCATCACCCAGCTCATTTTATCTACCTGTATGGCGTCAGCCCTGATTACCACCTTTTTGTGGCTGAAAGTCCCATTTGGTCTGCTCTTTGGCTTAACTATTGGCATCATGGCTCTCGTTCCCTATGGAGGAACTGTAGGTATTGCCACCACGACCTTACTTGTAGCGTTGCAAGATGTTTGGATGGGGGCAAGGATGTTAATTGCCGCCGTCATTGTCCAGCAAATTTTGGAAAACATTCTCGGTCCCCGCATTTTAGGGACTTTTACGGGTTTAAATCCAGTTTGGGCACTTGTTTCAGTTTTGACAGGTGCAAGGGTTGGTGGGCTTTTGGGTGTCATTGTGGCGGTACCCACCGCTGTTGTTATTAAGACTGCTTTAAGTGCTTTGCGTCCTTCTGCTTCCAGTCATAATGTGGAGGTAGTTTCTGAAGGCAGTGGAGAATCTTCTTATAACGCCCAAACTGATAACACTGCTGTTGATAATCTAACGCGCTCAGAAGCTCATTCGGTTGAGGTAGCTGCACCCGTTGTTGGAGAAGCATCGCCTCCAAATGTTCAAGCTAACCGTTCTGATGCCAATCCTTCTAAGACTGTGGCTCCACAATTGAACCCATAAACAAAAGGCTTCCTGTCTGATTATCCCGAATCGCACAGAAGAAAGGACGGTCAACAATCATTCGGAATGGCTCTTGTGTTGGTACTTGAGCTGACAGTGGTACAATTGTCACCGAAGTGGCAGCAGCAGCTTCTGTACCTTCTTCATTAACCTCAACAAAAGTTTTATGCTTGACCTCGCTCATTTTTAAATTTTTACCCATGAGCGAAAAATTGGCTTTGTTGCTGAAAGCTTCGCCCATACCTAAAGCTGTCAGAGCATTATTCAGCGTCACGTCATAGTCCATTTTAAAGCGAGGCAAGCGAACAAATCCCTCCCGTTTGCTGAACTGAGTCATCCAATTTTCCCAGTTCTCTGCATTCAGGTTTTGATAAAAGCTTTTTAGGCTAGAGTTCTGTTTCGGTAAGAAAATATAAAAGCTAATCTTACCATCTTGACCATAAGGTAAACTGACTGCCTGAAATTGTTCATTGTCATAGTATCTATAGTCATCTGATTGCGACATCATTGGGTGCTGTTTCTGCTTACCTGACGAGAGGTAAAATGGATATTGTGCTGTTTGCTGTTTGTCGAATTCATTTGTCCAGCTACCTTTAAAATAGATAGCATTGATGAGAAATAACACTTGATCCGGTTCGATTTTTTCAACTATTTTGTTAATTTTTCCGCGTGTATTCTCATTAACCCAATTATTGATGATGTCAGGCGCACCTGCATCTGTAAAGTTTAAATTTGTAACCTTAGCTGTGTAAAAATCTTTATTTCTTTGCAAGAAATCTGGTTTAAAGTTGCTGTCTTTGTTTGCCCAAAGCGAATTAGCAATTGTCAGTTGCACTTTCGGGTCTGGGTTTTCTAGTAATTTTTTCAGCGCCGCGTTAGAGGAGTTAATTTGTTCCAAGTTCAACCCCTGTAACTCCAGCGTTTTAGTCATTGCTTCTTTTGTAGTGCCACTCGCACCGTTGTAAGTCATGGCAAGGGCAATTGCTACACTAGAAGGTGAAACAAAAATGTTATTGCCTGGGTCTTTTTCCAAAACTTCCGAAAACAGTTTAAACCCAAATTTGGTGTTGGCAGCGATAAGTTTGCTGTCAGGATTTGATGCTGATTTTGATATAGGAGATTCTGAGCGAGGTAGACGTGATTGGGCAAACGCACTCGTGCTAGTATTAACTTGAGAGCATCCTATGACACCCATAAGCACAACGCTAGCAGCAGCCAAAACGTAACGTCTCCCCAAACGAACACCGTAACGTCTTTGCAGGAACTTTTCCCGAGCATTGCTGAATTTCTGCTTCATGTTACCACCATTATCGCCAGAGTCTGTGTTTTGACTATGGCATCTTAGGTGACATGATCTCTAAGCCGTTACAGTTTTGGCAACAGTGATTGTACAGTTTTTGATTTTCTTTGGGTAACAGGTGATTAGGGTGATTAGTCAATAAGTATTAATAACTAAATTGGGTTAATAACTGCTGCTCGCGCACCTCCGTAATATCAAAAATATCAAAGAAGAAATCTCAATTTACTTAAGGATATTTATTCCTAAATAATTGTTAAATACATCTCCCTCCCTCCCTCCCTCATCTCCTACTTCACAGGTATAGTCCACCAAGCTAAAGCATAGGGTTGAGTTGCTTGGTTGAACTGCTTTTGAAATTGAACACGGATTTTGTAATTACCAGTAGTAGGAACGGGACAGAAAATATGTTCTACACTATCAACTTGACTGATTGAGGAACATATAGCGTTAGCATTTCCATTATCATCAGCTTTGACTAGATAAAGGTTGAGGTTGTTTAAGCCGCGATCGCGAAAATTTTCTCCTGCATCAAACTGACCGTTTTTATTCTTATCATTGAGCTCTACTAATCTATCCCAAGCTAAGGAGATAGAAACAAAACTCCCCTGCTTTAGGGGTTTTGCTAGCTGGTATTCTACAGATTTCTCTGCATTGACTGTGCGATAATCCCAGCCAATAGCTGGTACAGTTTGCGCTGGATTCCATTGAAGAGCGCTAAATTGTTGGTAAGCACGAAACGCGTTCAAATGACCAGATCCCATTTGGGCATCCAAGGGAATTTTTGGGTCTTTGTATGCATCAGAAGCCAGCCAGTCTTGATTTTGTTTATCAATCAGCGATCGCGTCATTCCTAAACGCAAACCATCGCCATAATCTTGGACTTTGTCTGCGGAATTCAGCAGTACAGCTTTCATCACTTCATGTCTGCGAGAATCTATGCTCCAGTTGCGTTGTTTTGTCCGCAGTTGTCTGTCACCGAACTCTTGCAATAAAGCTACTGTAGCCGTTACCTGAGGCGATGCAAAACTCGTACCTGTGACTTTGTTGTTTTTCCCATCTGGATTGAGCAAAGGAATGTTATTTCCAGGAGCAACTAGACCAATCGCACGACGCGGACCAAGATTAATTTCCTTTCCTGCAAGCCGCATCATCATTAGTTCACTCACAGCAGCCAAATTAGAAACGTCTACTTTATTAAAAATTCCTCCCCGACGCGATGAAAAAGCCACGTTCAATCCATTAAAGTTATCAGTAGGTATGGGAATGCCACCCTTTCCTTGATTACCTGCAATGACATATAAACTATTGTGAACACGAGTAGACCAGTCAATACATAAAGTGAGTAAGGCGTTACCATCTAAAAGAGCGTCTGGTCGTGGGTCACGGTTTAAAGGTTCACCAAAGCTAAAGTTAATCGCGCGGACATCTCCCCCATTTTGTAGCGCTACATGTTGCGCAGACAAACACTCCTGTGGTTGACCTAAGCTTTTACCACCACCTACTGCAGAGGAATACAGCCTTGCTCCTGGGGCAATTCCACGAAAGCCTTTATCTGTACTGACCATGATACTAGCTACATTGTAGGCGTGGGGGTCAACACCCGTATTTGACTTAGCAGGTGCATTGCGGAGGAACGCTCCTGCTAAGGAGACTGCGCGATTTTTAGAGACTGCTTTATCCAACCCGAACTTTCCCGGACGCCCAATCTCCACTTGACCAATAGCAATCTTGCGACCAATTAAATTATATGGAGGTTGGTGTAGTCTAAGAGCATCAATACCATTGGTTCCAAAAGGAGATTCTACAGCAGCAAGTACCGGCGCACCTAAGCAACAAGCACTCAATCCGCAAATTATCCAAGTTTGTTTGTTCGGCATAGTTTCAGTTAACAGATGAGCGCTAGCTCAAGTTTTGTTAAAATACTTACAGACGAGGACGCTTAGAACCCACGAGCCATGACCCAAACGCAATCAAAAAAGCCCATTGTAATAGCTCCATCCATCCTATCAGCAGATTTTAGTCGTCTAGGAGACGAAGTGCGTGCTGTAGATCAGGCTGGCGCAGATTGGATTCATGTAGATGTAATGGACGGTCGTTTTGTACCTAATATTACAATAGGTCCTTTGGTTGTGGAGGCGATTCGTCCAGTGACGCAAAAACCTCTGGACGTCCACTTGATGATTGTAGAGCCAGAAAAGTACGTAGAGGATTTTGCTAAGGCAGGAGCAGATCACATCTATGTTCATGCCGAACACAATGCTTCTCCCCACCTGCACCGTACGTTGGGGCAAATTAAAGAACTTGGTAAAAAAGCGGGAGTGGTCCTTAACCCGGGTAGCCCGCTAGAGCTGATTGAGTATGTCCTGGAGCTGTGTGACTTGGTGTTGATTATGAGCGTCAACCCTGGTTTTGGTGGTCAAAGCTTTATCCCCGAAGTCGTGCCAAAAATCCGCAAACTGCGTCAAATGTGTGATGAACGCGGTCTTGATCCTTGGATTGAAGTGGATGGGGGACTCAAGGCAAATAATACCTGGCAGGTTTTGGAAGCTGGGGCAAATGCGATCGTTGCTGGTTCAGCCGTGTTTAAGGCTAAGGATTATGCTGAAGCAATAGAGGGTATTCGCAACAGCAAGCGTCCTACTCCGCAACTAGCAACAGCTTAAATAAACCTGTTTTCAGTTGAATGCAATAAAAGTTTGTAGGCTGAGATCAAGCCTAGAGTTGCAACAGTGAGTCGGCGAAGCCTCCAAACCCTGGTTACCAGGTTGAACTTGGTAACGAGATATTAAAGCCTCTAGCTCTTGTTGGGTGCAAGATCTGAGTAGGGGCACAGCATGCTGTGCCCCTACCTTATGTATTAGGACAATATCTTATGTTCAGTTTCTCGCCCAACGCGTTCCCTTCCAAATAAAAATAAACAAAGTTCCTGCGACCAAAGCACCAAGATTCCATTTTGCAGAAGTCTTAATCAAGTTTAGACCTCGCAGCGATTGAGTTGCTTCTGCTTGAGTCTTGATCTGTTTCTTAGCTTGCGAGACTTCTGATAGAAGTTGATTTTTTAATTCATCAGGGCTTTTGCCATCTATTTTGCGACCTTGGCTCTTCAAAAACTTACTTATTTGTTCAGGTGAGGCTTTACTCACCTGCTGTTCCAATTGTTCAGCCTGAGAAGCTTGTTGAGTAGATACAGTTTGAATTTGAGCTGTACTTTGAGTATTTAACCGAATGGTGTTAGTCAGTCCTAAAGGTATCAGGAGAAAAAACAATATTCCAAATACTAAAGTCAACCAAGATAAAACTTTTAAAATAGGAAGTTCTAATTTTGTTCGCGAATGTAGCTCTCCAAAAAACACTAATACTAGCCCAATTAAAGGTACTGGTACTCTTTCAACTAGCGCCCCAATTGTTTGAAACTCCCAAGCAGGGTTCATAAAATTGGGCGGGATAAACATCACAATGATGTCGAACAATGCCAATAACAACAGACCGTAGCCCAGCACTCGTACTATTGTCATTGAGCCTTGCTGACTGAAGGCAAACTCTTGTAGTTCTTGAACTATAGGGTTGAATTTATCGCCACTTGATTTTGTCATTTTGCTTATAGAATATTAGAGAAAAATTGATGATATTTTAGGACTTAGGAAAGCGTGGTTGCCACCACTGATACCAAGAAAACCAAGCATTTTCTAAAACTTGGTAAGCCGCTTCAGGGGAAGATTTCTTTAAGGGAATTGATAAATGGGCCCAAAGACAGCGCTTGTCTTTGAAACCTTCCTGACCCGATAACCAAGACAGGAACCGTTGAGGTTGCAGGTCAGAGAAATACTGATTTTGGTCAAACTGTTTTTGAGTAAATGTACTGCCGCCTTGTGAGTTAATACAGGCACTGAGATAAGCTCGCTGCTTGTCAATTCCAACACCGTAATAGCCTACTCCTTCTCGCTGACGCACATTAGCAGACGATGAAATGGATGTGTATTCCCTAAAAAGCCTTTCACCATCTCCATCGGTCAAATAGCGCATTTCGATATCTAGAAACAAGTCATTTTTCATGTACCGATAATGCTTTTGAGCGAGGAGTGTTGAATGCTCCTTTTTTGACTTTGTTAAGGGAGGACTTATACTGAGTTGCCACTGTGATAACGGAACTCGTTCAGGGAACACAAACGGAGCGACTGCACGTTTGTCTTTTGTAGGAAGCAATACTACACTTCCCAACACCAAGACGACGCTACTAAAAGTCAGTGCTAAAAGCGGTACGCGGAATTGTTTCCAAATCACTTTGATGACTCCGTAGCGTCTTTATTTCTTAATTCAGCCTTTCCAAGTAAGAACCAGCATAATAATCCGAAGAGTAAGACAGCAATCAGTGAAAATAATAGGGAACCATCACCTTCATGCCAGTAGTCAAATGCTGCCATCTGTCGTTGTGCTACCAAGATAGCCATTAAAGCAACTCGTGCCCCGTTGACAATAAACCCCAAACTAACAGCTATTATCGGTACAAGAATTTTTTTCTTCCCATTCTGAGGAAACATTAAGAGAAAAAGTAGTGCTAAACCCAGCATTTGAAAGATAAGTTCTATCCCTGAACAGCCAGAATAAACTTCTACGCTTCCCGTTGGGAGACTAATAAGAATTCCATTTCGAGTGACTGGAAAACCTGTGTACCAAAGAGCAAAACCTGCAAACTTGGCAGTTAAAGGAGATATATCAGTTAGCGATGTGGGTAATAATTTGGGTACGGTGATAAAAAACAGGACAAGTAATTCACCTCCATATTGTTTTAAGCCCTTAAAGCCAGACGCCATCAACGCCAGCCCAAAGGCAAAAATTGCTGGTGAGATATACAAGAAGCCACCAAGACTTGTTAAAGATATAGTCTTTACAAGTAACAGTGCAATCAGTGATAGACCAAAAAAGCTGGAGAAAATATCGCTTTCTAAATTTAAACTGTGGCGTTTATCCCAAATTAGAGAAGATATAGCTGCCCAAAATAGAAAACTCATGCCTAAAAGGCTGGAATTGTCCGCTTTCCAGGTGAGAGTCAGGTGAATGGCAATGTACGCTGCGCCGATGGCTAATAGCCAGAATTGGGGATATTTTAGTTGTGAGGCTGCGGTGAGGTGGGAAGCTTTCATAGTACTGGCTTTTCCCTACCTCATACCAAATGTTTCTACGGCAATATATTTTGCTTTAGAGCAAGCTTTGCGTAATTTTCTTCTAATCTGAAATCTAGTCATTAGACTCACTCCTAAATGCAGGTAAAAGTTGATGGTAGATTTACCCTGGAGTGAGATTCGCTAGCATCTCAAACTAATTGTATGTGAAATTTCCTATACTTTTGCAGTATCTTTTTGTTGCTGCTTGTATTTGCGGCGTAAAGCTGCACCGATGCCACCTGCTGCTAATGAACCCAATATAGTCAGAGGTTCGGGAACAGGTTCTGATCCATTGGCGCTGACAAACTGTGCTCTAGCTGCTGCTGCTGTTTCCCCAAAGGCTTGGTCGTAGACAAAAGTTCTTGAACTGCCAGCAGCCAGAAGAGTCCGAAGTCCGACATGGGTTCCTTGATCGGCAAAAGTTCCATTGCCATCAACAGGACTACTGAAAAAGTTGTTTAATGCACTACCGTCGGCAATCTGAAAAGGATCGCCAGAACCAACTGTCACGTTCGGATCTAGTGAACCCATGACAACCGTCAGACCACCTGATTCTGAGGCTTGACCGACTTTCGCAGTTCCGGCTCCTGTTGCTAGTGTGGAAACATCATTAGAAGTTTCAAAATCTCTTCCCTTGTCAATACCTTGATCAGGATCAAAGGTATCGAAATAACTCAGAGTGGTATCTGCACCGTTGTTGATAAAATCGGTTGCGACTCGTAACACATTAAGCCCAGGAACTATGGAATAGGTGCGTCTGAAATTAATGTTGGAGCCTCCACCAGTATATGTTCCTGTCACACCCACCAACCCACTTGAATTAGTCACACTTACGCTTTGACCTCCACCATAAGCTGAATTTAGAACGAAGGTGCTTGTACCTGTTCCGGCTTGGAACCCAAAGTCAGAAACATAAGTACCTTCTCGATAGAATTCACTACCGCCAAACAACAGTGAATTAATTGCACCGTTGTCGTTTCTGATATCGACGGTTAACGAACCGTTGCTTATGGTGAATGCCTGCGCTGATGATACACCCAATCCCAGGAAAACTGCGCCTGTAGTTGAGCAGAAAACTACTGTCGCTATCGATAACTTTTTTCTGAGATGAAATCTAGTTAACGGTGCTCCAGAACAAGCTTTCTTTAACTTTCTTCTAACCTGAAATCTAGTCATTGAACTCACTCCTATAAATAGGTAAAGGTTGCGGTAGATTTACCCTGGAGTGAGCGCTAACACCTGAAAAATAATTGCGCGTAAAAAATGCGACAAGAGGCTAAAATTCGACCTGTTGCATCTCTCATAGATAAAATGACGATAAGCCTTAACTCGCTTTCGTCTTTAAGGTGCTAACGGTGTTTTCAGTAATGATTCTGAAGAAGCTCTAATCAAGAGTGTTACTGTTTACACAAATAAAATCAAGTGCTTCTATTTTGTCTTAACGTAAACTTTAAAGTAAAAAATATTAGTAAGTATATATTCTCTACTGCCAAAAGTTAGATTTTCTAATGTTTACATACAATTCATTACCTGAATGATTGTGTAAAAATTTTGTAAATCTGTGGCTACAGCCTTTTTCAATAAAGTGCCATACAGGAGGCAGTGCGTTGCGAGCAGCGCTCTTGGTAGGGTTTCCCGACCCAGGCTGCGAGGTCTCCTGACGGTGCAAACTGGCGTGAAGATTGTAGGGGCACTAAGCTTTGCTCATTGGTGTCAATTTAAGGTTCGACTGTTTATCCCACGTTGATTTACCCCACACGCCAGTCGCCTGGCTGTCGGGAAACCCCAACGGGAGAGCCAGTTGCCTGGCTGTCGGGAAACCCTACCAAGAGCGCTGGCTCCCCTTAATCCCCTCCCCGATGCCTTGGGGAGGGGAGGTTTTGGCGTCAGACAAAACCGGGGTGGGGTCAAAGCGTGTTGTATCCAAACGAGAACCGCTATAAATAGAAAAGGTGGGCTACTTGCCCACCCCCAACAAATGTATGAACCCAACACTCAATCAACCAACGCTTACTTGTGGTGGCTACCCAACCACTTCGCTGCTGCAACTCCTAAAACAGCTGCCACAACAGGGTTGCTGAGAAACTTGATAATACCTGGTTGCTCTGCCAACACTTCACGGAAGATGTCGGGATGGTTATGATACGCGAAGGATGCAAGTTTGCTGACATCATCAGCGCTCATCCGCCCAGGAACATGGGTGGAAAGACCAAGTTGTTGCTCTAGATGGCGATCATCCAATCCTCTTTGCTTGAAGTGCTTGAAGAAAGCACGAGCGACATCATCCCGCTCATTGGGTTTGATTTGAGCGATCGCCTTTTGCAATTCTGGCTCCATTTGCTTGGCTGGAATGTTGTCATGATGCAAAGACCGACCAAACAACTGACGGCGTTCTTCGTGTGTTGACCGCTGGGCAAAATCGTCAAAATTGTCGTACTGTGTTGTTGAAGCGGCGGTGGTATCATCTAGGGATTCAACATCTCCCTTAGCCAAATCATTCATGATTTGACGTCTATATTGGTCGCTGCTACTCACTGTAGTGATCTCCTTTTTCTCGTCAAAATTCTTAAATCAACTGACTGCGCTCAAACTTTTGATGCAAATTCAGGTATTACGTGTACTGAACTTGTTTTGTTTGCACATCATACTGAGTTGTCAAAATCAGTTTTTTGTCTGGCGCATATACCAAAACTGTTAAGTCTTGATTCGGGAAGTTCTTGTGAAAACCTTCTACCAGTGATTTTGCTAAGGCGCGGACATCGCTAGGAGGAACTTTCGAGGAAATAACAACGCCTAATTTATTGTTGTCACGCACAAAAGCATCTGTAATTAATCCCTTGGATGCTTGCACAACCCAGTCACCAAAGCTTTGGGCTGCTGGGCTATCTCCTCGCTCTAATTGTCCATAGGCGACATCCCGATTAACGACTGGGGAATTGACTGTGCGGTCAGCTTGCGTTGCGGTACCACCGCCACAAGCGGTAGTTAACGTTAAGACTAAAATCAAGACACATGCTGCCAAGATTTTACGGCTCTGCTGAAGCAGACTCATCTTTATTGCCTCCAAAAAATCATTTTTAAAACCAACTTCAATAGAAGGTTTGTTCAAGTTAGTTGAGTCTAAATTGTTTGAAGTTTGAATTTTTATGCAAGAGATTAGTCAGGGCTTCTAATCCTTTTGTCATTTGCCCTTAATCTCAAGTACTTTGTTAAAAAGCGAAGTCCGCTTAAGCGGACTTCATTAAACCCGCGCTTTTACAATACGCGTTTACATTGCTGCAAATTCTAGCAATCTGGTATTTCTTTAGAGTTCCCCTCTATCAGATAGTAAAATTTCTGCAGCCAAGGTCTATTCTAGTCAAGCGTCTTCTTGACGTTATCTTTCACGTCTTCAACGCCGTGACGTACTTCACCTTCAGCTTGCTTTGCTTTACCTTCTGCTTTATCTTCTGGGTCGCCCGTGATATTTCCTACTGCTTCTTGAGCTTTACCTTCAATGTTTTTAGCGGTTGCTTTTGCGCGATCTTCTAGGCTCATTTTGACCTCCTAATCTTTTCTAAATTTTGTCTCAAAGTTGATTCGTAACTTTGAACTTCTTTGTTATCACCCTTACAAGTTAGCTTAATATTTTGGTTAGAGCCTTCCGCCTCAAGATATATTAGTTCCCTATACTCAAAGAGTGAGAATAAGTAACTAATAACTACTTATTGACCACTATTTAATTATTTATAAATTTTGGATAGCGTAACACCCAATCCTTTTCATTCTCAGGTGTTACGGATAAGTCATAACACATTCTATTTGTTCATAAAAAACCCAGTTTTTGCAAAAAAACTGGGTTGATAAAGCTATATGTAATATTTTTTCTCTAATCTAGAAAACCCATCAAAGCTTCAGAATCGTCTATAGTATTTGATGCGACTGGGCGATTGCCCATGACAGAGTATGTTTCAGAAATAACCAGATCACTTGAACCAATTGGACGAGTTCCAGATATATTAACACTGCCAACAGTGTGGAATGTGTTTGCAGCAATAGGGCGTATACCCATTATGTTCTTTGTCTCTACAACTTGCAAATGACTGGAGGTCACTGGACGTATCCCAGAGATAGCTAGTGTATCTGTTACTTCCAGTTTACCTAGCAATTCTATCTCTTTTGACTTATCACCATTCTGCTCGACGTTATTTGTATTCAAACTTTTACCCTGATTATTTTCCACGGTATTTTCTCCCTTGAGCTTCAAATGCTTTTGCCGAGGACTCACTGCTTTACTAGAGCTAGTCATGCTCATATCCTCTCACTTTTTGATTGTTAATTTATTTTACAATATTCTGGGAAAGTTAAATTTTTCCTTAATGTTTAAGTTTAACTTTAAAAAATCTTATAGGGATATAATGTTCTTCAAAACCAATACATAAATAAACATTTATCGAAAAGTTTTGTAAAGTTTAATAAATAAAGATTGCAGGTAATCATCAGGTGCAATGGCAGCAGGATAGTCGCAACTGTGTAGCGTAGGAAGCAATTGCATTCGCTACCATAAGATAGGGTACTGGACAGTGAAATTTTATGACAGAATTTGGTCTTCAAGCTCCCTTTCAACCAACAGGCGATCAGCCACAAGCGATCGCTCAACTTGTCACTAGTATAAGCGCTGGCAATCGGTATCAAACTTTACTTGGAGCGACGGGAACAGGTAAGACATTTTCCATAGCATCAGTGATTGAAAAAATAGGGAAACCCACTCTCGTCCTTGCTCATAACAAAACTCTCGCCGCACAACTTTGTAATGAATTGCGAGAATTCTTTCCTGATAACGCAGTTGAGTATTTCGTCAGCTACTACGATTACTATCAGCCGGAAGCATATATTCCTGTCACCGATACATATATAGAAAAAACGGCTTCGATTAACGATGAAATTGATATGTTGCGACACTCGGCGACGCGATCGCTGTTTGAACGCCGCGATGTTATCGTTGTTGCATCTATCAGTTGTATCTACGGTTTAGGTATTCCCTCAGAGTACCTTAAAGCCGCTATTCCCTTTCAAGTCGGGCTGGAAGTCAACCAACGGGAAATACTGAAAGAATTGGTATCAGTTCAGTATAGCCGCAATGATGTAGAATTGGGTCGCGGACGTTTTCGTGTCCGGGGTGATGTGTTAGAAATTGGTCCAGCGTATGAAGACCGAATCATTCGCGTGGAGTTTTTTGGTGATGAAATTGACGCTATTCGTTACGTTGACCCCGTGACAGGTGAAATTATCAAGAGTGTAGAAGCTTTGAATATTTACCCTGCGCGTCACTTCGTCACTCCTGAAGAAAGGTTAGAAGCAGCGTGTGATGATATCGCAGCAGAACTCAAAGAGCGCAAAGCACAATTAGAGGAAGCAGGGAAATTACTGGAAGCGCAACGTATAGACCAGCGGACGCGCTATGACTTGGAAATGTTGCGCGAGGTGGGTTATTGCAACGGTGTGGAAAACTATTCCCGGCATTTAGCAGGACGCATTGCAGGCGAACCACCAGAGTGTTTGATTGATTATTTTCCCAAAGATTGGCTCTTGGTGATAGACGAATCTCACGTTAGTGTACCGCAGATACGCGGGATGTATAATGGCGACCAAGCACGCAAAAAAGTGTTAATTGAGCATGGATTTCGTCTTCCCAGTGCGGCTGATAACCGTCCACTCAAGGCGGAGGAATTTTGGACAAAGGTAAATCAGTGTATTTTTGTTTCCGCCACCCCAGGAGATTGGGAACTCGAAGTTTCAGAAGGTCATGTGGCGGAACAAATCATTAGACCAACTGGAGTGATTGACCCAGAAATCATTGTGCGTCCTACAGAAGGGCAAATTGATGATTTGTTGCGCGAAATCAAAGACAGAGTTGACCGCAAAGAGCGTGTGCTGATTACAACACTGACTAAGCGCATGGCAGAAGATTTGACTGACTATCTGCAAGACAACGGTATTCGGGTGAGGTATCTGCATTCGGAAATCAATTCGATTGAGCGAATTGAGATTTTGCAGGATTTACGCGATGGCAAATTTGATGTGTTAGTTGGTGTAAACTTGCTGCGGGAAGGGTTAGATTTACCGGAGGTTTCTCTGGTGGCGATTTTAGATGCAGATAAAGAAGGCTTTTTGCGTGCAGAACGTTCTCTGATTCAAACGATTGGGAGAGCAGCGCGTCATGTGCGAGGACAAGCAATTATGTATGCTGATAACCTGACCCATAGCATGATTAGAGCTATGGAAGAAACCGAGAGGCGTCGCAATATTCAGGAGGCTTACAACCGGATGCACGGAATTACACCACAACCGATTCTGAGAAGATCGCGTAATGCAATTTTGTCTTTCTTAGAAGTATCGCGGCGATTAAATGCAACTGAGTTAGAAACAGTTGAGCAACACATCGATGAATTTCCTTTAGAAGAGATTCCAGGGTTTATTACCCAACTGGAAGCACAGATGAAAGAAGCAGCCAAAAAACTAGAGTTTGAGGAGGCGGCAAAGTTGCGCGATCGCATAAAGCTTCTGCGGGATAAATTGGTGGGACGCTAATGAGCCGCAGTTGCTGAGAACCCCACCCCGCTTTTGGCATATGCCAAAGTTCCCCTCCTCACAAGTGGGGTTAGGGGTGCGGTTTCCCAAAAGGTAGGGGGCTTTTACAGACAGTGTTTGCCAAAATACGATTGGTGATGTTATGTCATGTCCGGTTATATAGCAGTTTGCAACCCGGAGTAAGGTACACCAAAGAAATAATGAACTACAGATGGACACTCATGGGACACGAGATTTATCTGTACTTCATTCAATTGAGTTGCGCTATATAACCGGCAGGAAGTTCGTAGTCAGGACTTTAGTCCTGTTTAGTGATCAAGCTAGGACTGAAGTCCTTACTACAAATAAGTTTTATTATGGGCAATTAAGCGAACATGATATTATATGGACTCTCAGATTCAGGCATACCTGCGATTTGCGGCAAGCCGCCAACGCAACACAGAGCGAATTGGCCCATTCCTCGCAACCTTTAGCGACCACAATGACAACCCGTTCCTCAACTACGCTATTCCCGATGATGTCGCCACACCGTCGTCTGCTGACGTTGCTGCTCTGATTACCGCCTACGAACGACGTTCGCGGATACCACGCCTCGAATACATTGCGCATCTCGCACCAGCTGTTGAGGGCGCGCTGCTAACTGCTGGCTTCGTCGTTGAGGGGCGTCTTGAACTCATGACCTGCATTCCTGGTTTAGAGCAGATTCTGCCCTTGCCTCCAGATATCGAATTGGTCGTGCCAGTCACTGACGCTGAACTGCTTGCCACCGTCGCAGTTCAAAATGAAGCCTACGGCGCTCCCCTGCCAAGTTCTGATGCTGTCGTGCGACTTCGGGCAAGTCTGGCAGCAGGACAGATTGCAGTCCTTGCGCGCGTCACGGCGACAGGCGAACCCGTGGGAGCTGGGGTGTGTTCTGTGCCGGATAGTGGGATGACAGAGATTGCGGGTATCGGCGTCCGTGTTCCCTTCCGGCGACAGGGTGTGGCAGGCGCGCTGACAACCCGGTTAGTGCGTGAAGCCTTCGACGTGGGTGTTTCCGTGGCTTTCCTAATGGCGGCTCACGAAGCAGAAGGGCGGATCTACATACGGGCAGGATTCTCCCCAATCGGAGAAATTCTACACATTTCGCGTCCGCGTACGTAGGTTGGGTTACTTAGTGGTATGTCTGTGCAAATGTCAATACGGTTCAATTAAGAATTACTGCCCTTCGAGAGTCGTTGGTTGCTCAGGATAAGATTCTTGTGGAGGTTCTTGTGGATATTCTTGTGGAGATTCTTGTGGCTGAGGATTGAGAAACTCCCGCCATGATCTAATTTGTTCTCTTGCCGCGCTATAAGCAGCAGTTCCTCGTGGAACCAACCTAGCTGTCTCAATAGCTCTAGGAATATCAGATTCTCCTTGAGCGCGGGCTATATCTAACAATTGCTGACTCCATTGGTCAATAGCGACATTAGCATCACCGCGTAAGATGCTACCATCAGGTAGTCTATTTGCTATCCTAATTGCCTGTGCCAAAGCTTCTGGAGTCCCAGTGACTGCGACTTCCCGCGCTCTCTTCCAGTTTTCTTTAGCACGAATTTGCCCTTGCCAGTCATCTATTGCGGCTTGCGCTTCACCGGAAAGCGCTCGTCCTGAGGCAATTTGTTGAGCTGTTGCAATAGCAGAGGGTAAATCGCCAGCGTTAGCTAAGTCTTTTGCCCGATCCAAGTAAGGTTGGTCTTCAATACGTTGAATCTTGCCTGTCCAAGTGCCAATTTTGCTTTGTGCTTCTCGATACAATGCACGACCCCGCCGGATTTGACTTGCCTCGGCGATCGCCGCTTGTAGAGAGTTCACGTCCTCAAGCATTGCTGCCTGTTCAGCACGATCTAAATACGGACGGTCTTCGATGGTCTGTATTTGAGCAACCCAGCTAGCTATTTCTTTTCTTGCTTCTTGTCCGCGAGGGTTGTTAACAGGAATGAGTTGTGCTTCTGTGATCGCTGCTGCGTAATCGTTAATTGAACCAAGACTTGCTAGTGATCTTGCTTTCTCCAAATGGGCGACATCTTGAATTTCTAGTTGCCAGCCTGCAATGAGTGTTTGCGCTTTTTCATATACTGGTTTTGAAGCATCTATTTCTTGAGCTTGGGTAATTGCCGCTTCTAAACCGGCAGTTGTTCCTAACCATGCATTCTTTTGCGCTTCAGCTAAGGTCATAAAGCCTTGTGTTTCGGGCTGCAACTTGGTGCTGAGGGGAATTTTTTGGGCTATGGCGATCGCTTCGTCTGCGTCCCGTCGATCCAGCTTTGCCTGTGCCAACTCCAGGATTTTGCGTCCAAATTCTGGAAGAACTTCCTGAGCTTTTTGATAAACGTAACTGTCTTGCTCAACTGATTCAGCCAGTTCAATCGCTTTTAGGAGATTATTTACTCCTCTACTTTCGGCTAAACCTTTTGCTTTCGTTAACTTCTCACCATCTTCTCGCGCACTGACAATCAGACGGTTCAATTGATCGTACTTAGTTGTCGTCCAATATTCATTCTTCACACGCAACAATCTGGCGGCTAGCATAAATGCTTGGTGCCACTTCTGTTCGCGCAATTGATCTTCTGCTTCTTTATAGGTGTCTTCGGCTTTCGACCATGTGGACTGCCATTGAGAAATTTGCTCTTGTGCTAATTGATAAGCAGATTCCTCTTTCGGAACTTGGTGAGCAATTTCAATCGCTTCGTCTAGCCGACCAGCTTGGAAACTCTGATCGGCTAGTTTCAGAATATCGCGTGACCACTCTTCTATCAAACGCTCAATTTCTCCACGAAGCGGGTGATTTTTTGGCAGTTCCTTTACCAAGGCGATCGCTTGTAGCAGGTCTTTCACCGTCTGCTTAGAAGCTGCTAGTTGAGCGCAATGCAACCGCACCGACGCACTTGCTAAGGGCCAGAAAATTGCTGGACAGTTTGGCGCAGATGGCAGCTTGAGTAACATCCCTGTCGCCATGAAGGCGATCGCGCCCGGAACCAACGCTAACAATAACGTCCACAATACCCAGCTTTTGGTCCATTTGGGCAATTGCCAAGTACCTTTACTGATTGAAACTGTTTCTTTTGGATCCTTTTCTACAGGTATTTCTTCTAAATCACTTTCTTCGGAGCGTTTCACGACCGACTTGAAAGTAGAACCAGTAGCTGGGACACCAGACGCATGAGTTCCACTAAGTTGTTGCTTTCGGGATGCTCTAGTCATATTATTATCTGGCTCTCTTGCTTCGCCTGGTAACCAACTTTCTGGTATGTCCCGCTCTGTCATTTCTCACACCAAAATAATAGAATAGTGATCTGTTATAGATCCAAACTTTTGCCCTTGCCATAGTAACTTTTTCTCTTAAGAAAAAGCTACTTTTTACAGGATCATATTTCCTCCACTTATACCATGCATATCTATTTTTTAAAGTCTTTCTTTATACTTTATACTTGAGCTGAAGCCTCTGCTTGTAAATCTACAATAAGTTGAGCCAAGTCATCTCGACTTGCCTGGTAAACTGTACCACAAAAATGGCAAGTTGCCTCAGCCCCATTATCTTTGACAATCATGTCTTGTAGTTCTGCTTCACCCAACATTTTCAGTGCTCCTAGTACGCGGTCAAACGAGCAACCACAGTGGTAGCGTAGAATTTGAGTTTCCGGAAATATAGCAAGCCCCATATCTCCCAGTAGGTCTTGAAAGATCTCTGTCAATGATTTGCCTGCTTGCAACAAAGGTGTAAACCCTGATAATCCGGCTACCCGTGATTCCAGAGTTTCTACTAAGGCTTCGTCTCTAGCAGCTTTCGGTAGAACTTGCACCAGTAACCCTCCTGCAGCCGTCACCCCGGTTGCTCCTACAAAAACCCCTAAAACCAGAGCTGAAGGTGTTTGTTCCGAAGTGATCAGGTAGTGAGCTACGTCGTCCCCAATTTCACCCGAAACGAGTTCTACCGTACTGGAGTATGGGTACCCGTATCCAACATCGCGGACAACGTAAAGAAAACCGTTACCAACTGCACCGCCAACGTCAAGCTTACCTTTGCTATTTGGAGGCAGTTCCACATCTGGATTTTCTACATAGCCGCGTACTGTTCCATCTAACCCTGCGTCTATCAATATACCACCCAAAGGTCCATCGCCTTTCACCCGGATATTGACTCTAGACCCAGATCGTTTCATACTAGAAGCCATCAACAAGCCTGCTGTCATGGTTCGACCCAGTGCGGCCGTTGCCACATAGGAAAGCTTATGACGTTGTCGTGCTTCTTCTGTCAAGCGTGTGGTAATTGCACCGACTGCACGAATTCCGCCTTCAGCTGCTGTGGCGCGAATTAATTGATCCGCCATGAAAAAAACCTATGCCTTTAATGTCTTAGCGAAATTCCCTGCTTTTTGCATGGGAATGATAGTTCTCTTAGTATAACAAAACTTAACTTAAACATTTGCAGCAAGGAGTGAGCGACAATCATGGTATTAGGCAAGTGAAGCGAACAGTTAAGCTCAAGTTTGTCAACCAAAATAACGTTAAAGCAAAGATGTTGCCCAGATGGAGAAAGAAAATACTCGCCCTCGCAAACGAATTGCTATCTATTCGCTATCGCAAAGTAATTAAAGTTCCTGCTGCCTACACATCAAAAACTTGTTCAACTTGTGGAACGCTAGGTAATAGGAAGAAACATGATTTTAACTGTCCTAATGGTCATTATCATAATGCAGACCATAATGCTGCTGTGAATTTAGCTCGGTGGATAGGCTTTACTTGTGACTTGAATTTAAAAGAAACACTATCTGCAATGGAAAGTGTCGATTCAGGTTATGCGGTGCTTGGCACTCCGCTGAGTCAGGGAACGGTATATTGTACACCTACTCTCGGTGAATCACAAATGAGTAACGGCTGAATAGATATCCCTTGCGGGATGTGGGCTAGAACTAAGAATCCCCTGCATTTCATGCAGGGGAGTGTCAAATTTTTTATTACCAATCCCAGTAGCATCTCATGGCTACTGGGAAAGAATATGCGGCTTTAGTTATTGGTTATTGTTTCATTACGGTCTTAGCGGAATGCGAATTCGCTGCCCAGGGAGAAGCACGGTTGGGTCGGGTCCAATCACATCTCGATTAGCCTCGTAGATTACTCTAAACAAATTGCCATCTCCATAAGCTCTCTCGGCTATCAAAAATAGATAGTCACCTGGTAGCACAATATATTCTTCACCAGGTATGGGGCTAGTGTTTGTTGGGAGTATTGGAATGTAAAGTATCTGCCCAGGTAAGAGCGAGCTAGGGTTAGGTCCAATCACATTTCTGTTAGCGTTATAGATCAATGTAAAGATACTGCCATCGTTGTAAGCCCTCTCAGATATCTTTGATAAATCGTCACCTTGTCGCACAACATATGTTTTGCTAGGTACAGGTTCTTCAGCTGGCGGTGTGGGAAAATTTTGAGGTAGGTTGGGCAAGTTTTTCAGAAAACTGATACTTGGCGAGAAAAAGTACTCTCCCCCCTTGAGTTTGACAAAGTTTGCAAATTTTACATCGGCTTTGACAGTTTGTTGATCACGCTCTTTTAACCAGTTTTCCGGTGGTTGCGGTACTTCTTGAATCACCGGATCGCTCTGATCTGATAGGTTTTGACCGCTAACTGCATCCAACCCGGTTCTATCGTAATTATTATTTTGTACATTACGCGCCTGGGACATGCCAGGTTCTAGGAATCTGGGAGCGTTAGACCAAAACCTCTGAATAAACTCAAATTGTTCCCAGATATCTGATTGATAGCACATGAATAGCAATCCAACGCCACCTGTAGGCAGCCTATCGAGGTTGCTAAAGTCGCTGAGCGGTCCACCATAAGTGACTCCACGTCGAGCAATGCGATGCCCAAGCTCTTGTTGTTCGCTCCGAGCAAAAGGTCCACCTGCTCTGACTGATTCTTGCCGAGGATTCGTCTTGCGAAGATGCGCCTGGAATGGGCATTTTAGTCCCACAGGATCGCGAGAATAATCAAAGTCATTTAAGTTTGTACTCCCGTCATTGCCCTGAAGCACAAGTGGAGTGCCGTCTTCAAAACGTCCTACTGCCATTGCCCCAGCTAGTTCGCGGGAAACTCCCAATTTTTTACTCAACTCAAGTTCCGCCTTCTTAAATGCTTGAACATTTTGCTCAAGTTTGCGAAAGATTAGAAAACTGCCAAAGCTCACATTGGGAGTTCCTAACGGGTCTGGAACAAGAACAAGATTGGGAGGAGCGCTAAAAAGTCTTTTAGCGGCTTCGCCTTCTTCCCGCTTTAAATCTTGCTTAGTAAAACGCGGATCACCGATACCATCTGTGAAGCCAAAATGTTCAACAACAGCGTCTTCCTTCTGATTGTTAAATTGGCGACGTATTTTAGTACCTCCCTCAACACTGGCAACTGTAGCAATACCCCTTAGCTTGGTAGTAATTTCTGATTCTTTGTTCTTAACATCACTCAACTTATCCCCTGCAATGATTATCAATGCATCAATATCCCTTTGATATGCAGGCTCCCAAGCGCTAAATGCGGGGTCTAAAAGTGCGTACTGCCGCCGCTTCATACCCAGTTGAAAGACTTGAGCGTAGTCATCTTTAAGTTCTTGAGGGGTAGCTTCTTGTCTATTCTGAAGATTAGCACCCTTCGGCTGAGTCTCTTTAGAAAAACCTAGTTTTTCGTACCCCGACGAAGATAAAGAGAAGTGTACAAATACACCACCATCAATTTTATTCTCTCTCCAGGCATCGGCATCATCTAATTGCTTCTTGGCTGATGTAATATCTTGGGTGGCAAGTTGAGCAATCAGTTGCCTAAGTGCAGTTGTTTTTTGCGGCTCTCTCCTGGGGTCAGGAAAAGTTAAGAAAATGTGTACAGACTCTTCTCGGCCATGTGACTTGAGAATGTTGCCTTGCAAATCTTGAAGAACATCTTGATACTGTTGCTCGGTATGGTCGATTGGTTCTCTGTTTGACTTGAGATCTAATGGCATTGTCTACTCCTTTAACAACTAAGATGTCGATCTGTGGTGTGCAAACTATCTTGCGTGGGATTGCCCGAAGGGCAGTGGGCTAAAGCCCAATCGCGTTGAAATAAATTACAACTCGTTAATCCGAATAAGCGTGAAACAACACGATGTGGCTGTAACATTGCAGTCAATGTAACTTTCGTTTTCGTTCTTCGTAGTCTTGGCTAAGAAGGTGTCTTTAATGACACCTTCGTGTTCAGGTTGACCGCAATTTACGAGTCTTCTAACGTGCGAGTGGCTGTTTAGTATCTGGTCTAGTCGAGGTCTTTTACTGAATCACAACTCATGGAAGGCTCTACCTTGGCAGAGTCGATATTGGAGGTGATGCTGACGACCACGCAACGCTGATTCGTTGGATTGACTCCACTTGGATTCAATGTTGCTAAATCAACTTTGTAATAAATGGTGTAGTTCCTTCCAAACGTCGGTTGACCTCGGCGGATTTGCATATTGGGGTTACAGTTCTTTAATGCGAATGTTGCGGAACTGCACGACCTCGGTATGGCACTGCAAGCCGATGAAACCTTCAGAACGCTTCTTCTTACCGTCACTGGGGTCGGCAAATTCTAGAAGTTCCGGGAAGGTTCCGGCACTGACCAAGTGACCATTGAGTTTGACCTCAATTTCATTGCCTTGCGCTCTGATTTCATAGCTGTTCCAGTAGCCAGGGTTACCAGAGTTGCGAGGGCTGATCGCCTTAGCAGCCCATCGTTGAGCAGGGAAAACTTCGTATACTGCACCCGTCTTGTGTAAGGGGCTACCATAGATCTGATTGGGATGGTCGTAACCGCGCTCGTCAATTTGGATTTCGGTGCTGGAGTGATAGAAGTTATCATCAAGAGCCTTGGGTTCTGGTGTTCGTAAGAAAATTCCAGCGTTGGCATCGATGTCGAAGGCTTTCCAATCCAACTTCAAGATGAAATCCTTGAATGTTTTGCGAGTAAACCAGAGAACACCAAGCTCTACGTTTTTGTTATCAACACCAGCACCCAGCACTGGAATACTTTGATTTTGGACATCGAAGAAGTTTTGATAACCTGATGCCGCAAATTCCCAGCCATCAGCCTTGAAGTCGCCACGATAAAGGGTTTCAAAGCCTTCTTCGTTGCTAACACTCGGAACTTCGGTGTAGCGTTCAATAATTGAGCGAGCCACCTTACGGGATAGGGCTAGTCCCGTGGGGACGGGATTAGCTGAACCAACGGTGGGGAAAATAGACTGATCTACGCAATAGGCATTGGATATGTGGTGGAAGCGACCATTAGCATCCGTGACTGATTTGGTATAGTCAGTCCCCATCCAGAGGGTGCCAGATTCATGATAAGTAGTTCCAGAAGGATCTTCGCCTCCACGAAAGAACTGAATTGGAGCGTTAAGATCGCTACTGGTTGCACTTCCTGGGGGCTGGTTGGCTAATGCCTCGATAAAGGCTTTAGCCGCCTCAAACTGAGCGTCTCGAACTTGTTTGTCGGCGGGCGTTTCCACGAGATTCACAAACGCTTTAGGTACGCGCAGTTCCTGTCCATTCTCAAAGTACACATCATCGCCAGTACCGCCAAAGGGATTAACACTCATCCAACTGACGTTGTTATTGCTACCAATGGGGCTGGTTCTGTTGCCAAAAGTCTCCCCACAGGTGCGAATGCCAATAACAACTCTGTCGCCCAGCCCACTCTGAGCTTCGAGAATCGACTGCACATCATCTAAATTGGGTACCATCCGGTAGAGAAACTCTTCTGGATTGTCAGCGGCACCGCGGAAGAAGCCTGTATCCACGTTGGGAGCAGCATAAAATTGAAAATGGAATTGCCCTGGTCCTTCTGATGTCTCGGTTGAACCTTGAACATGCAATGCAGCAGTCCTCAACGTGGTATCGGTTGCTGAAATTCCTAGGGCATTTCGGGAGACTTTCCAGAAAAAATTACCGCGAACGTGGGACATCAGGTTTCGCCCCATCAACTCTCCACCAGGCGCTAGCTGACGTGGACGCGGGAAGGAATTTAAAGCTAGACGTGTCGAGTTGATGGTATTGCCAGCGATGATCACTATAGCACTGGGCTTGAGATTCAACCTCACTACACGAGCTTTGCTCTTATCCTTTGGCGCGGACGGATCGACCAGAGCAACCACAACCTGGGTTACAACGCCATTGACTGTTTCTAGTTTGAGAACTTCAGCGTAAGGAACCAGGAATAGCTTACTCGATTGATCTGGTTTCTCTTTGGCTTCGCGGATGGAGTCAAGTAATAAGGGCAGGCTGCTGAACTTATCGATGCTGAACAAGCCAGAAACCGGTGACTCACCCTGCACGGCAATTGGCGGTGGCAGTACTGCTTTGAGAGATGGGACACGCTGCTTTTCGATAATGTTCTTGCCGCTTTTGAACAACGCATCATACAAAGAGCCGTTGATAAAGTCTTGGACAGGATAGGCACCGATTTCTCGCTCAATAAACTCATATCCATCAGATACAGACCCATCTGGCTGAGTTTTGCGGAATAGATACTCCTGAACATCTTTAGGCCACAGCTTATCGCCATTTTCATCGACTTTCTCAACATCAGCATCGACTAAACGTGGTGTCCATCCTCCCCAGAAGAGTGATTTGCCGCCTATACAGCGATGGTGTTGGACAAAAGAAGAACCCCTCACTTGAGCTGGATCAACCAAGTTTTCTGCCACAAGCGAACCGATATTGCCTACACGAGTTAGGTTTTGAACATGTTCGCTAATCAGAAATGGACCAGACTCTAAAACCAAAACTCGTGGGGCTTGGTCTGGATTTGCCGTCCGGCGACCAAACTCGAATAGCTTGGTAGCGGTGTATGCACCATACATACCTGAGCCAATGACTACCGCGTCGAACTCACCACCTGCTTGTGCTGCTAAGATTTCTTCCCAGGTATTGCAAACGAAACGAGCAACTGCATCTAATGAGAATGTCGTTCTTTGCAAATCGGGTGTTGGCAAGGGCTGTCCTGAATCAACTAGCCTGTTTAAGGGCATGGGAATTCTCCTTGATCATGATTTGTTTTCAAGAAAACTTGAGTGCAATCTTGTTATGCATCCAAGTCTGGTGCAACGAAGCCGATGCATCCCTCAGTGGGACGCTGTTTCTTAAGTAAATGCAGTCAAAAAGTACTTATGCAGTTTCCACTGCAACTGACTGTAACGCCGCAGTTGCCCGGAATCTTTGCAATACTAAAAAAACAACTCTCTTGCGCTTCTCGCAATCCTCGAAAAATGCTGGGTAATTTTCAACAAAGCCAAATACGGATAGAAGTTGATGCATCGGCAACTGCAATTCACGACAGTCTGTTGCGTCCTACGGAACTAGAAAAATGGCTTCCCACAGGTCGCTTTGCCTCTGGAATGCCACAAGAACTGCATCCTGGATTCGAGTTTACCACCCGGATCGGACCAGTCTCGATTCATCATCAAGTGGATGTGGCACGTCCCAACTGCCTGCGTTTATTGCTGAGTCAAGGAATAGACGGTTTTCACGAATGGTACTGGGCAGAAGGTTGGGTGCAGTCTCGTCTAGAAGGAGTGACAATTCTACCGCTTTCTTTGGGACAAACTCTAAATTTGCTGAGTTTGCGTCAGTTTTTAACGACAAAAAAACGATAAGTGAACTACCTACACCGACCTGACGGTACGGTGTAGGCTTCCGTCGTCATTGATAGATGCCTTTCCACCTTGCGGTTTATTGGTCTTACTCTGCCTCGGCACGGCAAGAACGGGGTTCCCTCCGTTCATAGATAATATCCGAATTCCTTCATTCCTTATATTCAATGCTGCATTACCATCACGGTCGTGGTGAGTCTTGCACTTAGGACAATCCCATTCACGGATATCGAGCGTTAACTCATCAAGGACGTGACCACAGCATGAACAGGTTTTGGAACTGGGGAAAAACCTTCCAATCTCTACAAGCTGCCCATCTTTGCGCCTCAACTTGTAATCCAGAAAGTTAACAAACATCCCCTAACCCACGTCGGATATTGCCTTAGCTCGTGCTTACGGTTCCGCACCAGTCCCAAAACACATTGAGATTTTCTACAACGATAACTTGGCTTTCGTCTACTAGTTTCCTACTTAGTTTGTGTAGGAAGTCCTGACGGGAATTTGATACTTGCTCATGAACCTTGGCTACAAGTTTTCTGTATTTGTTTCTTGAATTACTTCCTTTTACCTTACGAGCAAATTTCTTCTGTTTCCTGGCTAGATTCTTCTCATGGCGCTTAAGATGCTTTGGGTTTGAATGCTTGGCAACTTCTTCCCCATCATGAACAATAACGAGATCTTTTAATCCCAAGTCAATACCCAATGTCTTACCACCAGTTGATTGACCAAAGACCTCCTCTATCTCACACAAGATAGAAGCGAAGTACTTATCTGTGGGTGTTTTACTGATGGTGACAGTCTTAACTTTACCTTCAATAAGTCTGTGAAAGACTGCCTTAACAACACCAATCTTGGGAACTTCCAGACAATCCCCCACAATTTTAACGTTCTAAGGATATTGAATTGATTGCTTATGGTGTTTTGATTTGAACCTAGGGAACTTAGCCCGACCCTCAAAGAAGTTGGTGTAAGCCTTATTCAAATTGATTGCTACACACTGTAAAACAGCGGAATAACAATCCTCTTTTAACCAAGGGTGTTCTACCTTTAATTGTGGAAGATAAGCCTTGTAGACACTTAGCTTTAACGACTTTCCAGTTTGCTCGTAGTGTTGAATGCAAGCATTTAAGGCGTAGTTCCAATACCATCTTGCACAACCAAACGACTTGGCTAGAGCTATTTCTTGCTCGGCTGTTGGGTATAGCCTGACCTTAACTGCTTTCAACAGTTTTAATCACCTCCTTGTTGTACCTAATGATAATATTGTGAGGAAGCAACGAGGAAACAAAATGAAGGATAAATATATTAGAGTCAGAACATCTGAAAGAAGATTAAATAAACTTCGCTTATATGCAGCTTTAACAGAAAAGACAATGACTCAAGTAATTGATGAGATGATTGACTCGTTAAAAATCCCATCTTATTGACAAAAACGAGGACATCCCGCTCCCTCGATAGCCGTCGGCTATCCTTGGTTGGGGATGCACCTCGTTTTTGTCCGGCTATTCATCCCACACCTCCTGACGGTAGGATGTGGGATAAATAGCCGTTCAAGCTAAAAAACCCAGTTTGTGAGACACTCCACACACGCTCCCTAACTACAGGTACAGTGTGGGTTTCTCAACCAGTCCGGCTACTTAGAAATTAGTAATTCAAATTAGTCTTTAATTTGAGTTAGTTTTAACTTTTACTAAGTTCTTAACCCTTGTTCGCGTAAACTTATATCTTGCACTTATCCGTATAACCCAGGGCTTAGTCAAAAGCAGCGCAATAAAGTTACATCACTTTTATGAGCTTTTATCGGTAAAATAAGGGCTTCCGGCTTAGTACTGAGTGTAAGAATAAAATCAATTTTTCTTGGTGCAAGATGTTAGTAAAAGGGTATCAGACCATACAGCATCTTCTGGTTTTAGGGGTGGTACTGGTTCTTGATTATAATCAATTGCTAAGTAATATCTTGCACGATTATATATACCATGCAATAAAGATTGCAAATCTAAAATCGGCTCTGTATCTTCTGTCTGTAGAGGTAATGGAAATACGGGAATTGGTTCTCTGATGCTAAAACCGTATAATTTAGCTTGCGGACGTGTTTCACTTTTGCTTACAATAATTTGATAATCTGTGACAGGGAACTCCCCTAAAATTGACATGGGTTTTCCACTTCTGAGTAAATCAATTTCTACTAAATGAGTAAGACTCACTAAAACTTTTTTGCGTTTCAGTTCATAGGCTTTTCTACCTTCGCCTGGACGTTTATTTTTAGGAGATAAAACTTCGATAGAAGTAACCACAAAACCTGTAGAAACTTCACGAATTTCTAAGTATTTTTCCGTAATG
The DNA here is from genome assembly GCF_002368435.1 of Kalymmatonema gypsitolerans NIES-4073. Lineage (GTDB taxonomy): Bacteria > Cyanobacteriota > Cyanobacteriia > Cyanobacteriales > Nostocaceae > Kalymmatonema > Kalymmatonema gypsitolerans. The sequence goes on from NZ_AP018268.1 coordinate 8,895,852, forward strand.
TGTTCTGGCAAAGGTATCATCACCGTGATACCTTCTGATGTGGATGTTTCGATAGCAGTTGATGAGTCCTGCTGCGGTGATGTTTGTTGAGAAAAAACAGAAACATCAAATATACCAACTAGTAGAGAATCTGAATCATCACTTAAATATGTACGTTGTTCAATTGCGACTCGATATTGTGGGGGAATATTTTCCTCAATAGTATCTGCTATGGCTGTAATTAATCGATGATGTATAGCAGGGGACAAGGGACTGGGGACGCTTGGACTGGGTGAAAAGTCTTTTTGTGTCTAGGTTTTATCATCTGTTGATGTCCTAACCACCTTGGCTGTTGCTATACTTCTGACCAAAATACAGGATTTTCTAAATAAGGATTCATCCCGGGAAATGGAGAATTCATACAGAAATGGGGGATTGGGGATTGGGGGATGGGATAATTCTAAATTAACGGGCTAGTTTCTGGAGAATTAGGTAAGTAACGACCATTAGCAAACTTAGCTTGAATTGCAGCTACTTCGCGCTCAATTTCTACGGGAATTTGTTCAACTCTGGCTTTAAGGCTGTTAATATTACGCTCGAACTCTTGTTTTTCTGTAGTATTAAACAGTTTCAACTGCTTAAACTCACGTTCATCCAATTCATTGGCTTTGACGCAGTTCCGTCAAAATCGCCGTAATATCAGTTGCCTCTTTTGCAGCGCGATCGCCTAAATCACGTTGTAAACTTTTACTACTGTCTTGAAGGCGCGCCTCGAATGCTTGCATTAAAGACGATGCGTAACTATCCCATAACTGGGTCAATTTCTGTGTGATATTTTCCGGTGCAATTGAGTTAGAAAAGGTACGTTGCTCATCTCGAACGATAGGCGATGCGGAGACTTTGCACTAAAATCACCAAAGATGCAACTGCCATCAATCCACCCCAAAACCAGTAAGGTAACAATAACCGCTGCTGTATTTGCGCTGTATCCGAAAGTCCCAACGGACCAGCACTATAGCTAAATAAATAGTCAAGTTGATGGTACGTACTCACGCAAGCTTGCACGCCAAGAAATTGAACAGTAAACCCCTGCACCCAACGCGGAGCTTTCAAGGCAATACCCAGGATAATTAAACCCAGTAGGGGAATTGCCACGATACCAAACAGCGATCGCACCCAAATGATCGTCGAAACGAGTAAAAAACCACCTAAAATTTTTAAACTCAGGTTTGCCGCCTTAAAACTGCGGGAAGCCAGAATCAAAGCTGCACCAGCAATCGGTGGTCCCATTGGTCCTGCGGCTGCAACTAAAGCCGGACCAATTGGTGCCAAAGACAAGGACATGGCATAACTTGCTACACCGGAACCGTTACCAAAAATCTCTAATTTCCGAAACTGTCCGCCCAATAGCAGTGCCATCAAGCCATGACCCATTTCGTGAAACCAAGTTGCCAAGATGGTGAATGGGTATAAAATGTAATTGCCTGCTGGTACTTGCCACAGTATAATGGTGGCGAACGCTGCGGCAATGAGCCACGTCAGCCCCATGCGGTCAACTGCTGGCGGCGCTTCTTTTGTTAGCAAGGGTTCAAAATCTTTCCCAAGGCTGCTCATGGGTCACTTTCCTTAACGTATTCACGCTACTGCTTTTGTTGCAGTTTTATCCATGCTAACTACAGTTTGTGTCTGGCGGCGACTATCAACCACCAGACACAAATCATTTTTGAATCTCTACTAGTACAGTACGGTCGAAATAAACCGACCATTTATAACAGGTCAAAAGCTAGGAAAAAAGGACTTTTGAACGCCACTCATGGGACTGTGGGGAAACCATGAGAGGCAAACGCCTGGCTCGGGAAACCGTTCGGCTGAGCGCTCACGGCGAAGCGCTCCCGCTCGCTGCCCTGCCTTACCCAAGCGCTGGCTCCTTTTGACCCCTTCGGGGTATCTCCTCCCCAGAGGCTGCGCCAACGCCAGTCGCCTGGGCGTGGGAAACCCTCCTGCATAGCGGTGGCTCACTTTTGACTTACAAAGGTAGCGCTACTAGAGCCTTCCTTATACAAGTTGAAACAGGAATGTTACCATGTCTCCTTTACCCAAACTTATGCGATCGCCTGGGCGTAGGCGGTGCCGATTTCCTGGTAATAGGGGCAAGTTATTGATGTAGGTGCCATTGGCACTTCCGACATCTTCGATGTAGTGGGCGTCTCCCTCTACGCGAATATCGGCATGAATCCGCGAAACAATTTCCGAATTTGGAAATCCTGAAACATCTACATCTGGGGGGATGCGATCATTAGGCTTGCCTACATGAATAACAGAGAGGTTTTGCGGCAATTCAATTTCCCTATCTGTTTGGATGTGAAGCAGCCGTGCCGTCACTTGTTGCAACTGAGTTCTAGAAGCAGATGGTACAACTGTGGGCGGTGGAGTTTGGGTTGGGGGTGGAGGGGGTGGCGCGGAGAAATCCGGTGCTGGAGGTGGAGTGGGTGGTGCGGATAGATCCGGTGCTGGAGGTGGAGTGGGTGGTGCGGATAGATCCGGTGCTGGGGGTGGAGGGGGTGGTGCGGAGAAATCCGGTGCTGGGGGTGGAGGGGGTGGTGCGGATAGATCCGGTGCTGGGGGTGAAGTGGGTATTGGAGGTGGTGCAGCGACGTTTGAAGGCGGGGGGCTACTTTGTGTGACTTCCGATGGATCAGGAACCGAAACCGCTGTTGGTGGTAAGGATGCGGAATTAGGGGAGGTGTAATTAGCAGTACTTACCCCTATGGGTTGTGGTTGTACAAGAGGATCAGGGTTAACAAAGGGTGGTAAATCTGGTGGGAGATCAGGTGCGACGGTTGCGGCAACACCAGTGGGAGCACCTGCACGCAGGTTATAACCACACTGACCGCAAAAAGCTGCATCTGCCTGCACGTTTGCCCCACAGCTGGGACAGTTAGTAGTAGCTGGTAATGGGGTGTAGCAAGCTTCACACTGGACAGCGCCGTCTGGGTTTGGGTGATTGCAATTAGGGCAGACGATCATGAGGTTAAGCCTTTGTTGAAGTTCAATCGTAAAATAGTGCTAGCAAGCAGAGGGGCAACTCTGGCTTCCGATTTTAACAAGTACGTTTGAAGGCTGAAGTATGAAGTATTAAGTCATGAAGTGTGATTAATTTTTCATCCTTTATACTTCATCCTTCGTGCTTTATCCTGCATCCTTATTTGAGGTCACTTCCTGCTGCTGAATCTAGCAACCACCAAAGTTCTCCTTGAGGTTGAATCAAGCGCGATGGGTAAGTGAATTCATCTGCCACTGGTGCAAAAATTTGAGCAAGAGCTGGTTTTTTATTGGCACCAGCAACTATAAAGATAACGCAGCGAGCAGAGTTAATAAATGGATAGGTGAAAGTGATGCGGGGGTTTCCATCTTTGTTCCCTAGGGTAATGAGCTTATCTGTTACTTTTAAGGCTTCTGTATGCGGAAACAAAGATGCGGTGTGAGCATCATCTCCCATTCCTAATAAAATGACATCCAAAGAAGGCAACTCGCCTGGTGAGGAGTGAAAAAATTCTTGCAGATGTCTTTCGTAGTCAGCTGCTGACACTGCCGGGTCATTTTGATTTGTAGGTATGGCGTGGATGTTACCCGTTGGGATATCAACGCGATCTAACCAAGCACGACGCGTCATCAGTTGATTGCTATCTGGATGCTCGGGTGGGACGTAACGTTCATCTCCCCAAAATACATGAATTTTATCCCATGGCAGTTTTTGGGTAGAGATTGCTTCGTACAACGGTTTCGGTGTGCTGCCACCAGATAGAGCAATGGTAAATTGCCCCCGCTCTTGAATAGCAGTTTCCATCTTGGACAGGATCAATTCTAGCGCGCGCGCAATTAGCGCCCCTTGATCTGGAAGAACTTCAACTTTTTTGCTCATCCCTTCATCATTACATTAGCGACTTCCAGCATTACAATAGCGAAATTCTGACAATTTCCCTTTTTACTTTTTGAAACTTTTAACATCATGTCTATGAGTTCAACAGAGCTTGAGTGGGCAGTTGTAAAAATTGTCGCCAAAATTTAACAAAAATATTTATTCAAGTTACCAAAAAAGTGCTGTTTGCTGAGTTTTCAGCGCTGCATAATTTACACTCAGCAATCAACACTCTCAAGAGCCCTGATACAGATCATTCCAGTCTGGGATCGCTTCTTGTTGGGCGATTAACAATTCTTGAATTCCTTTTTCGGCAAAATCTAGTAGATGATTGAGTTGAGTACGACTAAAACTACCGGATTCAGCAGTTCCCTGAACTTCAATTATCCCCAACTGCTGATTCATCACCACATTAAAATCTACCTCAGCCGTGACATCTTCGATATAATTGAGATCCAAAAATGGCTCTCCCTGCAACAACCCCACAGAAATAGCTGCGACCTGTCCAATGATGGGCGATCGCTTTAATACTCCCTGCTGCAACAATTTTGAAATTGCATGAGCGATCGCCACAAACCCTCCTGTAATCGCTGTTGTCCTAGTCCCAGCGTCTGCTTGCAACACATCTGCATCCACAGTCAGCGTACGTTCTCCCAAGGCACCTAAATCCAGTGCTGCTCGTAAGCTACGTCCAATCAAACGTTGGATTTCTTGAGTTCGTCCAGACAACTTCATGAATTCTCGTTCTTGTCGTTGCGGCGTTGCTGATGGTAACATTCTATACTCAGCAGTAAGCCAACCTTTGCCAGTTCCTTCTAGAAACTTGGGCACTCCCTGTGTAACGCTGACGCTACAAAGGACTTGAGTTTCACCACATTTTGTGAGAACGGCACCAGGAGCAAAGCGGGTGAAACCTTGCTGAAAGCTAATAGGACGTAATTGGTAGGGTTGCCGACCGTCTGGACGCTGCCAAGCCATTAAGTTTGCCTCAAAATTTTCATATACGATACAGCCGCTTACACTTTGGGTATTAGGGTTTAAGTCTTTTTAAAGAACGACTTAATATTTCACACCGTTAAATTATCAGATAAAGGCATCGCAAGTATTTTGAATTTTATGGGGATAAAGCGTATTTTCTCTCAATTGTTAATGATTAAACAGAACAACATACCCTATTCGGGGGTTGAGAGTAGAGTGACTATGTTTTGCTGCACGGCTTCTGGTAACTGGTCACCGTTGATAGTCAACAAGCGCCGACGACGGTCGTAGTATTCTAGGATGGGAATGGTACGGTCATAAAATATTTCTACACGACGCTGCACGATTTCCGGTTGGTCATCTGGCAGAGAACGCCCTAGTAAACGACTCACCATAACTGCTTGTGGGACTTGTAAATAAATTGCCCAGTCTAAATTGTGCCCTAGATTGTCCAACAAAAAGTCAAGTTCTTCAGCTTGAAACGCTGTACGGGGATAACCTTCTAACACCCAACCACGGTTAAAATCCGGCTTTTTTAACCGAGTCTGGATGAATGAAATGATCATTTCGTCCCAGACAAGTTCTCCCGTCTCCACGTATGGCTGTGCGAGATGACCGAGGTTGGTAAAGCCTGCGCTCGGATCGCGTAATATCTCACCAGTGGAGATCACAGGAATATCAAAGTATCTGCAAAGCCCTTGTGCTTGAGTGCTTTTCCCTGAACCCGAACCTCCTAAAATCACTAATTTCACAACCATTTACTCCTGATTTTGTCAAATTCAAAACGTTATCCATCTGTTTTGCCACCGGCGGGAAATTTCACTTCTCCTAAATAAGATTTTCTTATGAAATCAGTTTAATCGCTGACTGTAAATATTCTCCGCGTCAAAGCGTCTGGTGTGCCTGATGGGTCTGACATAGCAATAAGCAATCAAATAGACTTGATCTCAGACTCTCACAGCCATCCTCCCAGTTTTTTTGATTGATTTGTTCTTTCAGTTACGTGTTCTCATTTTGACAACTACTTTCCGGCAAAAGGCAAGAATTTCAGTTTTCATAACTCTTGACTTCAGCATAAACCTAGTGTTTGACTAAGAATGCGGCTTGGCAAATACATTACATATTGTCAAAAACAGCTAGATAATACAGGTAGATTTGCCAGAACCACCCTAAGCAAAAACACTTTATATTTTTGTATTTTTTGAAACATTTTTATGGTTGCTCAGCTAGAAACCCCAAGCTTAAATTTGACCCTCAGCTTACCATATTCCATTGAAGGGCTGATACAAGTTTTCACTAGCTCTCATCGTAGCTTTTTTACTAGTATCATGGCTCAAGCACTGAGAATTGCTGGTCAAGGCACACCAGTATTAATAGTACAGTTTCTCAAGGGTGGCATTCGTCAAGGACACGAAAACCCCATCCAACTCGGACAAAAATTAGATTGGATTCGTGGTGATTTGCCTCGTTGTATTGATACACCACAGTTGGACGAAACCGAAACGGAATCCCTACAAAAGTTGTGGCGACATACACAAAAGGTCGTCTTTGAGGGTAAGTATTCTCTCGTTGTATTAGATGAACTCAGCTTAGCCATCCATTTTGGCTTAATTCCTGAAACAGAAGTTTTAGCATTGCTGGCAAAACGGCCTTCCCACGTCGATATTATCCTTACAGGACCAGAAATCCCTCAGTCTATTCTGGAAATAGCAGACCAAATCACCGAAATCCGTCGCAGTCATCAACCGTAATTCACTGTAGGAGTATGTCACTTCATCAGGACTGTTCTCTAATGAACTATGTTCGCGCTATTCTAGTATTTCGGTTTCAATTAGCAGCAGACTAGTGATTAAGAACGACATTTGGATTACTCAAAAGGCTCACAAGGGTATGATTTCGCCCTTTGAGCCAAGCCTGATTCGAGAAATAAAAATCAATGAAGATGAACCGTCGCGGCGTGTGATTAGCTACGGCTTATCTTCTTATGGGTACGATATACGCCTTTCTCCTGTTGAGTTCCGTATTTTCCGCCACATTCCCGGAACCGTAGTTGATCCCAAAAACTTTAATTCTCACAATCTCGAACCAACTCCACTTCATACGGATGCTAACGGTAGTTACTTTATACTGCCCGCTCACTCTTATGGTTTAGGAGTAGCTTTAGAAAACCTAGAGGTTCCAAACAATATTACAGTCATTTGTATCGGTAAATCTACGTATGCACGTTGTGGTATAATAGCAAATCTAACTCCTGCTGAGGCTGCATGGCGGGGTCATTTGACCTTAGAGTTTTCTAATTCTTCTAGCGCTGACTGTCGTATTTACGCCAATGAAGGCGTGGTACAGTTGCTCTTTTTAGAAGGCGAACCCTGCGCTATCAGTTACGAAGCTCGTCAAGGTAAATATCAGGATCAACCAGAAAAAGTCACTCTAGCTAGAGTTTAATTTTTACTTATTAGAACTCGGGTGCATTAACGCAGTATAATGCACCAATTTGAGATGATGCGTTTCGGTGCAAGCAGTTGGGTAAGAGCTAAAACTCATCAAGCCTATACGCCTAACGCACTGTATCCCTGATGCGTATTGGTTTATCTTGCTCATAAATAAACTCTTGTTCGATTGACAAAGCAAGTTGTGCTTTTTGCAACTCCGTCCCCAAATACATGGCATGTTCAACTTGCAAGCCTGGACAATTTGCTGCTATTTGCTGATACAGTTGTTTTGCAGACTTGCCTGAATAACAGTTAACAACTTCTCCAGAACCAGGAGTCATTTGTTCGACAAGAATTTTACCCTCCTGTACAGTAATTACAAAACTGCCTGTGGGGTCTGCATAATCTCGCTGCTGACAAATCTTTCCATACTGGGACTGAATGACTTTTTCTGCATTTTCCCAGCAGTCATCATAGATATGGGCGCTTTGACTAATGGTAATTAATGGTCCCATTTTTAATGAATGGGTTGAGCGTCTGCATATTTCATCTCGAATATGTCGTTGCAAAGCACGCAATCCCATTGCATTTGCACACCATGCAGAAAACATATCATTACTGCGGAAAGTGGCGGTTATTGAGAGTTCATTATCAACTATTCTGACCCAAATATGATTAAGGCAAGGCGGACTGTCCGTACTTTCGTGGCCGACATCCCATAAAGACATGACTACTCTTGCTGAATTAATATCAGCCACTAATTTGTCAATACAAAGCTGAATTTGATCACAATCAAAGTGAGAACGCAAACGTTGACCGTATGTATATTTGACTCCTTCTTGTTTGGGTGCATCATCTAAAATTTGGGAAATATATTCTTGAATAAAACTAGGGTCAATTGGTAAATAATTCGGTTCCGGAAAATAAAAATTTTCTGGCTCTGACGTGACAATTGCTATCAAATCAATCAATTCTTGCCATTGTCCATCATATGCAGTAGGTCGGATTGTTCCCGTTGTCTTTATTAAATGGATGATTTTTACCCAAGTTTCGGCAATGGTTTTGCCTTCAATTCTGTGTCCGTACCGTTGTCCAGGTAAAACAGTTGGCACGACTGTAGGCATATGAAATGTTTCGCCTGATCCCCACGGTTCTACTGGTTCTATTAACGCAAAAGACTTGACTTGATTAACAGCTTCAGTAATTGATTTTGCTTCTTTCCACTTTATAGATTGTCTTAGCTTTTCTAAAGCACTAGCTTTAACATCAATATCAATATATCCAGGAATTTTAGAATTAATTACCCAACAAAGCTTCCCAGTATCGCACAAACCTTTTTCAAAGCCATTGCGGAAAAAGTCTAGCAAGCAGCTCCCAGCACCCGCGTTCATGTCTTCCTTGGTGGCGTTGAGGACAACCAAGTAGTGGACGTGGGGATTATAAAGCAAATTGCGAATCAGTAAGTTTATCCCCCGTGTGGGCGAGTACAGTTGTCCAATGACTGCATACTCCTGGGGATGCAGATGTTTGGCCATCGCACTCTTTACAGTCCATCCCGTAATTACTGCTGTTTGCCCATTTCCATAAATCAGCTGATTAGGCTTATGCCGTGCCTCGTAATGAAATTGGGTTGCCTGACCCGTTTTTGTCATTGGTGGCTAAAATGTAAAAAATCAAAGTCAAAAGACTGAAGATCGTACCATGAAATCAAAATCGGCGCTAGCAAAGCGAGAAATTTTGCTCTTCTTCAGGATTACACCAGCAGATGCAGCCGACAAGGGATTTGTTTGCTCTTTGTTTCTCTCATAAAGATTGCGATGGCACTCGTAGCGCACTGCCGACAATCACTCTTTGTCCTAAACGGGATTGCCCAAAGGGCAGTGGGCTAAAGCCCAATCGCCTCCTAGCTTATTTACTTTACATAATTTAATAATTCAGTTACACTTCTTTACATAACCGCAATCATTTCATAAGGAAAATATTCATGACTGCAAGAGGTTCGATTATTGACGAAGCAGGCAAACTGAACAATTTTGCCATTGAGCCAAAAGTGTATGTTGATGCTCAAGGCGATCGCACTGGGTTTACTCCCTACGCAGAACTCATTAACGGTCGTTTGGCAATGATTGGTTTTGTATCTCTGATTGCGTTAGAAGTGTTTACAGGACATGGAATTTTTGGTTTGTTAACAAGCCTGTAGAAACTCATTTTAATCTTGGTAATTTGACATCCTCCCCAATAAGAAGCCTGACGCCGCACATTTTACGCGAAGTCAGGCTATTTTGCGTATGATACGTTTGTAAAAGCTAGCCAATAGATGGAGTATGTACGTGACTTAATACGGTAGTGTTCTTTTGTGGTAATCAGGAGTACATCTGGTATTTATGAGCGAAATGCCCAAAATTGACCGTCAAAGGGAGCATCAAGCGAACGAGCGGACATTTCTGGCTTGGCTACGCACTTCCATAGCATTGATTGGCTTTGGGTTTGCTATTGCTCGATTTGGTCTATTTATACGCCAGCTGAATTTTACTCTGACTCAACAGCAACAGGAACCAGCGCCACATCGGTTTTTCACCTCAGAAAATTTGGGTATTTCTTTGGTCATCTTTGGTATTATGACTTTAGTTTTAGCAGCCTGGCGGTACAACCAAGTTTTTTGGCAAATTGAACAAGGAAACTATCAACCCAGTAGATTTACCGTTTGGGTGATGACTGGAGTTGTAATTATTTTTGGAATTCTCAGTATTCCATTGCTCCTTTTACGAACTAAAGTGCCTTCTTCCTCCTATCGGCTTCCAAATCAGCCCCATTCACGAAATTTTCGTTAATTACTCAGAATTAGTATGGCTTTAACTGCTTCAACGATGTTGTCACTGGGTACTCAGGCACCAGATTTTCAATTACCGGATGTGGTGTCTGGGCAGATGATTTCGCTTTCCACCTTTGCCCAGAAGAAAGCTTTACTTGTGATGTTTATTTGTCGGCATTGCCCATTTGTGAAGCACATAAAAGAAGAATTGGCGCAGTTGGGCAAAGATTATATTAATAAGGGTTTAGGAATAGTTGCCATTAGCACTAATGATGCCAAAAATTATCCAGATGATGCACCTGAATTATTAAAGGCAATGGCGATAGAACTTGATTTTAACTTTCCCTTTTGCTACGACGAAAGCCAAGAAACTGCGAAAGCTTACACAGCTGCTTGCACACCAGATTTCTTTCTGTTTGATGCCAAGCAGCAACTCGTTTATCGAGGACAATTAGATGAAAGCCGCCCCAGCAATGGCAAAGCTGTAACAGGTGTAGATTTACGTGCAGCTATTGATGCAGTATTGGCTGATCAACCAGTTGCAGGCGAGCAAAAGCCAAGTATTGGTTGCAATATTAAGTGGAAACCTGGCAATGAACCTAGTTATTTTGCTAGTTGAAGAATGTTGAAGAAGGAGTCAGAAGTCAGAAATCAGAAATCAGAAATCAGAATGACACCTTAATAGACATTCTATTTAATTTATGAAAATTGAAGACATAGATCCCCGACTTCTCTTACGAAGTCGGGGATCTAGTTTTTCACAAATGATTTAGGATTGCTATATGTAGCGGTTCGCGAGTTGAGTGCAATACATCAAGAAATAAGAACCACAGATGGACAATAAATAAAAGTTTTTCCTCTGTCTTCCCCCCTCTTGAGGGGGGAATGAGGCAGGGTGGTTTCATACAAAGAAAGAAAAATAATAATAATTTGTAGAGGGTGGAGAAAAATTGATAAATAAAAAGTATGAATCTCATCGAACAATTGCAGCAAATCCCAGACTATCGACATATTCGGGGACGAAGACATGACTTCTGGTTGGTATTATTGTTGATCTTATTGGGAGCAATGACAGGGTATTGGGGCTACCGACCATTGGAAGATTTTACCAGAGTACACAGACAAGGCTTGATTGAACTGTTAAGCCTAGATGAGACAATCAAGTTTCCATCCTACTCAACGTTCCGACGAGTACTGAAAACATTAGATTTTCAGCCATTCACCGACTTATTCAATAATTGGGCATCAGTTCTTGTGCCACCGATGCCAGGAGAAAGATTGGCAATTGATGGTAAAGGTATTCGCTGCACAGTAACAGATTACAGTCAGTCCTACCAAAACTTTATCAGTACAGTATCAGTTTATAGTCACGGGCGGGGCATTGTACTCAGGATGCAACCAATGTCGAACAAAAAAATTAGTGAGATGGCGATCGCACAGCAATTAATATCCGAATTTTGTGCTCAACAAGTGATGTTCACTCTTGATGCTTTGCATTGCCAAAAAAAACAGTATCGCTGATTATTAATGGTGGCAACGACTACATGATTGGATTAAAAGAAAATCAACCGACGCTCTACAAAATGGCTCAAACTCAGTCACACAAACAGGAACCTTTGAGCAGTACTACAACAGAAGATGATACTCACGATCGCTCGGTCAAGCGTTGTTGTCAGGTATTCGCCGCTCCAGAAAAATTACAAAGTCAATGGGCTGGACTTAAAACCTTTGTCCAAGTTGAACGTTCTGGTATTCGTGATGGTCAATCATTTCAAGAGCGTCAGTTCTATATTTGTAGTCAGATCATGTCGGCTCAAGATGCTCTAACCGACACCCAGAAACATTGGGGAATTGAAAACCGGCTCCATTGGGTTCGCGATGTGACCTTTCCCTTCAGACTTTCCACTACGACGAGGTGGCAATGCACCAGTTAACTGGGCAATATTACATAATTTTTTCATCACTCTTGCCAGATTTCTTGGTTTTCGCACTATCCCTCAAGCTCAACGTGCTTTAGCCAATCAAATCCAAAAGGTTTTTTCTTTCTTTGTATGAAACCACCCTGCTCTTGAGGGGGGAATGAGGGGGGTGGACACAGATAAATTTGTACTTCATTCAAACGAGAAGCGCTATATTTCTTGTCGGAATCTACCCAACGATAAAAGAAAAATCCTCCTTTGCAAATCAAAAGCGATCGCAAAGGAGGAATTCGTGACTTGCTTTCAGTGTTTTACTTCTAAACTAAGGATGTAGCATCCTAGCTGAATTTCTCCTGCCCACAATTCGTATTCCACCCGCAAATGCTCGGGTAAGGGGCGTCCGTTGAGAGTCAGGCTACGAGTATAATTTCGTAAGCGAATAGCTTGGCTAAGTTGTAATGACTCACCAGGTAACCAGTAACGAGTAACACCGTAAACCCCTTGTTCCCAGTAATGACGGTAACTCAACTGATCATTGCCTTGCATGGTCATGATAACTCGGTATGGGGAAATCTCCAGCCACAATATCCGGGGAGTACTGGGGGCTTGAACGTTACCTTGCTGTTGGGAAGTGTTCTGTGTACAAGGAGGATTGTCTACCGCTTCACAATTTTTTACAGGCGGTGTGGACAAAAGTAGGTGAAATTTCTCGTGGTCTTTTTGATAAAGGGTCGCAGCAGCTTCAACAACAGACCAAACGGGTAGGTCAGTCGAAATGAGTGATAGGCACACGGGCTTGCGATGATAAGTAAGCATGGCAGCGATAAAGGCAAAAAGCCAATGACATGAAATGAATTACAAGAAGAAATTGATAAATATTGGTAGAGCAGGCGGTACAGGGAAAGCGATAGGATACTAGCGCAGTCAACGCCAGTTTCACCTAATGTCAGCTTCTGTTATAACTGTCGAAACTAGAGAAAACGCTTCTCAAAACTTAATCATTCAGCGATCTGCTTCTCAATCTCTACAAGGTCGCATCCGTGTTCCAGGCGATAAATCTATCTCTCATAGAGCGTTAATGTTGGGTGCTTTAGCCGAAGGCGAAACCCAAATTAAAGGGCTACTGTTGGGAGAAGACCCCTGTAGCACAGCAAGCTGTTTCCAAGCGATGGGGGCAGAAATTTCTGAATTGAATACTGAATTAGTGCGGGTTAAAGGCATTGGTTTAGGGAATTTGCAAGAACCAGTTGATGTCTTGAATGCTGGTAACTCCGGGACGACAATACGCCTGATGCTGGGGCTGTTAGCGTCTCATGCAGGGCGCTTTTTTACCGTAACGGGTGATAGTTCGTTGCGATCGCGTCCTATGTCCCGTGTTGTCAAACCATTACAACAGATGGGAGCAGAAATTTGGGGACGCAAAGGCAATACACTTGCACCCTTAGCAGTTCAAGGAAAGTCTCTCAAACCAATTCATTACAATTCTCCCATCGCCTCCGCCCAAGTGAAATCCTGCATTCTGCTTGCAGGTTTGGCGACTGAGGGAAAAACTACCGTCACAGAACCATCACTTTCGCGCGACCACAGCGAACGGATGCTACGGGCATTTGGGGCAGACTTAGTCACTGACCCCGAAACCAACAGCGTCACCATCACTGGACCGACTCAACTTTACGGGCAAACAGTGATTGTTCCAGGGGATATCAGTTCAGCTGCTTTTTGGTTAGTAGCTGGGGCAATTGTACCAGATTCTGAGCTGGTGATTGAAAATGTTGGCGTGAATCCTAGCCGCACAGGGATTTTAGAAGCTTTAGCGATGATGGGAGCAGACATCCAACAGGAAAATCAGCGGGAGGTTGCTGGGGAACCGGTTGCTGATTTACGAGTGCGTTCGAGTCGTTTGACAAGTTGCACGATAGCAGGTGACATTATCCCAACATTGATTGATGAAATTCCAATTTTGGCAGTAGCGGCGGTTTTTGCTGAAGGAACGACAACCATTCGCGATGCTGCTGAGTTGCGAGTTAAAGAAAGCGATCGCATTGCTGTTATGGCGCAGCAACTCAATAAAATGGGAGCAAAGGTAACAGAATTACCGGATGGTATGGAAATTACTGGCGGAACTTCCTTGGTTGGGACTGATGTCGATAGCCATACTGACCATCGTATTGCGATGAGTTTCGCGATCGCCGCTCTCAACGCTTCTGGTAAGACGACCATCCATCGTGCAGAAGCTGCAGCTGTTTCTTACCCAGACTTCACAAGCACGTTGCAACAAGTTTGCGGGTAAATTTTACCACAGATGAACACAGATTTTTGTTCCTATCTGTGTTCATCTGTGTGCATCTGTGGTTCATTTTCCAACCTGCACACCAGCACGCAATTGCTCCCGGTTGTGCGGTGCATCAAAATCAATAATCGGACCTTTCGGCACAATGCGAGTTGGGTTAACCTTGGGGTGGCTTCTGTAATAATGCCGTTTGATGTGGTCAAGATTGCAAGTTTCTTTGACTCCCGGATGTTGGTAAAGGTCTTTGAGATAGTTCCACAGATTGGGATAATCTACAATCCGGCGTAAGTTACATTTGAAATGCACATAATAAACAGCATCAAAGCGAAACAGGGTTGTAAACATACACCAGTCCGCCTCAGTTATTTGTTCGCCACAAAGATAGCGTTGCTTTCCTAGCACTTTCTCCCAGTGGTCAAGAGCATTAAATAGTTCCGTTACCGCCTCATCATATGCCGATTGAGTCGTAGCAAATCCTGCCCGATACACACCGTTATTTATCGGCTGGTAAATTGCATCAATTGTCTCGTCAATAACTTTTTGCAAATCTTTTGGATAAAAGTTTGCATCTTGTTTGGCGAAGGCATTAAACTCTGTATCCAACATCCGGATGATTTCGCGGGATTCATTATTGACAATTGTCTTTTTTTGTGTATCCCACAAAACCGGAACTGTCACCCGTCCACTGTAGTTGGGGTCAGCTTTGAGATAAACTTGCCAGAGATACTGAGTTGAGTTGACTGTATCGGGAATAGATCCTGGTTCATCAGAAAATTCCCAACTGTTTTCATGAATTTCTGCCGCTACCACTGACATACCGATGACATCTTGCAGCCCTTTCAACTGGCGTAGAATTGCAGTGCGGTTTGCCCAAGGACACGCCCAAGAAATGTATAGGTGATAGCGTCCCGCTTCAGCTTTAAACCCGCTAGAACCATCAGCTGTAATTTGGTTGCGGAAAGTCGTTGAAGGACGGATAAATTTACCTTCTGAGTCTTCTTGGTCGCGTTCAGATATCCACTTGCCATCCTTGAGGATTCCCAAACCCATAAATAACTCCTTGGTCATTAAAAGCCACTGCAGGGGGTTTCCCCCGAGTCCCGCAAGTGGCGTTTATTAGTCATTAGTCATTAGTCATTAGTCAAGAGTCATTGCCTATTTGCATACGGACAAACGACAAAGAACTAATGGCTATTCTTCGTTGAGGATTTTAGGCACTTTGAAAAAGTCGCCTTCTTGTTGAGGCGCACTCTGGAGAATGTCTTCACGGTTGGGATAAGGTTGCAGTTCATCTGCGCGTGTGACATTACTCACATCAATTGCCCGTGTTGTCGGTGGCACATTATTGACATCCAATTCACTCAGTTGTTCAAAATAGTCAAGAATACTACCTAACTGAGTTGTGAATTTCTCTTCTTCTTCGGGTGTCAACTCTAAACGAGCGAGATGAGCTACTTTGCGAACTTGTTCACTGTCTATCATCGAAAATTTGGGTAGAAACCCCGTCCTTTAACAAAGTGAAGGACGGCTTTACATTTTTGAACCATTACCGCCTTGGGGTTACTTTATTCGGTGTACTCTTGTAATGCACTTTCAACGGGACAATTACCGCCTCAAATTTTTCACCCTGTACGCATAAAGGTTTTGCTCCGTTCGGCGATAGCCGTGGCGTTAGCCATAGAGCCTTCCCAAAAGGGAGTAAAGTTAGCTTCGACAATGTTAACGGTCGGTAACTATATCAAAGACACTGGCTTAACCCTCTAAACCTGTTTAATCCCTGATTTCTAGAGCTTGGAACT
This sequence comes from Kalymmatonema gypsitolerans NIES-4073, assembly GCF_002368435.1. GTDB lineage: Bacteria > Cyanobacteriota > Cyanobacteriia > Cyanobacteriales > Nostocaceae > Kalymmatonema > Kalymmatonema gypsitolerans. The sequence goes on from NZ_AP018268.1 coordinate 8,911,980, forward strand.
AGCTTCGCATCCCAAGGTAGGAACTTTAACACTTACCGTTAACGTAGTACCCGAAGGCACGCTCGTCTGGTCAACTAATCCTATCGGTTTGAGGCGCTTAAGCCCCTAGCCTTTAGGCAGGGGTGTTGACGGTTAGTCCTTGGTCATTAGTCATTAGTCATTAATCATTAGTCATTAGTCATTAGCAAATGACTAATGACCCTTCGGGTATGCCCTTCGGGTTCGCCAGTTCCCTACGGCGGGAAACCCGCCTAAGCCCTTCGGGCACGCTGAGCGCAAAGCGCACGCTACGCGAACGCGAACAGGACTGGTCTCACCAGTCGCGGTGACAGTTGGAAACACTCCTTGGCTGCGCTAGCTCACAAATGACTAACGACTACAACAATATGTCAATTTGAGAGCGTCCACTAGTTTTCAGCCAGTTTTGGGCTTCGATGTAGTTGTTCGGAGCCATGCGAATAGCTCTAATCCAATAATCGGCGGCTCTGTCGAACAGTGCTTCTCCCAATTCGTCGTCTCCTGCTTCCTTCGCTTTTTCGCCCTGATAGTGATAAATGACGGCGATGTTGTTTATGGCTTGGGGTAGGATCGCGTTACACTCAAGAGCCTGGTGATATAACTCCAGTGCCTCTTCGTAGTCGCCATTGCTAGCATAAATGAGCCCCATATTATACAGGATATAGCTGCGATCGTTGGGGTCTTCCTCTAGTGTTAGGGCTTCTTTGTAGTTTTCCAAAGCTTCGGCGTATTCTCCATCTGCCTGCGCTGACATACCATCTCGGTAATAAGCAAAAGCTTCTTTGGCTTGTTTATTGGTTGGCAGAATCTTGAGGATTATATCTGCCATAACCGTAAAGGTTTTGTCAATAAAGTTATTGTTTTTCTGGCTTCTTGACATAAGGGCTTATGTGATAGGTTTGCCACAATCATTACTGCGGACTGGGTTGGTAGCGATCGCATAAAGGAGCGTTCACTACAAGCTAATGTAACTGATTGGTAGCTCATTGCGAGTTACAAAGGCTTAATACAATCTGGACTATTGTGTTTAGGGCTGTTGACCACTGTGCTGACTGGGTAAGCCATCATCGCCTCTGATGGGTACGGGTGCAATAGCTGCTGTAGTGGTTCAGGTGTTTGCACTTGGGGATCTAACCACAGTGAGTAATCCTGCGGTTGAAGAATCACTGGCATACGTTCGTGGATCGGTTCCAGTAATTCGTTGCACTTCGTAGTCAAAATTGTACATGAGGTGATTTCCTCTCCTTGAGGCGATCGCCATTGCTCCCATAAGCCTGCAAAGCCAAAAGGTTTTCCTTCTTTCAGATGAAAATAAAATGGCTGTTTTTTGCCTTCTTTTGTCTGCCACTCGTAAAATCCATCCGCCACCACCAAACAGCGACGGTGCTTGAATGCAGAGCGAAAAGCTGGTTTTTCTGCCGCTGTTTCTGCCCTAGCATTGATCAGCTTTGATCCCATCCCTAGGTCTTTAGCCCAAGAGGGAATCAACCCCCAGCGTAACTTTTGAAATTGACGCTGCTTGCTTTCTGGGTTATACAAGAGTGCCGCCACCATTTGCGTAGGAGCAATGTTATATTGCGGCTCTAGGTCGGGAATTTTGTTTACATGGAAGGTTTGGTATATAGCTTCTGCTGTTTGGCTCAAAGTAAATCTTCCACACATATTTTTTCCTTGACCACCAATTAAAATTAAACACCCAAATACTGCAACAAATATTACTTTTAATTTTTATCTTTCAGAGAATTGTGTATCGTACTAAAATGCTATATATCTACTGATTTTATCATATCTATTTGTCTTTTTCGATGAGATGCTGTATTTTTACTGCATGATTAATCAACCATTTCATCCCTATTTTTTTTGGCATGGAAATCCTGCGTTTGTATGATTTTTTACCCTCAGGCAATGGCTACAAGATTCGTCTTTTATTGACGCAAATGGGTATGCCTTTTGAAAGGGTAGAGGTTAACATTACTAAAAATGAATCTCGAACGCCAGAATTTTTAAGTAAAAATCCAAACGGAAGAATTCCGGTTTTGGAAGTAGAACCAGGGAAATATTTAGCAGAATCAAATGCGATCATGGTGTATCTGAGTGAAGGGACAGAATTTTTACCTTATGACCGTTTTTTACGAGCCCAAGTTCTGCAATGGTTATTCTTTGAACAGTACAGCCATGAGCCTTATATTGCTACATCGAGATTTTGGATTTCTATTCTAGGTAAAGCTCAGGAATACCATGAAGCCATAGAGCAAAAACGTGAACCTGGTTACGCAGCTCTTAAGACGATGGAAAAACATTTATCCAACCATACTTTTTTGGTAGGAGAGCGTTATACGATTGCTGATATTAGTTTATTTGCTTACACTCATGTAGCTAATGAAGGTGGATTTGATTTAACACAATTTCCTGCTATCCAAGCTTGGATAGAGCGGGTGAAAGCACAACCCAGCTATATCAGTATTACGGAAGAATTGAACCCTTGGTAATTTTGCTTTCAAAACAATTAATTTCATGTATAGCTGGCGTATCTCCCGTCCTCCTCTAGGACGGGTTTTTCAATCCACCTATTGTATGCAAAAGTCAATTTGTTGAAATATCAAACCACAGATACACACAGATACTTTATCGCGTTTATCCGTGTGCATCTGCGGTTTCAAATAGCCCACAACCAGATTATTGCAAGAAATCTAATTATCAATAAAATTTTTACGTAGAATTATTTATTTTCAAGTGAAGTCTAATTTTGAATTTTAAATTGCTTAGTCAGTGTCAATTTCAACCAGCTTTTGCCGAGAAGATAAACCAGACTTAATTGTGATATGCGATTTTGGCACATCAAATTTTTCTGCTAGTAGTTTAATTAACTCTTCATTAGCCTTACCATCTACAGGAGGGGATTTTAAATGCACGCTAAGACTGCCGTCAGCTTGTTCCTCAATCTTTTGAATTTTTGAATTCGGTTTGACTTTAACTTTTTTTTGCATAACCTTGTGCTTGTAATTGTCGCAACCACAACCAACCCAAAATACAACCCAACAGGTAATGCGGAAAGTCCCACCAAGCAAAGGTGGTTCCAATTAACCATTTACCTATCAAGGTAGCGCGGAATTCCTCTAATAAAGGTGGATGCCATAATTGCAAGAATTCCAGTATGCAGGTGATGAGAAATACCCATAGAGGAATTTGCCTGACTGCCGTTCCACTGCTAAAAAATAGAAATGCAAACAAGCACCAAAATATTTCGTAAAAGACAGCGGCTCCGTAATCATTAAACCACTCATGGGCAAAACCAGTGTAGTACTTAAAGAAAAAGCCCATCGCTATAACGATGAGCAGGGAGGGGATGATATAAAAGGTTTGAGTTTGTTTTGATAGCATTTTTTAGGAACTAGGGACTAAAGAAGATTTTAGCCCTTGCACCAAAGCTTTTTGGCTTGTATGCGAAATCTAAAATCTTGTCAAAGAAGAAGCAGGGTGCAAGGGGGAAAATTCCTCTCCCCCTCTCCCTACTCCTTTCTCCTCTGGTTCTTCTAGTTAGGGGTATCTTCTGCTACCAGCACCCACCACACCAATTTTATGGCGATAGGATAGTTCGGCACCGAACCAGCCAGAAGCACTCGTCAGGGTACCGACAATAAGTGAGATTATAAGTCCCCAAGGTAATATTGCTGATGCAGGATCGCCCAGACGTAAGATGAAGTTGACGAGTGTCAAGACTAGGATAGCCACGTTAAGAATCATGTGCGCCCAGCCTGCGGAACGCTTGCGGACTCGTTCAATTTGCAAAAAGTCGCTCATGCCGATGAGCGCTGCTACTACGCCTGCAGCCAATCCGAGTCCGATTAACCACAGTGAAGCCCTTGCCCAAAAGAAATCGCGAGTTAACCAGTAGCCGAAGTCGCTTCCCAAGGCGGCGGCTAAAAAGGCAATGGGAAAAATGACACTCAGGGGGTGTAAGGGATGCCCTGCGATCGCAACTGTGCTTGGTACACCAGTGTCGTTATACTCTCTATCGTCACTTTCAATAACTGGTGGGAGATTTGGGAACGGTGTCGAAGCTCTCTCTGTAGTTTCCATAATTTTTAGTATTTTTTTGTATCCTAATTTTATGCCGAGGGAATTTGTTCCACGTAAGCTTCAGCTTGCATTATCAGTTTACCTGTTTCCACCTGGAGTTGCTTAACTCGTAGGCTCATTCCTTCTAAATCAAAGTTACTGAGATTCAAAATTTCGCTCGTTGCATCTATCAAAGCTTTTGTCAAATCTGGCGATATTTCCTTTGTGTCACCATACTCAACATTTTCTAGAGAAACTGTTTGTCCGTTAGCACCCACCTTCGGTACTGCGGAAAACGCGACTTGGTGAGTTTCATGAGTTTCTCTTAATAGAATGGAGGCGCTGATTGCAACTTTACTATTACCAGGTAAACGAAAATCTACCTGTTGAGGAACAATCGTCATTAATTGCCCGTTGACATGAATTTTCTGGCTTTGCAGTTGTGAGCGGACATAGTCTGAATTGAAGGCACGGTTGATATCGTCTTCGATTAAAACAACCCGCGTACTGCCTTTAGTTGGTTTGGTGAGTTCAATTTTACCAAAAGCTACACTCAGAGGATTGATGGCAACGCTACCCATTTGCATTTGCAACTCCTCCACGCGGAGGTCTTTTTGCATTACCAATCCTTCGCCTTCAATTGAGACTGCATCAACCTCGCCTTGAAGCAGTTTGAGTGGGTCTGTTTTGACATCTACATTCAAATTTTCTACTTCATCTAACTGGCTAGATAACCCTATTTCTGCGGCTTTATTCAGCGCCTGCTCTCCAAGCCCCTGATTCTCGGGCATTATGACTTTATCTCCTGTTTGACCATCCTTGCGTCAATCTAGAAAATTGGCATAATAAATTTATCTATCTAGCGATGGAGCATAGGTAGATCGCCTATCTATCTAAAAGTATATATAAATATTTTTGAAGTTTAATTTCATTTTTCTACCCGAAGTTTTGCAGCCTATCGGTCAAAAGAAAGATGGAACCGATTTGATTCTTGTGCAAATTTGAGAGTAGAAATGAACACGAAAAACTTCCAGAGGGGAACCAGAAAAATGGTTGCAACATTAGACGATACCAAGCGTTCTGCTATTGCCATTAAGCTGGCAGATATGAAAGCGATTCAAAACTTGATTATCGAAAATGAAGAACAGTTGATCAGACAAGTCAACGATCAAGAAATCGCTCAACGCCTCCGGGACTTTCTCGAGGATGACAGAAAAAATCTGGGCGTTCTGGAAACTGTAATCGGTCAGTATGGCATCCAAGCCGAGCCAGACAATACCGTTACACAAATGGTTCAAAAGATTCGTGAATTGCAGCAAAGCTCTGAGCTGAGCGTGTACGAAAAAGTATTTCAGCATGAATTGCTGAAGCACCAGCAAGTCATGACCGGCTTGACCATTCACAAAGCAGGACAAAAAGTTGGTGCTGACGTATTGCTGGCAATTGGACCTCTCAATACCGTCAACTTTGAGAACCGCGCTCACCAAGAGCAACTCAAAGGCGTTCTGGAAATCTTGGGTGTCCGCGAACTGACCGGACAAGAAGCCGATCAAGGTATTTGGGCACGCGTTCAAGACGCTATGGCTGCAGTAAGTGGCGTGGTAGGTAGCGCTGTTACCCAAAACACTGACAAAAAAGATATGAACATCCAGGATGTTATCCGCCTGGATCATAACAAGGTAAACACTTTGTTCACCGAACTTCTGGCTAGCCAAAATCCACAAAAGATTCAAGAGTACTTCGGTCAAATCTACAAAGATCTGAGCGCTCACGCTGAAGCTGAAGAGCAAGTCGTCTACCCCAGAGTCCGTCCTTTCTACGGTCAGAACGAGACTCAAGAACTTTTTGACGAGCAAGCTGAAATGAAGAAAATGTTAGCGGAAATTCAGGGTATCAACCCCTCTAACATGGACCAATTCAAAGGTAAAATCAAACAGCTTATGGACGCTGTTGGTGACCATATTCGTCAAGAAGAAAGCACAATGTTCGCTGCTATTCGCAACAACTTGAACACCCAGCAAAGCGAGCAACTGGCTACAGAATTCAAAGCTGCTAAGACCCAAATTCAACAAAAACAGGGCGTTGTTAGCTCTAAGTAGTTGGTAGGAATCACTAGACGCAAAAATTTGCGTCTGGTGATCACTCTCGCTCTAATAGCTACTCCCACCACCAAGTGATGGGAGTTTTGTTGTATTTGTTTGGCTGTTTTCGTTTAACAATTCTGGTGCCAGTATTTATAAGCCGTATACGCCATAGTGACAACCCCAGTGATAATGGCAGATTCATCAACTTCAAACAGGGGATGGTGCAACGGGTAATTCAGGATTCTATCTCTGAAGCCTACACCCAAACGAAACATCGAACCGGGAGCTTTTTCTAAATAAACAGAAAAATCTTCAGCACCAAGGGAAGGTTCGGGTAACACTTGAACGCGATCGCTACCCCATGCTTCCTCTGCAGAGGATTGCAACAACTGCGTGAGGAAATAATCGTTTTGCACGCTAGGGACACCCTGGCGATAATTCACCTGATATTTTGCACCGTACGAATTGCAGACGTTGGCGACTATTTTTTCAATCCAATTTGGCAAATTAGCACGGGTTTCCGGATGGAGAGAACGCACTGTTCCCAACAACTGCACTTTATCAGCAATCACATTCGGCGCTCTACCACCCTCAATCTTCCCGATGCTCAATACTACAGGACGTAAAGGATTCTGCGTTCGGCTAATCGCTTGTTGGAGTGTGGTTATAACTTGCGAAGCAATCCAGATAGCATCTACCGCCTCATGAGGACGAGCGCCATGTCCTGATTCCCCGATAATGATAATCTCTAAATCATCTGCAGCCGCCGTCAAAGCCCCGTAACGCACACCAATGGAACCTGCGGGTATAGAGGGGAATACATGAAGACTCAGTATATTTGAAACCTCGTCCATTGCCCCATCGTTCACCATCCAAGAAGCACCTTGAGCAATTTCCTCTGCTGCCTGAAATAAAAACCGGACTCGACCAGGTAACTCCTCTGCCATCTGAGACAATACCATTGCCGTTCCCAAGCCAACAGTTGTATGGACATCATGACCACAGGCATGCATGATACCTTGTGAGCGAGAGGCAAACTCTAAACAAGTGCGTTCTACAATTGGCAATGCATCCATATCGGTGCGAATTGCCAATAAACGCTCATCTTTGCCAGTCCCTTGCAGTTCTCCAATGACGCCGGTTTTACCCACTCCTTCTTGTACGTGAAGACCACTAGAAGATAAAACACCAGAAACAAAGGCAGATGTTTGGTACTCCTGACCACTGAGTTCTGGGTGAGAATGGATATGACGGCGAATTTCAATTAAGCGGGGTGCCAGTTTTGTTGCTAAGTCTTTAATACGAGTAAGCATTGGTGAATTAAGTTACATACTGTTTTGGCATTTTTCTCATCATAAAGAAATGTTAACCAACTGCTGATTTAACTTCCATATTTTTTGCAAGTGGGGCAAGGGGACAAATCAATTCAAAATTCGCTCATTCAAAATTCGCTCATTCAAATTCGGAGTTTCTCCCTCATCCCCCTCATCTCCCTCCGGAACCCTCATCCCCCTCACTCCCCGTAGCAGGTTGAACCAGCAACCTTCTCAGTTTTAAACTTGTCACATTCTTTTTGAGTTTCACGCTGTAATGACCACCAATAGGGTTTGTTAGAAGTAACGACGCCTGTAGGCATTGTTGTCAGCCGGAAGTTTGCGCCCCGGAAGTTTGTGTACAGCAATTTAGCGCCTTTAAGATTAGCAGCTTCCAAATTGGTACTTATGAACCCAGCAGCACTCAAATCGGCATTTTCCAGGGATGCGGATTTGAGATTCGCACCTGTTAAGGAAGCGCCCTTTAGATTCGCGGAAGTTAATACCGCTGTTTCTAGATTGGCACCCGTGAGATCCGCATTTGAGAGATTTGCCTGAGATAAATTAGCACCTTTTAAATTTGCATCTCGTAAATTTACTTTATTTAAATTAGCTTGAGATAAGTCAGCACCACTTAAATCACAACGCGGACAAGCATTGGTTGTTTTCAAGAGTTCCAAGTCTTGCTCATTCAGTGCAAAGGCTTGTGCTGTCAACCCAAAAAAGGTGAACAGGACGGTAGTGGTGAGAATCTTAATGTTCATATTTTTACAGATAGACTCAAGTTAGAAAATTTGGACGAATATGTACTGTTATACTTACATATACGCCTAGTTTAAAGAATAGTAAAAATAAAGAACTAATAAAGAAGTTGTTAAATTTGCGTAAATTGTTGTAATTACACTGTTCAAAACTGAACATGATTAATAGAATAAAAGTATCTTGAGACTTATACAGAAACTCTATAGCCTACGACTTATTTGTTCCCCCCGAGCCTGATATATGAAGGGCTGGGGGGAATTAATTTTTAGGTGGGGCATGAGGAAGTGAGGGAGTAAGGGAGTAAGGGGGATGAGGGAGAAACTCCGAATTTGAATGAGCGAATTTTGAATGAGCGAATTTTGAATGAGCGAATTTTGAATTGATTTGTCCCCCTGCTTCCTCTGGAGTTAACGCCAGCCCAACAAGCGCAACCCAGGTACAATGAGGTAGTAACTCACCCCTAACCAGAAGCTGAGCAAAACGCCGACAAAACCAAAAAAAGTCACCGGAAGCCATATCTCGTTCCAGCCAGGTGAGCGAAACAAGTCAAATATATTTGTTGGAAATCCTAAAACAATCAAAACCGCAAAAACAACAGCGGTGCCAAATGCAGCAATCACAGCATGAACGATATGATGACTGCGAAGACCCAAACTTATGGTGAGCAGAGAAACACCAGCCAAAATCAATCCTACTAATCCCTCACCTCCGTCTTGTGGTGTAATTAATTGTAAAACTAGCCAACCGAATCCATAACTAATAATACCCATCAACGACGTTACAAAAAACCGTCGCTTCTGACCAAAACCCCCTGCAAGCGTTAGTCCCCATGCGGTTCCCAAGCCAGCTCCTGCAAACAAAAGAAACTCTGATCCTGAGATAGCTGGAGTCGTTGTCACCAGTGCCGGTAGCTGATGAGACATGAATCTGGTAACATCTTCGTCTATGGTTGTCCCAGACGCCAAAACAAACCCACCGATTGCACCAGAACTAGCGCCTATGCCGGTGAGAAGCATTGTCCAAAATGTGTCGAGACAGGCGAGTAAGATGTTGAAAATCGCCTTGAATATAAAGAGAGTCGTGTTACCGACGGCGTGAGCAGAGGTAGTCAGTGCTTGTCCAACCGAGTCTTCAACTTGGGATAAAAATCCCTTTGCTTGTCCAAACCCCTGACGAAAAGATTCCTCTATTTGGGAAAATACCGCCTGCTGTGGCGATACTCGGGAAATTTTTCCGAGACGTTTTTGAATGATGGCGGCGTTTGCTGGACGCGATCGCACATCCTCCTGTATCATCTCATCTAGAAAATCTGCGAGTTGAGGACTGACATTTACCTTGTTGCGCCAAATGAACTCTCCCGTCACGGGATTTTCCAACTCCGAGAGAGATTTGCCGGTTAACATCTCAATCATCGTTCGACCCAGGGCATAAAAATCAGCACCAGGTCCGATGACTCCCCCAGCAATTTGTTCTGGGGGACTGTAGCCAGAAGAATACAACCGAGTTGAGGAAGCCTTTAAACCAAACTGGTTGGAACTAAATTGTTTTGCTCCACCAAAATCAATCAGTACGAGCTGATCCCTCTTTGTCCCCCCCTTGTTTAAAGACGCTGGGTGGGTACGCAGCATTAAATTAGAAGGTTTGATATCGCGGTGAATAATCTTGCGGCTGTGTAACTCCTGTAAAATCTCCACAGCTTGGACAAGCCAACTTAACACCCACTCCTGGGGACACCCTTGGGGATACTGCTCAAATATTTCCTCTAGAGTTTGACCGTTAATTTTTTCCATCACCAAACAACGGAACTGGTGAGGGTTGAGATTGTTTTGTAGAGTCGTTGCAGACAACATCTCTACAGAAAAATACCCATCAGCATCGACTCTGGGAACACCCGGGTGTCGCAAACTTCTTAAAACCGCAGCCTCTTGGACAAACAATTCCAACGCCTTTGGTGAACTTTCCACCAACACTTTCAGCACTTTTTCTGTTTGCGTCTTTTGATCCCAAACTGTATAAATTTGAGCAAAACCACCTGATCCCAAACGTTGGAGTGGGACATAGCGGTCTAAAAGGTGTACCGGTGCGCCACAGGTGTGGCAAAATTTGTTTCCCCAAGGCTGGGGATAAGGACGTGGACAATCTGAATTAATGCAATGAACTGCATTTTGATTGATGTGGAACACAAGCGCTCAAAGACATAGCCTGAGTCGATTGTACATAACTGGGGACAGAGAAACAGTTCGTTGATAATAGTTAGTGGTATTTTTAACAACTAACAACCAATAAATGTAGAGACGCGCCACACGCCAACAAATCTACAGACGCGCCACCCCAACAAATCTACAGACGCGCCACACGCCAACAAATCTACAGACGCGCCACGCCAACAAATCTACAGACGCGCCACGCCAACAAATCTACAGACGCGCCATGGCGCGTCTCTACAATTAAGGGATTTCCAAGAAATAAATTATCCATCTTGTGGGGGAGCCAGCGCCCTTTGGAGGGTTTCCCGACAGAGGCGACTGGCGTTGGGCAGGAAAGCCCGCCCTGAATACAAAGGACGGGTGGGGACACCCATCCCACAAGAAAATTTGGGATATTTTTTTATTTGGAAGTCCCTAACAGCTACATCCATCCCAGGTGATAGGGAAGGTGTATTCCGATTCCGAGGAGAAATCGTTATTGTTGCTGGAAGTTTCTTCATCCAAGACTTTAACGACTTTGTGATAAATTTCTTCCGCCTGTTGTGGAGAATCGCCTATGCTCGTCAATCCCAACTTACCAAACTGGGAAAGACAACCCATCAAATGAAATACCGTTCCTGTCTCGGTTCCGGTGTCAAAGTGCAGTCTGTGGTGAGCGATGATGTCCATCAAGTCGTTGGGCAGAAGCCCCTGATAGCGTTGTTTGTGTAAGTTATCAGTAGCCATGTAGTATTTGGGACGCCCTTGCTGACTGTAAAATAAACCTGTCGAGAGTTCATAGCGACCGTTCGTCATTAATTTTAGGGTCATAAACGGATGGGTCGTACCACCTTTACGCAGGTTAATTTCAATCGCCTGAATGTCCCACTGTCCATCACCTTTATCTACGGCGATAAAATCAACGCCAAATCTCTCTACTGCGCCTTTTTTTGCCAAATTTCTGCCAACTTTTAACCCGATCTGCTGCAATTGCAGCCGATAGGTTTCATCGGCGGGAAATCGACAACCAAGATAAATCTGACCGTCTGGTCCTCCCAGGATTTGGTCGTGGGTTGAGAGGATTTCCACTTCGCCATTGGGTGTGATGCGTCCTTGCACAGAGGGCGATCGCTTGATTTCTCCTTCCACGAATGCCTCAACAATTGCCCCTAACTCGGCGATTCGTCCAGAAAAATTCTCCCAATTCTCTTGTTTTGCTTGAAAGCGCATACTTTGGAAGCGCTCTTTCATCGCTTCTACCCGTTCGGTATGAGAACCACCTGGAGGTGCTAAATTCTTAATTGGTCTCAAGTCCAACAGTGCATTTCCTTCTCCGGAAATTCCTTCGTTGAGTTTCACCACCATCCGTTTTAATGTTGGCTGGCGTTCCCACAACTCGGCCGCAGCTTCTGCCAAATCTATATCATTCCAAACTCTTTCGCTGCCATCTGGAAGCGCAACTTCGCTCTCAGCAAAAATTTGCCGACTGCCACTTTTCGTTCCCCAAATTTGCAAATCTGGTGCGGCAGCGTACAGCGGCACTCCTAATTTTAAAGACAATTCCGCTTCTAATTCCGTAGAATTATAGCACACCATAAATGATTTGTCGAGCCTCAAGGCTTGATGAATTCTCTTAAGCAAGCGTGGGCGTTCTAAAATCTTTTGAGTAAGGGGTTTTTGAGAGGAATCATAAGTGGAAAGTAGCAGCAAGCGATTGCGAGCATGAGAAAAAGGAATTCCCGGCAAAAGTTGCAGATAATAATCAATGACACTGGGGTGCATCGGCATTGATGTAATATAAATCACCCTAGTGCGGGGATTCTGCAACCGAATCAAGGAAAATAGCAGTCGTTCCTCATAATGTTCGCAACCTTCGATTTTTTTGAGTTCTCGTTGGTCGATGCTCAGGGAGGGAATAACTAAAATATCCGCATCGCTGTTATCAAATATCTCGGTAGTTTTCCAGCGATCGCGTAAAGTTAACTGAAGATCGCGAAAATTGTCCGTTGGTTCTAAAGAGGAAATATTGAGCGTTTGCATAGTAATAATTTGTTCCACAAATAAGCTTTTATACTCGCACATCAGCCTGGTTGCTTCGATTAGCTCTTGGATTTAGGTGCTTTGAATTGTTTAGCCCTGCCTTGCTTTGTTTAGCACTGTCTAACTCTGGTATATCCTAATTAATCTTTGAATGAATGTCGGTGCAACACTTCTTTTACATACGGCTTTTTTTATCATGATTTCTACTATCCAAGGGAGAAATAAATAAAACTTGAAGTAATCCGTAAGGAAGAACTCATTTTTGATTTTGTAGGACTGGGACTGGAGTTCAGTAGACCTGTTGCATAAATTCTTTTGTTTCGCGCACCAGGCGCACTAGGCGCAAAGAAGAGCTCAAAAAGAAGAAATGGAAGAAGTGTCATGGATAGGGAAATGATGACCGACAACTGGTTTGTGAGTTCTTCTTTTTTTGTATAAATTGTTTTTACGTCTTTAGATTGAGTAGTTTTGAGTTTCTTTACATCTAAAGAGCGATAAATACCAGCAACACAACAGCTAATTTAATAGACATATGGAAGTTTTAAATCTTTCATTACGGTAGAGTTGTGTAGTTGTGTTCAATTGTCAGATTAAGAGCGTGCGTCAGGTGTGAGGAAACTTAATAACAGTTGCGTATAGTTGCTTTGGCAATGAGTACGATAGGCTGACAAACGGGGGAAAAGCCTAAACTGGTAAATGGCAATTGGGAGCGAACACAAAAATGAAACCTTGGATTGAATTATCGATCCAAGGTTTAGTTTTGAGATGTGATTTTTTGCGTTGTCTATTTCTAGGGAGCATTATAGTATGCCAGAAGAACAATTACAGCCACCTCAAACTCAGGAAGCACCAGGCGTTGAATCACAAATGACGCCAAAACCCAAAGCAGATGATCCCCAGTATAAGGGAAGTGACAAGTTAAAAGACAAAGTCGCTTTGATTACAGGTGCAGATAGTGGTATCGGTCGTGCAGTGGCGATCGCATTTGCTAAAGAAGGAGCAAATGTGGCTATATTATACCTCAGCGAACACGACGATGCTAAAGAAACAAAACATTTGGTGGAATCGCTTGGGCGTCGTGCAGTCACGATAGCTGGTGATATTGGCGATGAAACTTTTTGTCAGCAAGCTGTACAACAAACTGTGGATGAGTTTGGCAAACTGGATATTTTAGTCAACAACGCCGCTGAACAGCATCCAAAAAAAAGCATTGAGGAGATTAGCAAAGAGCAATTAGAGCGTACTTTCCGCACAAATATTTTCTCGATGTTTTTCTTAACCAAAGCGGCGCTGAAGCACCTCAAAGAAGGGAGTGCCATTATCAATACCACATCGGTAACAGCTTATAAAGGCAGTCCAGAATTACTTGACTACTCTTCCACAAAAGGTGCGATCGTTGCCTTTACGCGTTCCTTGTCACAAAGTTTAGTAGAAAAAGGAATACGTGTAAATGCCGTAGCACCAGGTCCAATTTGGACACCTTTGATACCCTCTACTTTCCCGGAAGAGAAAGTGGAAACTTTCGGCAAACAAGTCCCGATGCAAAGAGCTGGACAACCTGAAGAAGTCGCACCCAGCTATGTATTTTTAGCATCAGATGACTCTTCTTATTTCTCTGGTCAAGTTTTACACCCGAACGGTGGTACCGTTGTCAACGGGTAAAAGGTTAAGAGTTGAGATTCAATGAGAAAATGCAAATTATGAATTATAAATTATTTTTTATCTTTATAATTCATAATTTCTATCTCTTGACTTTCATAAACCATTAGGAAGATGAGATAATCTTAAACTTACTGATAAACTAACTGATAATTTAGCAAAGAAAACCCTCATTAAAGATAATAAGTACAGATATGGCATCTCAAACACCACTCAAAGGCACCGAATTGGTAGATTGTGCAAGAGCGAATGCCAAGCAGGGAATTGAAACTGCTGCTTATCAATGTGGCTATGGAGATGACCTCAACACCTTTGCACAAGAATTACGCATAGCCTGTGAGGAAATGAATTTACAAGTTAAGGAACTGACCGACTTAATTACCGATCAGGACTTGATACTGAATTTGGGGGCTGGGGAAATCGTTGCCCCAGATACGGCATCAAACCTGTGAGAATTAGGAATTAGGAATTATGAATGATAAACAATTTCATAATTCCTCCTCCTAATTTGTTATTTGCTCACCATCTTGGCGAAAATATTACGCGTAATAGCTTGTGCGTCAGCATTTATAACAGAGGGGCGTAGTTGCGGCGCATTATAATCATCTAGCCCCCAACTCCATTGTATCGAGCCGGTGGCAAACACTGTTGCCCCGGAATTTGCTGTATAAACTGTCATATCTGCATATCGAATGCCTTTACCATAACGATAAGGTGAATGAGCAATGCGGATGGTATTTGCTGGGGCATTACCAAACATTCGATCAACTTCGTAGCCCAAAAGTCCCTCAAGACGCATTTCCTTGTCAGGTACTTTCTGATTAGTATGTACGGAAGCTTGAGGATTGCTATTACCTAACTGCGTATCAGCAAGCAGCCAATCTGGGGCTGTATGATCGATGACAATATCTGCGTTGACTTGAAATGTCTCGTACATGACTCCAATAAGAGCATCCTCTGGCAAATTCACAGGTTTTGCTCGCCAACGAGTCGTCACAAGATAATCGTTATTTGGATCGCCGTCCCTAGCAAAGGGGTCTAGGATAGCGCTTTCTTTATATCCCACAATCGTGCGATTGACCTGTTTTGTCAAATTGCTTGGCTCAAAACGAATTTGCCAATAACAGGTATTAGAAGAAAAAAAGCCGAGACTCACACCGCTTTCTCTTGCTGCTTCTACATTTTTCCGCATATTCCACGACCAGTATTCATCATGACCGACCGAAAGAAAAGCTTTATGCAATAACAGTATTGGTTTACTAGTGTATTGGTCAATGTGATTTTCGTGGGTGTCAACGTCTGTGGAGTAGGTGACATCGTAGCCTTCCCGTTCTAGCCACCGCACCATGTTGTATTCCCAACCAGCGCTAGAGGTTCTCCTTTTCGGTTGAAAGTTAGTCAAAAATTCTCCTGCTCCCACTCCATAAGCAGCTTTCAAGTTTGGACTAGCAGCGTAAGGACGGTTGAAGGAAACTTTGTATGCTTGTTTGGCGCGACTATTCCACCGATAAAGCGACATCCCACCCCAGTTGTTATACGCTTGATAAGTTGTGACACTTGATTGGAACAAAATATCAGAAGCACGACTATCATCGCGGACTACAAAAATAATATAGCTTTGCTTGCCGCTCTTACTTGCAGTCAGTTTTGCTAAGTAAACACCACTTGCCCATTGTGAGGGATCTGCAGGGTTGTAGGGAATCTTCAAAACATATGGATCTTTCCAATTGCATTCAATCAATCCAGTTGCTTCATTCACAAGTGGCGGCGGTTGCTGTACTCTCTTGCGTGTAATTACAGGTGCAATTTGCCGTCCTCCAGAACCAGCGTACCACCCCATACGGAAAATTTCCATCGTATAGCTGGGTTCTTTTGTATTTACAAAAAACTTGATTTCGTTGCCGCGATTTACACTAGTGAGCGAAGCATAACCTTCAATTTCCCCCCTGGTAGCAGGATTGGTCAACTGCCAATCTGTTGTACCTGGTTTCGTATTTTCAATAGTTATAGGATTGCTTGTCTGCCTTGGTTTTGGTAATAGATATCTCCAAAATAGAAGCGTTCTGTGGTAAAAGAGTATAAAATTAACTTTTTTACCATAAGAATATGAGTAACGTATTAGGTTACATTAAAAACAACTCCCAGGAAACGCAGCGCTTGATTGGTCTAAAGTATGAGCAACTAGAACAACTAATAAATCAGGCGATCGCTTTACATATGCAAAAGCAACAAGACATAGAAGCAAAGAAAGTTAGAATCATAAATAAAGGGGGTGGTCGGAAGGTAAAACTATCTACAGAAGAGCAGATTCTCTTAACATTAATATACTTGAGACATTTAACAACATTTCAATTACTAGGTATCCAGTTTGGAGTGAGTGAATCAACGGCAAATGATACATTCAACTACTGGTTTCCACTCCTACAAGAACTCTTGCCATCAAGTTTACTTGAACAGGTAAAAAAAAATGCAAGTGATTACGAGATAGTTCAAGAAATTTTAACCGAGTACGAACTAATAGTAGATAGCTGTGAGCAGCCTAGAGAAAGACCTAGAGAGTATAAAGAGCAGAAAAAATATTACTCTGGTAAGAAGAAAAAGCATACTTTTAAAAATCAAATTATTGTTTTACCAGACGGTCAAGATATTGTTGATGTAATCGCGGGTCAACCTGGACCAAAAAGTGACATAAGTTTGTTCCGTGAAAGTCAAAAAACCTTTGACTCTAATCAAAGGTTTAAAGGAGATAAAGGTTATCAAGGAGAAATATCAATTAAGACTCCCACGAAAAAGCCGAAAAAAGGAGAATTAAGCCAGTTACAAAAAGAGAAAAACAAAGAAATGGCTTCAAACCGGATATTTGTTGAACATTTGATTCGGTTAGTTAAAATCTTTAGATCTGCATCCGAACGATTTAGGCTAAATCCACATAAATATGAGCAGGTGATTCAGACAATTTGTGGACTTGTAAGATTCCGAATTAGAGCTTTAGTTTTACCACTATGAAATAGTGAGAGACAACGTAGCTAAAATTTACTGCCAACTTGTTTTTTTTACTTTATTTTCAACAAGAACTATCTCAAAAGCTGGTTTTTGCGTGGAGAATGGCTGATGTTTGAAGTTAGCGATCGCCTGTTAAAAGCCAGTCATACAGAGGTTTTAGCATTTTTCGGAGATGTCTAATACAGCCTGATTAGCTTTTGAAAAAGGAATAATAGTGATAGTAAGTATGAAAAGTGCTGGTAATAGGAATCTTATAACCGAGTTGATCTGTTTTGTCAAGAACATTTGACTCACAGTGATTTTCTCACCTACATTGCAACTTATTGCATTGTGTCATTTTTATCTATCAGGTGAGAGCGAGAGGGTGAGAACCCCCGAAGATGTAGTTTTCCTTCGTACGTCAAACTACATCTGTGCTTTTAGCCGGGGGATGAAACCCGATTCGTAGGACTTCAGTCCTAAGTTTCTCTACTTTCCGCGTTGATTCTCAATATACTTTTTAACTACCTCAGTGCTGACTTGACCTGTTGAGGCTACAAAATAGGTCGGTGTCCATAAAGCAGGTAGTTTTTTTAATTCGGGGAATTCCTTCCTCAAGTGGTGAGATGCCCTTCCTTTGACCCACATAGCAATTTTGGCTGGGGCTTCATCTGTTGGAGCGTTGATGAACATATGCACGTGGTCTGGCTGGATTTCCAGGGCAATCAACCGCCAGTTATGCTCTTGTACCAATTCAAATATGATTTCCTGCAATCTTTGAGCCACTTTGCTGACTAACACGGGTCTTCGTCGTTTCGGTACAAACACAAAGTGGTAATTGACGCTGGAAACAGAGTTTTCGGTACGTCTGTACTCGTGATCTTGTTTAGAAAGGCTTGCCATTATCCGGAACTTTGTTGATATATTGTATAGGAACTACTACAGGTAACAACAAAAACTGATGACAAGATGTACCGAGCAATACCAGTTAAAGCAAAGTTTACGGATGTTGAGCTAGCGTTTTGGGTTAACCAGTGTGAACACGCCAACAGTCTGACAAATTCAGCAATCTACCATACTCGTCAAAGCCATTACAGCAAGTTAGAGCAACAAGGTGACGCATTCACGCTCTACTGGCGTGGTGATGAATTACGCTATGGCTGGAAGACATATAAGTGTGATACTACTTACCCAGGACTAGACAAAGCCCTTAAAGACAGTCCTCACTACAAGGCAATGGCAGCCCAGTCTGCACAACAGACTTTAAAGACGGTAGGTGAGTCAATTGTTGGTTACAACGGTTTGGTGCAAAAGTACTACAAAGGTGAGGTTGATAAACCTTCATTGCCAAAGTACAGAAAGCGTGGTGGGCTTGCGGCTGTGACGTTTCCAAGACAAGCGCTTAACTACAAAGATGGCTGCTTTTACCCGTCAATTAGCCGTGACACAAAACCTCACCTACTGACCGAGATTAAGCTGCAACTACCTGATTTCATTGACTCGGACTGGGTGCGAGAAGTCACGGTACGTCCTCGGCTCGGAGAAATGTGGATTGACTGGGTGATTGACGACGGCAAAGAGCCAGTTGACAACAACCCAAACCTTGACTATACCCAGGCATGGTCAGCCCCTTCGGGGAAGTCAAAAGTCACGCATTCAAAAGTCAAAAGTAAGAACCCCATAAATAAATTTAGGGGCTTGTAACAAGGATGCCGTATTTCTTGCGCCTACTCGGTGAAATACATTTTTTCTTTTTCCATAAACAAATTTAGGGGCTTGTACCCTTTTCTTTCTGGTCATTTGACCACGGTGGAACCAACTGGCTTACAGGTGTCTCGACTCATGGCAAAAGCTTGATTATCGACGGTCGCAAGCTAAAAAACATCAACCAGGGTTACTGCCGCCTAGTCGCCAAGTACAAACAAGGGAAATCTGAATTTTACTGGGACTCCAACCTTGACCGGGTACAGTGCAAACGAAACAACCAGATGCGTGACGCCGTAAACAAAGCAGCACGATTCATCGTAAATCAATGCTTAAATGACCGAGTTGGAAATATTATTGTCGGTTGGAATGAAGGTCAAAAAAGCCGTTCCAACATGGGAAAACGCAACAACCAAAACTTTGTTGTCATCCCCACAGGACGGCTAATTGAGCGGCTTAAACAACTCTGTAAAGAGTATGGAATTGTCTTGACAGTTACGGAAGAAGCGTACACGTCAAAAGCGTCATTTCTTGACGGTGATTCTTTACCTAAACACGGTGAAAAACCCGTGGGGTGGAAACCATCGGGTGATAGGGTCAAGCGCGGACTGTACCGGAGTCGTGATGGTCATCTCATCAATGCAGATTGCAATCGGAGCGCCAACATCATGATAAGGTGCAATACACAGCTAGCTTTAAACCTAGTCGAGGTGGGTAGGGCATCTTTGACAGTGCCACAACGATTTGATTTGTTTACGCGATTAAACAGATCATATCGTAAACGTTGCGCAGGGGCGCTTCTAGCCCCCGTAGCAACATCAGTTTAGAATCCCCTTACTTCTAGTCAGGGGAGATGTCAAAACAGTGCTAAATCATTTGTGAAAAACAAGATCCCCGACAACTTTTGCGAAGTCGGGGATCTGTGTCTCTCAATTTTCATATATCAAATACGATACTTACGAGGTGCTACGCGTGAACACAATCTGTAAATCTAAAATCTAAAATCCACGCATTGGTTAAGAGTTAGAGGTGAAGAATTCAGAATACAAAATTCAGGATTATTGCTACTGAGTTCTGAGTTCTGAGTTCTTCTTCGTAACTCACATCCTTAAAATGACTCGCGCCAAGCTAAAGTAAATCAAAACACCTAATACATCCACAGCTGTGGTAATGAATGGTGCTGACATTAATGCCGGATCTAAACGGAGGATGCGGAACAAAAATGGTAGCGCGGAACCAGAGACGGAAGCTAAAACAGAAATGGCTACAAGACTGATTCCGACTGCGATCGCCACCTCTAAATTCTTTTGCAGCAAGAAAGCCCACACCGTAGCGATCGTCCCCAATATACCTCCCAGCAATGCACCTGCAAGACCTTCGCGTACAATAACTTGCAAAGGTCCCATAGCACGAATTTCATCGGTGTTCATCCCGCGAATCACCACTGTGGAAGACTGCGCCCCAACATTACCGCCAGTACCAGTCAGCAAGGGGATAAACGCCGCCAGCGACACGACTTTTGCCAAAATATCCTCTTGTGACCTAATAATAGTTCCGGTAACAGTGTTGGTTACAAGTAAGACCAACAACCATACAACCCGCTTGCGAGCTACTGAGATTAAATCCAACTGAAAATAGTTGTCGCCTCCGGATTGCACACCACCACCCAAGGTGTATATATCCTCAGTGGTTTCTTCTTGCAGGATATCGATAACATCATCAACAGTGACAATACCTACAAGACGCCGTTCTCGATCCACCACAGGCACAGCCAGAAAGTCGTATCGTTGTATCAACCTGGCGACTTCTTCCTGGTCTGTATCGGTATAGATAAACACTGATTCACGGATCATCACGTCGCCAATTCTTTGCTCAGGTTGAGACGTCACCAACTGGCGTAGGGACAAAATCCCAGTTAAACGCCTTGCTGCATCCGTGACGTAGAGATAATAAATCATCTCGCTCGCATTAGCTAAGCGGCGAATCCGGTCTAAAGTTTCCGCCACTGTAAAATTTTCTTTCAGCGAAATTAACTCTGGCGTCATGATCCGCCCAGCCGTTCCCGCTTCATAACCCAATAGTTGAGATGTGGCTTGGCGTTCGCCTGGGCTTAGTTGTTCCAGCAATCGATTCACAATTTTTGCTGGTAATTCATCAAATAACCTAGCTCGGTCATCTGGCGACATTTTATCGACAATATCGAGGACTTCCTGACTTCTCAATTCCTCGATCAGCCGTTCTTGGACGCTGTAGTCGAGATGTTCATAAACTTCGATCGCTTCTTGTTTAGAAAGCAAGCGAAATGCTAAAGCGTGCATGGCTTCTGGTAACCCTTCAATCGCCTCAGCAATATCCGGAGCCTGTACAGGTACCAGAATCGCTTTTGCTCCCTGCAAGTCCCCAGCTTCCAGCAGCATTTGTAATTGAACTCTGACTAACTCTCGCAATTCCCTGCGCGATACGTCTTGGAAGGTAGAAGTCATACCGTTTGGAGTTTGCATAAGATACAACGAGGGTGATGCGAAATGGTATATTCTACTTAATATGTATAAGGGAGGGCAAGTTACTTATGAATCCCCAGCAGGGAATGAAAGTCAGGAATTGAATTGAGAGGTGTTTCTGACCTTAGTTTACGAGAAAGTGCAAACGTAAAAAGTAAAACTTGATATTTTTCTGTATATACTTCAATTTTTAGTATTATCTCACTAGAGATAGAAGAAAGATTTTGCTTGTGTCTGCTACTATATTTTTTTGGTTATATGCATCATGCATTTAGAAATAATGACTTTCGTTGTCTCCTATAGCCCAACAGTTTTCAGGGAAATATTGTGGCTGATTGGAAATTACGAAAATATTTCAATGTAAAATTCTATAACAATTCAATTTTATAGGTGTTGTGAAACTATTATTATTATTTGGTACAGAGGGAAACAATCACAACTAAGACCTACTACTCATTACCAACCACCTTTTGCCTAGTCACAAATTATTTAGGACTGCTGTAGAGTGAATTTGATTAGCCTCTCAAAATAAGGTAATTTAATTTTTTTATATTAGTCATTTGGTTCTGTAGGTTTGCCTAATTCGCATTATGTTTATACTTCATTAAGTAGGATATTTTTTTCAGTCCTCGTAGGGTTTCTCGTAGGAATTTATAGTGAATATAGACAAATTAGAAATAGACAAATTTACCCAACGCACACAGGGAATGTACAGGCGTTTAACAGATTTATACGAAAATCTGAATACAATGCCGATCATGCCAGATCTGCTACCGCAAGCTCTTGTCGAACTTGGTAGTGCTTCGGAAATAGTCAGTTTGGCTACAGAGGAACTTCATCAGCAGAATGAAGAACTCATACAAACACGAACTTTGCTAGAAGCGGAACGTCAACGCTACCAGGATTTATTCGAGTTTGCACCAGATGCTTACTTAGTAACAGATACCTTAGGTATCATTCGTGAAGCCAACCATACGACGGCGACGCTACTGAAAGTCTCACAGAACTATCTGATAGGCAAACCAATAGTAAACTTTGTGGCACTCCCAGATCGTCCGGCTTTTCGCAGCTACCTGACCCAAATATGCGAATGCACCAAGGTAAAAGAGTTAGTCGTACGCATTCAAAAACGTGATGGCGAGTTATTGGACGCCGCCATGGCAGTGGGAGTTGTCTGCAATCAGCAGGGTAAGCCAATAGGACTCCGCTGGCTGATACGTGATATTACTGAACGCAAACAAGTAGAATTAGCGCTGTTGAAAAATGACGACGACCTAATTCAAAACCGCCTCTGGCATAAATATTGCAGAGGAGAATCTATTTCCCTCAACTCACCCACTCTTCTGTATGTTTGTCAAGGTTGCGTCAAGCTGAGTACGGTTTGTGAAACAGGCGAGGAAGTCATGGTTGGGTTGGCAGGAGAAGGAATGGTTTTTGGTTCAAGTTTGACCACGCTACACATTTACCAAGCAACAGCTCTATCTGAAGTACAATTAGTGTTAATTGACCTTGCAGAAATTGCCGCTTCACCAAGCCTCAGTCATACTTTTTTACCAAAAATTAATCAACGATTACGGCAAACAGAATTTTTTTTGGTGATTGCTGGTAGACGACGAGTACAAGACCGATTTGAGCAATTATTACTTTTTTTAAAACAGGAAATTGGTGAACCAGTAGCAGAGGGAATCCGCCTCAGTGTTCGCTTCACTCATGAAGAACTTGCTAGCGCCTGCAGCACGACCAGGGTAACTATTACACGACTTATGGGCAAGTTACAACAACAAGGTAAAATCGGTTTTGACTCGAAACATCACATTGTTTTGAAAGATATATAAATATATAAATATATAAATATATCAATCATCTGTGTGCATCTGTGTGTATCTGTGGTTTGATTTTCATGCAGTGCGGAAGTTCGTAGTCAGGGCTTTAGTTTTGATTTCTGCAAGCTGCACACTCGTGACTTCTAGTCATGAGTTAGGCGTTCCATATTTCTATATTTTTTCTTCTCTGCGAGACGCTGAGCGCGAAGCGCACGCTACGCGAACGCGAACGCATGGTCATGCACATGGTAAGATTAGGTATGGAAGTAAAACACACTTCTAGGATACGTTTATGCAATTGAGTACCACATAGTATGGTGCGTCAAATATAGACACAAGGTATTGAAGGATGAAATAGCCGAGTTCTTGAAAGAGGTTTTAGTCGAGACGGCAATTCTCTACAAGTTGAGAGTAGAGAGCCTTGAGGTTGTAGAAGACCATGTTCATGTTTTAGTTTCGGCAACACCTCAGCACACCATGCCCAACATAGTCAAAATGCTAAAGGGAATATCAACTAGGAAGCTGTTTTTAAAATTTCCTCAATTGAACAAAAAATTATGGGGTGGGCATCTTTGGAATCCAAGCTATTTTGTAAGCACTGTTTCAGAAAACACAGAAGCACAAGTCAAGAACTATATACAAAACCAAAATCCAGAAAGCGTTTCAAGTCACACTAATTCCTACACACAATCAAGAAGTCTTAATCAATAAGACTATTGGTTGTGCAAGGTTTGTGTATAACCGCTTTCTGACATTGAGAAAAGAGCTATATAATACTGAGCAAAAAACCTTAAACTACAATGGTTGCAGTCAGCAGTTAACTTTACTCAAAAAAGAGATTGAATGGCTCAAAGAGATAGATAAGTTTGCTCTACAAAACTCGCTCAAGAATCTAGAAACAGCTTACAAAAACTTCTTTTCTGATTTAAAAAAAGCTAAAGGCAAGAAGGGCGTAGGCTTTCCTAGATTAAAAAAGAAACATGGATGCAAGCAGTCCTACAAAACCAACCTGACCAACGGCAATATTCAGGTAATACAGAATCGTTTAAAGCTACCAAAGCTAGGATGGGTGAAGTTTCACAAGTCTCAAGACATTACAGGAAAGCTTATAAATGTTACGGTAACTTGCACTTCTTCTGGTAAATACATTGCTAGTATTCTGTGCGAAACAGAGATAGAAAAATACCCTCAAGTCACAGAGAATATTGGATTGGATTTGGGAATTAAAGCTTATCTTGTTACCAGCAATGGTGAAGTTGTAGACAATCCAAAATATTATAGAACTCAAAAAAGGAAGTTACGCTCATGCCAGAAAAAACTATCCCGTAGTGCAAAGAGTAGTAGTAATAGAGTCAAAGCGAAAAACAAGCTGGCTCGTACTTACGAACGGATTACGAATTTGAGAGACGACTTTCTGCACAAGCTGTCAACTCGTCTAATCAAGGAAAACAGCATTATTTGTATCGAAGATTTACGAGTCGCTAACATGGTGAAGAATCACAAATTAGCAATGAGCATTTCAGACGCTAGTTGGGCTAAATTCGTTGTCATGTTGGAATATAAAGCTTTGTGGCATGACAGAATTGTGCAGAAAATTGGCACGTTTTATCCCTCATCTCAAACTTGTAATCATTGTGGTTTTATCAACCCCTTAGTCAAAGATTTAAAGCTGCGGGTCTTGTCCTACTTGCAGTAATTACAATTTGAGAGACAATAATGCGGCTTTGAACATATTGGGTGAGGGATTGAGATTAATAGCCGCCGTGGGTATCCCGGAGGCTCTAAACGCCTGTGGAGAACTTGTAAGACCTGGAGCAATTCAGGCAGAGATCGTTGAAACAGGAATCGCGTGACTTTTAGTCATGCGAGGTTCAATATTAGTTTAGAGAGGACTGAAGTCCTCACTACAAACAAGTTTTATTACGGGTTAGGAAAACTTTTTCACCCATGCTAACAGTCGTTTGGTGTTTGGTGTGAGGGCAGTAGAGAGATAGTAAGCATCTGCTGCTTTCCTAATGGCTTCAGCTTGAGTTGGGTAAGGATGAATCACTTGACTCAGCTTGTTCAAGCCAATATTATGAACCATTGCCGTTGTTATCTGTGAAATCATCTCACCCGCATGACGGGCAACAATGGTAGCGCCTAATATTTTATCAGATCCCTTTCGATGGTGGATTTTGACAAATCCTTCCTCTTCACCATCGGCGATCGCTCGGTCTACATCAGTAAATGGTATTTTTATCGTCGCGACATCAATACCCATTTCCTGCGCTTGGTGTTCGTACATTCCGACATGAGCAATCTCGGGATCAGTATAAGTGACCCAAGGCATTATTAAACTGCTGAGTTTTTGTCGTCCCAAACCAAAAGGAGAAAACAGTGCATTTCTAATCACAATGCGGGCTGCAGCATCAGCAGCATGGGTAAACTTCCAGTTCATGCAGATATCCCCAGCTGCAAAAATCCTAGGATTCGTGGTTTGCAGGTAATCATTCACTATCACACCCCGGCGCTGGTCGTATTCTACCCCGACGGCTTCTAAATTCAGACCTTCCACATTTGGGGCGCGTCCTGTACCTATTAAAATGTCATCTACTGTAACAACATCCTGCTTACCATTACAGGTAAAGTAAACCGTTTTACCCTCGTCAGTCTTTTCCACCTTCTGTATCTGGGAATTCAGCACTAAGCGAATTCCTTCGCGAATCAAGACTTTTTCGACAATCTCCGCTGCGTCAGCATCTTCTTTATTGAGGATATGACTTCCTTTGTGCAAAAGTGTCACCTCACAACCTAAGCGTCGAAAAGCCTGCGCCAATTCACCGCCAATTGGTCCTCCACCAATCACCACCAAGCTTTGGGGTTTTTGGATCAGAGAAAACACTGTTTCATGAGTCAGGCAACCCGCTTCTTCAATTCCTGGAATTGAAGGTAACATGGGTCTGGCTCCCGTAGCGATCACCGCTTTTTTAAACCGGAGAGTTTTGTCGTTAACTTCCACGGTATCGTTGCTGACAAACTGAGCGTTCCCTAAAAAGACATCTACCCCCATCTTTTGAAAGCGCACCGCTGAGTCATGATAGCTGATCCCAGCTCTTATGCGCCGCATCCGTGCCATAACTTCAGGAAAATCAACATCAATATATGGACTTGGCGCGTGAATTCCATATTGTTTCGCATTCCACATTTCCCCAACTACCCGAGAAGACCGGATAATGGTCTTTGATGGTACGCAACCAAAATTCAAACAATCCCCACCCATAAGGTGTTTTTCAATCAAGGCAACTTTCAAACCCACACCCACAAGTGCTGCACCTCCAGCCGCCACCAAGCCTGCTGTACCCGCACCAATCACTACCAAGTCGTAATAATCAGCAGGTTGAGGATTGACCCAATTCTGTGGATGTACGTAAGAAACCAATGTCTGGTTATACTCATCCATCGGGCGAACTGTAACTCTTTGGAATTCTGACATTGGTGTACCTCCTTTGAGAATTGAAAATGCAAAATCCTTCTTGACAAGGACGACAATCTTTGCAATTTTTTGTGAGTTAAAAAATTGATAGATATCTTCCAAGCATTTCTCTACTAAGCACCGGAGGATGCAATTTTAATACTTCTATTCCAATTTAAGAATACCTTTTGCAGACAATATCTCCAATCGCTATATCAAACTAAGAATACGACACTTATATGATGTGCAGCTTAAATCTTTCTTAATTTCTATCGTCGGAACCAGCTTATAATCCGCTTTGGAGAAACACCAAGTAAATAAGCCACAATAATGATTTGATTGGTCAGCGTGGTTTTGAAAACTCCGTTTTTCAGCCATCGACGTGCAGATGTCAAAATAGGTACAGCAATGATGGTAATTCCTCCAGTCCGCCTTAACCGTTGTATCAGTTCAAAGTCCTCCATAATAGCGAGTTCTGGAAACTTACCAATTAGATAAAATATTTCTTTTGTTAAAAAAATTGCTTGATCTCCATAAGGCATTTGCAAAAAACGCGATCGCCAATTCACCCCCCATTCCACCAACCGCAAACTCCATAGCTGTGCGTCTATCCTGAGTGCAAAAGCACCCGCCACAACCCCTCTTTGTTGCAGTGCAGTGCGAACCATAATATCAAACTCAGCAGGTAAGCGGCTATCTGCATGCAGAAACAGCAAAATATTTCCACTTGCAGCCAAAGCACCCACATTCATTTGAGTAGCACGACCACGAGGAGCAGAGATAAGCTTGACACCTAAAGATTCAGCAATTTCCGCAATACCATCATTTGAACCGCCGTCTACCACAATCACTTCCACATTTGTACTTGGTTGAGTGCTGGCAACAGCTTGTTTTATATTATTCACCTCATTAAGAACCGGAATAATAATAGAAATTCTTGCAGTGTTGATATTTTGAGTCCCAATTTCTGACAATATAAAAATTTCTCCTTATATTTGTTCTTAGAATCGTAAAACAGAGGGATATTTCATGGAAGCAACGGAGGTTTTAACTTCCAAAACCTTGAAAAAGCTGGAGGTACACCTGCGTAGTTTGGTAGGAAAAGCTATCAGTGATTACAACATGATTTCGGATGGCGATCGCGTTATGGTATGCCTATCAGGTGGTAAAGATTCTTACACAATGCTTGATTTGCTGCTCAACCTCCAGCGCAGAGCCCCAGTAAACTTCGAGATTCTGGCGGTAAACTTAGACCAGAAACAACCAGGTTTTCCAGAACATGTACTGCCAGAATATTTGGAATCTCTAGGTGTACCTTACAGGATAGTAGAAGAAGATACCTACAGCATTGTGACACGCGTGATTCCGGAAGGAAAGACGATGTGTGGTTTATGTTCACGCTTGCGGCGTGCTATTCTTTACCGTATCGCAAGCGTTGAAGGCGCTACGAAAATTGCACTAGGACATCATCGGGATGACATTGTGGAAACTTTGTTTCTGAATATGTTCCATGCAGGAAAACTCAAAGCCATGCCACCAAAGCTTTTGAGTGACGACAGGCAACACGTAGTCATTCGACCACTAGCATACTGTTCCGAGCATGACATTGAGCAATACGCCAAGCTCAGAAAATTTCCGATTATTCCATGCAACCTTTGCGGTTCTCAAGAGAACCTACAACGGGTACAGATAAAACAGATGCTGCAAGCCTGGGAAAAAGAAAATCCAGGCAGGATTGAGAGTTTATTTAGTAGCCTTCAGAATGTTTGCCCATCTCATCTTGCTGATACGCAGTTATTCGATTTTGCCAGCTTGAGTACTTAGGAGGAGGCTCAATCAAGCCCTAGCGAAGCTAGTATCTGAATGGAAGATGTATTTTGTAAACTATCAATGAAGCGGAAAGTTCAAGCTTGGTTGCACTGTTTTTGCGGTGTCCTGCTCCTCCTTTGGGTGACAGGTTGCTGGCTCTCAAATACCCCTGCTGTTCTAGCACAGGAAAACACCGTCAACTACACGTTCGCCGACTTACGATATCAAAATTTTTCCAATAAAGATTTACACGGAACGTCCTTTGCAGGTGCGAATATGCAGGAGGCAAATTTCCAAGGAGCGAACCTCAGTGCAACTATTATCACCAAGGGGTCGTTTTTTAAAGCAGACTTAAGCGGAGCAAATCTTGCAGGAACATTTGCTGATCGCGTCATTTTTGCTGAAGCCAATTTAACGAACACCAATTTTACCGATGCTATTCTCACCAGCAGTCGCTTCTTGAAAGCGCTAATTACAGGAGCAGATTTTTCTGGTGCAATCCTTGATACCTACGAAGCGAAGTTGATGTGCGATCGCGCTGATGGAATCAATCCGGTGACAGGCGTCTCAACTCGTGACAGCTTAGGATGTCGCTGAATAGTCAGTTATCAATTATCAGTTATCAGTTGATACTGTTAACTGATAATTGATAACTGTTAACTGTTAACTGATTTAGTCATGACTGCACACTATTCCGATACAGCAGAGATTATCCTCCTCGATATTGAAGGCACAACCACCCCGGTTGACTATGTTTTTGGAGTGTTATTTCCGTTTGCCCGTGACCATGTAGCCAATTTTCTCACAACTCAGCAGCAGGAAGTAGAGGTGCAAACCGATTTGCAATGGTTAAGGCAAGAGTACGAAACTGATTTGGCACAAGGGTTATCAGTACCGCATTGGCAAGGAACGGAAGCGACAGCCGCTGTTGCGTACATACACCATTTGATTGCTATTGACCGCAAATCAACAGGGTTAAAATCGTTACAGGGCAAGATTTGGGAGCAAGGGTATCGGGATGGTACATTGCGATCGCAGATCTTTCCAGACGTAAAACCCGCGTTTGAACGCTGGACAAAGGCGCTTAAGCGGCTATTTATCTTCTCATCTGGCAGTGTTCAGGCGCAAAAGCTCCTGTTTCGATACAGTGAAGTAGGAGACTTGACTGGTTTTATCAGTGGTTACTTTGACACCCAAACTGGTTCTAAAAGGGAGGCTCAGAGCTATCACAAAATAGCCGATGCTATAGGAGTAGTGCCAGAAAAAATTCTCTTTATCTCAGACGTAACTGCTGAGTTGAAAGCTGCTCAGGGTGTTAGAATGCAAACGCTCTTTTCCATACGACCAGGAAATCACTCGTCGGAGTCGGAAGGATTTGCAGCGATTCAGAATTTTGATAGCGTTTGAGTCGATCGCAAGACTGCTCCAATTGTGGGACACGAGTTAAAAAATCTTTGTCTACTCGTACCCACAAGTGTCATGAATGTGGAACAGTCCTGCATCGTGATCACAATGCAGCAAAACAAATTCTGATCAGAGGAATAAAAAGTACCGTAGGGCATACGGAATCTAAAGCTTGTGGACAGAACAACCTCTGCTTAGGTGAGGAAACTCCTTTAAGTAAGTTGACTGGATGAAGCAAGAATCCCACGGCTCCACTTCGTTAAAGCCGTGGGAGTGTCAAAAATGTATCGATGCTATGCATGATCTGTATCGATGCAATGGATTGCAAGATAGTTAATTGCTAGCTAGATTCAATAAGTTATTCATCAAATTACACATAGCAATTGCAGTAAGCTGTTTATTTATCGCATTTGTAACAAACGACTATGGCAACGATTAACGACAACTACCTCAAGCTGAAAGCAGGATATTTATTTCCCGAAATTGCGCGACGGGTAAATGCCTTTGCTCAAGCCAATCCTGACGCTAAAATCATCAAGCTTGGGATTGGTGACGTTACAGAACCACTGCCGGAAGCTTGCCGTACAGCTATGATTAAAGCGGTTGAAGAAATGGGCGATCGCGCTACCTTTCAGGGTTATGGTCCAGAGCAGGGTTATGCTTGGTTGCGGGAGAAAATAGCCGCTCAAGATTTCCAAGCGCGGGGGTGCGAGGTTGATGCATCCGAAATCTTTATCTCCGACGGTTCCAAATGCGACACGGGCAATATTCTCGACATCTTTGGCAACGACAACATCATCGCTGTTACAGACCCCGTTTATCCGGTGTATGTTGACACTAACGTGATGGCGGGAAATACTGGAGCCGCCAATGATAAGGGCGAGTTCGAGGGCTTAGTTTATCTGCCAATTACGGCTGAAAACAACTTCACTGCCGAAATTCCCTCTCAAAAAGTCGATTTAATTTACCTCTGCTTCCCCAATAACCCCACGGGAGCCGTTGCTACCAAAGAACACCTGAAGGCATGGGTAGATTATGCTAGAGCAAATGGCTCCATCATTTTCTTCGATGCAGCTTACGAAGCCTACATCACCGATCCAGAAATTCCCCACTCCATCTACGAAATAGAAGGAGCAAGGGAGTGTGCGATTGAGTTTCGCTCCTTCTCCAAGAATGCAGGCTTTACCGGCACTCGCTGTGCGCTTACAGTCGTACCGAAGAACCTGACAGCAAAAGCAGCCGATGGTTCCGATGTAGAACTGTGGAAGCTGTGGAATCGCCGCCAGTCCACCAAGTTCAATGGCGTGTCCTATATAGTGCAACGCGGAGCCGAAGCGGTTTACTCTGAGGAAGGAAAAGCACAAATTAAGGAATTAGTCAACTTTTATCTGGAAAACGCCAAAATTATCTGTAAGAAACTCACAGATGCAGGATTAGGAGTTTTTGGCGGTGAGAATGCGCCATATGTTTGGGTGAAAACACCCCATGCTCTGTCCAGTTGGGATTTCTTCGATAAGTTGCTGCACACCTGCAATGTTGTAGGCACACCTGGCTCTGGGTTTGGTGCAGCGGGTGAAGGTTACTTCCGTATTTCGGCTTTCAATAGTCGGGAGAATGTGGAGGAGGCGATGAAGCGAATTACAGACCGCTTTAGATCATAGCTTTGATTTCTTAAGAATCTTGGGCGATTGCCCAAGGGGCAGTGGCAAAGCCAATCGCTATTCCAAAGACACAGATATCCTTTCGCCCCTCCAGGTTTTCTTGGAGGGGCGAAAATCTAAGCTTGTTTGGTTGTTTTCAGTAAAATTACAGAACCGAATTATTTTGACATTTGTCGCATTATTTCCCAATAAATACAATCCGTCTCGTCATTTGTTTCTAGAGATTTATACGAGTCATTTAGCCGCCCTTCTTCTGTCTCTAGCCCCAATATCTTGTAGGCAACATATCGAGCAACCTTTCTTCTTTTGCGTCTACGGTTGGGTGGAGAGTTTGCGCCAACATGAGTTAGTACGAATTGCTTAATTTGGTCGCGTTTTCGTTTTCTCATATTTTTTTAGGTATAACAATTGACTTAATATACTTATTAAGTAATTCCTATAGCTTTTCGCGCTAACCGTACAAAACGGAAAATTTTATACTATTTAATGAAAGTAATTACTAGCATAATTATTGCTGTTGGAGAAATGGCGATCGCGAAGCGGGCGCTCTGCGCCATCGCATGATTGCACTGAGGTTCGGGCGATCGCTCTCCCCAGACGTGGTTTTTCACGGGAACTCCTCATATCATGTGTGGTTAAAGACTTATTATTAAGAGCGCACCTTTTCAGGGGGTAGGGAGCAGGGGGAGAGAGCATTTTAAGATTTTTGCAGCATGCTCTAAATAATAACTAACTAATCAACCGGGCTTGATATTAGGTCTATTGGTGATGTTACAGAATCACTGCCGGGAGCTTCCCGCACAGCTATGATTAAAGCAGTTGAAGAAATGGGCGATCGCACTTCGTTCAGAGGTTATAGTCCAGAGCGCGGATTACGGAGAAGTTTAAGGTGTAGGGCGATAGTTTTAGAGTATAAATTTCTACGCCTAAGTTAAACTCGATATACAACTCTCAGAGGTTCCAGTGGGGAATGCCCGCCCCTACCTAGCTGTAGGTTGTTCAAACATTCCATAATCCTGAAAAACGATGCCTGACAGCTATGATTTGAACCCCTTAGATCCAAATACGTTTGAGCACTTGGTAAATCATCTTGCCTTACGTGTCCTTGGGCTCGGACTTACAGGATTTAGTCTAGGTTCAGATGGTGGACGCGATGGATATTTTGAAGGTGAAGCTCCATATCCAAGTGAAACAGACCGCTGGTCTGGATGTTGGTATATACAATCAAAGTTTCACAAGCCTAACCTTTCCAAAGATCCTCAGAAATGGTTACTAGCGCAGATTCGAGAAGAGTTGAAAGAGTTCAAGAATCCTGATTCTAAGCAGAAATGGCCAGACAACTGGATTGTTGCAACTAACATCGATCCTTCTGGAGTTCCTGAAACTGGTGTATTTGACAAGGCAAGAGAACTAGTTGCCAATGAATACCCAGAACTGAAAAATCACTTTCACATATGGGGCGGTCGTAAGATTCTTGATCTGCTAGCACTTCACCCAGAAATTAGTGATTATTATAGGCACTTCCTTACACCAGGGAATGTATTGACCGAGATTTTCAATCAACTTAAAGATGCAAAAGCTGAAGTAGAGACAATTCTCCGCTTCTTAATACTGTCTCAACTAGATGAGCAACAATATACCAAACTAGAGCAAGCAGGAGCTGGATCTACTGCAGAAACACGCCCAGGTATCCACCACCTTTTTGTTGACCTCCCATTTAGATGTAATGAATATAACCTTCAAGGATTAGTAATGCAGTGGCTAGTACGAACTGCAGCTGGATGTCATCGTATTGACGAAAAACAACCAGACACCAAAGAGTGGCAGCTTTGGGGCAAGCATCCATCACGAGCTAGAGTATGGTTTATAAAAGGTGGTCCTGGGCAGGGGAAATCAACAATTACCCAATTCTTTTGTCAAATTCAACGAGCAGCATTAATCCTGAATAAAGACGTACCTCGTATTTCAGGCAAACAAAAAACCTTAGCAAATGAAATTAAAAAGGCAATTGAAAAGGATGGATTCTGGCCTTCAGTACCTAGAATACCTATTTCTATTGAGCTCAAAGAATTTGCTCAATGGTTTGGACAGCGAGATAAAAGTCAGCATCGTGGAATTTTAGCCTACTTAGCAGAGTTTATTTGTGCTGGTATCGGGCAAGAAGTTAACGTCGGTATACTTAGACGGTTACTGGGAAATCGTAGTTGGCTCATTGTCTTCGATGGATTAGATGAAGTCCCTCAGGACGTTAAAGATGCAGTTGCTCTGGAAGTATGCCGCTTCGTTAATGATGTTGCTTTAGACATCAATGCTGACCTTCTGACTCTGTGTACATCTCGCCCCCAAGGATATTCAGGACAATTTGAAGATTTAGATGGTCCTACCATCGAATTAATTAGTCTTTCTCCACAACAAGCTCTTGAATGTGCTAAGCCATTACTCGAATTAGGTCGTTCTCAAAGTGAAGCCAAAAAAGCTCTTCAAATTTTGACATCTGCTATTGAGTCTCCTGCTGTTCGTGAATTGATGACTACACCTTTACAGTCTCATATTATGGCGATTGTAGTAAGAGATGGTGAAAGACCACCTGAGAGGAAATGGAAGTTATTTACTAATTTCTATCAGGTAATACGGAAGAGGGAAGCAAACAGAAACTTGCCAGATAAAAGATTAGCTAAACTTTTACGAGAAGAGGAACAATTACTGAAGACAGTACATAATCGCCTCGGATTTGTCTTACATGCTAGAGCAGAATCAAGTCAAGGCGCTCAAACACGATTAGATCGTAATAATGAGTTTAGAAAACTCGTAAAAGATGCAGTTTCGCAAATGGTGGAGACGGAAGTTGACGAGACTGTTGAGGTTTTAATGAGGGCTACAACAGACAGATTAGTTCTAGTGAGTACCCCCGTTGATGGTAATCATGTGCGTTTCGATATTCGTCCTTTACAAGAATTTTTTGCTGCAGAGTTCCTTTATGAGTTAGTGAATGCAGAGGAATTACGTGAACGAATTGAGCTAATTGCAGGTGATGCTCATTGGCGTGAAGTTATGCATTTTCTCTTGAGTGCTCTAATTGAGAATGGGCGTCGAACAGAACTAGCAGTAGCGATTGAAGTACTAGAAAATCTCAACGAAGGAGATGAAGAAAATTTACGGTTACTGAGACGAAGACTGGGACGTGGTGCTATTTTATCGGCGAGATTACTACAGGAAGGTGTATTAGAACAAGATAAGCGTGTTCGTCAGCAGTTTAGAAAGTGCCTTGAACCGTTAGCTGCGTCTATAGAAATAGAATTACTTCATGCTCTAATACAAGTGAGCCAGTCAAATTCACAGTCCTGGTTGTACAGCTTTTTAATTTCATGCCTTCAAGACAATAATCCAACTGAAAGTATAGGTGCTGCTATTGTTTTAGTTTATATATTGCCAGATCATCATGATAAAGTGGAAAAGGTTACTAATTTCCTAATCTCTTCTCCCTCTGATTACCTCTCATGTGTGTTAACTTCTAGTCAAGTGCATCCAGATGTTCGATTTAGGAGAGAATCTATTCCTGTAAAGAAATGGTTTTTAAAAGCTATTGTCAAAATTATACTAGGCGAACAATGGCTTTATCTTACAGAGGAAGCATTAGAAACAACTTTAAAAATTATTAGTTTTAATAGTGAAGATTCTTACACTATCGCTAATGAGCTTGGTCTTTCATCCAATCAACTTAGACTCTTTCAAGTTCTATTAGAAAAGGAAAAATATTTTTCTAATACAAATAAAGCTCAAACTATTAGAGATTATGGACTTGTTGAAATCGTTTATAGTCATCCAGAATGGATAGAAGAAATTGCTGGTATTGACCTATTAAATGAAATGTATAAAACTCCTAAAATTCTATGGTTAATTTATTGTCTTGCTCGTTTGAATCAAGAAAATAATCGGTTACTTTTAATAGAAATTTTAAGTTTATTTACAATTAAACGAAAATGTCTTATTAATCAAATTCTTTATAATTTAGGTGTCTCTATACCATTAGATGATAATTATTCGCTTAGTGAGCAAGTTCAATATTTAAATTCTCTCAGCAATCAAGATTTTGAAGAATTATGTGAAAAACAACCCATGAAATACTCGGTTGTCAAAAGGAAACGTATCAAAGCTGGTAATAGCAGAAAAAAAATTAGCCTAGATTTATGGAAAAAACTAGTAGAAGATGATCAACTTATTGCTATTTATTTTTGGGAAAGAGAAGAAATGGTTAATGTAGATAAAAACCATTCAATTTATCAAGATAATTTAAATATTATCATTGATAAATTGACAAAAAAACCAAAAATTTTACTTCGCTATCCTGCAGTATGGGGCCGTTTTATAAAAGAAGCTCCAGAGCGTGAGCAAGACTTGCGTAGTTCTTGATTAGTAGCATGTGCCGAATGTGTATATGAAGATGCTGCATCATTATTGAATTTTTCCCCATTCAAGTTAAACCTCCCATTAGAGGCTCCTTTACTACCTCATCTAGTGAACTCTTTGCTAGTGAGATCAAGGCGTATTTCTCATGTTAAAGAGGGTAAAGAAGAACTTGAATTTCTCAAAACAAGCTTATCTAAAGTTATTGATGACATATCATATTTGAGCAAAATTTGTAATAACTTGAGCTTAACTCAAAATATTAGAGCAGCTGCAACAATATCACTTCTCCTACATCCTGATGGAACTAGAGATTTCGCAAGTTTAAAGCAACAACTAGTTGAATTCTACAATCCTGAAGTTGGATTATGGTATCTAAGAGCTATTACAACTTGTTTGTGTCTACTGACTACAGAACAGGATGCAGCCGCAAAATGGATTGCTAGTAAATTACTTGATGCAGCAAGAGCAGATTATGAAGGTAGGCAATATATTCAAAGGCTGTTAACTCTCTGGCGTGAAAGTTCATACACACCTATTCAGAAAGCTGGTGTACAAGAACGATGGCTCTCTGGAGCATAAATAGGGCATTACCAGGAATACGCGGCTTGTCTAGTTCGGCACTCCTTGTCTGCATATAAATGCCAATAATGGTTACAGCACGAATCTTGGTATGAATGCCCAGACCGTGCAGCAAGCCTTGCATGAAGTCACCCGCAATCTTAGCATGGGCGATCGCCTACGCATAACTGACCTGATTGAGCGATCACCCCAATGAATGAGTTAAGTTGCGATCGCTTATCAGATGTAGCGAACCTGATTTGTCATCTCATCGGCTGTGACTTGATTCAAAATAATTAGCAATCTGCGCAAAATTTCCTGGGGTGGACGACGAACAGCGAAGATAATCCCGTAGTGCTCTTGATTCGCTGCAAAATAAGCTTGTGCCAAAGCTTCAAAATCCACACGATTATGGGACAATAACGTCATACTCTGACTGACTGCATAAGCTAGCTGTTCTTCATCAGTTTTGCCAAGCTGACCCGCTTTTTGTGCAGTGGTTGCTTCAAACCCCCTTGCTCTAAGCAAATCAGCTAATAACACGTTAACATCCTCATCCAGGTAGAAGCTGATAAAAACTCCGCTCATAAGTCTCAAACCAACGGGTCAATCAGCTCCTCTGGAATTCGGTTACGCTCAATGTAGCTGTTGATTTCACTTTGGTGATCGAGATAGTAGCTCAAAGCATCAAACACCTGAGCCAGAGTCAGATGGGGTAAACCTTGCGGGATTTCTTCAGGTGCAGCTCCCATCCGCCAGGTTTCCACAATAGCTCTCACGGGTGTGCGTGTTCCTCGAATAATAGGTTCACCACCCAATATGGCATCATCCCTAACAATGTATATATGCTCTGTAGCCTGAAGCATGATTAAATCTTTAATTTATTATTTTAATTTATTATCAGTCTTTATTGTGACGCTTTATCACTCATAATTGCACGCCTAACTTCTCAAGCAGTAACACTGTCATAATATTCAAGTGCACGCTCATGTCGTGCAGTAACCCTTGGAAGTTGCAAAATAAAAAAAGCCGTGTTTTCAACGTTTTCAACTTTAGGATGATGACAATCAAAGAACAACTCCTCCAAGAACTTGATCAAGTCCCAGAGTCTGCCTTGCAGGAGGTACTTGAGTTTGTGCGCTCCTTAAAAACTAGCCATAAAAGTGAATTGCACGAGAGTGACACCTGGAAAGCTTATTTGGCTTCTAAGCGAGAACGAGAGGAGGTCTACCGTCGCCTTGCTAGTTCCTAAGTTTCTTACCCTGGATGAAGTCTTAGCTATTCACGCAGATGAAATTTCTAGCTTTGGGGGCAGCTATGGTGTTAGGGATAGTGGTCTACTCGAATCTGCTCTTGCTCAACCTCAGACTACATTAGATATCTCCAAAATAGAAGCGTTCTGTGGTAAAAGAGTATAAAATTAACTTTTTTACCATAAGAATATGAGTAACGTATTAGGTTACATTAAAAACAACTCCCAGGAAACGCAGCGCTTGATTGGTCTAAAGTATGAGCAACTAGAACAACTAATAAATCAGGCGATCGCTTTACATATGCAAAAGCAACAAGACATAGAAGCAAAGAAAGTTAGAATCATAAATAAAGGGGGTGGTCGGAAGGTAAAACTATCTACAGAAGAGCAGATTCTCTTAACATTAATATACTTGAGACATTTAACAACATTTCAATTACTAGGTATCCAGTTTGGAGTGAGTGAATCAACGGCAAATGATACATTCAACTACTGGTTTCCACTCCTACAAGAACTCTTGCCATCAAGTTTACTTGAACAGGTAAAAAAAAATGCAAGTGATTACGAGATAGTTCAAGAAATTTTAACCGAGTACGAACTAATAGTAGATAGCTGTGAGCAGCCTAGAGAAAGACCTAGAGAGTATAAAGAGCAGAAAAAATATTACTCTGGTAAGAAGAAAAAGCATACTTTTAAAAATCAAATTATTGTTTTACCAGACGGTCAAGATATTGTTGATGTAATCGCGGGTCAACCTGGACCAAAAAGTGACATAAGTTTGTTCCGTGAAAGTCAAAAAACCTTTGACTCTAATCAAAGGTTTAAAGGAGATAAAGGTTATCAAGGAGAAATATCAATTAAGACTCCCACGAAAAAGCCGAAAAAAGGAGAATTAAGCCAGTTACAAAAAGAGAAAAACAAAGAAATGGCTTCAAACCGGATATTTGTTGAACATTTGATTCGGTTAGTTAAAATCTTTAGATCTGCATCCGAACGATTTAGGCTAAATCCACATAAATATGAGCAGGTGATTCAGACAATTTGTGGACTTGTAAGATTCCGAATTAGAGCTTTAGTTTTACCACTATGAAATAGTGAGAGACAACGTAGCTAAAATTTACTGCCAACTTGTTTTTTTTACTTTATTTTCAACAAGAACTATCTCAAAAGCTGGTTTTTGCGTGGAGAATGGCTGATGTTTGAAGTTAGCGATCGCCTGTTAAAAGCCAGTCATACAGAGGTTTTAGCATTTTTCGGAGATGTCTATTTACAGGTGAGCTGCTGCATCCTACTATTCATGAGCAAGCAGCAGCCTACCTTTATCACCTGGCAATGAACCATCCGTTTATCGACGGTAACAAACGCACAGCGTTTGCAGTGATGGATACATTTTTGCGGTTGAATGGCTATTCCCTCAATTTGACGAATGAGCAAGCTTATGACCTCGTGATGCAGGTTGCTCAAAGCCAAATGAGCAAGTCAGATTTGGCGGGTTATTTGGAGAAGGCGATCGCCCCTTAGGGCGCGGCACTTTGCGCCCTAAGCGCAAGGCGCGGCTCCCTCCGGGAGCATCGCCCCTTAGGGCGGTGTTCCTTGCCCAATCGCTCTACTTAGTAGGACGCAGGTTTAGCAGCTCTTGAGGAGATGCCAGCATATCAATTGCCACGAAGAAAATTTTGCCTTCGGGATTGAGTAAGAACCGCCACGCAATGTTCATACCAACTTGGACACCGAACCAAGGAGTTTGGACTTTGCCTGTGATTTTCAGTTGCTTAGAACCATCTGGTAGAGCCTCGCTTATACCCTGCTCCGGCATAATATTGAGTCCCTGTGCTTCTGCACGCATATAGGCAATGATTGACTCACGACCAATAATCGGCTTCTGGAATGGCGGTTGCACGGCACCATCGGGAGTAAATAAAGCAATAGCAGCCTCAAAATTATCTGCGTTGAGAGCCTCAAAATAGCTCAATACAGCAGGCTCTGTGATGCCCTCAACTGTGATCTGAGTGGGAGCTGGCTGGGTACGCGGAAACATTGGTTCTTTAGCTGCTTTTGAGTACCCACTGGAATTAACCTCAGGCTCAAATCCCATGTTTACTACAGTATTACGCAGTACCGTAATTTGCTGACCTGGATCGAGTTTCTGGATGGCTTCTAGCACGAATTTGACGCCATCACTCATTTGATAGCCAGGCGGAATGGGAGCAACAATGCCCTTTTTCATCAACTCTCCTAACTCAAACCAAAAAGCTAGCTTAGTGTTGACACTAAAGCTGGCATAGGAACGGCTGATCGGAGTGTCAACATAACCAGCAAGATCCCTCATGAGTTGCGTTTGGTCGTCATTAGACATCTGCTTGATTTGGTTTAGCAGTCCTTCTGCTAATTGCAGACGTGCAGCTCCAGGCGCTGCGGGAGTGATTGAACGACCTAGTTCAGTGTAGGCAAACCAGAGTAATGCCAGTTTATCGTCAACGTTCAGTTGATCGAACAGTGCTATTGTGGCAGGAATTGGACTAGGAACTTGAGTGCCAGAGAAAATCTTTTGCGCCGACTCAATAGATAAGGACATCGTCAGAATCTCCTGGTTTATTTATTAACTTGTTGCTTTTAAAATCAGAGCGTAGGAGGTTCAAGTACTAAACAGACTGGCTCCCCCATCAAGCCGTGTCTAGTCAGAACCTCAGGGATCGTCAACAGCCAGACAAAACCAATTATGGTACTTTGCGTGTACATTGAGTTTTTCTGCAAGCGGAGTGAAGCCAATCTGGGAGCTACATATGCAAGTACATCTGGGTCACAGAGGTGACGCTCACCTTAGTCATGAATGACGTGGCTGCGTGCTCATGAAAACTCCTGACCTGTGGTTTCATCCGGTTTGTAAACTAATGTAACAGTTTATTTAACTTTTGTAAAATTATTAAAAAAATAACAATTGTTGGTACTTGTTCAAAACAACGGTATGGATCTATCGTTGCAGCCTGTGGAGGTTAAGAGGGTACTCAACCTATAAATCAGGAAATTCGGATCTGCGAGGTTGGAAGCTCCTTGCACCCTACGCTTGCAGTGTAGCAGCGATCGCGTCACCTACTCAAACTTTCCCTTAAGCCAAAACCTCAGTCTTAAGGCAGATCCTTATTAGGGATTAACTCAGATTAAATAGAAAAAACCGTGTATGCATACGGATAAATCTTCATGAAGCGCGACGCCACTGGTAAGTTTGTGAACAATTGGAACTCAGAAACGAAACGACGAGTTAGCCTATCTCTTACCAGTACAGCGTGGCGATCGCTTGACAAGGCGGCTCACAAGCGAGGAATTTCTCGTTCGGAAGTGATTGAACACTTTGCCCGCAGTCTGGAAAATGAACAACATCTTGATGCCAATGTTCAGACGGACAATGCTCAAAATGCTTTGCCACAAGAATGCATCATTGAGCAACAGCACACTCAACTCATCGCTGCTCAAGAAGCTGAGCGCAAGGTGGCAATAATCCTTGAAAGCATTACGGATGCTTTTGTTGCCTTTGATCGCAATTGGCACTACACCTACGTAAATCGGGCGGCGGCTGAAATTCTGCACAAAACGCCAGAAGAACTGATTGGAAAACACGTTTGGAACGAGGTGTTTCCCGATCTGGTGGGTGGGGTAGCATATCAGGAAATGCATCGAGCAATGGCACAGCAGGTGCCAGTTTCCTGGGAAGAATTTGGGGAGCCTGTTCAGCGTTGGTTAGAAGTGAATGCCTATCCGTCTGCTGAGGGTATAGCGGTTTATTTTCGCGACATTAGTGAGCGCAAGCAGGCTGAGGCAGAACGGGAACGGTTGCTGCAAGAACTGGAAACCGAACGTACTCGGTTTGAAGCGGTTTTGCGAC
The DNA here is from genome assembly GCF_002368435.1 of Kalymmatonema gypsitolerans NIES-4073. GTDB lineage: Bacteria > Cyanobacteriota > Cyanobacteriia > Cyanobacteriales > Nostocaceae > Kalymmatonema > Kalymmatonema gypsitolerans. The sequence continues at coordinate 8,953,536 of NZ_AP018268.1, forward strand.
AAATGCCTGCTGGTGTGATGATTGCCGATGCTGCAACTGGCAAATTGGTTCTCGCGAATGAACAAGCCAAAGAGATTGTTGGGTACGGCTATGAACAATTGCTGGAACTGAACGAGTACGATCGCATCGTTTCATACATTCCACTTCGTTGTGATGGTCAGCACTATACTCATGAAGACATGCCCTTGGGGCGATCGCTTCGGACAGGTGAAGTAGTTTCTAATGAAGAAATGGAGCTACACCGGGAAGACGGTAGCCGCATTTTCATCAATGTGAACTCAGCACCAATTTTAGATAACCAGGGGCAGATTGTTGCAGCTGTTGTCGTTTTTCAGGATGTCACTGAGCGCAAACTTGTAGAGCAAGCGTTACGCGAGAGTGAATCTCGGCTACGAGGTTTAGTTGATGCGAATCTCATAGGTATAATTATTGGCGATTTTCAAGGCAATATTTTAGAAGTCAACGACGCTTGGCTAGCTGCTTTGGGTTACACGCGCCAAGAAGTTTTATCTGGAGCTGTAAACTTCCTTGAAATTACCCCACCGGAATTTCGGGATTTAGACGAGCAAGCAATGGCACAGATGAAGGAAGTCGGCAGCCATACGCCGTTTGAGAAAGAATACATTCGTAAAGACGGGACTCGTGTCCCCGTCTTGATTGGAACTGCCTACCTGGGAGGAGCAGACGATTTAGGAATAGGATTTTTAATTGACTTGACAGAGCGCAAACGATTGGAATCAGAACTGCGGGAGCGAGAGCAACAGTTCAAAATGGTGGCGGAAAATGCCCCAGATATTATTAGCCGAATGGATGCAGAGTTTCGCCATCTCTATGTCAGCCCTTCTGTAGAACTGGCGACGGGTATTCCATCAGAACAATTTATTGGTAAAACCAATGCTGAGCTAGGAATGCCAGAAGACATCAACAGCATTTGGAATGACAGTTTGCGGCAGGTTTTTGGAACGGGACAGGAACAGATTATTGAATTTAGTTTTCCGACTCCAAAAGGTCTTCGATGGTATCAGGCGCGTATCGTCCCTGAATTTGCAAGTGATGGCTCTGTTGAAACCGTACTGAGTATTGCTCGCGATGTTAGCGATTACAAACGGGTTGAGCAGGCATTACGAGAGAGTGAAGAGCGTCTGCGGTTGGCACTTGTAGCAGCGCAGATGGTGGGATGGGATATGGATTTGCAAACCAATCGAGTGGTGTGTTCTCCCAATGCGCTGGAAGTTTGGGGTGTTCAACAAGGCACGGCACAAGACTTTTTTGCAATCATTCATCCAGATGATCGACAACGGGTAATACAAGCGGCGCAACGGGCGATTGCTGGAGAACTGTCCTACAAACAGGAGTACCGGGTGATTGCTCCAAACGGCATTGTCCGCTGGCTCAACAGCGTGGGACGAGTTTATCTCGATGCGACTGGACGGGGAGTTCGCATAATTGGCGTTTCGGTCGATATCACAGAGCGCAAACAAATTGAAGCACAGCGCGATCGCCTTTTAGAACGAGAACAGGCTGCCCGTCGTTCAGCAGAAACTGAACGCAAGCGGTTGCATGATATTCTGATGCAGTTGCCTGCCATGATTGGAATTGTGACAGGTCCGGATCTTGTCTATGAATTTGCCAATCCAACCTATCTGCAAGTGGCTGGGCGCACTCCAGACATTATCGGTAAATCGATGCGCGATGTTTTCCCGGAGTTAGAGGGGCAAATTTACTTTGATGTGCTCGAGGAAGTTTACCGGACGGGAGAACCGTTCATTCGGGATGAGTCGCCCACCTACTGGGATCGCAACGGTGATGGTGTGTTGGAAGAGGCATTTTTCAACTGCGTCTTTGCGGCTTGGCGGGATGCTGAGGGAACAATTCAAGGAGTTTTGATTTATAACATTGAAGTCACGGAACAAGTGCGAGCAAAGCAACAAATTGAGCAACTGCTCGAAAATGTTCAAGACAAAGAGAGACAACAGCAATTCCTGCTCGAATTAAACGACGCGATTCGTGCCATTCAAGACCCGAAAGAAATCATGTGGCAGGTTGTTCGTGCGACAGGGCAACACTTCCAAGTGACTCGCTGTACCTACGGTGAAATTGATTCCACGCAGGAGTACGTCATTGTTGATCGCGATTTTTGCAATGGTGTCATTAGCGTGGCTGGCAGTCACCACATGGATTCCTTTGGTCCTGAAATTATTGCTCAACTCAAGCAGGGCAAAACAATCGTTGTGCATGATGTTGATGTTGATCCTCGTACGGCTGGAGCTGGGGTTGCTGCCTTTGACGCTATTCAAACAAAATCTCTGCTGTGTGTTCCCTTGGTGAAGGAAGGACGATTTGTAGCATTGTTTGTGTTGCACCATGTTTCCCCTCGTCAATGGACAGCAGACGATGTGGCGCTGATGGAGCGAATTGCTCAAAAAACCTGGCTAGCTGTCGAGCGATCGCGGACCGAAGAGGAATTGCGAGAAAGTGAGGCGCACCTGCAACTGGCGGTGAAAGTTGGACGCATGGGCACATGGGATTGGGATATGCAAACTGGCGCACTGCTTTGGTCGGAAGGACACTTCACGGTGCTAGGTCTGCAACCGAATGAGTGCAAACCCACTTATGAAGTTTGGGCAAGTCGGGTTCATCCAGATGACTTAGCTCAAAGCGAGGCAAAATTTCAGCAAGCCATGCAAGGCTTGAAGGAGTATCACCACGAATATCGCCTGCGTTGGTCGGATGGCTCGATTCATTGGGTAGAAGCGAGAGGACAATTTACTTACGATTCTGAGGGAAATCCTAAACATTCGATCGGCGCTGTCATTGACATGACACAGCGCAAGCAAGCTGAACAAGAGCGGGAACAATTGTTAGAACGAGAACGAATTGCTCGTGCTCAAGTCGAAGCCGTGCAACGCCAACTGACAACTATTTTTGAAACCTCTCCGGTTGGAATTGCCCTGTTAGATGCCGAGCAGCGATTTATCGCCATTAATGAAGCATTAGCCCAAATAAACGGATTAACTCGAGAGCAACACTTAGGACATTCAATTCCAGAACTCTTTGGTCAATCCGATCCACAGATAGTTGAAGTATTTCATCAAATTTACATCACAGGTAATCCGTTCATTTCACCAAACTTTGCTGTCAACGTTCCAGGACGCAGCGATCGCACCCCCGGTTACTACAACGTTTACTATCTTCCGACAACCAACCAAAATGGTCAGGTAGAAGACGTTTTAGTGTATGTCATAGATGTGACAGAGCAACTACGGTTAGAGCGTGCCCAACGCTTTCTTTCGGAGGCGAGTGCAGTCCTTGCCTCTTCGCTCGATTACCAAACCACCTTGGAGCGAGTGGCACAGCTTGCAGTACCTGAGTTGGCAGATTGGTGTACAGTGCATATGGTTGAAGAAGATGGTTCAATCGAGCAGATTGCGGTAGCTCACACCGACCCTGCCAAACTCCAATGGGCGCACCAAATCAGAGATAAATATCCTCTGAACCCGGATGATCCTCGCGGTGCTGCATTGACATTGCGAACTGGGCAATCAGATTTGTTAGCGGATATTCCAGACGAGTTGCTCGTACAAGCAGCCCGTGATCCAGAACATTTAGAAATTTTGCGCCAGGTTGGCTTCAAATCTGTGATGAGTGTGCCACTACGAACCCAAACGCGAATTCTAGGTGTCATTTCCTTTGTTTCAGCTGAGTCTGGACTACAATACGATTCAATCGATTTGCAACTGGCAGAGGAACTGGCTCACCGTGCTTCGTTGGCGATTGATAATGCTCAATTGTACCGAGTAGCTCAACGCGATCGCGCCAAAGCAGAATCTGCCAACCGAGTAAAAGACGAATTTCTCGCGGTACTGTCCCATGAGTTGCGAACGCCCCTTAATCCGATTCTGGGTTGGACAACAATACTGCGAAGTAAGCGGCTAGACCCCACAAAAGTTGACCAAGCCTTAGAAACAATCGAGCGCAACGCCAAGCTGCAAGCGCAACTGATTGAAGACTTGTTGGATGTGTCGCGCATCCTCCAAGGAAAAATGACATTAAATGTTGCGACCGTGAATTTAGCTGCAACAATTGAAGCAGCACTAGAAACGGTACGACTGGCAGCACAAGCCAAGAACATTCAAATTCAGACCACACTCAAGCCAATTTCAGGAACTGTTTCAGGCGATGCGAACCGCCTACAACAGGTTGTCTGGAACCTCCTTTCTAATGCCGTGAAGTTCACACCATCTAAAGGACGAGTCGAGGTACGACTCGAGCAAGTTGGTACGTATGCTCAGATTCAAGTCAAAGATACAGGAATTGGCATCAGCCCAGAGTTTTTGCCTTATGTGTTTGAATACTTCCGGCAAGAAGATGGCACAACAACACGAAAATTCGGCGGGCTGGGGTTGGGGCTGGCGATCGTCCGCCATTTCACTGAACTGCATGGAGGAACCGTTGACGCGGATAGTCCGGGACAACATTTAGGGGCAACATTCACCGTCCGGCTACCATTAAACGTCGTCGAGCAGAAGTTATCTTCTTCTAATGACAGCCAGAAAGAAAGTGTAACAGACCTAACAGGTATTCAGATATTGGTTGTGGATGATGATGCGGATATCCGGGAGTTAGCAGCATTCATCCTGACGCAATCTGGCGCACAAGTGACGACAGCCGCTTCCGCAGCACAAGCATTAACCCTCTTGAATCAGTCTATCCCCGATCTGCTACTGTGTGACATTGGTATGCCAGAAATGGATGGCTATTCCCTGATTCGGCAAATCAGAAAATGGTCAGCCCGACAGGGAGGAACTATTCGAGCGATCGCCCTCACTGCTTATGCGGGAGAAATAAACCAGCAACAAGCCTTAGCAGCCGGATTTCAGATGCATATCTCGAAGCCTGTTGAACCAGAGATGTTAGTGCAGGCAATTGTCCAATTGCTTCATCCGATTGGGCGGGGCAAATCAGTATAACTGTAACCTTTCACTCAAGGGACTCTTGATAAAAGGTTTGCAGCAAATTTTCTAATTTCTCTTCAGGACAACATTCTATCAACGCTTCAAAAACCTCTAGCAATTTTGCTGCACTGTCTCCTAATATTGGGCTCAATCCCCAAACATCCTGCACCCAGTCCTGAGGACTTGCATCCTCAAAAATAAGACGCTGTAGCAGCTGCTTGGCTTCTATTTTAGAAATCGGCATAAGGTTTATTTGTAATTTGAGTAAACTAGTATATGACCTTTGCGCTTCAGGATGCGGATAAGGTGGGTTTTGTACAGAGGTCAAAATAATTAATAATTAATAATTAATAATTAGTAATTCATAATTATTACCCCATCAAGAATATAGGTGCATTTTTATTTTTCCTTTTATAAATCAAAATAATTCGTAATTATTAATTCATAATTCATAATTATTACAAAGTGTAAATTATGAATTATGAATTAATAATTATTTTGTCAATAAGCTATCTAGAACAAATAAAATTATATATATTAGTTACCATTTTTTCCAGAATTAACCCAAATATGACTGGCTACCAGGTGTTTGAGATCGTAAACAGATACCTAAAACCTTTCTGTAGAACCTGATCCCTAAAGTGGGATATGCGCTAAGGTAGGGGGTAAATGATTTTCTGTTGGAACCGTTCTACGAGAACAGAGTTATTTTTTAGGTTAAGTGGAGAACAATGAGGTCTTGGTCTAGCTAATGTTCAGGAATAGCTTATGCATGAACTTGTTCAAACTGTCCTAAACAGTGATGAAAAAACTGCTCTGCGTCAGGTAATCGATGCTCTGAGTGCCTTAGAGAAAAGGTACTTTCTAAGAAACGAGATTTCGCAAGCTTTTGCTGACTACTGTCAGCATTCCCAAAAGCCAGCCTACTTTTTCCACTCTTCCTCTATAGGAAAACTCATACACTATACTCACGAAATTATTTTAGAAGAGGAATATACTTGGTTTATTCTGCGACCAAGGATTGGTAGCCAAGAAGTTTGGCGGCTGGGAGCAAACATGAGTGGCTTTGAACAGATGACGCCACAAGCTTTGTTAGATGCGCGCGATCGCCTAGTAAACCGCCCTCAACCGCAAATTTTAGAAATAGACTTCAGTCCATTTTACCACGGTTACCCCAGAATTAGCGATCCGAGAAACATTGGTCAAGGTCTGGGCTTCCTCAACCGTTACCTGTGCGCTCAAGTGTTGACTGAACCGCAATACTGGTTAGAGTTATTATTTGATGTTCTTCACCGACGTTCGTACAATGGCGTCCCCTTGCTCCTAGGCGATCGCATTGTCTCAGTTATCCAGCTAGCGAAACAAGTCAAGCAAGCCCTGAGTTTCCTCAACGAACGTCCCCCCAACGAACCCTACGAGAAATTTCGCTTAGACCTCCAAGAACTCGGTTTTGAAGCGGGTTGGGGTAACACCGCATCGCGGGTGCGTGAAACCTTAGAACTCCTCGACCGACTGATTCTCACTCCAGAACCAGCCATTCTAGAAGCGTTTGTTTCCCGCGTTCCAACAGTCTTTCGCGTTGTCCTCGTTTCCATACACGGTTGGATTTCTCAAGAAGGTGCTTTGGGAAGACCTGAAACAACAGGTCAAGTGATCTACGTTCTTGAGCAAGCGCGTAACTTAGAAAATAAACTGCAAGAAGAAATCAAACTTGCTGGACTAGACGTGCTTGGTATTAAACCCCAAGTCATTATTCTTACGCGCCTCATTCCCAACTGCGAAGGCACACTGTGTAACCTGCGCATTGAAAAAGTTGACTCAACAGAAAATGCCTGGATTTTGCGCGTTCCTTTTGCTGAGTTTAATCCGAATGTCACGCAAAACTGGATTTCTAAATATGAGATTTGGCCATATCTAGAAACATTTGCCCTTGATGCAGAAAAAGAACTCTTAGCTCAATTTGGGGGTCGTCCTGATCTGATCATTGGCAACTACAGCGATGGTAACTTAGTTGCCTTTCTGCTGGCGCGCCGTCTGAAAGTCACCCAGTGCAACATTGCTCACTCGTTAGAAAAACCCAAAAACCTCTTCAGCAACTTGTACTGGCAGAATTTAGAAGAGAAATACCATTTTTCAGCACAATACACTGCCGACGTCATCGGCATGAACGCTGCGGACTTCATCATCACATCGACCTACCAGGAAATTGTGGGGACACCGGATACAGTGGGTCAGTATGAGTCTTACAAATGTTTTACTATGCCCGAGCTGTATCATGTGGTCGATGGGATTGACCTGTTTAGTCCTAAGTTCAATACAGTAGCGCCAGGGGTGAATGAAAAGATTTTCTTCTCTTATAACCAGATACAAGACCGAGACATTACTGTTAGCAGAAGAGTCCAAGACTTACTTTTTACCAGCGAAGACCCCCAAATTCTAGGACAGCTAGAGAACCAAAGCAAGCGACCCATATTCGCGGTTGGTGCTATGACTCCTCTTGATAACCTTGCAGGTTTGGCGGAATGCTTTGGCAAAAGTCAACAATTGCAAGAGCGTTGCAACTTAATTATTCTCACTGATAAGTTGCATCCGCACGAAGCGACAAATCCAGAAGAAGCAGGAGAAATCGAAAGACTCCACAAGATCATCAATGAGTATAATCTTCATGGTCACATCCGTTGGGTAGGAATACACCTCCCCATAACTGACCTTGGAGAAGCATACCGTGTTATTGCGGATTTTGCGGGAATATTCGTCCATTTTGCCCGGTTTGAAGCCTTCGGACGCACCATTCTCGAAGCTATGAGTTCCGGGTTGCCAACTTTCGCCACTCAATTTGGCGGTTCCTTAGAAATTATCGAAGATGGAGAAAATGGTTTTCATCTTAATCCAACAGACCTAGAAGGAACAGCCAAGAAGATATTGAACTTTGTTGACCAGTGCAATGCTTATTTAGAACACTGGGATAAAATATCAGAGTGGGCGATTCAGCACATCCGTAACAAATATAACTGGCAGTTACACAGCAAGCAGTTGTTATTGTTAGCGAAAATCTATAGCTTTTGGAACTTTGTCAATCAAGAAAGCGGCGAAGCCAGATCTCGTTATCTGGAAAGTTTATTCCATCTGCTCTACAAACCTAGGGCTGAAAAAATCTTAGAACAACACATGCAAAGGTAACGCTTTCATCTCAAAAACCCTGGTTTGTTATGGATCAAAAAGATTATTCCCACCACTTTATTTATACAGATTGGACACTCATTGAAACCCAGCTTAACCCCAACAAGATTCACCACAGAGAAACCGTTTTCACAATTGGCAACGGTTACTTGGGAACGCGGGGTGGTTTTGAAGAAGGTTTTCGTAATGACTTGCCAGCAACCTTCATTCATGGAGTCTATGATAATGTTCCTCTTGTATACACCGAACTTGCCAACTGTCCTGACTGGCTACCGCTAGTTATCATAATTGATGGGGAACGCTTCCGGATGGAACGCGGCGAGATATTGAGCTATGAGCGGCAGCTTGACCTACAGCGAGGTATTCTAAGCCGTAAGGTACGTTGGCGAAGCCCAAACAGGAAAACAATAGACCTCTACTTTGAACGCTTTGCCAGTCGGGCAGATGAGCATGTCTTGGGGCTGCGCTGTCAGCTAACGCCAGTAGATTTTGACGGTTTCATTGAAGTTCAAGCTAGCATCAACGGATATCCAGAAAATCAAGGTTTCAACCACTGGGAATTGATCGATCAGGGCAAGTTCGACCAAGGAACATGGCTGCACCTCCAGACTCGCAACACCCGCATCGCCTTGGGGATGGCTGTGGGAATGACAGTATCGGGAACTGATGCCCCGATACAAGTTACTAGTCCACCAGGCTATCCTACTTTGACGACCACATTCCTAGCTTCGTTAGGACAAACCATAACGCTGGATAAGCTGGTGACAGTTTTTACATCGCGAGATGTGAATAATCCAGTTCAAACAGCTTGTGAAAAACTTGCTCAACTGCCTGAGTATCCAGTGCTGATAGATGCCCATGTACAAGCATGGGATCAAGCTTGGCACAAAAGCGACATCTTGATTGAAGGGGATACCAAAGCTCAACTTGCCGTCCGGTACAGTATCTTTCAATTGCTGATCAGTGCCCCACTGTATGATGACAAAGTCAGTATCCCCGCAAAAACACTTTCGGGTTTTGGCTATCGCGGTCATGTATTTTGGGATACAGAAATTTTTATTCTGCCCTTTTTCACTTACACTCAACCAAAACTCGCTCGCAACTTGCTCTCTTACCGCTACCATACGTTAAATGGAGCGAGACGCAAGGCATCTCACTACGGGTATAAAGGGGCAATGTATGCTTGGGAAAGCGCCGATACTGGTGATGAAGTGACACCACGCTGGTTGCCTCCTAATGATTTTTACGGGGAAGACATTAGGATTTGGTGCCGCGATCGCGAAATCCATATTAGCGCTGATATCACTTACGCGGTTTGGAACTATTGGCAAGCTACGGGCGACGACGAGTGGATGCGGGACTGCGGCGCGGAAATTATTTTGGATACCGCTGTGTTCTGGGGGAGTCGCGTTGAATATGATACCAAGGACGAACGGTATGAAATTCGTGGGGTGATTGGAGCGGATGAGTATCACGAACTCGCAGACAACAGCGTGTTTACGAACCGGATGGTGCAATGGCACTTAGAGAAGGCGATCGCCGTGTATGACTGGCTGCATAACACCTACCCCGACCGACTAAGCACATTACAGCAGAAATTGCAACTCACCTCAGGACGACTTTCCCGCTGGCAAGACATCATCACCAATATATGGATTTCCTACGATTCATCCACAGGACTGATCGAGCAGTTCGAGGGATTTTTCAAGTTAGAAGATATCAACTTGGCTGACTATGAACCACGCACCCGCTCAATGCAAGCCATTCTAGGCATTGAGGCAGGAAACAAGCGCCAGGTTCTCAAACAGCCAGATGTGTTGATGCTTCTGTATTTAATGCGACCATCGCAGGAATTTCCCTACACCCAAGAAATACTACAGACAAACTGGGACTACTACGCACCGCGTACGGACATTACTTATGGTTCGTCATTGGGACCAGCGATTCACGCCATCTTAGCCTCAGATTTGGGCAAATCAAAAGAAGCTTACGAACGGTTTATGCAAGCCGCATTGGTAGATATAGAAGATGTTCGTGGCAACGCTGACGACGGAATTCATGGGGCTAGTGCTGGTGGTGTTTGGCAAGCCGTGGTTCTGGGCTTTGGTGGTGTCCAACTTGCAGAAAGTGGACCCGTAGCAACGCCACAACTGCCTCCTGGCTGGAAACGTTTGCAGTTCAAGCTGCATTGGCGCGGCGAGTGGCACGAGTTTGACCTACGTTCTGGGCAAGATCACCTAACGCCTCTGGATATTCGGGGAGTTATCTTCGATTTAGATGGTGTGATAACAGATACCGCAGAATATCACTATTTAGGCTGGCAGAAGCTGGCAGATGAAGAGGGATTACCCTTTAATCGCGAAGCAAACGAAGCGCTGCGAGGTGTATCTCGTCGCGGATCGGTGCTGAAAATAATTGGTAAAAACCAATACTCAGAACCGCAGATCCAGGAGATGATGGAGCGCAAGAACCGCTACTATGTGGATTTTATCCAAAGAGTCACACCAAAGGATTTATTACCTGGGGCAATTGCGTTGTTAGATGAGTTGAAGCAAGCTGGTATCAAGATAGCGCTTGGCTCTGCGAGCAAAAATGCTCGTACAGTGATAGAGAAACTGGGAATTGCTGATTATTTTGATGTGATCGCCGACGGTTATAGCGTGACGCAATCCAAGCCTGCACCCGACTTATTTCTCTACGCAGCCGAACAGTTAGGACTTCAACCTGAGCAATGTGTCGTCGTCGAAGATGCAACATCAGGTATTGAGGCGGCGCTTGCGGCTCACATGTGGGCTGTAGGACTAGGTCCGGCGGAACGAGTGGGAGCAGCTCACGTTATCTTACCTAGTCTCGCGGGCGTTCACTGGACAGAACTACGAGAGAAATTGACAGCAGTAAGCGCTGAGTTATCAGTTCATCCTAATCAGTCAAGTTAGGGGACTATAGCAGAACTCAGGAGTCAGGAATCAGAATTTAGGAGCCGGGTTGTAGAGACGTTGCATGTGAGTCCAGCGCTGCGGGAGGGTTTCCCTCCGCAGGCGACTGGCGTTCGCGAAGCGTCTCCGAAGGAGATACCCGAAGGGCAACGTCTCTACAGGATTTGGATGATATACAAATTAATCAAAACTCATGTGGCAAACCAAGGTTGCAAATTGCTATACATAGTGCTTCTCGTTTGAATGAAGTAGAGATTTATCTGTGTAGCCTACGGCACGGCTTACGCCTACATCTGTGGTTTTTTATTTCTTGATGTATTGCACTCATACCAAGTTGCGTTCATACATCTTAACCCTGTCTCCCTTGTCCCCCTTGTCCCAATACTTTTCGGATAATACTTGCTCCCCGTTAAAAAGGGGGGAACTATCTGCCCCCTTTTTAAGGGGGTTGGGGGATCTCCTAGAAGGGAACATCACTAACCGAAATGTATTGCCCCTTGTCCCCCTTGTCAAAATGGCTTGGTTATGAGGATAAGAAAGTAGACAGAATTTATAACTTTGATGTTTAAAATGAGACTGTCTACCATTTGGGGAAAACTTCCATAACCTATGCTGAAGCGGACTTTTCCATCCCCAGAAGCACTGCGACGCTTCCCTTTCGGTCTAGCTGATATTGCTCTGATTCTTGGCACATTGGTTTTAATAGGGCTGATTGCGCGTGTGGGTGCGGGAACGCTCGTCAGTTTTGTGCCGCCCGATGTCGTGCCTGGTGTGAGCTTAAACCCGCGTCATCTGCCGTACTACGCTGCAAGCTCAACACTGCGGATGTTTATCGCGCTATTTTGGTCAACACTATTTACTTTAATTTATGGCTACGTTGCTGCCAAAAGCCGCCGTGCCGAACGAGTTTTAGTTCCACTACTCGATATCTTACAATCAGTTCCGGTTCTAGGCTTTTTGTCGATTACGGTGACAGGCTTTATTGCCTTATTTCCTGGTAGCCTGCTGGGATTAGAAGCAGCGTCGATTTTTGCCATTTTCACCAGCCAAGTCTGGAACATGACCTTTTCGTTCTACCAGTCGCTGAAAATGGTACCAAGCGAACTCGACGAGGCAGCAAGGCTTTATCGGCTTTCACTCTGGCAGCGCTTTACGAAGCTGGAGGTGCCGACAGCGATGATTGGGCTGATCTGGAACGCAATGATGAGTTTTGGGGGCGGTTGGTTCTTTGTTGCTGCCAGTGAAGCGATTAGTGTACTGAACCAAAAGTACACTTTACCAGGGATTGGTTCCTACGTGGCAGCAGCGATCGCTGCTGAGAACTTGCCTGCATTGGGTTGGGCATTCCTGACCATCGCTGTAGTGATTTTGCTGGTAGATCAACTGTTCTGGCGACCGCTAATTGCTTGGTCGGATAAGTTTCGGCTAGAACAGAGTTCGGCAGCAGAGGCTCCGAATTCCTGGCTGTTCGATTTGTTCAAAGCAGCTCGACTTCCCCGTTTGATTGGGCGGGCGCTGACTCCAGTAGGAGAAACTATTAACAGCCTGCTGTCATCACTTACCCCACAGCGTCCACCGCTTCCTGTAGGTAAGAATCAGCAGGTAGTAGGCGATCGCCTTTACAATTTCGGGTTGTTGTTCCTGATTGGCGCACTGGTAGTTGCTGGATTACACTTTATTTTTACAACGGTAGGACTAGGTGAAGTATTCAGAACTTTTGTGCTAGGGTTATTCACCTTGGGACGCGTAGTCGTGCTGCTGGTGGTGGCAACGTTGATTTGGACACCGATTGGTGTGGCGATCGGGTTCAATCCGCGACTATCACGCCTGTTGCAACCCGTGGTGCAATTCTTAGCATCGTTTCCAGCAAATTTCATTTTTCCCTTCGCGACTCTCTTCTTCATTCGTTCCCACATCAGCATCAATTGGGGTAGCATCTTCTTGATGTCTCTTGGTGCCCAATGGTACATCCTGTTTAACTCGATTTCTGGAGCAATGAGCATTCCAACTGATCTGCGCGAGATGGCAGCAGATATTGGTCTGCGTGGTTGGCGGTTGTGGCGCAAGTTAATCATCCCTGGTATTTTCTCTGCTTGGGTCACAGGCGGCATTACTGCTAGTGGTGGAGCGTGGAACGCTAGCATAATTGCTGAGGTTGTCACTTGGGGGCAAACCACCCTCACTGCAAGTGGTTTGGGAGCCTACATTGCTAAGGCAACTGAAGTAGGCGACTGGCCACGCATCACCTTGGGGATTGGAATGATGAGTCTGTATGTAGTTGGGCTAAATCGAGTGTTGTGGCGACAACTGTATCAACTTGCGGAAAAAAAATATCATCTATAAGGGGAGCATCAACCATGACAACGACTACGCGGGTAACTAATGAAGTACTCATTGCCGTCGAACAGGTTAATAAAAGTTTCCCACTGCCAGAAGGCAAAGGAGAGTTTAGAGTTCTGCGCAACATCAATGTAACGGTTCGTGCAGGTGAAGTGGTGGCTTTGCTGGGACGCAGTGGTAGTGGGAAAAGCACCTTATTGCGGATCATGGCAGGCTTGATTCCACCAAGTGAAGGGCGGGTGATCAGCAATGGGAAACGTTTGCAAGGAGCTAACCAAGACGTTGCAATGGTCTTTCAGAGCTTTGCACTGCTACCTTGGCTGACGGTACAGGAAAACGTCGAGTTGGGACTCGAGGCGCAAGGCGTGAGGCGGGATCAGCGACGACAACGGGCACTCAAGGCAATTGACTTGGTGGGCTTGGATGGTTTTGAAAGTGCCTATCCCAAAGAGTTATCTGGTGGTATGAGGCAACGGGTTGGCTTTGCACGGGCATTTGTTCTGGAACCGCAAGTGCTGTTTATGGATGAGCCATTCAGTGCGCTGGATGTTTTAACGTCTGAGAACCTACGGGGTGAAATCGACGACTTGTGGAATGCTGGAACCTTTCCGTCCAAAAGTATTTTGATAGTCACTCATAACATTGAGGAAGCCGTATTTCTTGCAGATCGAGTGATTATTCTGGGATCGAATCCGGGGCGCATTCGTGGTGAACTCGTCATTGATTTACCGCGCCCCCACGATCGCACGAACGCCCGCTTCAAAGCCTTGGTAGACTATATCTACACAGTCATGACCAACCCAGAAGCCGAAGTCACCGGAGAAGTCGCTGTCGCAGCCCCCACACCTGTACAAGCATCCAAATCGCCTTATGCCCAGTCGCTGCCGCATGTACGAGTTGGTGGTATAAGTGGTCTGTTGGAACTGATTGTGGAGAAACCAGAAGGCAAGGAGGATATTCCCCGGTTGGCAGAACGAATTCAGCTAGAAGTGGATGATCTCCTGCCAATTCTTGATGGTGCTGTGATGCTTGGCTTTGCAGAAGTCACACAAGGGGATGTTAAGCTTACCGAAATTGGGCGTGACTTTGCCACCACAACGATTCTGCGAAGTAAAGACCTGTTCCGGCAGCAAGTACTGCAACGTGTGCCTATGTTGGTCAGTATACTACAGACACTGCGAGAAAAACAAAATGGATCAATGCGAGCAGATTTCTTTCTAGATTTACTAGATGAACATTTTCCCCATGCAGAAGCTGAGCGACAATTTGCTACAGCAGTTGATTGGGGACGCTACGCAGAACTGTTTGAATACGATGCCAGCGAAGAACGGCTTTATTTACCAGAGCCAGTGGCGGCACAAAGTAGAGAACAACTCTGAAAAATTTGCAACGCTGCAATTGTTGGCGTTAGGTGGCGAATGAGTTATGTGTGAATTACCCCGACTTGCCTTCGCCGCTCAGTCGGGGTTTCAGGTTAATTCCTGAATTTTCTTAGAGGTACTCTTATAGAATCCTAAATCATAAGCCCTACGGGCACGCTACTTTGAACATGAGAAACAAGATCCCCGACAACTTTTACGAAGTCGGGGTTCTGTGGCTTTCAATTCTCACAAATCTGCGGAGGATTGCTATAAAATCGAAATATTCTATTCTAAAGAATAATTTTATTGATAGATTTAGCAATTTTCAAATTAAAACTTATTAGTTAGTAGTGAGTTGTCAAACAGTACTACTAACTACTAACTTTCCCACATTTTGTTTGCATATATTTGGCAGCCAAGATACTTGTCATAATTGCTGTTTTTCATTTTGAATTTCTCCTCCTTGCGAATTTTGAATTGCTTAGCCACCTCCTCCTCCACCACTAGACAAAAGTAGGACGCTAAAATCATGTAACTATATGTAAAGTATTGATAGGTAAAATTTTTGCATCATAAGGTGCTAACCCATAATTATAGCAGAAATTCATCCTCTATTCAGGAAATTATCATCTTCAAAGCTTAATCTCTACAGCATGGAGCGCAAAAACCTTTATGTGCCGATTACTTGCCTACCTTGGTTCACCTGTTTCTCTAGAGCCTCTCCTGTACAAGCCTGAACACTCGCTTGTCGTTCAAAGCTATCAACCCCGCGAAATGCTCTCTGGAGTAGTGAATGCTGATGGCTTTGGTATTGGTTGGTATCATCTTAAAAAGGATATTGAACCATTTACCTACAAAAGTACACTACCTATTTGGAATGACATTAACCTGCCAAGCCTCAGCCGCTACATTGAGTCAGGGTGTATGCTCGCTTATGTTCGCAGCGCAACAGCAGGTCAAGCACTCGATTTTAGTAACTGTCAGCCTTTTGAGTACCAACGTCTACTATTTACTCATAATGGTAGAATTGACAAGTTTCGACAGACACTATACAGACCAATACGCAGCCAGTTAAGCGATGAAATTTACCAGTGGATAAAGGGAACGACAGATTCAGAACATATTTTTGCTTTGCTGCTAAGCCAGTGGCAAGCTAACCCTGATAAAAGTTTAGAGCAGGTTTTACAAATAACGTTGCTTAAGCTTCAAGAATTAGCACAAACTTATCAAACCCATGTCTTCGCTAATGTAATCATCAGTGATGGACAGCGCCTCATTGCTTCTCGCTTTAGCACAAAATCACCTGCTCCCTCTCTGTACTGGACAGTTGATCATCCCACTTTCCCCAAGTCCGTAATCATTGCATCGGAACCGCTCTCTACTGGAAATTGGATTCCTTGCTCTGAGAATAGCATCATCAGTGTTGGAGAAGACTGTGATATCCAAATTGCACAAATCTAGTTTAAAAGAAACATTTTTTCGTGCTTTTTCCCAATGTCGTGCCAAAACTCTGGCGTTATTTGACGGGATTGACAAAGCTACTTTTTGCTGTCAACCTCATCCCGACTTTAGCCCCATTGGATGGCACTTGGGGCATATTGCTTACACCGAGTCTTTATGGTTGCTAGAACGCAGTGCAGGTTTACCGTGTTTGTTCCCGCGATACCGCAAGCTCTTTGCAGCAGATGGTTTACCCAAAAAAGAGCGCGTTAAATTGCCAAATCTAGAGGAAATCCGTTATTACCTAGACACAGTCAGAGAAAAAGTTTTGCATTACCTGGAAGTAGCGGATGTAGAGCAACAAGAGCCTCTTTGGCGCTTTATACTTCAGCACGAAAGTCAACACAGCGAGATTATTTCTTTTGTTTTGGAATTGAGTAAGCAGGAGAGAGGAGAAAAGGACAAGGAAAAAGAGGAGCAACAGAGGGAGAGAGTCAGACACGGAGGGAAACTTCCCTCACTCCCTCACTCTCCCCATGATCTGAGCGAGATGATTCAAATTCCAGCAGGCGAATTTGAGATGGGTGATGATTCAGTTGATGCTTTGGATAACGAACAACCGCTGCACAGAGTCTATTTAGAGACTTACTCGATTGACCGTTACCCTGTTACTTGCACGCAATATCGGGCATTTATGACAGCGGGAGGCTATGAAAATCCTGCTTGGTGGTCTAAAGCCGGCTGGGAATGGTTGCAAACTGAGCAGGTCACACAACCGCTCTACTGGTGCGAAAATCCCATGTGGGATCATCATCCAGTATGTGGTGTGAGTTGGTACGAAGCAGAAGCTTACTCACGGTTTGTAGGTAAGCGGTTACCCACAGAAGCCGAATGGGAAAAGGCAGCGAGTTGGGATGCACAAGCTCATTGTCGTCGTATTTATCCTTGGGGAAATGAACAACCAACGCTCAAGCATTGTAACCATGATAATTTCATAGGAAAAACAACGCCTGTAGATGCCTTTTCTATTGGGCAAAGCTTTTATGGTTTGTATGATGCTTTGGGAAATGTCTGGGAGTGGACGAGTTCCTGGTTTGATGGCTACCTGGGTTTCCAAAGTTATCCTTACGTAGGGTACTCGCAAGTTTATTTTGACCAACAGCATCGTGTTTTAAAAGGTGGTAGCTGGGCAACTCGTCCTTGGGCGCTGCGTTGTAGTTTTCGCAACTGGTATCATCCCTGCGTGCGCCAAATTTTAGCAGGTTTTCGCTGTGCTGCTGATTAGGCAATAGTTTGTAGTAGGGCTTAAGTGCTACTACAAACCCAATCCCTGTCAATTTTATGCAAAAATTCCAAAAGATAACAGCTACGCCTAATTAATCTTGCTCAGGCGTGATGTTATCGGGTATGGCTGTGTGTTTCACTGGCTCAGGTTGGAGGTTTGCACCCAAAAGCAACCGATCACACCAAGCAAACGGAGGTTGAATGTCAATATCTAAAGCTGCCAGCAACAAGGTAAGTTCTCAAAATACTCTGGAAACGCGCTTAAAAATTAAGCGTTTGTTGGAACCAACTAAAGTTGTTTCTCCTGGTGCTGGAAGTGATGTCGTTAAGGGATTAACTCAAAAACCCAAGTCGTTACCCCCGCGTTACTTCTACGACAACCTGGGTTCTGAGCTATTTGAGCAAATCTGTGAGTTACCAGAATATTACTTGACACGAACGGAAAC
Source organism: Kalymmatonema gypsitolerans NIES-4073 (assembly GCF_002368435.1). Classification (GTDB taxonomy): domain Bacteria; phylum Cyanobacteriota; class Cyanobacteriia; order Cyanobacteriales; family Nostocaceae; genus Kalymmatonema; species Kalymmatonema gypsitolerans. The sequence goes on from NZ_AP018268.1 coordinate 8,971,478, forward strand.
GTCAATTTTGCAACAGTACGCCCCGGAAATTGCTCAAATCACAGGTTCTTGCGAACTCGTGGAACTTGGCAGCGGGAGTTCTACCAAAACGCGCATTTTACTAGATGCGTATCATCAATTTGGCTACTTTCTGCACTATGTACCAATTGATGTCAGTGCAGGTATGTTGGAAACCAGCGCTCTTGCGCTCCTGGGAGATTATCCCACATTACAAGTTCAAGCTCTGGCGGGAACTTACGAAATGGCGCTGGCACAACTCGAGCCGACTCAATTACCCACTAGGATGATTTGTTTTATCGGAAGTAGTTTGGGTAATTTGAATTCGCAAGAGTGTGATGTATTTTTCTCTCAAATTACAGATGCCCTGCAAGTGGGGGAGTTTTTCTTATTGGGGGTAGACTTGCAAAAGCCAAAACATCACCTGGAAGCTGCCTATAATGACAGCCAAGGAGTGACTGCGGCGTTTAATCTCAATATGTTGCAACATTTAAATCAGCGGTTTGAAGGCAATTTTGACACAACACAATTTGAACATTGGGCGTTTTACAACGAAACGGAAAACCAAATTGAGATGCATCTTAGGAGTTTGCGATCGCAAACCGTTCAATTACACGCCCTGAATCTGGCTGTTCATTTTGAAGCTGACGAAACTATCCTCACTGAAATTTCGCGCAAATTTGACCTCAATTTTATCCAACAGGAGTTAAAAGCAAAGGGTTTAGTACCACAAAGAGTGTGGACTGATTCAAATCAATGGTTTGCTTTGTTACTGTGTCAAATGCAACCATTGACAGCAGTTTAACGATGAGATGTAGTCAACTGATATAGCAATCATAAATCATAAGCCCTACGGGCACGCTACGCGTATGCCTGCGGTACGCTCTGCGCTTACGTGAGAAACAAGAACCCCGACAACTTTTACGAAGTCGGGGTTCTGTGGCTTTCAATTCTCACAAATCAAATAAGATTGCTATATCTGGCATGATTATCATTTGTTGTCCCTGATTGCCAGTGATTTCAATCAATAGCAAATAGCTCAAGTCCTTTTAAGAGGAATAAACGCTTTAATACACGAAGAAATCAGTCTATTTTGATGGACTTGAGCTATTTACTTAGAGTTAAAAGCCCGGACGTGCAAGGGCGGTCATTCTGAAGAGCAGAGGCTTTGAATAGATTTCGTGTCAAGTTTAAACTCTAAAAATCCAATTTCTCTATGAAACTGGTTTGTGTCTTTATACTTACATTATGAATAGTTGAGTTTAGCATAGTCAAATAGAATGACTATGTTAAATTTGTAATGGGTGCGTTATATGCAAAAAAAGCTGTTGAACTTGAGTTAAACAGCATTACCAAGAGTCAACTATCACCACTCAGCCTCAGCCATATTCTTATCGTTGAATAAGAGGCAGTGGAAGAAAAGAATTCTGGAATTCGCCTGTAGGAACTTGCTGCACATAGCATAGACTTAGCTCAATCAGTTGCCAGCAATCAAGCGCTCCTCCAGAACTGCTGCCAAGTTCTTGTAAGTAGCAGCGATGATATTACCATGTGTAATGTCACGGCTAACCCCAATACCCGACAAAAGTATTGTTGAAATTAGGAGAAAAATTTCTAATGATTTAAGTGTCAAATTACACCTTGGTAGGGTCAAAAGTCCTGCCAGCTTGGTTTCATTCATCCAAAATCCAAAATCCCATGACACCAGCAGACCTCAAAGCCTACCTTAACAATCTGTTGAGCCAGAACCTGCTTCTCAGCACAATGATTTGGGGACCTCCTGGTATTGGTAAATCCAGCATCGTCGCGCAACTGGCTCGCAAACATCAAATTGACTTCATAGACGTGCGTCTCTCCCAACTGGCTCCCACTGACTTAAGGGGTTTGCCAGTACCTGAGGACGGTGTGTCTAAGTGGTATCCACCGGAATTTCTGCCTAGTTCTGGCAGAGGGATTTTGTTTTTAGATGAACTAAATATGGCTCCTCCAGCAATGCAGGGTGTTGCTCAACAGCTCATTCTTGACCGCCGTGTTGGGTCTTATATTTTACCACAAGGTTGGTTTGTTTGGGCAGCAGGCAACCGTAAAGAAGACCGAGCGGCTGTATTTGATATGCCTTCTCCACTCGCGAATCGCTTTTTACATTTGCATGTTGAGCCGGACTTTAAAAGTTTCAAATCTTACGCTCTATCTGCGAAAATTCACGAGCAAATCATTGCTTTTCTTTCTTTCCGTACTACCCTACTACACAAACTTGATCCCCAGCAGCCTGCTTGGCCCTCTCCTCGCTCGTGGGAGATGGCAAGTCAGTTGCATACAGTTGGACTAGATATTGCTCCTGCTGTGGGAATAGCAACAGCTGCTGAGTTTAATGCTTACATCAAACTTTATGACAACCTGCCTAATTTAACTCAAATTTTTACAGGCAGAGGTGATGCCATCAAATTTCCGTCTGAACCTTCTGTGCGCTATGCCACAACTATTGGTTTAGCAATACGAGCGGCAGATGCTAACCAAGCTTACAATGCCTTTACTTGGATTTCTCAAGTAGCAGCAATGGAATGGGTACAGTTATTTGCTACAGACTTGTTTCGCACTATGCGAAGTAAAAAACAAATCGGTGCTTTGGCACAATTGGTACAAAAAGACCAGAATCTTCAAAAGTTTATTAAGGATTTTCAAGAGTTAATGGGTTTGTAGAATTTAGAATGCTGTTAAGAGCAGGTAGAATATCTTGTTTGAGTAGATTTGTGCCAGTCTAAAAACTGTCTCTTGATAATTAACAGCTATCAGTTATCAGTTATCAGTTATCAGTTATCAGTTATCAGTTATCAGTTTCATGACGCTCGTTTAAGTTCCCCACGATAGGCCCTTGCTGACTGTTCACCGTTCACGGATTTAACTACTGATTCCACAGCGCAGCAATTAACTTGTTTCATTTTCAGTTACTGAGCAATAAAAATGGAATTTTCGATTTATATCATGAGTTGTAGATGAAAAAACTAGGCAAGTATTTTTCTTGCCTAAAAACAAGAAAGTCATCTTGATAAATTGTTATGATTCTTGGAGAGTATGATGACAAAACAAAATTTTGCAGTAATGACTCGAAAAGAGTTACTGAATTCTCTGCTCGTATTTCTACATAATCAAGGATTTTATGCATACATAGACAAAGTGGGCGCTAAATCTGCTACAAAATTTTATTCAGCATCACAATCAATATAGCAATCCGTTAAGGAGTTGTAAGATTATAGTTTTCGCTTCTTCTTTCATCCCTTGGCGTCCTGTACGCTGAAGAGCGCGTCTACGTTTGAGATAGAACAGCTATAGATAAGTTGAAATATTTTCCCCAATTGTTGGAGGAATTCCGTCAAGAGTGAGAAAAAGCTCTTAAAATTAGGGATAGAAAGATGAAATTAGCAACAGAAACAAATAAGATTATCAGTGCCTCTATGCTGCGGGTGCGAATGAAGTCACCTTTTTTGGCAACTTTGGCGCTGTTTGCTCGCGTCATTTCGACTGAAAAAATTGCTACTGCAGCTACCGATGGAGAGGACATATTTATCAATCCCGATTTTGTCGCATCTCTTCCATCATCCCAAGTCGATGGTTTATTGTTACACGAAGTCTTACACGCTGCTCTGCTTCATATCCTCCGTCGTGGTGCTAGGGAACAAATGCAGTGGAACATTGCCGCAGATATTGTTGTCAATGGAATGATTGCTCAACAACATGGTTTTGAACTACCTGCGGGTGCTTTACGTGACTCAAAGCTAGAGAATTTGAGCGTCGAGGAGATTTATGAATTACTGCTGAAACAGAATAGGCGTTGTCTGAAGTGTGAAACAGACTTATTATATGAGCCATTGTGTGGAACTTCTGCATCTAATGAATGTGGTGGTATTCTAGACCAGGCAAAACAAGCAGCTTTGGAAGCTTACTGGCGTAACGCCATGCAACAGGCGATCGCCGTAGCGCGGTCTAGCAACAGTCAGGGTAGCATACCAGCAGGATGGCAACGAGAACTGGGAGCGTTAAACCAAACGCAGCTCAACTGGCGTTCCTACCTATGGCGTTACTTAGTGCAAACACCAACAGATTTCACAGGCTTTGACCGCCGCTTTATTGGTCAACGGCTTTACCTAGAAGCGCTTGAAGGTGAGACGGTGCAGGTATTCGTGGCTGTAGATACAAGTGGTTCTGTAGGCGACCATGAGCTACGACTTTTCCTTAGCGAAGTCACAGGAATTATCGATGCTTACCCGCACCTAAAATGTCAACTTTATTATGCAGCAGCAGATGTCTACGGACCCTACAACCTGGCAATAAACAGCCAACTCCCGAAACCAATGGGCGGTGGCGGGACATCTTTTGTCCCCTTTTTTGAAACAGTTAGCCAGCAAGCTGACTGGCATAGTAGTGGTGTCTGTGTTTACCTCACCGATGGATACGGAACTTTTCCCCAACAACGTCCTGCTTTTCCTGTTTTGTGGGTAGTGACTCCCGGTGGGTTGGACTTGGAAGCATTTCCCTTTGGAGAAACCGTAAGGCTCTTAAGCTGTTAGCTATTCCCTATTTTCCCTTGCCCGCTCCCCTTCATACAAAGCAATGCCAGAAAAACCGAATTTTGTTTCTCAGTCTGAACTCCTTTCCATACTGGCTCAAGGTGTAGCGACTTGGAACGAGTTTAGGACGAGGAGTGTATATCCGGAGAGGATATATCTCAACCTAAGCAAGGTAAACCTGAGCGGGGCAAACCTCACAAGAGTGAACTTCAGAGAGGTGAATCTCAGTTGGGCAGATTTGAGAGGAGTGGATCTGAGTCAGGCTAAACTTTACAAAGCAAATCTCACTCATGCCAACTTAAGTGGTGCAAATTTATCTGGCGCAAATCTCAATGGCGCTATCTTGACTGGAGTTGTTCTGCAAGGAGCGAACCTTGATGGAGTGAACCTCAGCAGGACTGACTTGAGTGAATTTGATTTCAGTGAAACTCAGTTGCAAAAGGTGAATTTTTGCAAAGCCAACCTTAGTAGAGTCAACTTTAGGAAAGCGAATCTCAGCAAATCTCACTTAATCAAAGCCAACCTGCAACAAGCAGACTTTAGCGAAGCTGATTTAACTGGTGTCAACCTCAAAGGGTCTAATCTCGATAGAGCAAACCTGAGTGGACTCAACCTTAGCCAGTTGAACTTGAGCCGAGCAGATTTACACGGCGCAAATCTCACCAACACCAATCTCACAGCAGCCAACTTGAGTGGAGCAAACTTGTACAGAGCAAAACTCAACGGGTCAAAACTCAGTAAAGCTAATCTCATTCAGGCAAACTTACTAGATGCTGACTTAACTGGAACTGACTTGACAGGAGTGAATCTGAAAAACTCTGATCTGAGCGAATATAACCTTAGTGGATTTAATCTGAGTGGAATTAACTTAAGTGGTGCGAATCTGAGAAACGCCAATCTGAGTGAGGCGAACCTTATTGGAGCTGACTTAAGCGGAGCAAACCTATGGAATGCTAATCTCAGGAATGCTAATCTCTTAGGAACTGACTTGAGCAGGGCGGATCTTAGGTATGCCAACCTCTTAGGAGCAAATATCTTAGGAGCTGACCTGACTGCCGCAATTCTCCGGAGAGTGACAATGCCTAATGGTACAGTATATAACTGAGTGCCGGAGCGGGTTCTCCTCTAGGGTTGGAGAGGTTCCCTCGGTTGTAGGGACTGGCGTTGGGTTTCCCGCCTTGTAAGCCCTATTTCCTAAGCCCTGCGGGCATACTTCGTATAAGCGCTACGCGCACGCTTTGCGCTTACGGACATACTACGCGTGGTCGTAGGACGGACTAAGTAAACGTAACTATAACTAATAGCTGATGACCAAAAGGCAGATTTATCAATATATTATTTACTATTAACCAATCCAAAGTTCTTTCTTTTGGCGGTGTAGCTTAATGGCAAAGCACGTGTCTGCCAACACGAATGATAACCGTTTGATTCGGTTCACTGCCAACAGCAACGTAGTTCAAACAGGAGAATTCCTCGGTATACACCAGGAGATGCGGGTGCAAATCCCGTCGTTGCTTTGCGATCGCCCACTTAGGCACTGTTCATTAATACCTCGACTTCATGAGCGATGCTTGTAGGTTTGGGAATAGATAACCCGTCTTGCTGCATTCCTTCAATATGAAATTCAATTGCTTCGGCAATTAAAGCTTGGACGTCCTCTATGGTTTCACCTACAGCCACGCAACCTGGTAAATCAGGGACATAAGCGCCGTAGCTGGTTTCTCCCTTTTCAATGACAACTAAATAACGCATCAGGCTTCATCCAATTGAGTTTAATAACTTCAGGTACTTTGATGCTACTTTTCTGCACAGTTGAAAATTATGTTACAGATAGAGTGCATTTCACTCAACCAATTGGACGATTACCTGGATTCACTGCATGAATCGACTCACTGCCTGAGATTGGAAAGCCTCGTTTATAACAGGCCTCATCTGGTTTCCCCCATCCTAAATGTAATATTATTTCCAAGAAGTTCGTATTTTCCCACTTCCATAAACTTGTCCATTCTGTTCTCTGAGCAATTCTATCTACATCAGCTTTTATAATTTGTTGATACGTTTTACCATGACTAAAACTTAAGTACAAGTCCATACCCACAGTGACTTCATTCCAAAATTCCAATATGGAATTTTTCGCCGCTTTTAATGTTTCTATGTCACTGGATAAAGCAATTAACTGAGCATCTACCTCTGGATAGCGCAAAGTTTTACCTTTAACAGTAACTTCACGCCAGACAATACCTGAAACTTGATGTTCCCTTTGGTATTCGTGAATGGTAGCTTTAAAATCTTGGTATGCCGTGAACTTTTGTAGTCCATCGGTTCTGATAAACTGGTCTATCAGAGGATTGCCAGAGACAGTGACTGCTAACTTGAGGCGTTTTCCTGTAAGGCAAGCTTCGCGTTCAGACCGCAGAATTTGGATTAGTTGCTCGGTAGTGTAAACTTTTGACATCAGAGGACACTCTATTCGTCATTAGTCATTAGTCAATAGTCATTATTTATTGAGTTACTTCTTCCTGACTTCCCAGCTCCTCAGTTCTCAATAATTTTTAAATATTGTTCGTACAAATTATCGTTTAGAATTCATTGCTGTGTGGTATCTAATAAGACTAAATAACAGGGCAGACAAAATTTGTCTGCCCCACTAGTTACTTAGCTAACTCACTACTAAACTCATTGAACGATCGCCGCTTCAATTGCACAGATTCGGTACGAGGTAATAAATCAAACACTTCTCGAAACCTGTCGTCTATTTCCTCATAGGGAACTTGACCTTTTTTATTCAAAACAACCTCACCTGACTGATTGAACACGACAACTTGGGGAACAGCCCCAGAGTAGTAATAACCGGGTTCCGTGGTGCTATAGGTTTGTTTGGCAGGGATAGTATCCACATTAACAGGTATAACTTCTGCTGCCCGACCGTAAAATTCTTGTACTGTTGAAATGACAATAGCATATTTCTTACTATCGCTGCTGTCATCTACATAGAAAGCCAAAAAGGTGGGTCTATGCTCCGCTAAAGCCTTTGCTAGCGTTGTTTTGGGAGGAACCAGTGAACCGTTACCCGCATAAACCACAAAAAGATTGCCGTCATATCTGTCATCATTAATACCAGCAAAGGCTGATTGCATATCTACAAATGACAGGCAACTAAGCAGCAGGAATATCGAGAAAAACCGCCGCCAGTTTGGAATGAGATTCTGTAAAAAGCGCCACTTTATGCAATTCATCAAAACGAACCTTCTCACGTCTATTTTTTTCTAAGTTTGTGCTGAATTTAGCAAACTGGGGTGGAAATAAGGGGACAAGGAGACAAGGAATAATGAGTCAACTAAAATGTCACCTGTACTCTATTATCTGTCATCGCCTCGACTGGCTATTTTGGCAACGATTCGCGAAAATACATGATTAAATTTGAAACTTAGAGTTACAAAGTAGTAACACTCAAGCATACTAGGGTACTGATGTGGGAAACAAAATTCAACTGATAGACAGGATACGATTGGCTTTTGCTGTGTCAGTCGCAAAAAGCGTCACTTTCGGAGTGCGATCGCTGCGCTTGGGTGCAGCTAGTGTTTTACCAGGTTCTCTGGCGCGTCGCATTGAACCCCGACTGTTGCAGTTATTAACTCAGCAAGTGAAGAACGGGGTGATTTTGATTGCTGGTACCAATGGTAAAACGACCACATCGCTACTTCTTGTCACGATTCTAGAACGCAAAGGGTATCGCGTTGCTCACAACTCTACAGGCGCGAATCTAGAAAACGGCTTAATGACTGCACTGTTGGAAAATACCAACTTAGTAGGCAATCTGAATGTTGATTACGCTATTTTAGAAGTCGATGAAAATATCTTACCGAGGATTTTGACACCGATTCAGCCTCGGATTATTCTGTGCTTAAACCTGTTCCGCGACCAACTCGATAGGTATGGGGAAGTTGACACAATTAGCAAGCGCTGGACAAAAATCATTTCTACGCTTCCACCAGAAACAGTTGTTATTCCTAACGCTGATGACCCAACTTTATCTTATCTTGGTCAGCAGTTACCCCAACGGGTATTATTCTTTGGCTTAAATGAGCCAGAAAATTATCTAGATGAAATTCCTCACGCCGTTGATTCTATATTCTGCCCCAATTGCGGACACTCTTTAGATTACAAAGGTGTTTACTTGTCTCATTTAGGAGATTTCCAATGTCCTAAATGCGGCTTTAGTCGAAGTCAACCCAAACTTGAGAGCAGCGATTTTCCCCAAATCCTTGTGGGCTTATACAACAAATATAATACTTTGGCAGCCGTTACTGCTGCTATAGAGTTAGGAGTTGATGAAGCGACTATCCTGGATACGATTAACAATTTCCAAGCTGCATTTGGTCGTGCTGAAGACTTAGAAATTAACGGTAAACGGGTACGAATTTTGTTATCAAAAAATCCGGTAGGAACGAATGAAACAATTCGTGTCGTGACTCAAAGTCATGATAAAACGACACTGCTTGTATTGAATGACCGGACACCCGATGGCACTGATGTATCCTGGATTTGGGATGTAGATACAGAGAAATTGGTGGAACGGGGAGGGACTTTAGTTGTGAGTGGCGATCGCCTCTATGACATGGCGCTGCGTCTACGCTACAGCGAAAAGACTCCTGATAGTCATTTTAATTTAATTGTCGAAGAAGATTTACGACAAGCAATTGCAACTGCCCTAGAACACACACCAGAAAATGAAACATTACACATTCTTCCTACTTATTCAGCCATGCTAGAAGTGCGAGAAGTCCTGACTGGTCGGAAGATTTTGTAATTAGAGGAAAAAGTGCCATGAAGCACATAGCTTTTGTCTCTACGGTGTTGGCTAGCTTTACAGCTTGCCAATTTTCTCAAAAAGTACCTACTTCTTATGCGCTCACAAAAGCCCAACCTATCTTATTAGCACAGAGAACACCTGCAAAACAGGTACCTTGTCGATTTGATGCATACATTATTGATAAAGATCCCCAAGGTTTGAATGTGCGTTCTAGTCCTGGTTCCAACCAGCCGGTCATTGCTAAGATCCCCACAAACACTGAAGGTGTAATTGCGGCTGTTACCGCTTGTCAAGGCGATTGGGTACAAATAAGTCAAGCCGAAACTATAGGAGGAAAAGCTGTATTTTCGGGTAAAAAAGGATGGGTTTATGCTCCCTTGTTAGGGACTAGCACTCGCGGCTATGGTAGCAAGGGCGGCGTTTTTGTTCATGCTAGCCCTAGTAACCAAAGCCGCAAGTTAGGAAAAATTCCTGCAACGACTGAGGTGAAGCTTTTGGGCGGGAATGGACAATGGGCGTTTGTTGAATACAAAAACTTGAAAGGATGGTTAGCACCAGAAGAGCAATGTGGCAATCCTGTGACTACCTGTCCCTAAAGAAAAATCATAAGTGAGAAGTTAGGAGTTAAGAGATATGAGTGATCAACAGTATGAGTTAACAATTGGGTGGCTGTATCCAAAGCTGATGAGTACTTACGGTGACAGAGGTAATGTCATCTGTATAGAACGCCGTAGTCAGTGGCGAGGATACGATGTCAAAGTATTACCTTTAGATCAAAGTGCTACAGTCACTGATATTCGTTCGGTAGATGTGATTGTCGGTGGTGGCGCACAAGATCGTCAGCAAGAAATAGTTATGCGCGATTTGCAAGGAGCAAAGGCGGAAGCAATACGCGAGAAGATTGAAAATGGAACTCCAGGAGTGTTTACCTGTGGTTCACCTCAGTTGTTGGGACACTATTATGAACCAGCTTTTGGACAGCGGATTGAAGGCTTGGGGATATTAGATTTGGTGTCCGTGCATCCTGGGGAAAATGTCCGTCGCTGTATTGGCAATTTGGTCATAGAAGTGACAGCGACTCGTCTGGCGCGGGACTTGGAAGAGATCACAGGTAGCAAACCATATTTGATTGGTTTTGAAAATCACGGCGGACGCACTAAATTGGGAAAGGTGGAAGCACTGGGGCGTGTAGCGTATGGGTTGGGTAACAATGGTGAAGATGGAACAGAAGGAGCATTTTATCAGAATGCCATAGCTACCTATTCCCACGGTCCTCTGTTACCAAAAAATCCTTTTGTCGCCGACTGGCTGATTCAAACAGCGTTGCGACTGAAGTATCAACAGCCTATCACTCTATCATCGCTGGATGATCCCCTTGCTATGCAAGCGCGCGAGGCTATGTTTAAGCGGTTGAAGGTTAATGTCCCAACTCTTGTGCAATGAGAGACAAGCCGTTATGAGTGTGGTATAATTAAGGACTGAAGTGTAGTCCTGATTCAAATCTTTAGTTGAGGCTTTAAAGCTTTGGCGAAGGAGATGTTTGACGATGGCAATAACCCAGGTTTACCTGCCAAAATCACAACCGTGACTAAACCTAAAAAAACGTAACCTTGTCGCAGTAATCTACATACCTTGGGTGCAAACAACAGAGCAGGTAACTCTCAGAAGTTTGCTTAGGTGCAACTATCTAGAACTATTTTTGAACAAGAATGTTGAGCGCAGTTCCTACCCATAATCGCTCTTATTTGGGTAGGGAAGCGCAAAACTAGTATTGTAAAACTTGATTAATTATATAGACAGATATAGATATGCGTCCTTTGTATCTCCTTCAAACACACTACAAAGAACACGTAGCGTGCGCTCAAGGCTCAGCGTGTCGTTTGCGTAGCGTGTCTGGAGGACATAGGCATAGCAACATTATTTATTCTGGGTTGATTTATTCTAAATTTTATTGATTTAACACAAAGAGTTATGTATATTAATATTAGATTATTGATAAATTAAGTTATGGTTAAAATAAAGCTAATAAGTAAACAACGAACTAAAAAGAAGGCTAAAGAAAAGCGAAATGAAAATCTGATCAAAATGGATGTTAGGGATTTGTAGTAACGCCTAGCTAAAAACATAAAATAGTTTTGACTGCCAATGAGGCTTGCAAATATATAAAAGCGCTAGTTCTGATTGTTAATGCTCAGTGGGTAAACCTAGAACCGTTAACAGTAAAAGAACCGGTTATAACATATTCGGAAAATTCCCCCGAATAAAACTTGTTTGTAGTAAGGACTTTAGTCCTTGCTTTGGTGGAAGAAGACTAAACTCCTCACTACGAGTTTATTAAGCTTATTTAACCTGACATAATATTAGCCTCACTTACTAAATTTTATTGTCTTAAACAATACAACGTTCTTCTAAACGCCTCCTACAACATTGGTGGAAGGTTTTAGTATTGTCTGCTCTTGGGTCATAAAAACTTTTCTAAAGTGTTTAGATCACGAAAGTCCGGACGGTACATGGAGAACGCCGAGAACTTTGGCAACGTTGAGAAGTGTAGTACACTGGGGCGCAAGAATCCCTACCCATAATCTCTAATTTAGGTAGGATATCTTCAATTGGCTTGGTAATTGGTTCTTTAATTGATATTAGCTGCAGAACAAATGTCTGCCAAATCAACACTCATGTTACGATTATTACTTTTTTGCCAAAACGGGTAATACCATTTTACGAAAAGGATGATACAAATCGGTAGTGTAGAGACCAGAGGTGGCGCGTCTTTACAGAATTTCAATGTATCGCGATTAACGTGAAATGGTATAAGTGATTGGAATTTGAGTTTGAGTGAGTGCACTAGTTTAGGAGGAAGTAGGCAATAGGAATTTTGGATGCCTACATTGTGGGATTAAGAAATGCTAATAGGACTTACGCACTTTACAAAGTGAACTGCCGCTGAACGGGTTTTTGTTCAAAAAAATTACCGGAAAGACGGCGAGAAAGCCCCGTCTCTTCTAGATTGGGGATGAATCGTCGCTCGCCGACAAGCGTCATTAGTCATTGATCATCAGTCTAAGGTACGAAAAGTAACGAAAAATCATGAAAAACGTACTAAGAACTAATGACTAATGACTTCGATTTCCCCCCGGCTTTTTATGAAACTGCAACGTTGTGATAGTTTCATAGCCGGGGGATGAGTTAAAAAATCCTCATTATTTTCTCACTTTCTATATGTATTTTTAACTTAAAACTTGTAATTGACACGAACTCATGCATCTTAAAAAAGAGTTGAAAGCGAAGATTGGACTCAAACTACATAATCAATTTTTTGGCGTAAGTTCTGGCTAAGACTATCAAGTAAATTCTTACGGTATTACCTTAAGTACAGAAGCATCTTTGTCCCAAGCCAAATCATTTGTGTAAAATAAAGTTTTTATTTTTTTGGCTCCAATTTTTAAGTTTCTTTTGCAATTTTTCTGAATATTCAAGATTTTTGGGTATGAGTAAATCTGATAATCCGGTTGCATGGTTTTTGGGTGTTGGCATAACGTTTGGTCTGCTGGGCTGGGTTACTTTTGCATTGACAGAGCAACTAAGTTCCAAATTGATTAAAGGTGTAGAAAATCAAATAGAAAATAAATCCGAGAAAGTTTTATTTACCATTTTGGGAGACACCTTCAGTGGTTACAGTACTTTCCGTAGTGCAGCGTTTCAGACCGCAGTGGAACAAGTTGGTTTAAGCCTGCGTTATGAAGATGAGTTCGATCAGGCTAAAAGAACTCAGCGTTTGAATAAGGGAGAAGCTGACTTACTGGTAACGACTCTAGATCAGTTTCTTAAACAAAAGCCCGAGGGAAAAATTGTCGGGTTGATTGACCGCACTGTAGGTGCAGATGCAGTTGTTTTAAATACTAAAAAGTATCCCAATCTGAAGTCGCTGATGGATCTGACTCCGTTGGTACTGCAAGTACAAGAAAAGGGACAGCAGTTAGGAATTACCTTTGCTGGCGAGACACCCAGCGAGTACCTGTTGGAACTGATTGTAAGTAGCAAATTTGAGGCGTTTAAGCTGTCAAACTTCCAAATAACTAAAGTGCAAGATGCTTCTGATGCTTGGAAGCTATTGCAAGATCCCAATCAAAATATAGCAGTAGCCGTTATTTGGGAACCTTTTGTCACCCAAGCGCGGCAGAAAGGGTACAAGGTTATATTATCTAGCAAAGATGCACCGCAAGCAATTGTAGATGTGGTTGTTGCTTCCAACCGTCTCATCGAGTCTCAACCAGAGAAGATTTCAGAATTACTCGGAGTTTACTACCGCCACATAGATGTCAGTGTCCGCACCCCGAACCAGTTGCAGGCGCAAATTGCTGCGGATGGCAAACTATCTGCAAGTGACGCAGCAGCAGTTTTGCAGGGTATAGAGTTTTTTACCTCCGTTGAAGCCCAAAAGTGGTTCGTAGATGGAACTCTAGATAAGCGAATTCGCTCTACAGCAGCGGTACTGACACTAACAGGCAAACTGAATCAGGTTCCCCAAAACCCCAAGGATTTGTATACCTCTGAATTCATTGCTAAGGCGACAACTAATAAGCAAAAGCTGATTGACTTGGTGCGTGCTGATAACCTGGAACTAACACAGAAACTGGAAGGCAAAACAGAGAAAACTTTTGCTGCTAATGTCGATGCTGACAAGATTAAAACTGCTCCTGGTATCGGTAACTTGCAAGTACAAGGAGAAATCAAATTTGCAACTAACTCCTCGGAACTCACAGATGAGGGTAAGCAAACGCTTAATAAGCTGGCTGAGAGGATTGCAGAATTCAACGAGAAAACTGTTGCTGTCAGGGTGATTGGTCATACTTCTAAGTTTGGCGATGTTAACATTGACCAAACCATTAGTGAACAACGAGTACAGGCGGTAGCTAACTATCTGCGATCGCGGGGTCTCAAGCATAAAATTGTAGCTGTAAGAGAAGGCTCTAGCAAAGCACTACCTAGCGTTGCTGCCAAAGACCAACGCAACCAACCTACAGCAATTCACCTAGTTCGCGTTAATTAGCTTATATCTTGCACCTCTGGGGATAAACCACTAATAGGCAAATAAGAGTGTAAAAAAGTGACTCCAGCAGTGAGCAGGTGTTTAAGTAGAAAAAAGACATTTATATAACCAACAAGGGGTGAGATTACGTAAATTCCTAAGGAGCAGGCGATCGCTAACTTGAAAGAGTAGATGGATTTGCACACAAGCGCAGAAATATGAGAAAAAAGGGCGTGAAAAGCATATATCAAAGCAAGAAAAATGGTTTCAATTCTTGCCCACGCCCAAAATTTAGTTTATACCCTACTATCGCTGATGCCTTCTGTCTACCAACAAAAAAATCTTGAAGCGATGTTGGGATTGTTCTTGCTGCTCACTTGGTTATCCCTTACCTCAACATAGTAAAAGCAAGTCTGCTAGCGCCTTGAGCAGATTTCTTAATATCTACGATTGGTCAACATTGAGTGTAATTCGTACTACTCGTAACCGTGTTATTCAGGAAATTCTCTCGGAACGGACTTTAGGGCGCAAACCATTTTTACAAGTGATTATTGACCTGACAACTTTGGAGAAGTTTGGGAAATTTAAAGGATTTGAAAATTTAATCCGCGTATACAACGGGAAACGAGGTTTACACCTGGTTGTAGTGCCCACCGTTGTTGGTCGGTGGCGAGTACCCTGGAGTTTCCGTGTATGGAGAGGTAAACGAACCTCTTCCCCCGCACAATTGGGATTAAAAATGGTCAAATCTTTGCCTAAAAAATTAACCCAGCACTTCCAAGTAATGGTTTTGGTAGATACAGGCTTTGGTAGTGTGCAATTTTTACACGGTGTCCGAAAGAAAAAATACCATATAATTGCTGGCATTGCTCGTACCCGCAAGTTAATTGATGGGCGCTGTGTTGCTCAACTACATAAACGAGGACAACAACTTCGCCTTCAAGGCTTGAAGTTTCCTGTCTATGTATCTTGGTACTATTTTCAACGTCATGATCGTAAGTATGAAAAGCGATTTGTAATTTCTACTAAAGCTCTCAAGGCTAGCACTATTTCTTGGTGGGGTAAACGGCGATGGCAGATAGAGGGCTGGTTTAAAACTGCAAAGCACCGTTTTGGGTTGCACCGCTTTGGACAGGGGACACTTTTAGGCGTTTACCGTTGGTTCGTGCTGTCCCTTATTTCTTATGTTTTGGCGCATTGGGCCTATTTATCGACCGCGCTCGGCGAAAATCCTCCCCGCGAAGCGATCGCCTTTAGAAATCTACCTGATTGGGGACAAGCCGCAGAAATCGCGTTCCAAACTATATTTCCGCATTTGGTAATGTTACTTCTTTTACAAGATATTGAACGCCTGAGAGATGTGGCACTTAGTCAAGGAATTGACATTCACATTTCCAGGTGCAAGATATAAGTTAACCCAATTTGTCCAAAGTACACTCGATAACCAGAACCATAATCAATCCTAAGTTCAAAAACTCCTTTTCCTACTGACTTATGATCACCCAAATTGCCAAGGGTAACTCGTTTCAGTCTCTCCTTGATTTTAGCTTTTGCTTTCCTATCTCGCTGCGTATCGCATGACTTAGCGTAAGCAACATCCCGATTGCTGCATTAACTAACTCACATTCTTTTTCAATTGTTGCACTTAATCGCACTGCCAAATTTTGACAGTATTGTCCGAACTACAACTTGCAAGAGCTTTTCCATTTGGGCTAAACCTAATAGAATTAACCCCCGATGAATGCCCATTGAGAGTGCAAATTTCTTCCCCTGTCATAACGTTCCACAGCTTAATAGTGTCGTCATCACTGCCACTAGCAAGAATTTCTCCATCTGGGCTAAAGGCTATGGAAAAAACAGCACTTGAATGCCTATTAAGTGTATAAATTACTTGCCCGGTGTGAACATTCCACAACTTGACAGTTCGATCATCACTGCCACTAGCAAGGATTAAATCATCTGGACTAAACTTAACAGAACTAACTCCAAAAAAATGTCCTTTGAGAGTGCAAAGTTGTCGTCCTGTCAGCATATTCCACAGCCTAATAGTTCGGTCATTACTACCACAGGCAAGAATGTGTCCATCTTGGCTGACAGCCACAGAACGCACCCAGTGATGATACTTGATGGTGCTGAGCTCCCGTCCTGTAAGGACATCCCACAGCTTGATCGTTTTATCTTGACTACCACTGACTAGGGTTTGTCCATCTGGAGTAAAAGCAAGAGAATAAACAACATCTGAATGCCCTTTAAGAATTTTTTTCTTCTGCCCAGAGCTAACATCCCATAGCTTAATGGTTGGGTCTCTAGAACTACCACCACTAGCAAGGATCTGTCCATCAGGACTGAAAGTCACGCAACGAACTCCATCAAATAGCCCTTGAAATGTGCAAAGTTGTAGCCCAGTACCTACATCCCATAACTTAATGCTTTTATCCCAGTAGCCACTGCAACTAGCAAGTATCTGTCCATCCGGACTAAAAGCAACACCAAAAACCGCATCTGAATGACTAAGGGTGTGGATGTCCCGAAACGAGGCGTAATTTATAGTATTAGAATGAGCAACACTTATAGTATTAGAATGAGCAACACTTATAGTATTAGAATGAGCAACACTTATAGTATTAGAATGAGCAACACTGAGCGGCTGTACAGATGTAGGATTCAGGTCTTGTAGTACTTCAGTTACTGATTTATAGCGGCAATTGGTAGTGTGTTGTATGAGCTTATCCAAAATTCGACCCAGTTCATCACTGACTGGATTATTCACCAAATACTGCCGCCACACCCAATCATATTCTGATATGTCAAATAGGTTAAGAGGAGAAACCTGAGTGAGTAGATAAATGCAAGTTATGCCTAAACTATACAAATCACTGGCAAAAATGGCTTTACCCATAAGTTGTTCAGGAGCGACAAACTCTGGACTACCAACACTCGTTCCTGTTTGTCGCACGGAAGATACTGTAACATACTTAGCAGCTCCAAAATCAACCAGAACTAATTGTCCATCATTGCGGCGGATAATGTTTTCTGGTTTAATATCTCGGTGAATCACAGAGTGATTATGGATGTACTTAAGTACAGGCAACAAACTATTAAGTAAGTCTCGAATTTGTCCTTCATTAAAAGCCCCTTGTTCTGCGAGGACTTCAGCTAAGTTCTGCCCATCTATAAACTCTTGTACTAAATACTGGCGATTATCCTGGCTAAAGTGGGCGAACAACTCTGGAATTTGGTTGTGTTTGCCCAACTCATCCAGCCGCAATGCTTCTCGCTCAAATAACTCAGCGGCTTTCTGGGTGTTGTTCGTATCTTGCGCTTCAAGAAAAAATTGCTTAATGACGCAAGGCGGTTTTGATGGTTTGTCCTCATCTACCGCTAAGAAGGTTTTGCCAAAACCACCCTGACCAATGAGCTTAATAGCTCGATAGCGGTCTTTCAGCAGCAGCTTAGTGCCACAACTTTGACAAAATTTTGCCGTTGGTGGATTACTGGCGGGTTTCTGGCAATTGGGATTCAGGCAGTGGCTCATATTGAAGGCTTTTAGACACTTGTATTTATTTTGCACTCATAAAATATGGAGAACATAGTGTTCAGTACAAAAAATAAATACAAAACTTGTAACACAATTTATGAATTTGTAATTAATTACGAATGAGTTTGACTTTTGACTTTTGACTTTTGACTTCCCCGAAGGGGCTGACTCCTCATCAACCTTTGCACGCTCACCAACGCCCGATTCAACTCATAACCCCGCTTCTGGGGATTCTGCAAATACGCCTGCTGTTCCTCCTCAATCATCTGCACATCTTGCCGCACCAACCCATCAAGTAACTTTTGTGCTGCACCAAACAAACTATCTTTCACAAACCGCCGAAACCACACAGGTAATTTGTGTAATCGCCAAAAAGCATTTAAAGATGTGAAATGAATCAAATAAGCCTTCGTCTGAGTCTCATTCACTGGACACAATAAACAGTAAATTTTAAAATATTTGCCCAATGTGGAAACCCAGTGAGGATATACATAACTGACATCCAAAGGTTCAGGATGAAGACGACGCAAAGCAGGGAAAAATAATTGTGAAATCGACCAAATTTTATCAATTTTATAATAAATTTGTGCTGTATAATGAGCATCAATACGATGAGTATCTTCGTCAATATCTTCCAGCGATGCTTCTGCCCAAGCCTGATAATCCTCATGCAAATGCCCGTGGTACATATCCATCAGATTTTCAATTAAATATGAATAATGGGCGTTACAGTTAATAATTGAAACTGTCGCAATGTAATTGAGATGCTCCCACTCAGGAACACCCATTGGTTGTAGAGACGCGCCATCTGTTTGTAGAGACGCGCCATTTGGTTGTAGAGACGTTGCATGCAACGTCTCTACATTTCCGGGGAACAGCCAAATAAAACCGTCTTGTTCCTTGACTGGGTAACGGCGGATTTTACAACTGGGGAGTTTCTGGTTATCTGCTAAATAGGAACTGCTGTACATTCACCTTTATCATTGAAGCGCCAACCGTGATAAGCGCATTCCAACTCATCGCCAAGGACTTGCCCGTGACTCAGTTTCACTAACCGATGAGGACATCTATCTTCTAGGGCGTGGACTTGTCCCTTGCTGTCGCGGTAGAGTGCGATCGCCGTACCCGGCGGGGCTAAGTCCTGCGGACACGCACTCGCGTTCGCCCATCGCCTGCTTCCAAAGCATCACACCCACAGGTTGAGTTTTCACCTCACCCGAAAGCGCAACCACATACCACTGATTAGGGTTAATACCCAACTGACGGATATCATGACTTTGGACAGCTTGGGAAACAGGAGACATAAATTCACGCATCCTCACTACTAGATTAGAATGTAGCGCAAATCCTCTTACTCATAACTGGTAACTGTTCACCCAACGGGAGAGCCATGTACCTCCAAGGAGGGAAACCCTCCTGCAGTACTGGTCTCACTGTTCACTCATTTGGTCAGCCTACTCCCTAAGGAGCTAAAAATTAGCAAATCACAAGCTATAAAGTATGTCTAGGTGTAACAATTATCCTGTTGAGGCAAATATCCATATGACAAGTTACCAATCCAATCCAGAAACGGTTGCAAACGAATCCACATCAACCGCTGAACTCATCAATGAGATTATCGAAGAAACTCAGCACATCAACTACGTGGAGATCATCGAAAACGTTATCGACACTCTGGAACAAGATGACAGCGCAATGGTGAGTCATCCTTCAGAAGGTGGGAACCGGTGGAAGTTCAAGTACGGCACGGTGGAAGTGTTTGTCCAACTGACGGGACCAACCGATGAAGATACATTAACAGTTTGGTCTGTGGTGCTCAAGTTACCAGCCAAAGATGAACCGAGGTTAACGCGGCATTTGTTGGAGATGAACGCATCTGGCACCTTTGAAGCGCGTTTTGCGATCGTTGAAAATCAGGTTGTCGTACTGGCAACACGCACTTTAGCAGATTTGTCTCCTAGCGAAGTTTCCCGCATAATTACTGTGGTGGCAACGATCGCCGATAATAACGACGAAGCATTAGAATCGGAGTTTGGTGCTGCTTGATTTCTGCGTGGCGACTGATTCCGTTACTAAATGCCTCTGGTAATATGCAGATGGTGATCGACCGCTGGTTGTTAGAACAGCATCAGTCGGGACATCCTCCAACTTTGCGGTTTTACACTTGGTCGCCACCTGCGATTTCCTTAGGCTACCATCAACATAAATATCCCGAACATTGGCAGCATCTTGTTTGGCAAGGTGAAAAAGTGGATTTGGTGCGACGTCCCACAGGGGGACGGGCGGTTTTGCATCAAGGTGATTTAACTTATGCTGTCGTGACATCTGGACTGATTGGGACTCGTGTCCAGGTGTACGAAAAAATTTGCTCCTTTTTGATTCAAGGATGGCGATCGCTTGGCATAGAATTGCACTACGGTACAGTTGGGCGCGGTTACATCCACAACCCCAACTGTTTCGGCACTGCAACAGGTGCAGATTTGGTTTTGCCAGATGGTACTAAATTCATTGGTAGCGCCCAACTGCGACGAAGCGGGGCAATTTTGCAACATGGTTCCATCCGTTTGCAGCCCGATGCTGAGTTATTTACTCAGGTATTTGGTACAGAATCTTTTACGCCTGTGCAACTTCCCCAGAAACCAGATATTGAAAAGATTATTGCCGCTTTAATTACTGCTGCTGAAGATTGTTTTCATATGGAGTTAGAGGTGCAACCACTTTCTCAGTCTGAGTGGGAGAGAATTTTCGCGCAACAGAGTTTGGAGACTGGTTAACGATTTCAAAAATCTGTGACATTAAGGCATGATAAGGCTTGCACAAGCCAATGCTATTCACTCTACCAAACCACATGCTAGGGGCACAGCAGTGCTGTGCCCCTACAGCCAACCTCTATTCTAATGAATTGAAAACTGCTATAATGCTGCCCCTTTGTCTTTTTTGGGTATATCATTTTGCAGGAGCATTCGCAGGAGTATCTTTAAGATAACCCGCCGCCACACAATCCTCAATCACTTGCTGGACAAACAACCAAAGTTCCGGCGCACCTGTTTCTACAGGAGCCATCCGTTTCATGACCTGATCGCGTGTAATGTTATGAATAAGCCAAGTACCACCCTTATTTTGCTGATTATGCAGCAAAGGCTGTATCCGGTCTAAGGCTGCTGCAAACTTGGCGGTGGGTGTTTCCTGTGCTTCAAACTCTTCCCAAAGTGAACGCAACTCGCTTGCTTGATCTGCTGGCAAAAGTCCGAATAGCCGTAACGCTGCTTGTGCTTCCCGTTGTGCCTTGCTTTCGTTGCCCTGCACATCGTAGCAGAAGGTGTCACCTGCATCAATTTCCACCAAATCGTGAATCAGAACCATTTTGATGGCATTTAACAGATGAACCCCTTGCGGAGCATACTCTGCTAATACTATCACCATCATCGCCAAATGCCAAGAGTGTTCTGCACTGTTTTCCCGGCGTGATCCATCGTTAAGCAGGGTTTGACGTAGCACCTGCTTAAGTTGGTCAATTTCGATAATGAACTGTATTTGTTGAGTGAGTCGGCTGATTGTCATCTGGAACCTCTAGAAAACTATCATGACCATGCTCAATTATTCTCTAGTAACACCTCCTACAAAGCTATCATCTGATGACATGTAGGGTGAAGCAGGGAATTCAGCCCAAACTATAAGACTATATATTCGATGCAGCCCAGGTATTTTAAAAAAGTTTTTGTAGAGTGCGTTCGTGAAGCTAACGCACTCTACTTTTCATCCCGTTGAGCTCATCTATAACCCAAAAGTTTATGAGTTGGTTATTGATTTCGCGATCGCTCCCAATTGCAAACCTGGTGGATAACTACCTTCCTCTTTTATGCGCTTAATCTCAGCTTCGGTTATCCGCAAATTTAACTTTTGTGCTAATTCCCCTACAATATCCCCTCGGTCAATGACACCAGCAACAGCACCAGCGGGAGAAAGCACGGTGATACAGGCTAATTGTTCTTTTTCGAGTTTGTTAATCACCTCTACCAAGGTAGTTGACTCGGTAACAGTGGGAATTTCTGTTAGAGGATGCACAATACTTTGCACCGTTAAAGTTTCCCATTGACTTCTTTCTACAAGGCGCAAATCGTCGATGGAAACTATGCCCCGGTAACGTCCATCAGATTCAGCAAAATAAACCCCAGGGGCGGTGGTGTCCAAAAGGTATGAGTCGGCAAAAGAACGCAAAGTCTGATTGGCATCAACTACGCGAAACTCACGTGTCATGGTATCGCCAGCAACTAAATTGAGCAAAGTTTCTTGTAATACCGTGACGCGGTCATAGCTGGTGGCATTACGGATGCCAAACCAACCTAATAGGGCTATCCATAAACCAGTAACGAGTTCGCCAGTAAAATAATCTACTGCCAAACCCAGGGCGATCGCACCGTAACCCAAAATTTGCCCCGCCTTTGCTGCTAACCGTACTGCTTTGAAGCGGTTACCTGTTGCTTGCCACAGTGCTGCTTTTAAAACTTGTCCACCATCTAAGGGTAAGCCAGGAATCAGGTTGAAGAGTGCCAAAACCAAGTTGATTCTCGCTAAGTCTGCCACCATCATACTAGCAGGACTGTTATGGGGCAAAAAATCACCCAGCAGTCTGAGGACTAAAAACAGGACAACACTCACTGCAGGTCCAGCTATTGCCACCTGAAAGGCTTTTCCTGGGGTTTTGGATTCTTCTTCGATAGAAGCAATCCCACCAAACAGAAACAGCGTAATTGAATTGACTTTTATGCCTTGCGATCGCGCTACTAAGCTGTGACCCAATTCATGCAATAATACTGAACCAAAGAGCAGCAATGCCATCACCACTCCAGCACTCCAAGCTAGAGATGTTCCCCATGCTTGATAAGCCACCCCAAAGTTAAGGGTTGCCAGCCCTAAAATCACAAACCATAGAGGGTCTAAAAACAGGGGTATTCCGAATAAAGACCCGATTTTCCAATTTGTTTGCATTACTTTTTCCTAAAACTAGATTTTTTCAACCGTCCAGAAATACTTTTCATATGTTCTTTTTTACACATATATAGTTTTGCCATATCAACAAATCCTGGCTGAAATCTGGAAAATCAGCAATTGCTCGTTGATTAGCTCTAATTTCTAGAATAGACAATTCCTGCCAGCGAGCCAAACTCAAATAGGAACGCAGCAATTTAAAAATTAAAAACAGAGGCGGCAGACCTTACCCTTCAGGATGACCCTTGAAGGAGAAGACCTGCCGCCTGTCGTGATTCAAATGTAGTATGGCTCTAAAGTAAAATCTAGATAACGCCGAGATTGGTCAAGCCCAAAACTGCACCAATGCCGATAAGGTGACCGGTACTCATCGCAGCGAGGAATGAACCAACACTGGGATTATTGAACAGCGACGGGAAAGGTAGCGGCATCTTAGCACCAACATGGGGGTAGCGAACTACCCGAGGAATAATCAAAAGAGCTAAAATGCTGCTGCCAATGATAATTGCTGATCCTGTCCAGTTAAATTCTGCGGCAGAGTTGGGAACAGTAGCTTGGACTGCTAATAACAATGATGAAATCACAGATTTTTCTCCTAGCATGAATACATTCATTTATCTATGTAGAGGTAGGAAATTCACTTGCTCCCTCAAGAGCAACGCGCTTCTTTGTCTCTACAATCAATGTTTATGCTCCGCCTAATGGAGTAGCTGAATCTTCTTTCTAAAGATAGGTGTCAATCTCCACCCAAAGGAATAGCTAGATAGCGTGAGAAAAAATTTGATATCTAAATCTAGAGACGTTGCAATAGAACGTCTCTGTTTGCTACTTAGAGGCTACCGATATTAGTCAACCCTAAAACGATGCCCACTCCGATAAGATGCCCAAAACACATAGCGCCAATGAATGCTGGAATGCTTATAGGCAGTAGAGGTACCTTGGGACCAACTTTGGGCTTCTCAATCTTGAAAGTGAGCAAAAGAGCTACTAAACAGCTGACGCTGATGATTATTGATACATTGGTGTTCCACGCAGGTGTTGCGGGAACAGTTGCGGCGGCTGCTAGTAAGATTGATGAAATCAAGTTTTTCTCTCCTAAGTTAAAAATTGACAAGTGGTCAGTAATCTGGAATTACCGAGATCAATACTGATTACTTACTGTGTAAACCACAAAGATTATAGAATTACAAAGGAAAAAACTTGCAATTGTTTATACAATTGAGATTTTTTGTAACTATTACTACCACTATCAAAAATATCTATGCGGATTAAGATTTGCGGAATTACTCAACCACAACAAGGGAAAGCGATCGCCTCACTGGGTGCGACAGCATTGGGATTTATTTGTGTCCCAGCTTCACCGCGTTATGTTAAGGTAGACCAAATTCGGGCAGTCGTGGAACAACTGCCCGAAAAAATCGACAAAATTGGAGTTTTTGCCAACTCTACTGCTCTTGAAATTACTCAGACGGTGGTTAATTCTGGTTTGACTGGCGTCCAACTACACGGAGATGAATCTTCAGAGTTTTGTCAGCAGTTGCGTCAATTGCTACCGAATGTCGAAATTCTCAAAGCTTTGAGAATACGTAGTGTTGAAGATATCGACAAAGCAGCTACTTATACTGCAACCGCAGATACGCTGTTACTTGATGCTTATGATCCGCAGCAGCTAGGTGGTACAGGTACAACTTTAGACTGGGTGATGTTACAGCAATTCAGCCCTAGTTGTCCTTGGTTTTTGGCTGGCGGACTGACTCCAGATAATATTGCCGAAGCTCTAACACACGTTAGCCCCAGTGGCATCGACCTATCGAGTGGTGTAGAACGTGCCCCTGGGGATAAGGATTTAGACAAGGTAGCTAAGTTATTTGAGAGGTTAGCAATTCGGCGCTAGGGGTTGGGGGTTGGGAATGAGGGAAATAGCCCAATCCCCAATCTTCAGTCCCCAATACCTAAAAGAATGATGACTGGTGGCGAATTAAGTTGAAGAATTCTTCACGGGTTTTCTGTTCTTCTTGAAACAGACCCAGCATTGCGCTCGTGACAGTCCAAGAACCGGGTTTTTGGACACCCCGCATTACCATGCACATATGGGTAGCTTCCATCACAACGGCAACTCCCTGTGGTTCCAGAACTGTCTGAACTGCTTCAGCAATTTGGCGGGTGAGCCTTTCTTGCACTTGCAAACGACGGGAATACATCTCGACAATCCGGGCAAGTTTGCTCAGTCCCACAACTTTTTGGTTGGGGATATAGGCAACATGAGCTTTGCCCATGAATGGCAACATATGGTGTTCGCACATGCTAAAGAAATTGATATCCCGCACCAGCACCATTTCGTTATGACCTTCGTCAAAGATGGCACCGTTGACGATTTCTTCTAACGATTGGTTGTAGCCACTGGTGAGAAACCGCATTGCCTCTGCTACCCGTTTGGGTGTTTTCAGTAGTCCCTCGCGTTCGGGGTCTTCTCCAACACCCACTAATAAAGTCCGCACGGCGTCCGTCATCTGCTCCATCTGCTCCTCTGTTTGCGGGTGCAAAGCAGCTTGCCGTCCGTTATGAGTGTTGCGGTCTGGTCTTGGGATGATGGCTTCTGTTAAGTCGGGAATCAGAGGAGATTGAGAGCTATTGGTACCGTTGGAACTAGCAGTAGTCATGATGTCAGTGTTGGTTAGAGTTTCTGTAGTTGAGATCATTTCTGAAGTGCTGAGTCATAAATGCTGAGTTTTGAGTGAGAATGACTCAATACTCATCATTCATGACTCGGCATTTATAAAGCGCCAGCGCTAGGCATGATAGTCAATTCATCAATAACTGCCTGTTGTGGTAGCAAGGCAGCGTGGAGAATTGACTGAGCAACAATTTCTGGAGTTAGCATTTTTGAGCGGTCAAAGTTGGCATTGACGGTTTGTGTATCCCAAAGTTCTGTATTAACCGCACCGGGACAGATAGCAGTCACACGAATACCGTGGGCACGTTCTTCCTGTGCAAGAGTTTGAGAAAGGGCAATCAAACCAGCTTTGCTGACGCTGTAAGCCCCCCAATTGGGAAATGGTTGCTTTGCGGCTATTGAACTAATGTTGATAATTGTGCCTGTGCCGCGAGTCCGCATTCTGGGCAGAATTCCCATAATACACTGGAACACACTCGTGAGATTTAAGTCTATCACTTGCTGCCAGTCGGACAAGGGAGTTTCAGTTAAAGTGGCGGTATAACCCATGCCAGCATTATTGACCAGAATATCTATATCCCCATCAAGGGCTATTGCCTGCATCTTCTCTTGCACTTGGGAAACACAAGCTAAGTCCACTTCGTAAGCTTTCGCTTCCACGCCAGTATGTGATACAGCATCACACACCGATGTCAGCTTATCAACTGAACGGCTCACTAGGGCAACATCTATTCCTGCCTTCGCAAATGCTAAAGCTGTTGCTTTCCCAATGCCACTACTTGCCCCAGTAATTAGGGCACGTCGTTTGTGCTCAACACTCATGCTGTCTCCCAATTTTTGAACGGTTTGATAACCGCGTCGCCACCCAATGATTGCACTCTCGTGGTGTAGATAGATTAAACAAACCTAAAAATCCGATTAATTATCTTTGACAACTGCTATGCTGCATTGTCAAGAACATATATTGCTAGTACCATATCCGATACTTTTTCGTTAACAATTTTCAATCGATGTTAACAAATATATAATTTAGGATTCTCTCCTAAAAAAGGCGTATCAACCGATGCACAAGGTTTCAACCCCGCGCACTTTGTACTTCGTCGAGTGCTTGGTTCTCGCACTTTGCGACCTAAATAACAAATACTACTTATTTTTTTGACGCAGTGACCAACTTGTTTTACAGAGGTTTGGTTTGCCAAAAAGGCATTTCTCCTGGTATTCGCTATTTAATTCGCTATTTAAAATGGCTAAATTGTATGTAGCATTTGTTAGAACAAATTAACAAAACACTAACTAGTTATCAACCTCCAAAGGAAGACTATATATCTTTGACTGAAAAACTTTGACTGAAAAATCTTGTACCACCCTGATTTTCAATTGAGTAGTCATAAATACACAGCATACAGTCGATTGTCAAAGTTTTTTTGACTAATGACTAATGACTAATGACTAATGACTAAAAACACAAATGCCTATGGCTTAAAAGATTGTTAAAAATCTTTAACTTCCATAGGCAATTATAGCACTGCTACTATACTAATCAAGCATCTCACGTTTTATGAGTGGGAAACTTCGGTGAAAACACCTATTTTGCGAAATTTTTCGTAACGCATTTGGCGTCGTTCTTGCGGAGTAAAGCGGTTGAGTTCCTCTAAATTGTCCAACAGAGCTTGCTTAAGAGTGGTAGCAGCTTTTAGGGGGTCAGAATGAGCACCGCCAATTGGTTCAGGCAATATCTGGTCGATAATTCCTAAGTTTTTCAGATCTGGTGCTGTGATTTTCAAGGCAACTGTCGCTTGAGGAGCTTTGCTGGCATCTCTCCATAATATGGCGGCACAAGCTTCAGGTGGGGCAACTGAATAAACTGCGTGTTCAAACATCAGTAGGCGATCGCCCACACCAATACCTAAAGCACCGCCGGAACCACCTTCACCAATGACTGTGCTGAGGATCGGGACATCAAAGGAAAACATTTCCCGCAAATTGTAGGCAATTGCTTCTCCAGCACCTTGTTGTTCTGCGATCACCGTAGGCAAAGCGCCTGACGTATCGATAAAAGTTATAATTGGCATCCCAAACCTGTTAGCATGTTCCATCAACCGCAAGGCTTTGCGATAGCCACCAGGAGAAGCCATACCGAAGTTACGGGCGATATTGTCTTTAGTGTCACGACCTTTTTGATGACCCAAGAATACCACGGGTTTGCCATCCAAGCGACCTACGCCACTAACGATCGCAGGATCGTCAGAATTGCAACGATCGCCATGCAACTCCATCCATTCATCACTGATAGCTTGAATATAATCAAGGGTACTAGGGCGGCGGGGATGACGAGCGACTTGCAATCGCTGAGACGGCGATAAACTACTGAAAATTTCCTCACGCAGTTGCATAGCGCGTGCTTCTAGCTGACGAATTTGACCAGTTACATCGACGCCATTTTCTTCTGCTAGTTGCCGAATTTGCTCAATTCGAGTAGCAAGTTCAGCTAGGGGCTTTTCAAAATCCAACAGTAGCGGTTTACGCTCAGTAGTAGCCATTTTTTGATTGAAAAGTGAACAGTGAAGAGCCTTCAAAGAATTAAAAATTAAAAATTAAAAATTTTTAATTTTTAATTCTTAATTTTTATACCAGCAGTGGTCTAAATCCGTGCTTTTTCGATACGTGACCAATCTGCTCCATTTTTTCTACAGTAATCCGATTCCGCCCCCAAGAGAAGTTAGTGTATAACTTCTCAAATTCCAGTAGCATTGATTCTGCAAAACAAGCAAATAACTGGCGTGCTGGAACATCCATGTTGACGATGCTCATTATTTTCCATTCAATATCTAAAGAATGTTCGACAATGCCACCATTAAGGACGTACACACCAGGATGTTGAATTTTGGTTGCGAGGTTTTTTGGATAGCCACCATCTATCAGCAAACAAGGTTGCTTTAAAACTGTGGGTTCGATTTCCATACCTTTGGGCATACTGGCAACCCAAACCACAATATCAGCTTGAGGAAGTGCTTCTTCCAAAGACATGATTTTTCCACGTCCTAGTTCGTCTTGCAGCTGTTGCAGGCGTTCTTGGTTACGGGCTATGAGCAAGAGTTCCTTGATATCTGTTTTGGCATCTAACCAACGACAGACAGCGCTACCAATATCTCCAGTCGCCCCGCACACAGCAACAGTTGCTTTTGATAGTTCAATGCCTACTTGTTTCGAGGCTTTTTCTACCTGTTGACAAATGATGTATGCCGTATGAGTGTTTCCTGTAGTAAAGCGTTCAAACTCTAGTTTAATATTGCGGACTTGTTTGAGCTCCTCTAAATTAAAGTTTTCAAAAATGATCGAAGAAAACCCGCCTAAAGCTGTAATATTTATCCCGTGCTTTTGAGCATGAGCCATAGCGTTGAGGATTTTACGTGTTGCGGCTTTGATGCGACGAGTTGCCAGCATTTCTGGCAAAAAGCATGACTCCACATACCGCCCTTCAATTTTTTGCCCGGTAACACTGGTAACGGTAATGTTATCGACAATCTGAGGCGGGGCGCTGCACCAAAAATCTAGCCCTTGATCGGCATATTCTGGATAGCCCAAATCTCTGGCTACTGCTTGCGCGTGTTCTAAACTAGTAAGGTGTCCGATTAGACCAAACATGAACTGTTGTGTTAGCCTTATCCTTTCTCAAAGGGGTGGAATGAGCGGGTCAGAGACAACTAACCCTTAAAAATACTACACAAAAAGTCACGAAAAATGAGGGGCGACTCCTTGAGGACGGGGTGACGCGGGGACATTTTCTCTCTCCGCGCGTCTTGTTGTCTCTCTTGTCTATACTGCTGCCAGTCCGTAGGCGGATAGGCGCATAATATCGCGGGTAGAGAAACCAATATTGCTGAGGGCTTCACCGTACTGAATCATGAAGTCTTCCACCAAAGCTTCCTTTTCCATCGCCAAAGTGTGAGCATCTTCGGCGACAGAGTTAAGCATTTTCCACACTATGGGAAGATTTTGGCGATTTGCTTCTTCTAACTCAGCTTTTGATTCTTCAAAGTGTTCTTTCAACCACACTTCTCCAAAGTTGAGATGGCTGTATTCGTCTTTAACTACGCCTTCAGTAATTTTACGAGCAAACTCATCGGCGACAGGGATGTAAATGTTGTATGCGGCGATCGCAAAACATTCAATAATTAAAGACTGAATTAGCAAGCAAGTCACTACCTGACCTTGAGCAGATGCTGTTTGGAAATTTTGATGCAGTGAGCTAAAAAACTCCTTAGCAAATTTCATATCCGGTGTGACTTGAAGATTGCGTCCACAAGCTTCAAATCCTTTCTTGTGGCGGCTTTCCATCTTCGATAGGCGAATGAGTTCATCCTTATTTTCCGGCAGCAGTTCAGCAAGTTTGATGTAATTCTCGTGAGCCTCTTGTTCTCCTTCTATCACAATCGCATTAATACGGCTGTAGGCGTCTTTGTATGTTTCGCTGTGAAAGTCAATTTCAGATTGAGCTGCAAGCTGCTGCATTGTACGTTCACTCCTGTGATGTGAATCATGGGATACCAAAATTGCGTTAACCCCAAACATTGAGGGCAACGTTAACTGTGGTTTAATTTAACTTAACAAGTCTCTATGTTCTAGATTAGCTTTTGCTGGCGGCATTAGTTCAAGCTAATTTATACGAGAGTAAGGAAAGGAGGAAGAGTGGGAGACAGGGGACAAATTATAAATGACACCAAAATCCAAAACACTAAGCGTCCTGAACGCAGCGAAGGATCTAAATTCAAAATTTCCTGGAGCCTAGGAGTGCTACTACTAGGAGCTGTTATCGTGTTGTTACCTTTGGTTGTCGTCTTGTTGACATCCTTTGCACCTCCTGGCGCAACTCCTAGTGTTTTCCCAAAAAATGGCTGGTCTTTAACCAATTATCGCGATGCTTGGGACAGAGGTAAATTTTTACTTGCTTTCGCTAATTCTACCTTAGTAGCGATCGCTGTGACCGGCTTTCAAATTATCACTTCGGCATTTGCCGGTTACGCCTTAGCACGGCTGAAATTTCGCGGCAGGCAAGCGCTGCTGCTGATTGTGCTGGCAACACTAGTGATTCCCTTCCAGTTACTAGTGATTCCCGTCTTTTTGGTGTTAAAGTGGGGACACCTGATAAATACTTATTGGGCGCTCATTTTACCAACAGCTGCCAATGGTTTTGGTATTTTCCTCTTGCGTCAATATTTCCTGACAATTCCTGTAGAGTTGGAAGAAGCAGCCGCTATAGATGGGGCAAATAGACTACAAATTTTGTGGCGGGTGATGTTACCCTTAGCCCGTCCTGCTTTAGTGACGCTGTTTCTGTTTACCTTTATTGGTGAATGGAATGATGTGTTTAAACCGTTGGTATTTACAACGCGCCCGGAATTGAGGACAGTACAGTTAGCGTTGGCAGAGTTTCAGGAGCAATTTACCAACAATTGGCCTTTGATGATGGCAGCGGTAACGATCGCGACTGTACCAGTGATGTTACTATTTCTTGTCGGGCAGCGTCAGTTTATTCGGGGTATTGCGACAACGGGGATGAAGAATTAGTCAATTTTTGAATTATACGACACCTTAAGATACCGAAGCTCAATGTATTGGTAAGCTGTCGGTTATACAATTTTCCTGCCTGATAGCCTTGTTGTAAGGACTTCAGCCTACAAAAAGTGCAATTTGTAGGCGCGACAGCTTATCAGCTAAAGGCACAAGTTTGCATAAGATTTCACTTATCTTCACTCCTTCACTAATTCAAATTTACCTCCAACAACCCTAACAAGGATGGGTTGGCTCTGACGCTCCCCGTCTGGAGTAAACTGTAAAATATCTCCTGATGTTTTGCTTGGTGAAAGCTTGGTTTGTCGCAGTCTTTGAAGCACTCTTGACCGAGAGGGATCGGGGGACAAAGCTTGAATAAAAGCCTGAGTAGCATCAAAACTTGTAGCTGTGCGCCAGCTAATCGGTGCTTTCCATTGCTGCGCTGCCATTTGTGCAAAGTTTTTTGATTGTGGTGTTTCCCTAAACCAAGGGACAGCTATAATCAAGCCTTCAACAGCATTTCGACCTTCTTTCAAAGTTGTGTCGCTATACAGAGCATCTCCACCTAACAACTTGAATTCTCGTCTCTTTGGGTTTCGGAGCCTAGCTGTCAAGTTGTCTGTTGCCATGGCAATTTTAAGCGCGACAGAAATGTGTTGTGTGTCTGGAAACAATACAGCAGCTTCTGCCTGATATTTAAACAGACTGCTTGCGACTTCTTTTTCTACATCCAGTTTTGGGTCAGTCAAATCAATCTTCCGAATAACCTGACCTCCCAGTTTTTCAACGTTCTTTGTAAATTCTTCCCTCAGACTGTCGCTATAAAGGCTTTTAGGATTAAAAAAAATTACAACTTTGTTTAAGCTAAGGTTTTTAAAGACATATTCAGCTAGGGTTTTACTAGTAGCGGCATCAGATGGTACTGTCCTAAAGAAAACATCGCTAGTGACCAAGTTGATAGTGTTGGTGGGAGAGATTATCGCTAGACGAGCTTTTTCATATTCGGCTACAGCTACCTTGGTAGTATCACTAGAGTTATGTCCGATCACTCCCAATACAGATGAGTCCTTACTCAACTGCTCAGCAACTTGTTTTGCTTTATCTGGTTCGTTACCATCGTCGGCGATCGCAATTTCTAATAATTGACCATTTAATCCCCCTTCCTCATTAAACTGATTTTGTGCCTGCGCTACGCCTCGCAATATTTCTTGAGACACACTTTTGGCGTTGTCCACTGGCACAACCACTGCTAGAGTTAGGGCAGGATTCTGTTGCTGGGCGCGTGCATTGTTGTAATAAATTAGCACTTCTGGATCGTTGCGATTAGCTGCTACAGCTCTTTTAAAGAATTCAGCAGCTTCTGAATATTTGCGTTGTTTGAAAGCTTCAATGCCCAAGTCGCGATTATTGTTTTTAATACTAGCAAATAGGGTGCGCTGACCACGACTAATATTATTACTTTGAGGTATTACACAGCCAATCTTTAATTCATTTCTTTCATTGACCGAACAGGAGGTTAGCAATCGAGAGACAATAGTAATAGCAACACTAAGGACAATTGTTCCTACTAATGCTCCTATAGTAGCAAACAAAATAGATCGATTTTTATAGTTTTTCTCGTGGCTAATATATTTGCTATCTTGATTGAACAAGACTAAATTTTTGGGCTCGGCAGCTTCAATTTTATGTTCAAGTTCAACGTCAATTTCTAGCAGTTTTTCCCTCGCTGATGGGTTTTTAGGTTCAATTTCCAATACTCGGTTGAACTGCTCCTTTGCTCTGATATACTCTCGTTGTGTTAGCAACTTTTCTCCGTTGCTTTGCAGGGCACGCAAGAGTTCTTGTTTGTAGCGTATTGGATCTACTTGGTAGGCTCGTGTGTACAGTTCCACAGCTTTATCGAAATCTTCCAGATCCAAGTATTGCGCTGCCAGAAGTGTTATGGTATTAAAGTGGTTGGGATTGAGCGCCAGAATTTGCTCAAAAAGAGCCAGTGCATTCTGCTTGTTGCCCCCCTGCCGCAGTCTAGTCGCTATTTCCCACAGATGGTTCACTTTTTCTTGCGCGAGTTTTTCTAGTTCCCATATTTCTTGCTGCAATGGGTGACGTTTAACCAACCAGCGACGGATTAATTCAACTTTGACTCTATGTCCTGTGTCATCTAAAAAACTTTCTTTGGCTAATCTTTTTCTTGCTTGAGATAGTTCCTCTGTGTGGAGAACCCCATAGCTTTTGAGTAGTGTTAAAAGTTCTTCTGGAATTTTTTGCTTGTTGGAGATAGCTATCCTTTGAGCTTCTGCCACAGCTGAAAAAACCACTCGTTCTGGAATTGACAATCCGTCCCAAAACCATGCCAAGCCTGCCTCAGCTAGCTCAATTGCTTTGTCTACAATGGCATCGACGTCTTCACGAGTGACCTTCCAATTTTGCAGTTCCCGCGCTCTCCCAAAAATAGCAAAGCAAATTATTTGTGTAAAATAAGGATGTCCTGCTGACAGTTCTAAAATTGCTTGGATAGCATCGTGATCATATTCGAGTACACCTAGAGCTGGTTTAGTAATGAGCCGTTTAGCGCTAAGCTCATCCAGAAAGCCAATTTCTTGGGAGGGGGCTTCCTTAAATACGCTGAGCAAATTTGATCTATCTTCCGATTTCCGTCCCGCAAAGAGAATGATGAAGAGTTTATATTCTAGAGCAATAGAGTGTAAGTAGGGGAATAAATTTTCCACTACTGAATCTGAATCTTCGTTGCTTAAGGCATCAAACTCATCCAGCAGCAATACGAGTTTTTTGTCGCCCAATGTCTTATAAATTTGGGACAAAAATTTGTGAGCAAAAATATATGCATCTATTTCTAACTCTGTGGTTGAAGACAGGCTTATCTTATCTGAATCTAGTTCTAGATGATCTATAATTTCTGTAGCGAGTGCATCCAAAATATGGCTGAGGGGCTTTCGGCTATGCTCTTGAAGGTCGAAGGGAACAAAGACAAATTCATCCGGCGCAACAAAGTTAGGAATATTACGGAGTACAGACGACTTGCCCATGCGTCGTTGCCCATGCAAAAATATCACCTTCACATTGTGTCGCAGGTTGTCCTCGATAAAGCCGAACAGACTTTCTCGTCCGAAAATCAATTCCGGTTCATCGATTGGACGACCAATGATGTAGGGGTTGCGGCGAGCGGTTGAATATGTCATAATGTATTCCCAATTTACTGAGCTACTGGTCGTCTTCAACGAGGAACATCTGAAGACTCTGTTTGTGTTAGCTCCTTCACTAGTTCAAATTTACCTCCAACAACCCGAACAAGTATAGGTTTAGTGTCACGTTCTCTGTCTGGAGTAAACTGGAGTGGATGTCCCGACGTTTCGCTTGATGAAAGTTTTATCTCTCGCAGTCTTTGCAGCACTGTAAACCGAGAGGGAGGGTTGGAAAAAGCTTTAATAAAAGCCTGAGTAGCATCAAAGCTAGTAGCTGTGCGCCAGCTAATCTCTCCTCCTTTCCATTGCTGCACTGCTGCTTGTGCAAACTTTTTTGATTTTGGCGCTTTCCTAAACCAAGGAACACCTATAATCAAGCCTTCAACAGCATTTCCGCCTGCTTTCAAGGTTGTGTCGCTATACAGAGTATCTCCACCTAACAGCTTTAGTCCTGCCCTCTTTGAGTTTTGGAGTTTAGCCGTACGTTCAGCGTTAGCTATGGCAATTTGCAGCGCGACAGTAGTCCGTTGTGTGTCTGGGAACAACACAGCTGCTTGTGCTTGATATGTATACAGACTCTTTGCGATTTCTTTTTCTGCATCTAGTCCTTCTTTGGTCAAGTCAATCTTGTGAACAACCTTACCCTCTAGTTGTTCAAAGTTATTTTTAAATTCCTCCCTTAAACTATCGCTATAGGGGCTTTTAGGATTATAGAAAATCACAACTTTCCTTAAACCAAGGTTTTCATAGGCATATTTAGCTAGGGTTTTACCAGTGGTGGTGTCTGAAGGCACTGTCCTAAAGAAAACATCCTCACTCAAAAATATACTGCTACTGGTAGGAGAGACAATAGCTAATTTAGCTTTGTAGTATTCAGGTAGTGCCTTTTGGGTACACTCGCTAGAGTTATGTCCAATAACTCCCAATATAGATTCATCTTTCACCACATCCTGAGCGACTTGTTGAGCTTTGTCTGGTTCATCACCATCATTGGCAAGCACAATTTCCAGTAATTGACCATTTAATCCCCCTTTTTCATTGAACTGATTTTGTGCGTGCGCCACACCTCGCAATATTTCTTGAGCCGTCTGTTCTGCCTTATCTACTGGCACAACCGCTGCTAAAGTAAGGCGAGAACTTAGTTGGTAAGCGCGGGCATTGTTGTAGTAAATCAGCACTTCAGGATCGTTGCGATTAGCTGCTACCGCTCTTTTAAAGAATTCAGCAGCATCTGGGTATTTGCGTTGTTTGAAAGCTTCAATACCCTTGTCGCGGAGATCGTTTTTGCTTCTAGGAAAGAGGGTGCGCTCACCGCGACTAATCCTACTCGGATCGGCTACGCAGATTATACCTACTATCTTGTGTTGACCTGCAGCGCAGGGGGTTAGCACCCGATAGACACCAACACCAACAACAGCAATTATTCCTGCCACCGTTCCAATGACAGCTAAGGCAATTCGCTTACGCCTCAACCAGAACTTAAGCCGAATAACGAGATTGTCTCTTTGATTTGTCGCGACTATGGTTCTATTTGCATTAGCTTCTTCAGCTTCAATCTCTTGTAGTCTCTCTTGTGCTAAGCGGTTGTCAGGTTCAATTGCCAATATGCGGTGGAATTGCTCCTTTGCTTGTGTCAAATCGCGTCGCGTCAGCTGACGTTCTCCTTTCTCTTGCAGCGCCGGCAATAGTCCTTGTTTGTGGCGTACTGGGTCTACTTGGTGGGCTCGCGTATACAGTTCCACGGCTTGGTCGAAATCTCCCTGCTCCAAACATTCCTCTGCCAGAACTGCTACTGTACGAAAGTGATTGGGATTGAGCGCCAAAATTTGCTTGTAAATCGCCCGTGCATTCTGCCTTTTGCCTTGTTGTCGCAGTCTAGTTGCGACTTCCCACAGACTATTGACTTCTTCTTGCTCTAGGTTCTCCAGTTTCCATATCTCTTGCCGCAGTGGGTGACGTTTAACCAACCATCGGCGGACTAATTCAACTTTCACTCTACGTCCTGTATCATCCAAGAACCCCTTGTTCCTGTCTGCTAGTTGTCTAGCTGCCTGCTCAAGTGACTCTGTCTCGACTCCATAACTTTTGAGCAGCGTTAAGGGTTCTTCTGGAACTCGTTCGTCTTTTGAGATAGCAATTGTTTGAGCCTCTGCTACAGCTGAGAATACCACTTGCTCTCGCAGAGGTAGTCCCTGCCAGAACCAGTCCAGGCCACCTTCAGCATTCTCAATGGCTTTGTCTATGATGGCATCGACGTCGGCACGAGTCACCCTCCAGTTCTGTCGCTCCCGCGCTTTCCCAAAAAGTGCATTAGATATGATTTGGGTAAAATAGGGATGCCCTGCTGACAATTCCAGAATTGCTGAGATTGCATCCTGGTCGTACTCCAGCGTACCTTGAGCTGGTCTGGTAATCAGCCGCTGAGCACTGAGTCCATCTAGCAAACCAATTTCTTGGTAGGGCGCATTCTTAAACAAGCTCAGCAGCTTTTGCATATCATCCAAATTACGTCCCACTACGGGAATGATAAACAATTGCTCCTGCTGGTCAAGAAGCTCTTTTAAAAATTGAAAAAAATGTTTATCTGCTGATCTGGTGTTGTCGTCATTATCTAAAACATCAAACTCATCTAGCAGCAACACCAGATTTTTATCGCTCAATTCCTGATAAACTTGGGGTAAGAAATTGCGATAAAACACATCTAGACGGGTTTCCAAATCTCCTTCTGTAGGTGGGGTCAACTTATCATCAGGTATTAGCTCAAGGCAATGAACCAGGTGATTGACTATATCTGTCGCAAGGGCGTGCAAAACTTGACTTAGGGAGAGGTTCGCTTTGTCTTGAAGATCGAAGTTAACAAAAACAAATTCCTCAAACTCTCTCTGAGCAAAAAAATTAGGAATCTGTTTGAGTACAGATGATTTGCCAATACGTCGTTGACCGTGCAATAAGATAACCTTAACCTTCTGTCTCAGGTTGTCCTCAATAAAACCGAACAGACTTTCCCTTCCGAAAAGCAATTCCGGTTTATCTATAGGAAGACCAATAATGTAAGGGTTTTTTCTTCGACCCCCAGTATCAGTCATAGTCACTCTCCTGACATCCAGTTAAATAAGCTTTGAATTGCTCCCTTCGGTAAAGCTGCTGACACCTTACCAAACCATTCAAGGGTAGAGGGCACCTCATTTTTATGCTTCCATAACCAGCGGATAGCATTTGCGACTTTATCGGCTTGTTCGTGGCTCATCAAATTGAGAAACACCTTTTGCCGTTTTTTTAGTAAAGGCTCATCACTGTTCCCAAGCTCCTGAATCACCCACCGCTCCATGATCGATGAAGTGAAGGAGTATTCCGTTTTTCCATTCTTTACTTGGCGGGTAATCACCCCTTGTTCTTCTAAATTAGTCAAATCTCGCTCTTTTTGGCTCAAGATTCTATCAATGTCGCTCAAGTCATAGTGCCTCTTATGCAAACGACCTTGTAAGCGAACCAAAGCCATCAGCATCAACAAAGTTTGCTCTACTTCACTGCACCTTTCCCAAATATTTTGGAAAATCTGTCTGGTATCACTTTCAAATTTTCTGGCAAATGCTTGAGCATCTGGTGCTTGTTCTTGTGAATCTCGTAGCTCTCTGTATAAAAAAAAACCAGCAGTTTGTAGCAAAGCAGGATGTCCACCTGCAATTTCTCGAATTGCCTCCTGTAATTTCCGAATGATCTCCTGTAATTCTGGTGTATAGAGTATGCCAAGTAGTCGCTCAACTTCAGCTTCAGTAAATGGCTTGAGCGATTGGAAAAGATAATGGTTGTACCACGGAGACTTGCTTGGACTGAGAGGAGGACCGAGTTCATTGAGACGTTTAAGTGAAGTGACAATCATTGAGAGATATTTTCTTTCCTGACAGTGATAAGCCAAATTCCGGCATTCACTCAAGAATGCTTCCATGTCGGTTTGAGTGTATTGCTCATTTTCACGGAGCGCAGCATCATAGTCATCTACTAGCAGCACCAAGAATTTTCCTTTTTTCCCAAGTTTCCGCAATACTTGGCGCAGACTGTCTTTCGTGGTTTGCCCCCCGGACAATATTGTCTCAATATCAGTCTGCAATTCCGGCTCACTATCCAAGTTATCCCTCATAATACTCAAAATTTCCTGCCAAAAGCCAGAGGCAGTGAAGGGATTGATACTCTCACAACTAAAAAGAACAATTACGGCATTCGATGGATCTTCTCCACGTTCTTCCCAAACTAGGGGTGACGCCAGTTTCTCCAAAAAGGAGGACTTGCCCATTCTAGGACCACCCCAAATTGCCAAGTGACTGCGGTTAAAGATTTGATCAAATGCGGCTTCAATTTCAGATGTTCGCCCTACAAAACGTTCTGCGGGAACTGGCTGTGCGACGACAAAGGGATTTGGCATTTCAACTATCTCAGCTTTTATCTGGATGAGATTTACTTTAAGTGTAATAAATTTTCCTGTTACTTCTTAATTAGTCTCCTGAATTTGCAGGCGAATCGTATGTTCAGTCCCACCAATCAGTTGTAATTCCATAACTTCACCACCAAGTGGTTCCAAGCATTCTAGGAGTTCTCGCAAACGTGGGGTACTTGCACCCGTATCTACATAGAGACGGTCTGATAAATTACCAATTTTCTTCCAAGCCATGTACAATTTGGCTATCATCTGTTCTAGCTGGGATGCTTGATTCACCAAGTCAGCGGCTATGCTCAAACAGCCGACTCTTTGAGCTTCTATGAGTGCTGTTTCGATGTCAACGTCTTGGACAGTCAGCGCTTGGACTTGAGCTGCGGCTTTGAGATATTTTGCTAAGTTACGTGCTTCTGTGGTGACTTGTTTGAGGGTATCCACATCAGGATTTTGGGCTATTTCCTTTTGGATCGCGTTTTGGTGAGACTCTGGTAATTTTTCCATCTCCTTCACCAGTGGTGCGAGGTAACGCGGAGGAAGGGAATTATCTGCTGCTTTTTGCTTGACTGGTTCGGGTAGCAAATCGGAAGACATCGCTGTCCATTCGTCGTTGATTTGACGCACTTCTCGCCTGGTGATGCGATCGCCTTTTTGTGCTGCTTCACCCACCATCTGCTGGACTTCTGGCGCTGCTTTTGCTGTTTCGACAAACGCCCGTTTGCTGAAGTTATTGATAGCTGATGGTTCTAGTCTTCCTTCTTCTAAGAGCGTATCAGCACTGTTTGCCAGTTGAATCCAACTATAAGCCTGGCTTTTGCTGATTTCCCGTTCTTTGAGCCAATTCAGAAAGCCTGTACCCCGTCCATCGCCACCCTTTTTCTCTCTGTCGCGGATGGCGCGTAATATTCGTCCCCGCCAGATTTCAGTTTGTAAATCAAAGCGATCGCACACCTGCCAAGCTATATCCAGCTGCTGTTGAAATTCCGTCTCTGGAATTCCCTCATCTTCAGGATCGGGCAGTTCAAATGTTAAATCAGCTGGCTGTTGCAAGAGATCAGCCAGTTCATTATCGTTGTATAGCACGATGTATAGCTTAGTAGTGAATGCGCTCGGCTTATTATGCCACAATCTGGGGGAACTGTAACCGATGATTTTTTTTAGCGTATACCACTAGCTAAGATTCCTAAAATTTTATTGACATCTTTCAGGTAATATTCACTTAAGTCAATATAGATAACTTGCCCTTCCAACTTCAGAAATTGCCAAATGCTTCCAGTCGTGACAGTTCCATAAATTACAAGATTTTCATTACCCGCTCGTTCATTAAATATTCTCGCTGCTAACATCTCCGCCACACATTGTCCTAAGCCAGCAGGAATATTTTCTTTCTTTGCCTCCACAATAATAATGACTGGTGCTGTCACAATTAATCTTTCTGGAGAATGGGTAATAATAAAATCACAAATTCCATTTAATCCTTGTGCAGGTTCAACATTAAATTCCACCCCAGAAAACAAATTGATCTGGTCATTTAACTGTCGTCTCAAGTCTAACAAAATTGGAGAAATAATCATTTCTGAACGAGCTTTCTCACTATTGCTTGCAACAGCTATAGGTAAATTATATTGAAGAACTTCTTTTAATAATTGACTGCATTCTAAATCAGCAACATTCGCAAAAATATTAGTTTCTTCAATAGTATTTATTTGAAAAGTTTGTTTAACTTTTTCTAAAGTGAAATCGCTGTATGCCATTTGTTCATATTTCCTTGTTCTAAAGTTCCTGTTTCTCTGATTCTGATAAAGTTTCTATATAAAGTTCAACTGCTTCTTTGATGTTTGCCTGTACTTCTTCTAAAGAATCCCCCTGAGATTGACAACGTGGAAGTTCAGGACAATAAGCATAATATCCATATTCATCTTTTTCAATAACAAAGCTGACTTTATACGCCATATAAATTTGCTCCTTGGCACGCAAAGCAGAACGATAGTTGAGGAACTGTCCCAAGGCAGTGTGAAACTCAGAAATAGTACAGGGATCAATAAAGCTTTTTACTTCCACGGCGATTTTTTCATCACCTCGTTTTGCGGCAACCAGACGTTCAGCTCCCAAGTCAATCTGCATTTGTACATCCCCATAATCAATCGGAAATGGATCATGAGTAATAGTCCACCCATCTTGGACAAGCGCAGATTTAACCACATTATGAAATTTATCCTTCGCTGACACCTGTGCCTCCACTTGGCAGAATTAAGCCGTCGCCCATCTCAAATTTATGGTAGCAGTCTTATCAAATACGGGTTCTTGTGTCATGGTTGTTCTTCCCTTGCTAGCACGTCCTTCTTCTGCGATCGCTCTATTTAACCTACAATTAGCTTGATATTAGGCTGTATTGCCAACCTTTCTAGAAATCCAGAATGTGTTCAATAAACAACGCCAGAAAAAGTCATTCTGAAGATTTTAGGAAATTTTGTTACTAAAACAGAAACCATATTGGCTTCCGTAGAAGAGCGTCGTACAATCAATATTACATTCTCCGGAGAATTTCTCAAACAATTCAATAAACAACTGATATCAGGATTGGCGATCGCAAGAATATCGCTGTCATTGATAAATTATTGAGGCTTAAAGATGAACAAAAATAAAAAGCTTCGCTGTATTTTTTGCTGCTCATTTTCTAAGTTTTCTCGTTACAGTTTAACACTGTTACTCACTGCAGTCTTATTATCTGACTCAGTAGTAGCAACACCAAGAAATGCAAGTTTGCAGATAGCACAGCAGTCAAACACAGATCCATACAATACCTTCACCCCAGAGCAAAAAAAACTGGCAGATGAAGGATTTAAACTGCTCAACGAAGGGATGAAACTGAATAAGCAGGGAACTCTAGAATCAAAGCAACAAGCAATTCAGAAATATGAAGCAGCATTAAAATTCGCGCGACAATTACCCGATAAAAGACTGGAAGTAGTCCTGCTACAGAATATTGGTAGTGTCTACTCGATGTTGGTCGAAAACAACAAAGCGTTGGAATATTTCAAACCAGCACTAGCTATTAGTCGTGAACAGAAGTTGACATCTCAAGAAGCTGACATCCTCTGGGGTCTGGGTGTAACATACTCGAACATGGATGATAACCAAAAAGCTTTGGAAAATTTCAACCTTGCGCTTTCCATGTTTCGCTCTGAAAAACAACCCAAGGATGAGGCTAGAACTTTGAAGTCTATCGCTAACATCTATGCGGAACAGTTTGATAAGCGCCAAGAGGCAATTCAAGCATACAAACAAGCTTTAGCTCTTCAACAAAATGATCCTCCAAGCCAAGCCAGTACTTATAAGTCTATGGGTTTAGCATATTGGAACTGGGGTGAGAATAAGAATGCTCTTGACTCGTTTGATAAGGCTCTAGAAATCTACCGCCGAATTAACGATGTCTCTGGACAGGTTGGAGTCCTTCTGTCTAAGGAAAATGTTTACGGTACATTAGGTGAGAATCAGAAAGCGCTGGAACAGCTACAGCAAGCGCAGAGACTATTACAACAAGTTCCTCAAGATCGACTATCTCAAGCAAGTATTCTGATGAATTTTGCATCTACTTACCAGTCATTGGGGGAATCTCAGAAAGCGCTTGACTACTTCCAACAAGCGCGATCGCTGTATAAAAAAGTAGGATTTCCTAGCGGAGAAATCTCGGCTCTGAGGCAAATATCTAGTTTCTACCAGGTGTTGATCGGGGAGTATGGAAAAGCACTGGATGCCTTAGAGGAAGCGCTTACCGTTGCCCGTGCTACTAACAATCGTGTAGAAGAAGCTGAAACACTCAACAAGCAAGCGGATGTCTTAGCATCACAAGGTGAGTATCAGAAAGCACTGGATACCTTCAATCAAGCACTCACTATTCAGCGTCAGCTAAAAATACGCGGTGGACAAGCCGACACCCTTGATAATATGGCGAAGCTCTACATTTCATTAGGCGACTATCAGCAGAGTATTAACACTTGTCAACAGGCGCTGGATTTATATCGGCAATTAGGCGATCGTAAAAATGAAATTTGGCGTCTGAACTCCATTGGTGATGCTCATTATGAAATGAAAGATTATCCTCAGGCTATAGAATATTACAACAAAGCGCTGTCTCTGAGTCAACAGATCGGAAGTCTAGAGCAACAATCACTTCAATTCGCTGCCTTGGGAAGAACTTACCTATCATTAAAGGAGTATGACAAAGCGCTAAATAATGCCAGCAAGTATCTTTCTATGGTGCGTCAACAGAAGAACAAACCGTTAGAAAGCAGTGCCTTAATTTTACAAGGGAAAATATACCGAGAAAAGGGAGATTATCAACAAGCGCTGTCCATATCCCAGCAGTCAAAATCTTTGGTCCAACAATTAGGAAATAAGTATACAGAAGCCGGTGCTCTCAGAAATATCGGTAAAACATACAACTCCTTAAAACAATATCAAACAGCGATTGATACCCACAATCAAGAACTCGCCATAAGAAAAACTTTAGGTAACAAAGCAGAGGAAGCAGCAACACTTTACCAAATTGCTGTGAATGAACGCGACAGAGGTAATTTACAAGCAGCTCTCACTTACATTAAACAAACAACTGAAATTATCGAAGGGATACGCACCAAAGTCACGAGTCAAGACTTGCGTAGTTCCTACTTTGCCACAGTTCAAGATTATTACCAATTCTACATCGACCTGTTGATGCGGTTGCACAAGCAAAACCCATCAAAAGGATACGATGCAGAAGCACTGCACATCAGCGAACGCTCCCGTGCTAGGGGTTTGATAGAACTATTAACACAAGCCAATGCCGAGATCCGTAAAGGTGTTGATCCAAAACTTTTGGCAGAAGAACGCAGCTTCCGGTGGAAACTCGATGCCAAAGAGAAACAGTTGTCAGAACTAGTGAGTAAAAAAGACCCCTCAGACCAACTTGTCACAGCTACCAAAAAAGAAATTGAAAATCTCCTCAACCAATCTAAAGAAGTTGAAGCAAAAATCCGCGCTCGTAACCCTGAAGGTGCAGAATTAACTAACCCACAAAACTTGCTGAAGTTATCAGGAATCCAACAACAACTTGATAAAGATACGCTGTTGTTGCAGTATTCCTTGGGTAAAGAACACAGCTACCTTTGGGCAGTAACTCCTGATTCTTTTCAAAGCTACGAACTTCCCAAACAAGAAGAGATAGAGAAAGCTGCAAGTACTTTATACACACTTTTACACAGTCCGCTAATTCAGGGAGCAAGCACACAAGAAAAAGCCAAAGCGGTTGCAAAGACTGCCAAAGCTGCTAACGAACTCAGTCAACTTATCCTTGCGCCTGTGGCTAATAAGTTGGGGGGAAAACGCTTAGTAGTTGTTACTGATGGGATTTTATATAAAATTCCTTTTGCAGTGTTAACAGAACCAGGAAAATCCGCAGCAGCAAATTATCAACCCCTGATTGTCAATCATGAAATCGTTAGTCTGCCTTCAATATCTAGTTTTGCAACGCACAGGCAGAAACTCAAAGGACGCAAAATGGCACCTAAAACCCTAGCCGTCCTTGCTGATCCAGTGTTCAGTGCTGATGATAGACGAGTGACTGGTAAACCCCAGGATAATTCCTTATCAAACGAACTTGTCACAGAAAAGTCGGCTTTGGAGCGTTCTATGAGAAGCATTAACCAAAACAAGTTAGAGCGACTCGACGGTACGCGCCAAGAAGCAGAAGCGATTTTAAAACTGGTTTCGCCTTCCGACAGCCTGCAAGC
The DNA here is from genome assembly GCF_002368435.1 of Kalymmatonema gypsitolerans NIES-4073. GTDB lineage: Bacteria > Cyanobacteriota > Cyanobacteriia > Cyanobacteriales > Nostocaceae > Kalymmatonema > Kalymmatonema gypsitolerans. The sequence goes on from NZ_AP018268.1 coordinate 9,016,039, forward strand.
GTTTGATTTTGATGCTAACTACAACTGGGCAACTAGCAAACAACTGAGTCAATATCGCTTGCTACTTTTCGCCACCCACGGCATTCTCGACGAGGTAAACCCAGAATTATCTCAAATAGTACTCTCTCAGATAAATAAACAAGGCAAGCCACAAAGAGGCTCTTTGCGGCTGAACGACATTTTTAACCTCGACTTACCAGCAGAGTTAATCGTAGTGAGTGCTTGTGAAAGCGGTCTAGGAAAGAATGTGCAAGGTGAAGGGTTAGTGGGGTTGACAAGAGGATTAATGTATGCAGGTTCAGCCAGAGTCGCCGTGTCTTTATGGAAGGTTAACGACGTCTCCACAAAGGAGTTAATGAGCGAATTCTACAAACAAATGTTGCAGCAAGGCAAATCTCCCACTGCTGCCCTCAGAGCCGCACAAATAAAAATGTGGCAACACAAAGATTGGCAAAATCCCCGTTATTGGGCGGCTTTCACCTTGCAAGGTGAGTGGCGCTAAGGTGCATCTTTTTCCTTTCTTTTGCAGTTCGAGTTCAACACTTTTAAGCGACTAAGGAGTATTTATCATGGCTACAAAACCTTTCTACAACCAACCCTGTGCGCGTATTTTTGCAGGTCTTCTTGCAGCAGTGACAATGGCTAGTTGGGCATCAGTCAACGCCCAAGTTAACCGAGTTAATACCAAATCGCCAACCGCAGCGCCGCCAAAGTTCATCAAAGCTACTGATGCAGGTCAATTCAAAATACAAGGTACTGGTAAGCCATTTCAACCATCAGGACTCGCAAGCTCAGAAAAACCTTATGAGAAAGATCGCGCGGTAATAGATTGGGACGATCGCATCCCCATGATTAGCCGTAAATACCCGTGGTCAGCGATAGGTCGTATTGTTGGTGAAAGTAGCGATGGTAGTCCTTATACTTGCACTGGAACTCTCATTGCTGAAAATATCGTCCTTACTAATTCTCACTGCGTTATCGATCCACAAACGCATCAATTGAGCAAGAAAGTCGCGTTTCTACCCAATGTCATTAACGGCGAGCTACAAGATGATAACGATATTGCTTTAGCAGAAAAAGTTCTTTACGGTACAGACTTCACCAATGATAACATCACTAACCAGACAAACGACTGGGCATTAATACAACTGAACAAGCCTATCGGTCGAAAATACGGTTACTTGGGTTGGAAATCCCTGCCTTCCTCCACTTTAGTCAAGAACCAGAAAAAATTTATCTTTGTTGGGTATTCCGGCGACTTTCCTGACCTTAAAAAACCCAAGTATGAATTCCTTAGCGCAGGTCCCGGCTGGACTGCGAGTTTTCAAGATGGATGCAGCATTCTGCGGGATGAACAAAATATATTATTTCACGACTGCGACACAACAGGCGGTTCTTCCGGTGGACCAATCATTCGTGTGATGAATGGTCAGCCTTATATTGTTGCATTAAATAATGCTGAGAGAAAACGTCGTGATGGCACCGGAGTAGTGAATCTGGCAGTGAAGATTGATGTTTTGGATCGGCTATCTCGTGGAAACTAGATGAGCAGCATGCATGTATGAAGCCGAAAAGAAGTGGGATGGTGGAGAGCGATCCATACGTGTCAACTTAAGATTTAAACCCTTGCGATGAGGTCGTTTTTCGTTCTTAGCCAGAGGTAGGGAAAACATAGCGAGGCAGAGCCTCCTATAGTGCATTCCCATGCTGAGCATGGGAACGAGAGAGCCTGAAGGTCAAGTCTCGACTTTAGTTGAGCTTAAGTTGACACCAATGGGAGCGATCGCACTTCTTTTCACCATTAACCCAGAAGTGCGATCGCCACATTGAGCATCAAAACTCAAGATGGCTGCTATTCGCAAATATATTCAAGACACGTTAGCGTAAAAGAACGTAAATAAAATTTATAGGGCAAGCGAGTCTTTATAGCTTGACAAAAATTATATAATCTGCATCTATGCTATAAAATCGATAAAAATATGAACCAGGTAGATTATCTCCGTATTAGTTTAATAGACCGCTGCAATTTCCGCTGTCAATACTGTATGCCAGAGGGAGCAGAGCTTGATTATATCCTCAAGCAGCAGTTGTTGACCGATGCGGAACTGCTGACTCTGATTGAAGAAGTGTTTATCCCCGTTGGATTCACCCGGTTTCGTTTGACTGGGGGCGAACCGCTGCTACGTCCCCGTGTGGTGGAGTTGATAGGGGCGATCGCCTCTCTCCCCCAAACCCAAGACCTCTCGATGACCACAAACGCCTTTTTACTCGCCCCAATGGCACAAAACCTCTACAATGCGGGTTTGCGACGAATTAATATTAGCTTAGACTCCCTTGATCCCGACACCTTTGACCAAATTATCGGTAATCGCGGGCGATCGCGTTGGCAACATGTTTGGCAAGGGATTCAAGAAGCATACCGTGTGGGATTTGACCCGTTGAAGCTGAATGTGGTGGTGATCCCCGGCGTTAATGACCATGAAGTTCTGGATCTTGCCGCGCTGACGATTGACAAGCAGTGGCACGTCAGATTTATTGAGTTTATGCCAATTGGTAATTCGCATTTGTTTGGCGATCGCGGTTGGGTATCTTCTGAGGAGTTACGGCAACGCATCCGCGAGCTTTGGGGATTGACAGAATCACAAGTTCGTGGTAATGGACCTGCTGATGTCTTTCAGATTCCAGGAGCAAAGGGGACACTGGGATTTATCAGTCAGATGTCGGAGTGTTTTTGCGATCGCTGCAACCGGATGCGCCTAAGTGCCGATGGCTGGTTGCGTCCGTGTTTATTGAATGAAACTGGTCAAATTGACTTAAAAACTGCTCTGCGTGGAGGTGTCACCACTGCCGAATTGCGGGAGCAGCTTAGGCACTTGCTTGCCCTGAAGCCAGAAATTAACTTTAAGCAACGTTATGCGGGTACAATGACTGGTGCCTACACCCGCACTATGTCACAAATTGGTGGATAAATTAATAAACAGTAGAGTGCGATGTGTAGAGACGCGCCATGGCGCGTCTTTACAAACGTCGGCGCGTCTCTACAAACGTCTCTGTTACGCTTGACGTGAGTAGTATTCCACCACAAGCAGTTCGTTAATTTGTAGCGCCACCCATTCGCGCTCAATAACGCCGTTGACTTTACCAACCAACTTATTTTTGTCAAATTCCAGATGGCTGGGTAGGTTTGCCAAGCCAGGATATTGCAAGTTAGCTTCCACCAACTTACGTGATCCTTCCCGGTTTCTGACAGCAATTTCTTCTCCAGGACGGCACTGGTAACTGGCAATATTGACAATGCGACCGTTGACGGTGACATGACCATGATTCACCAGCTGACGAGCTGCGGGAATAGTGGGAGCCATACCCATGCGGAAAATGGTATTATCCAAGCGCATTTCTAGCAATTGCAGCAGCACTTGTCCGGTAGAACCGGTGACGCGTCTGGCTTTACGCACGTAGCGCAGCAATTGCGTTTCAGTCACCCCGTAGTTAAAGCGGAGTTTTTGCTTTTCCTCCAACCGGATAGCATATTCAGAACGCTTTTTGCGGTTTTGACCGTGCTGACCTGGTGGATAGGCGCGTCTAGCGCTTTTGCGAGTTAATCCTGGTAGGTCGCCTAAGCGACGTACAACTCTAAGGCGTGGTCCTCTGTATCGGGACATGAGTTTCCTAAATGTAATCCTGCTTAACTTTACCCAAATATATAATTATAATTCAAAATTTCAGATGTCAATACAGCAATGTTGCTCTAAAGAGCAGGGCTAATTAATTCAAAATTCAAAATTCGGAGTTTCTCCCTCATCTCCCTCACTCCGTGATCCCTTCACTCTCTCACTCCCTCATCTCCCTCATCTCACTCACTCCCTCATCTCTGTATTGCACGCATCAAAACGGGCTTCTATCATGAAATAGCATACTCTTGGGTGTTTGGAGAAGGGAAATAATGTTAGGGAATAGAAAAAGCGAAGATACCTATTGGCTTGGCCTAAAAGCTAGGCGGATTACAAAGCGTCTTGAAAGCGCAGACGGCTTAAGAGCAGTTGTTTGCCGAGTCACCGCAATGGCTAGCATACCAGTCTTTGCTGTGAGTGGATGGTTAGCAATGACTTCATCTACTATGGCTGTCACCGCCACATACAGGAATAATTTCCGTGTTTGTGCTGGGCGACTTTTGAGGGCGGGAGTAGCAGCGGAAGCAGCATCACAAGCTTGTGCTGCTGCACTACGTCCTGGTGACTTGTCTGCTTGCGTGAGTAGAATTGGGCGGCAAACACAAATTGCAGGACCTGATGCACTGGCAACTTGTAGCCAATCACGGCGTCCTGAAGATTTAGCGAGTTGTGTTGTTGGGATCAGTCGCTACACTCGGGAGGCTGCTAACCCAGCACTTTTAAATTATTGCGGTCGTAGCTTGTTACCCGTGCGGTTTGCTGAGTGCGTGGTGGGTTTGCGTGCTGAAATCGATATTGCCCCCCCTCAAGCTTTGGAGACTTGTATTGATGCCAGCGACAGGGTTAGCGGCTTTTTGCCTACTTTTATACCCTCAACTGCGCAACCAAGTCAATTCAGACCCACTTATGAGTCTACTCCACTTCCGCCTCAGGCTACCCCAACTCCATCTGCGCCTTCCACAGTTCCACCTGCGACTGATTCAGGTTTATCTGACCCTAATCAAACGCCAGCAAATCCCAGCACTAGGTAAGTACTATTAACATTAAGAAGAACGCAGAACACACAATGCAGAACACAGTTGGGTATCCCTATAAATAAATGATGTTGTTGGTCAATTCATGTGGGATGATACCCCTGGTGAAGCTCGTTTCCAGCCTGAGGCTGGAAATGCAGGCGACGAGAGGCTCTGCCTCAACTTAAATACCGGAGGCAGAGCCTCTTAGTAGCGCATTCCCTGGCTCAGCCAGGGAACGAGAAGTTAGGGGGTGTGACCCCGAATTTATTCGCCAACAGCATCATAAATTTAGGGGATTTAATAAGGACGCCAAGGCAAGCTCGTACACTTTGCGCAAGGGAATAAATCTTTTTCATATGCGATAAGAAAGTTGGGGGCTTGCATTCTTTTCCTATTCTGAGCACTGAGTTCTGAGTCCAAGCGCTGCGGATTTCGGTCATCAGTTAACAGTTAGCAGTAAACAGTTGACTGATAACTGATAACTGATAACTCATAACTGATAACTAATAACTGGTTTTTAGTCTTCTTTTTTCCCAAACACCATTTGTAGAATCATAGGAACTCCTCCGTCTTCGTGATATTTATCTGCCCAAGCGCGGATGACTTCGTCTAATTCTTCCATAGCTTTCTCAAATCTCTCTGGTGGAATATCCAGTTCTTCCAGAACGCGCATTGTGTTTGGTCGCCGTTCTGCCCAATCTTTCATCATCCGGAAATACCGAGCAGTATCTTCCACCATGATGTAAGTACGCTCTTGCTCATCGACAGGAGCGTAAAAAGGACGCGTCAGAGCGTAGAAGGGCATTCCCCAAGGTGAATCGATGCGTGTCACCGTACCAGAGTAGAGCAGACGGCGCTTGATATGCTCCGCCAATGCTTCACTCAATTCCATCCGGTTTTCTGGGGGTAAGTCTTCCTGAGAGCGTTTATGCAGGAATTCAATTAACTCCAGAAACTCAAAAGAGGTGATTAACTGGGCATCGGGCAGATTAGACGGCAGTTTCTGCTCAATTTGTCTTTTCTCTTCTGATGTGAGACTTGTACCCGGAATGCGCGATCGCCCCGGTCGCCAAGGATATCTTTCCATCCAAACATAAGGCAACTGAATCAGATAGCGCGGTTCTTGAGAACCCAGCATCTTCAGCAATTTACCCTCAGTCAGCGCTTGTCTGACTTCCTCAACAATGATTTTTACCCGCTTCGGCTCAAGGTGGTGCAAATGCCCCGTCATTCGCAGGTTTTGCCCCTGCTCCAGATAGGTCATGTAAATCGCACACTTGGCAGCCGTTGCTGCAGCATCTAAAAACGCCCCATGCCTATGCCCGCTCGTCCGCATAGCACTAAAAGCCAGGTATAGCATGATCTGATCCATTGCACTGGGGCCAAGACGTTTGATCAGATCTACGTCGTTACTCATATTACAGAAACTTGAATAGCACGTTTACACAATTGTCAATCAATGGAAAATAAGTAGTATACACCCACCATTAGGTGATGTCTTTACCTCAGATTATCTATTATGCGTTATGTATGAGTATTCATGGTAGTCATAGTTGGCAATTTATCCGTATTTTCAAGCAGAAATCCACAGCCAGCACTGTTTGTACAGTTGCCTCTATATAAAAGTTGTACAAGCTCTTGTCACCCAATCGCAAGTATCAACACGTACACGCAAAACCAACTACCAACAATTCCACAAGCGCATCTTTCCGACAAGAGGCAAAGAACCGACACAACGGGAAGTCAAATCCAACGAATAAGGCATGATTTCAAGGAGGATGCCTCCTTTGAAGCGATTGTTTCGGTTCAAAAACTAGCTAGTCCGTACGCTTTATGGATAATACCTCTGTCAAAGAAAGATAATTTTCGTACCTTTTCTTGCGAATTCAGGTAGTACTGAGTAGAGCGAGATCATTATGAGCGAGTTACTCCTTTCTCGCATTCAGATAGGGTTGAATATCTTGCCTACTTTTTTAGCCTGCCTAGGTAAAGACTCTCAGCATAGAATGCAGGTTTGGGTGTTTCACCTGCCCTGGTAACAACATTAGCAGAAAAAGAGGTGGCGCGGCTCTTTGCATTCTGTACTGCTCAAAACTTGCAGTTATGTTTTGGCGGTACAACCAATCTTTTTTCCGGAAAATCGCTGACCTTACGTTCAAAAGATAATCCAAGGTTCAAACTACCTTTTTATTTCGACAATTTTTGCTAATTCTATCAACCTGTTTTAGAGCGTAATGTTAGAGAAGATACAGAATACAAAACTAGAGTTTTTAAAGTCATTTATCTTAAAAAATTAATTTATACTATTAATTGAAAAATATATATTTGTATAAATAAATTTAACTCAATTGTACACAAATGTTACCAAACAGAGTTAAGTAAACTCAACTTTAACGACTTGTCAAAAATTAGTTAATATCGTTAAAAGGCTTATAAAGTAAGGGTTTCACTTATTCTTATTATTGACCAATCTCAAGAAATGCAAAAGAGGGTGTAGGGTTTAACCCCTCAATTTTAGCCACAGAAAATTTACAATTAAATAACTCTATACTGACAAGGGTTTCCCCTAACAGTTGGCAAATTATAGCGCAATACGGCTCAGTTAGAATGAAAAACACAAAAGGGCTTTTGTTGGGGAGGACACTTCTGTACAGGGGTTTCCCACGCCCTTGGAAAGTGCCTGTTTGACACACGAAACCCAACTGTACAAGGCATAGGTTGCGTAGAGCCGCCTTACCTAACAAAAAACATTCTTCTTAACTCAACGGTATTGAATTCTCGCGATTTTCGATTTAATCTGATAAATATGTGGGTTTAAAGCGTTCCCGAAGAAGAGAGTACAACCGTACTCTTATTTCAAGGGCTACGCTCTACACGCCTGCAATTTGGTGTATTCCACACAAATGAAAAGCCCTATAAATATGTAACCAAAAACTTTTTTGTGAATCTTCCGGATTCACAGATAAAGTCATTGTATATTCTGAAGAGTTTGGGAATTTCTTGCTATTAATTGGAAGACTTATTATGGGGTTTAGGAGAATTGCGGATTTTTTCCAAACAGAAAATCAGCGCTCCGAAAGTCACTAGCAAAACTCCCAAAGCTTGCTCAAGCGGCAAGGTTTCCTGAATAAGAAACCCAGCAAAAATGACCGTTAGGGCGGGAATTGTTGCACCGATAATTCCTGCTCGCGAACCACCAATTTTACGAATCCCAAAATTATTTAACAAATAGCCCAAGAGCGTCAGGACACCCAGTAGGAAAGCACATAAAACAAGTTCGAGCAAGTCAGCAGGATTGAGTTGCACCTTCCAGTTTGTGGGTAAAAGCAGTATTAAACCGAAGATAGACAACAGCAACATCGTAACGAAGTTAATCAAGGTAAAAGAAACTGGATGCAGTTTCGCTGCACATTTGCGTGAGAAAACTAGGTAGAACGCAAAAGATGTTCCGGAAGCAAGTGCTGCAATGCTCCCCAGAGGAAGATTGCCCATAACAGTTCTAGTGGAACCTCCTAAAACGAGCAACTCACCTAAGCCAATGACAGCGATCGCGCCAGTACTGAACAAAGTCAGGCGTTCGCCCTTTGAGCGGTTCCCGGAGCCAGCATCGCGGAATAAAAACCACGACAGGAGTGCGCTGATCACCGGATAGACAAAGAAAAGTGCGATCGCCATTCCAGTGGCAACTTGACCGATGGCAAGGTAAATGAGAACCTGAGATAGAAATAAAAAGCATCCACTAACAATCGACAGCACCAACACCCCTTTTGCAGTCGGATTCGTGGCATTTTTTCGCAGTGAGTTACTCAGGTATTGCAAATCTTCCCACACTCGTGAATGCAGCATCGGAGCCAAAAGCAACATCAGCGGTACAACCACCAGCATCCTGAGCATCAAAATTAACAGACAATTCCCCAAAGTCGGCGAGATCAGGCGCTGGACGTCAAACACACCGAAAATTTGGGAACCTGGCAGGAAAATCACCTTAATGGCAACGTTATACAGTGCTGACGTTACTGTTGACAACACAAGCAGGATGATTCCCGTCAGTTGCACCGAAGACATTCTCGTCTGCGGTAGAGGTTGGCTTGGTGTTGGTTGTGGTTCTGGCTTTGAGGCGGTGGATCGAGATGTTACCGCAGTTGGTTCTGGAATTGCACCAGGAGGCTGAGTTGTTTCCCATGGTGAGGCTATGCTTTGGAAAACAGAACCCGGAGTAGGCGTTTCTTCCTGTGACGCACTACTGGGTAGAACCGTAATTTCTAGCGGAACATCCGTTTGCAACTTCGTTGGAGTTTCCGAGGAAGTTGGCTGTGGTTGTTGTGGAGTTTGTTCAATCTCAGGAGGAGGAACTTGTGCGATTGCCTTTGGCACTGCGCTTTGCGCAATCGCCCAAGGGGGAGTGGTGGAGCCAATCACCTTGCTTTCATCTCCTGTTGTTCCTTCCAATTCACACCGGAGGCGATTGACTAACTCTATTAAAATTGCTTCACCTTCCCTTTGCTGGACACTCATCCGCGATAACTGTTGAGAAACACTGCTTTGATAGTTTTTCAGCTCCTGTTGCAGTGAGTTAAAGGTGATAGTCAGGCTGTCATCCAAAGAGCCAAGGAGTTTTTCAGCATATTCATTTTCACTCTCTGAGGTTGTGGGTGTTTGAGAAACACGCCCCATAGCTTGGCTCGCTATAATTTCCAGAGAAGATTGCAGCTGCGTTGATATATGATGAGCTAAAACTTGTGACAACTGACGAATCAACGCTTGCTGTTCGTTGATTTGGTGTCCCTGTTGTAGATGTTCTTTTTCCTCTTGCAGCCGTCTAATATCTTTAGTTAAGCGGTCTTTTTCTGCCTGTAGCTTGTGGACATCTTCGTGTAACGACTTCAGCAAATTCCGTTGGAGAATCTGTAATTCCTCAGTAACAGCCCGTAAGGCAGTTTCTGCTGCCCCGTATGGATCGCCTTTTCCTCCCAGGTTATCTGGTCGCCTCTCAAATCGCCCCATTAGTCTTTAACCTCTCACCCTTTCAGCATCAAGCAGTTTACTGTTTAGTTGATCGGCGCTTATATTCCTACTATTTCTGCTTCGTGTCAATGTACATATATTCACTTTCAGATAGAAAATGGTCTGAAGGCTGAAAAATCACTATCTTTTAATCTCAGATGAAAGCTGATATGCCAACCACAGTGACTGTTTAGATATCTTGATAAATATTATTTTATACTTTAATGGTATCAGTAATCCAAAGCACTACATACATAATAAAACTAAGGTTAAAATAATTGCATAGAAGATATTCTCGTGTCAATGACATACCATGACCGTTTAGCGATCGCGATCGCCACCTAAAGAGCGATCTTGCCTACCCCTTAAATTGAAAACCCAAACCGCTACAGAGGTCAAAACCACTTCATAAAACTCAGCTTAGGTTATGAGATTTTCCTGAAAAATTTGTAAAAATTTTCTCGGCTAAATTTCAGCTTTCTTAAGTGAACTCCTTAGCAAAGCATCATCATGCGACTAATGACTCAAGCAACAATTAAATTGTTGCTTGATTGCATTAAGAGAGTATCACTATGAAATTGAGACAAAAGATATTGTTGAGTCTAGCTTCTCTTGTGGTAGTGAGTTGTGCAGCAGTTCCTAAGAATCAGATGGCTGCTGCTACACCGTCAACTCAGACACAATCTTCAACCCAGTCAAAGCAAAAGGAACAAACGACTGTAAAAGAAGGCACTTTTGTTTCTGGAGAACATAACACCCAAGGAACTGCTCGCATTGTGACCAGAAATGGGAAATCCTTTGTGGAACTGGGTTCTGATTTTAAGACCTCGAATCTTGGACCCGATTTGGTCGTCATTTTGCATCAATCCAAAAATGTCATTAATACTACCAAACCACCTGCTTATCCTTTAAAAAAGGGAGATTACGTAATTCTTGCCCCTCTACAAAAATTTAGTGGCACTCAGAGTTATTCAATTCCTAGTAGTGTCAATTTAGCAAAATACCAATCTGCTGTTATCTGGTGTCGCAAATTCAATGCAACCTTTGGGGCTGCAACATTGAACAGTTAGTTAACACTTTGAGATCTAACTCTACTCGATTGCGTTAATAATTACAACTAGACAGGAAACAATAGTGCTGGAAAGTCTGGGAAGAATTCAGAATCCATTACTCAGAAGTGTGACAGCAGCAGCTACAGTTTGCTCTGCAGTTACCCTAGCTGCTGCTGTAGCCATTGGTGTAACGAATGCCAAAGATAAATCTGCTTATCAGTTTGGTGTGTATTCTGCGCTCTTTGGAACCGGATGCGGTGCAGCCTTTGGTTTAGTTCATACTAGCAAAGCAAGTCAACAACAATCTGCTCAAGACCTTAATATTAGGCGTTCCTCTCAAACAACAAACAGCAAGATCTGGCAGGATTGGCGTAACTTTGTGGTGGTTCGCAAGGTAAAAGAAAGTGAGGAAATCACTTCATTTTATTTGAAACCTGAGGATAACGGGGAAATTCCTAACTTTCAACCGGGTCAATTCTTAACTATCAAGCTGGAGATCCCCGGACAAACTAAGCCTGTCATTCGCACGTACTCACTTTCAGATTACACCGATTCGTGTGAATACTATCGCCTATCCATTAAGCGAGAAACCACTCCTAGGGGGTTAGATGTACCGACTGGTATTGCATCTAACTTTATGCACGATTTTGTCAATGAAGGTTCCGTTATTGCAGCAAAACCACCAAGCGGTAGGTTTGTTATAGACGTTCAGAAGTCATTGCCTGCCGTGCTGATTAGTAATGGTGTCGGAATTACTCCTATGATCAGCATGGCGAAGGCGTGCAGCCGTCTTAACCCCAATCGACCTATCTGGTTTATACATGGTGTTAGGGATGGTAGGTTTCACGCATTCCAGGATGAAGTTTTGGCACTTAGTCAACGCAATGCCAACCTCAAGGTACATTTTCGCTACAGCCGTCCCAGACTAGAAGACGAAGGTCTTTACCATAGTATTGGTTATGTAGACATTGCGTTAATTCAACAATTGGTTGGGCAAGGAGCCGAGTTTTTCCTTTGTGGTTCTCCACCCTTTATGCAATCTCTGCGCGAAGGACTGAAGGAATGGGGAGTTCCTGAAAGTAGAGTCTTCTTTGAATCGTTTACCAACGCGGGTAAAGTCTCTTCCACAAGCCAACCTCCTGCTGCAACAGCAGGTGAAGATGTTAGAGAAGCTGAGATTGTCTTCAGTAAATCGGGCAAAACCTTGACTTGGCAGGAGGGTGATGGCACTATCTTGGAGTTTGCAGAAGCCAATGGCATTAACCCTCCCTATAGTTGTCGTGCCGGTATCTGTGGTACTTGTATGTGCAAAATCGATGCAGGCGAAGTTGCTTACCAGGAACCTCCAACTGCTGCAACCGATGAAAATTCAGTACTGATTTGTATTTCCAAACCAAGAACTTCCAGAGTTGTCCTCGATGTTTAAATTCTGGAAAGTTCAGGCAATGTTTTGGTAGTCTTGGAGCAGATAAACTATTTCTGCTCCACTGCTCCAAGAGTCAACAAGGTTGCTTTCTGCGCTTCTGTCAAACCTGTTACTCCGTAAATATTCATGCTCTCATAAAGGCATTCTACTCTCAGAGTTTTGATGCACTCTTTTGTCTGCATATCCCATATCTTGATAGCACCATTGCCATCGCCACTAACTAAGATATGACCTTCAGGACTAAAGGCAATAGACATCACCCAAATATGATGTTCCAAGGTAGCAATGCACTCACCTGTCGCTACATCCCAAAGTTTGATGGTGCCGTCACTGCTGCCACTTGCAAGGATATCACCTTGAGAACTAAAGGCGATCGCCCACACCCAATTTTTATGTGCTTGGACTATATGAAGACACTTTCCTGTTTGCACATCCCATAGCCGCACAGTGCCATCTGCACTACCAGTCGCAAGCATATCATCTTGAGGACTAAAGGCAACCCACCAAACCCAACTGCTGTGTCCTTTGAATGTTTGACAGCATTGCCAGGTTTCTAAATCCCAGATTCTCCCGACATCATCAAAACTGCCAACTGCCAGCTTTTTGCCATCTGGACTGAAGGAGATAGACATAGCGACATGTTCCGGGTGACTGTGCAGAATTTCACCTGTTGCTATATCCCACAATCTAATAGTACGGTCATAGCTGCTACTTGCCAACAGACAACCATCTGGACTGAAAGCAACCCCTGTCACCAGACTTGTATGTCCCTGCAAGACTTTGATGCACTTACCTTCCAGCACATCCCACAACCTGATAGAATGGTCAGCACTTGTGCTTGCCAAAATGCGACCGTCAGGACTATAAACAATTAAATAGATGAAATCAGTGTGTCCAATTAAACTTTGGCACTCACCGTCTAAATTCCAAAGTCTTACAATTCGGTCATAGCTACCACTGGCGATCAGGAAAGATTTTTCAAAAGGGGTAGGATTAAAGGCAACGGATGCAACCCAGTTATGCATTCCCCTGAATATTCTCACGCACTCTCCAGTTGCGACATCCCACAGTTTCATCGTGAAGTCATCACCACCAGTGACAAGCAGAGTGCCTTGGGGGTTAGTGGCAAGCGCGTACACTGCGTTAGTATGTCCTTGGAATGTTCTGATGCATTGCTTTGTTGCTGTATCCCAAAGTCGAACTGTTCCATCTAAACCACTGCTAGCAAGGGTATTGTCGTCGTCCACAAAAGTCACCGAATGCACGCCGTTACTATGCCCCTGCAAAGTTCCGATACAATGACCCTCATCTATGTCCCAAAGCCAAATGCTGGGGTCTAAACCGCTAGTAGCAAGCATTCCTGAAGCGCTGAAGGCAACAGACCTAATCCAATCACTATACCCTTGTAAGGTTTTGATACAGCGACCTGTAGTCAAATCCCAAAGCCTGACAGTTTTGTCATCACTGCCACTGGCGAAGATACAACCATTTGGACTCAAAGCTAGAGAGAAGATTGCACTATTATGTCCATGCAAGGCTTGGGTACATTCTCCTGTGTCAACATTCCAAACCCTGATAGTACAGTCTGCACTACTACTGATTAAGATTTTACCATCGAGTGCAAAAATAACGGAGAAAACGCACCCTTTATGACCTTGTAGAGTTTTCAAGCATTGTCCTGTTGTGACATCCCATAGCTTAATTTTTTCATCTTGCGCCCCACTTGCCAGGATGCTGCCATCTGGACTAAAGGCAACACACCAAACAGAACCCAAATGACCCTGACAACTCATGATCTGTTGACCAGTGGCGACATCCCACAAGCAAATTTGACCTTCAGAGTGAGCTGTTGCCAAAATTTTACCATTCGGACTGAACACGGCAGACATGGGGCTTGAAAAAGTTTTGGCAAATACAGACTTAGATAAGTCGCTATGGGCAAAGTTTACTTGTCTGAGGGGGGTGTCTTGGAGATAAGCTTGCCAAATCGTTAGGTAAGAGAAGTCGTAGCCAGTTAAATCAGTTTGCAGTTGACACACTAGGTTTATGAGGTTACCAACTGCATACCCCGGTTCTAGTTCAAATGTGGGGAGGTGCGGGTATCTTTTGAGAGATTGCTCGCGTAATTCATGTACAATCTGAGTCAGATGAGTTGCGATCGCCACTTTACTTCGCAGCTTTAGCAGTAGTTGCTCAATGACAGGCTGGAGAATAAGTTTAGTTTGAGCAACCCGAATGTAGTCTTTGGCTGTAGCTTTGATCAACGCATGGCTGTTGAAGAGGATAAACAGATCAGGAGAACTTGCGGTTTCGCTTGTCCTGTTACCCATCTGTTCAATCTCGGTACACACCTGTTGAACAATATAATCGGTGACATATTCCATCACCACTGGTTGGAGAGTAAATTGCACAGGGGTGTGTGGAACTGATTTTTTTTCGATTAAACTGCGCCTCCCAAGTGACTCCAATGCTTCCAAAAGCTTCATTGAAGATACAGGTAAGACTAAATCAGCACGCAACTCTGTGAGAGTGACTGGTTCGCGATTGATTGCTAGCCAGCACATTAGGTCTTTTTCCAAGGATGAAATTCTGTGAAATTGCTGTGCTAATAAGTCATAAATACTACCATAAACAGTCGTACCTTGAGCGCGAAATTCTGCAATATCACCATCAAATAATTCTTGAATTGTGGTAGCAATAATCTTGAGAGCGAGGGGATTACCTGCGTAATGTGCAATTAGGTTTTGCCAATCTGCATCAGAACCGCAAAAAAAGCTTTTGGTTCGCACCAGTTCTAGCGCCGCACTAGCATTTAAACCTGTCAGGTGTAATGACCGAACTGGTAAAGTTTCACCTTCAAGAGCTGCAATTTCCTGGGGCTTTTCCCGACTTGTCAGCACGACACAGCTTTGGTGAGCCGTTTCTCCGATTTGCTTCAGGAGTTCTCCGTAGTCTTCATAGCCAATTTGGTAATGTCCAGAGGAGTCTAACTCTGCTAATATCGATTCTGCATTGTCTAGCACAACCAAACAGTGGTGCGATCGCAAATGTGCCATAAATTCGGTGAGGCGATCGCCAATGTTCTCTGATAAATCTATTGGTTGACCGTTAGCGAAAAATTGCAGCAAGTTTGCGAGCAAGTCTTTGAGAGGCGGACTATTGCGGAGACTTCGCCAGACTACAAACTCAAACTGCTCTTGAACCTGAGTAGCCAGTTTCACTGACAGGGAAGATTTACCAATTCCACCCATCCCCAGCAAAGCAATCAGCCGACAACGGTCGTGCAGTATCCAATACTCTAACTTACTGAGTTCGTCTGTGCGACCGAAAAAGACGGAGACATCAACAGCATCACCCCAGTCTTGGTGATGGGTTGATGAGCTTGCTTCTAGCAATGATGGGGAAGGGGCTATATTTTCTCCAATTCTGGCGGCTTCCCCAATAGTTGGCTTGCAATAATCGCTTTTAGTTAACTCCAAACCGAACGCTCGGAAGAAATACTCAAGGGTTTGCTTGTCAACTCCTTCTTGGCGCGCCAGCACTTTAGACACCGTAAAAGGAGCTAACTGCGTGCGGTAACTCAATTCTTCCAGAGTAAATCTGGCTCCATCATTTTCTTGAATTTCTAAGAGATGCTTAGCCTCCTGAAGCTTCTGCAATCCTTGGAGACTAAGAATAACACCGCGCCTGCGTGTTTGCTTGTACTTTTCCATTGAGTAGGACAAAGCTAAGGCTGAGTCGAGTATTATTTTACAGGCTTAAAACCAATATCTTGGAATCCTTTAGGTTTTATACATCTTAAGCATCGTTACGTTGAGCAATTTCTCAGCTGCCAAATACTCCAAAGCTTATCAGAACTCACTTAGAGCTTTATTCTTTACAAAACTTAACTTAGCGCTTAACGCCTTTATCTTTACTGGTACGAACCGAATAGAAAAGACAAACTGAAATTGTCAGAACTTAACAACTAGACATAAATCTAAACATTCTACAAAGGAGTTCACCTATCAGCAGATAAATCATTGGCTGGAGCTGCAAATATGGGGAGAGTTGCGAATATGGAGAGCGCTATGAATATGGAGAGAGTCATGAATGCAACTCGCGAGAAAATAAGAGTAAACATTTCCGTTCTCCTTGCGTGAATACAAATTCGTGGATACAAATCCGTCTGATGTGCCCTTATATTGAATCAACTGGTCGCGCCTCGGAGTCCCCCACCATACCGAAGGTTGGTGTGGTCAGCCGCTCCGGTACTGGGTACTGGGTACTGGGAATTTGTTCCAAAATATGTTTAGGTCTTTATTGCCCCGGACATAATTTTTCGTTTGATATACCACTACCCCAATCCCTAATCCCCAATCCCCAGTCCCTTTTACGCAGAATCGGGGATTAGACATATGTAGGTTGAGTTAAGCTTTGCACGCGCGAACGCAGTTGCGGGATGTTGGGGTTTGTGTCCTCCTGACTTTTCACGTCATGTGGAAAAACCAACGCCAAACCTAACCCCCCAGCCCCCAACCCTTGTATATCAGTTATCAGTTACCAGTTACCAGTTACCAGTTACTAGTCGTCAGCTTTTTGTTCACTGTTCACTGTTCACTGTTCACTGTTCACTGTTTTTAGCGATAGAGCGGTTGAGCCAGTCCTCAAAACGGGTCGAGCCGATGAGCGAGTTGCCATAAGGAACGAGCTGATCGTTCAACGCTGCACCAAAGTAACGGGCGTGGCTGTCTACAACCACCTGACGTGTGTCCTGGGTTGCGCTCAGGAATTGGCGGACGATTGTATAGGGTATTGCTGCGGATTGGATCAACTTTTCCTGAGCGACTTTCGCACGCATATAGCCGCTATCAGGAATGCGCTCTGCACCGACGATTGATACTGCAATGTGATGACTCACACCAGCCAGAGCCTCAGCCGCAAGCAGATTCCGGGATGACTGAAGGAAGAACTCCAACACCGCCGTATCTTCAAAAGATGGTGAGTTTGTTGCATCGACGACAACCTTGGCATCCACCAGCACCTCAGACAGTCCCTCACCTGTAACGGCATTGACACCCGATGAAGGGGATGCTGCTACTGCGTCAAAAGCATCAACCACTACGGGTTTTGCGCCCAGTTTGGTAAGAACATGAGCTTTTTCTGATGTTCGAGTCATTCCAATGACTTCGTGACCCGCAGCAACTAAACGCGTGACCAGTGGACGACCAATTGCTCCCGTTGCACCTGCAATTAAAATTTTCATATCAAGACTCCTGTCAAACAAGCATTGGTTTAGAGTTGATACTATGAACTACCAGCCCTTACTTCGTTGAAGAACTGGTTTCTACATCCAGTCCGGTAAGGGTAGATTTTTGACGTTTCACACGACCTAGTTGCTTCATACTTCCCGCAGACTTTCGTTTACGAGTGCCTGAAGTAGAGCCAGAATCATCTACGTCTAAGAGGCTAGTTCCTAACCCCTGTAGATTGTTGAAATGCCAAAGCAACATTACTTCTGCGGATGCGATATCACGCTGTTGAGTATATCCGCAGTTATTGCAAACGTGAGTTCTTTGGGCTAAACTCTTCTTTTCTTGATGTCCACATTTAGGGCAAGTTTGAGATGGTTTCACTTTACGAGTAGGAACCTCAACAAACAAGCCGCCAATATCTGATAATTTAGCTTTTAGAGATTCTTTTATCATCCCCATTCCAACATCAAGAATCGATTTATTTAGACCAGATTTTTGCTTTTTACGCTTGCCTTTTTTAGCTTTGGCACTCATTTTTTGAACTTCTAGTTTTTCAGTTACTACCGTGCTGTTACTGCTAATTATCCGTGTCGTTTCCTGGTGGACAAAATTCTGTCTTTGGTTAGCAACTTTACGATTTAACTTACTAACCAGTTTTTGAAATTTTTTCCATCTTCTAGAAGCTTTTACTTTCTTTTTGAAATTTGGTGAACGTTTACGACGCTTCCTTTTACTCAAATGTTTGATTGTTTGTTCCGCTTGTCTCAAAAACCGAGGTGCAGGAACTAAACCATTTTCTTCGCCATTAGTCCAAGCAATTGCATCATTACAACCTAAATCAATAGCAATTGTACCATTCTCTGAAGAACGGCTATTTTTAAGCAAAGTATCATCAATTTCTAACACTATAGAAGCATACCATTCACCATTACGATGAACGATATCTAAAGCTTTAGGATGACCCCAAAGTCTAGCTTTACCCCGTATCTGAATTTGACCAATTTTTGCTAGTTCTAAATAACCGTTATCTCCAATGCTATGTATTTTCCAACCAGTCAATGACGGATAAGTCCAGCCTGAGTAATGTCTAATTGATTTGTAGTTAGGATATTTACCAAGTCCTTTGAAAAAACGTTGAAATGCAATATCAACACGTTTCAAAGTTGCTTGTAATGTCTGAGAGTTGCAAACTTTATATTCATACCAAACTTCTTTGAAATCAGGTAAGCAGTTCTGCTGTTCAAAGTAAGATACTGACTTACCAAACTTTTTATAAAAAGTAATTCTGTTGGATACTGCGGCGTTATATAGGTCTTTGTGCAACTTTCGGTGATAATGTAATTCTGCATTCACTTTATTTGTTGGATATAGCTTGAAAGTTGCTCTACGTAACGCCATCAGCAATCACCTTCTTTTCAGTTTCTTGACTTATGTTAGACTAACACTACAGTATTTCAGTTGTCAATATGAAAACCCAGCTAAGGAAAGGCGCTCATGCCGTTTTCAAAATTCAGTTTCACATAGTTTTTGTGACCAAATATAGAAAAAACGTTATCGACCAAGCAATTCTCGCTAAATTACATGAGGTATTTAGTCGTGTTTGCGAAAAAAGAAAATGCGAATTATTGGAATTTAATGGCGAAGAAAACCATGTACATTTATTGGTGGACGCGCACCCAGACAACAATACTTCACAATTGATTAGTTCTCTCAAATCAGCATCAAGTCGTATAGTTAGAAAGGAGTTTGAAGATTACCTGAAACAGTTTTACTGGAAGAAAGAAGACCCAAGTTTTTGGACTGATGCATACTGCGTTATTTCTGCTGGTGGTGCGCCACTAGAAATAGTAAAAGAATATATAAAATCTCAAGAAACACCGAAAACATAATATTGCTAAAAACTCAACTGTCCTCAAAACTCTTTCACCTGTGGCGAAAAAACATTTTAAGGACGTTTCGTTTTTAGCTCGCTTACATCCCCAGGCTATAGAGCCGTGGGGAATTACGCGAATTTAGTTAAAGTTAGAGCGGATTTTGGTTTGACTGAAGATCCAATTCTTAGAAATTTGAGTAGTCCAATTTCAGTAAGAAACGGTATGGAGTTCCATCTAACACATATAGCGATCTGCAATGTTCAGGTGATTCGTAAACGTTCAATATCCTTCATGGGTGGGGCACCAAATAAGCGGGAATATTCACGACTGAACTGTGAAGGACTCTCATAACCAACCTGATAAGCCGCATGAATTGCATCAGCGTTTTCACTCAGCATCAGACGACGTGCTTCCAATAATCTCAACTGTTTTTGATATTGCAATGGACTCATTGAGGTGACTGCCTTGAAATGGCGATGGAATGATGCAGGAGACATACTCGCTTGCTGAGCCAAATCCTCAACGCGCAATGATTTTGTAAAATCAGCTTTGATCCGTTTAATTACTTCTGCAACACGCTGCATATTGCTACCGGATGTCGCAATCTGGCGAACTGCTTCGTCCTGTTCGCCAATTAAAAGACGGTAATAGATTTCGCGAATAATCATCGGTGCTAGGAATGGAATATCCTGGGGCGTATCCAGCAGCCGTGTTAGTCTGGTGGCACAATCAATTAACGATGCATTAGCATCACTAACGAACAAGCCTCTAACCGAAGTTTCTTTTTTATCTGGACTGCGCTGGATTTGGTCAATAATATTCCAAAGTTGAATTGCGTCCAGGCTCAGCTTAAATCCTAGATACGGCTTGTCTGGTGTCGCTTCGACAATGTATCCACTGAGCGGTAAATCCACTGTGACAACGATATATTGAGCCGCACCATACTGATAGGTTTCCTTTCCTAGTAAGGTTTCTTTTTTGCCTTGAAGAATAATGCAAAGAGTCGGTTCATATACAGCACTCTGTGCTGTAGGAGCAGCAGATTCCCGCATAAATTCTAACTGAGCGATCGCAGTTGAATGGATACCGTTCCCCAAGTCATCCGTATGGCGAGTCACTAGTTCCACCAGTTCTTGACAAGGATGAATCGCCGTCTCGCGTTTCAAGAGTTCAATTGCCATAGCAGTTTCTCGATCGCTCCGATCATTTTGCTGCGATTATTATAGAGGATTCTTTTGAGTCCCATCTGAGTGATTGAGAGGATCGGGCAATAATCTGCGAGGTTTATGTATTTAAAACCCTTCTGCTTAAACCTATGATGAACCTATAACAAAAAGACAATGAAAGGATAAGGCAATAGAACAGGGTACAACAAGCAAATCCAAATCGCTTTGATTACAAAATCGAGGTGAGGACGGAGCAAAAATACCGCTTTTGCAACTGCCTAGAAACGAATTGATGTCGGTTGAAGAATCTAGCTGTGTTACTAACTGAATGTAAGGAGAACGAAAGATGACTCAGAGAACATGGTTCATTACAGGTGCTTCCCGTGGAATTGGAGCCGAAATCGCAAAAGCCGTTTTGGCAGCAGGTGACCAATTAATTGCAACCGCCCGCAACAAAACCGATTTGCATCAGTTCGAGTCCAGTCAAAATGTGTTGACGCTCAGCCTGGATATTACCGACGAGGCTCAAGTGAAAGCAGCAGTTGCAGCAGGACTGCAACGCTTTGGGCAGATCGATGTGTTAGTCAACAATGCGGGATTCGGTTTGCTTGGAGGCATCGAAGAAACCAGTGCTCAAGAGGTTGAGCGGGTATACCGCACGAACGTCTTCGGGCTGTTGAATGTGACCCGTGCCGTGTTGCCCAGTATGCGTCAGAACCGCTCCGGACACATTATTAACCTATCGTCGATCGGGGGCTACCGCTCCACTCCAGGGTGGGGCATCTACTCCTCAACCAAGTTTGCAGTTGAAGGCATTACCGAAGCTCTGCACGATGAATTAGCTCCTCTAGGCATCCATGCCACTGTGGTCGAGCCGGGATACTTCCGGACCAATTTCCTCGATGGCAGCTCGCTCCAGCGCACTGCCATGGAAATTTCCGATTACGCGGAAACGGTCGGTCAAATCCGTAACTACGCATCTGAACTGAACTATCAACAACCCGGAGATCCCACCAAACTCGCACAGGCGATCCTTGAGCTCGTCAACGCAGATACCCCACCTCTGCGGTTGCCTCTAGGGACAGACACCCTTCAGGCAATTGCTAAGAAAAACGCTTACGTCGAGCAAGAAACGGCACAATGGCGAACTCTGGCTGAATCCACTGATTACAGATAAGGAGTGGAAGACTCAGCCATGAAAAAGCAGCCTTCTCTAGTGTTTTTGATTGCATGGGAAATACTGAGAAATCGGGCTGCCTGACGTGTCGATTCGATAACAAAGACAAAATAGCGTTTTCTACACAGACTTAATCCAGAAAGAGGATTTATGAAAAAATACACCACCACCCCCCACCGTAAATTACTAATTAGCTGTGGATTAATTGGCTTTGGTTTGATGATAGCCGCCGCAGCACCTGTGACCAGTGCTAAAGCCGAGCCAAAGCAAGCAGAGATTCGCAAGATTGTGCAATCTAATGAGAGCCAGAATAAAGAAATAGTACGCGAAGGCTTTGCCAAATGGGCAAATAACACTGGTAGTTTCTTCGATCTGCTAGCTGATGATGTGGAATGGACGATTACAGGCAGAAGTCCAATTTCCAAAACCTACACCAGCCGCAAGCAATTTTTGGAGGAAGCGATCGCGCCAATTAACGAGCGATTGAGCGTCAGAATAGTACCCAGTTTACGAGGCATTTATGCCGAGGGCGACATGGTAATTGCCTTATGGGATGGAACAGCTACAGCCAAAGACGGCAAACCCTATACCAACACCTATTCCTGGTATATGACCATGAAAAACGGGCGTATTGTCAAGGTAGTAGCATTCTTCGATACCATTGAGCTTACCGATCTGTGGAAACGCATTCCTGTAAGTAAAAAGGAATTGACAAACTATTGAAGTTCAAGACGATCGCACCACAGGGCACCTCAGATGCAATCACTTTTCCACGCTCAAACATCTTTGCGATCTTTCCCTACTTGATTTCGGCAGGATCGAATTCGGTGACTCGTCCTGGTCGGGCAGCCAAAAATACATCGTAGGAAGTGCAATAAGCAATGGTGACATCATTGGCTTTGTTATAGAGATGAACCACGGTATTCGCTCCTCCTGGTTGGAGTGCAATGGGTTCCAAATCGCCAAAAAATAGACGGCGAATCGTGTCTCCACTGCCTAATTCATCTCTTAACTTTTGTAGCAGAGCAAGTTTCTTCTCAAGGGTTGGGGGCGTTGGATCTGCTGGGTTAGCTGATTGATTCATGGCTACAATTCTTCCGGAATTTTTACAGTGATACTCGTTCGCGTTTTAGTCTACAACAAAATCGATTCTTGACAGCATTAAGTACTGCCATAGACTGGAACTGCTGCCCCTCGAACATCTTGAGCCGCTTCAGATGCTAAGAAACAAATAACTTGAGCTAAAGATTCAGGTTTAACCCAGTTGTGCGCGTTCTCAGCTCCCAATACTACTCGATTGGTAGGGGTATCAATAATGCTGGGTAGAACCACATTGGCTGTAATGTTGGTTCCTTTGGTTTCATCAGCGATCGCCTTGGTCAGGGCAACGACTCCTGCTTTGGAAGCACAATAAGCTGCGAGTTGCCCGCCCGGTTCTACAGCCCCCCGCGAGCCGACCGTGACAATCCGTCCATATCCATGCTCTAACATACGTCGTAGGCTATGCTTGCAGACTAAAAAGGTTGTGTTGAGATTCAACCCAAAGTCCCGTTGCCAATCAGCAAAAGGATACTCATGGGTTTTACCAATCGCAAAACCTCCAACTAGATGGATCAACACATCGACTCGCGGCATAGCATCCACTAGATGTTGAACAGCTTGCTCATCTTGCAAATCGGCAGGAATAAACTGGATTCTGTCCCGATCGGCAGGGGAGATAGCTTCTTTAAGCCGCTTTGTTTCTTCCGCTTTGCGATAAGGCACCGTGACGAGCGCACCAAGTGCCAGTACAACAGGAGTGACACCTAAACCCAACCCCCCAGTGCCTCCTGTCAGTAACACATATTTATCTTTCATTATTACTCCACAAACTACTAACTATTCCTACATCAAACAAGGAATTGACATTCGCTGCAAGATATGAGATGACTTTCCTCTTGTTTCCTCCACGGGCACCATCCACGTGGTTTCTACAATTCTCACAAGGTTTTGTCAAATACAATCCACTCATAGTCTTGCACCTGACGAATTCCCATTTCCCATCTTGCCACCTGTCTGTCTAAATACCAGTTTTCCGGCTCATGCTTGGGAGGAGCGAAAAGCTTATTCACTTCTGGTACGACAAAGGCTGAATAATGCTGTGCGATCGCAACACACGTTGTCGATTTTCCTACCGCAGGTGCGCCTTCTAAAGTAATAATCATAGTTCTAGTGGTTATCTATGGTGTAATCTGTCGCGTTAGCGATTGCGCAAAGCGCAGTGCCAGAATGCAATCGCTTAAGTTAGCGACTTAAGACCTTTATCTTTACTGGTACAGATTCAAACGTTATCAGAAACTGTAGTTATCGACGGTGTAGTGAATTGTGAGTGGAAGAGCTTGCAGGAAAGCTTCCTACAAAAGAAAAACTGCTCTTCCAATCGCTTTAAATTACACAAAAAGCGCATTTTGTCAAAAAATATTCATAATTATGGGAGATTCAACCCATGACTAATGTTATTAATCCAATTGAGCGTCCCCAAGTAACGCAACAACTGTCTGAAAATATTATTCTCACAACTCTGGATGACTTGTACAACTGGGCAAAAATGTCCAGTTTGTATCCGATGATGTTTGGCACAGCCTGCTGTTTCATGGAGTTTATGGCTGCTTATGCTTCTCGGTTCGACATGGAGCGATATGGCATGATTCCCCGTGCGACTCCCCGACAAGCAGACTTAATGATTACCGCAGGTACAATCACGATGAAGTACGCCCCTAACTTGGTGCGACTTTATGAACAAATGGCAGAACCTAAGTATGTCATCGCAATGGGAGCTTGCACAATTACGGGCGGAATGTTCAGTGTAGATTCTCCAACGACTGTTCGTGGTGTGGATAAGTTAATTCCAGTCGATGTCTACATACCGGGATGTCCCCCCCGACCAGAGGCAGTCATCGATGCGATTATTAAATTGCGTAAGAAGATTGGCAATCAAAGCATCCAAGAACTGCCCCAACTCCAACAATCTCACCGCTACTACAGCATCCCACACAAGATGAAAGCGGTACCTCCCATCAATGATGGGAAGTATCTGAAAAGCCCTACACGGGAAGCTCCATCCAAGGAAATTGCTGAAGCAACAGGATTGCCTTTACCTTTGGCGCTTCAACAGCAGAAAATGGAGGTAGAGTTTCAATGAATGAAGATCGTCTTAACGCATTTGTCAATCAGCTTGTCAACGACATGGCAGTAAGTATGTCAGGCGTAATGACTAGTATTGGGCACCGACTGGGTTTATACAAAGCAATGGCTGGTGCTGGTCCGATAGCGCCCTCTCAACTAGCTCAAAAGACAGGTACTCGTGAGCGATACATTCTGGAGTGGCTGAACAGTCAGGCAGCCAGTGGCTATATCACTTACGACCCTGAACAGCGCACTTATGAGTTGCCTGACGAACACGCGATGGTGTTAGCCAATCCAGAAAGTCCTGTTTTCATGGTTGCTGCTTTCGATAGTATTTCCTCGATGTGGCTGGATGAGGACAAAGTTATAAATGCTTTCCAAACTGGTCGGGGCATTGGCTGGCACGAGCATCATCATCGGCTATTTTGCGGCTGCGAAGCTTTCTACAAAACGGGTTATAAGGCGTCGCTGACGACTAACTGGATTCCTGCACTCGAAGGAGTTGAAGAAAAGTTGCAGGCAGGCGCTTTAGTTGCTGACGTGGGTTGCGGTCATGGTGCATCTACTATCCTTTTGGCACAAGCTTATCCCAACTCAAAATTCTTTGGCTTCGATTACCACAACGAGTCAATTACTGTTGCACGTCAACGCGCTGTAGAAGCTGGTGTTAGCGATCGCATCCAATTTGAAGTCGCTCATGCAAAGAACTTTCCAGGAACAAACTACGATCTAGTTTGCTTTATGGATTGTCTACATGACTTAGGCGATCCTGTAGGTGCGGCGAAACATACAAAGGAAGTCTTAGCTGAAGACGGAACCGTGCTATTGGTTGAACCGTTCGCTGGTAACTCTATTGAGGACAATCTCAATCCAGTAGGTCGGATGTTTTATTCCGCCTCCACTGCAATATGCACGCCCAACTCACTATCTCAAGAGGTTGGGCTAGGACTGGGAGCACAAGCTGGTGAAGCGAGACTGGCTCAAGTTATGTCTGAAGCTGGCTTTAGTCGGTTCCGCTGTGCTACACAGACTCCTTTTAATCTCATACTAGAAGCGCGTCTATAGGTCTTAATCCGTGTTTGCTATTACGGGCGCGGCGGCTTGCGCCCGTACCTCCTGACATCCTGTCCCTGAAGGGAGATGTGAGATGGATATCGCTGTCTTTTCTTCTCAAGAACTACCGTTCGTGTTGCAAACTCTAACAACAGTAGCGGCTAAACCAGAGGCATTAACACCACTTGAACATCAGTTTTTACAGGTAGTGAACCAGCTACATCAAGCCTCAGTTGTAGTTGATGACTTATCTGCTATCACGCCAACACAAATTGCTGCAGCCATCACCGATCCACACCACCGCAAACGCTTGCTTCAAATGGCAATGGTGATGGCGATGGTGGATGCTGAAATTACACCCACTCAACAAAAAGCACTGAAATCGCTTGCAGAAGCCCTTTGTAGTAACGAGCAAAGTTTACGAGTGCTGCACAAAGCCGCTAGAGAACATAAGCTGCTAGCACAGATGCACATGACACGGCAGTCGATGGGCATATTTATGAGCGCATCCTATGCACAACAAGGTACTATCGGTCTTAAAAAGATACTGGCTCCACTGTTTTACGGCGGCGAAGATCCAGATGTAGCATGGAAGTATCGACAGTTAGGGCTATTACCAGAGGGAACTTTGGGACGCGCGTTTTGGGAATACTACACCCAAAAACGTTTTAGCTTTCCTGGTGAGGTGGGGAGCATTCCAGAGCGCATGGTGTTTCACGATTTTGCGCATATTTTATCTGGTTACGACACTGACCCTCAAGGAGAGATTCAGCAGGGAGCCTTTCAGGCGGGTTTTATCCGCGAAAACGGTTTTGTATTTCTGCTGTTCGTCGTTCTGTATTTTCATTGGGGTTTTCACATCACGCCTTATGCGGATGCGGGGATGGAACTGTTTGATATCTCACGAGTCATACACGCCCTACAGCGCGGTGCAGCGTGTAAAGTAGATTTTTCAGATAACTGGAACTTCTGGGAAGTTGTGCATGTACCAGTAGAAGAATTACGCGATCGCTACACCATTCCACCCCTTAGCCCAATGCGGTTCAGATAAGGCTAGATCCCCCCTAACCCCCCTTCAAAAGGGCAGGGTGGTTTCATACAAAGAAAGAAAAATAATAATAATTTGTAGAGGGTGGAGAAAAATTGATAAATAAAAAGTATGAATCTCATCGAACAATTGCAGCAAATCCCAGACTATCGACATATTCGGGGACGAAGACATGACTTCTGGTTGGTATTATTGTTGATCTTATTGGGAGCAATGACAGGGTATTGGGGCTACCGACCATTGGAAGATTTTACCAGAGTACACAGACAAGGCTTGATTGAACTGTTAAGCCTAGATGAGACAATCAAGTTTCCATCCTACTCAACGTTCCGACGAGTACTGAAAACATTAGATTTTCAGCCATTCACCGACTTATTCAATAATTGGGCATCAGTTCTTGTGCCACCGATGCCAGGAGAAAGATTGGCAATTGATGGTAAAGGTATTCGCTGCACAGTAACAGATTACAGTCAGTCCTACCAAAACTTTATCAGTACAGTATCAGTTTATAGTCACGGGCGGGGCATTGTACTCAGGATGCAACCAATGTCGAACAAAAAAATTAGTGAGATGGCGATCGCACAGCAATTAATATCCGAATTTTGTGCTCAACAAGTGATGTTCACTCTTGATGCTTTGCATTGCCAAAAAAAACAGTATCGCTGATTATTAATGGTGGCAACGACTACATGATTGGATTAAAAGAAAATCAACCGACGCTCTACAAAATGGCTCAAACTCAGTCACACAAACAGGAACCTTTGAGCAGTACTACAACAGAAGATGATACTCACGATCGCTCGGTCAAGCGTTGTTGTCAGGTATTCGCCGCTCCAGAAAAATTACAAAGTCAATGGGCTGGACTTAAAACCTTTGTCCAAGTTGAACGTTCTGGTATTCGTGATGGTCAATCATTTCAAGAGCGTCAGTTCTATATTTGTAGTCAGATCATGTCGGCTCAAGATGCTCTAACCGACACCCAGAAACATTGGGGAATTGAAAACCGGCTCCATTGGGTTCGCGATGTGACCTTTCCCTTCAGACTTTCCACTACGACGAGGTGGCAATGCACCAGTTAACTGGGCAATATTACATAATTTTTTCATCACTCTTGCCAGATTTCTTGGTTTTCGCACTATCCCTCAAGCTCAACGTGCTTTAGCCAATCAAATCCAAAAGGTTTTTTCTTTCTTTGTATGAAACCACCCTGCCTAACCCCCCTTAAAAAGGGGGGAATTTAGCCCCCTTTTTAAGGGGGTTGGGGGATCTTTAAGGATTAACATCTAACTGAACCGTATTGCCCCTTAGCCAACTTTAGATTTTCAATTCCAGATTTTGGAAACATCTATGTGGAACAAACTCAAACAAATCAAAGCGCTTCAAGCTTATAAAAACTCTGAAAATTACGGCGATTTTGCCATTCTCAAATCTGATTTATTCGGAGCAAAAGTTAATCCGACAGTACAGGCTAAACTGCAACACGTTGTCGCATATCATCCGCACATCAATTTAGAGGAATTGAGCAAATATCCTCAAGCTACCTTTGGGCGAGAATATGCCGAACATATGCGGGACAATAACCTGAAACCATTTAACATCAGTCCCGAACTTGAGGACGTTGCTAGACGCAATGTATTTGCCCTGCGATACGTTGTCACCCACAATATTTTTCACCTCTTGCTTGGCTTTGACACGAGCTACGCCGGAGAAATTGGTGTGCTTGCCTTCGCCGCTGCCCAAAATTACAGCAAATCGCTAAAAATTAGCCTTTGGTTAGCGAAATTCCTGTATCCAATCATAGCTCCTAAACAAAGTCAAGCCATTTTTGCTAATGTTGAAAAAGGGCTTGAACTTGGCAAAAACGCACAATTTTTATTAGGTTATCGGTTTGAAGAACATTGGGAAGAACCAATCAACGAAATCAGAAGCCGATTAGGATTACCACAAATTCATAACCCTCAACATTCCCCAACATTCATCCAAGTTTAATTTTTTCTAATAACAAAACGCAGGAGAACAACAGATGATTGCGCTCAAAGAAAACTCTCCACAGCAAATCAATACGAAACTGCCAAATAGAACCCGCGAACCAGGATTGCTCCAGACGATATGGGCAATTGTACGACCGTTAGATTATCTCGAAACAATGCAAGAACGGTATGGAGATATCTTTTATACTGACATTCCTGGCTTTCGTCCCCAAGTGATGATCAGCAATCCCCAAGCGATTCAAGAAATTTTTACTGCTGATTCCAAGTTATTTGAATCAGGTTCAGGAAGCGAAGTTATACAACCTTTGTTGGGGTCAAACTCTTTAATATTGCTAGACGGTGAGCGTCATATGCAACAACGCAAGCTGTTGATGCCTCCTTTTCATGGTGAGAGAATGCGGGCTTACGGTCAGCTCATTTCTGACATTGCCAAGCAAGTTATCAGCCAGTGGAAGATTGGCGATGTATTTAAAGCACGTTCCAGTATGCAAGAGATTTCCCTAACAGTTATTTTACGCGCTGTTTTTGGGCTGAAGGAAGGAGAGCGTTACCAAGAAATCAGGAAAACCTTAACAGCAATGTTGGATTCTTTTGAGTCTCCTTTAAGTGCGACTCTACTATTTTTTAAAACACTGCAACATGATTTAGGACCTTTGAGTCCTTGGGGAAATTTTGTACGGCAAAGAGAGCTACTTGATAAATTACTTTACCAAGAAATTCGCGATCGCCGCTCAAAGCCTGAGCCTTTAGGTGAAGATATTCTGAGCTTATTACTATCAGTTCGGGATGAAGCAGGTCAACCGATGACAGATGTTGAGTTACGGGATGAATTAATGACCATGCTTTTCGCTGGGCATGAAACCACAGCAACCGCTTTAGCCTGGGCTTTGTACTGGGTTCACTACATACCAGAAGTGCGCGAAAAACTCTTGCAAGAACTTAACTCCATTAACGTCGCAAATGCAGATCCAATGGAAATTTCTCGGCTGCCCTATTTGAATGCAGTTTGTTCAGAAACCTTAAGAATTTATCCTGTTGTTTTCTTTGCCTTACCACGAATTTTACAAGCTCCAATGCAATTGATGGGCTACGAATTACCAAAAGGGATGTTAATTTCGGCTTGTATCTATTTGACTCACCATCGCCCAGATATTTACCCAGAACCCAAGCAGTTTAAGCCAGAGCGCTTTCTAGAAAGACAGTTTTCTCCTTATGAATATTTACCTTTTGGAGGCGGGAACCGTCGCTGCCTTGGCTTGGCATTTGCCATGTTTGAAATGAAATTGGTACTTGCAACCGTCTTATCTGATTACTCACTAGAACTAGCAGAACGGCGTCCTTTGCTACCTGTACGTCGCGGTATAACATTTGCACCTCCAGGAGGAGTACCTTTGGTGGTCAAGGGGCGTAATTAACGACTTAAAATTGCCTTTGTTGTTGCGATCGCCTCTCCTACCCCATTCACAACATAAACGTTTTCTGGCGACAGCTTTTTGAAGAAAACTTTGCTTTGTTCCTCGTCAGTCAGCAAAATAACTTTCTTATTACCTTTCAAAGCCAAAGCAATTTCTGAAGCTGTCCCAGCACCCATCCCACAGGCAATCACCACATCACTGGAGAGGACATTAATATTATTGCGGGCATTTCCCATATCAGTGAATATGGCAATATCAACTGCTTGGGAGATCCCATTGCTACTCTGACTAGGAAGAATCCCAATAGTTAAGCCATTAGCTAATTTAGCTCCCTGATTTGCGGCTTCCATGACTCCAACATTTCTACCTCCAGTAAGCAAAACCCATCCCTCTTGTGCAATGAGTTTCCCCAGTTCATAGGCATTTTGCACATCAATTGCTTTAGCCTTTTCTCCTGGTCCCATCACTCCAATAATGATTTTTCTCATTGTAATTGAGACTAAACGCCAGTTACCATTCTTCAGCCCAATAGACAATCTCTGAGGCTGAACTATCAATTGCTACCCCATAACTATCCCCATGATTCCATTTAAAGTTGGAACTTCCCTTATCATGTGCATCTAATACCAATATTTCATATGTAGATGGAAAAGAGTCTTCTTTAGAATCACTCGTATAAAAGAAAGTGGTTGGCACACCGTTGGTTTGGTTTGCGTGGTCGTTGGTATTACCGCCTGTATATTTGTATTTAGCAATATGCCTGTATTGAGAAAGTAATTCTTTTATCTTTTGAGGTGGCTGTTTTAAGCGAAGTTGAAACGAACTACCTCGTTGTGAATAGGCGGCAGAATAAGCAATACGCACGCCTGAAGCATCAACCGGAATGTCAGTAGGAAAGTGTTTTACTTGCGTTTGATGAGACCAAATTTGATGGCGAATTGCTCGATAGCGTGAGGTATCGGTTATTGTTTCAGTTTCACCTACGCTGCTAAAGGTTTCTCTTAAAAAGAAACTGCCCCCAACAATACCAAGACTGCCAAAGGACAATAAAACAATAGTGGCAATTTTAACAATATGTGTAGCCGAGTCGCGTCTTGTCGTCAGACTTCGCTTCATTGAATTGGGTGCATCTATCTATAGGCATAATAGACCCAAATCCAGGCTGATATAGTAAAATTTCGGATATGGCACTAAACTTTTTGATAAAAAAATGATAAATTTTCAGTAAAAACCCGGTTTCTTTTTGAAACCGGATTTGTGAAAAGCACTATAAACTCCCGGTAATCATTCCAGCAAGTACGAGAAAACCAATCCACACGTTTTGCCGGAACATTTCTCCATAAGCAGAGTTAGGCAGGTTTGCCTGTCTTAAGCGTGTGTACTGCCAAGTCCAGGCTACAGTAGCAATAGTAAGACTGATCCAAAAGCTAGGAAACAGGTGCATAAGCACACCTAGCCAACCCAGTAAAAACACGGTACCAACAAAGAAAATCCCAATCGCAACAGGCGCATAATTACCAAAGAATAAGGCGCTGGAATTGACACCAATTCGGCGATCATCTTCCTTGTCGCTCATGGCATAAACAGTATCAAATCCCAATGTCCACAGTACAGTTGCGCCCCAAAGCAGCCAAGTGGGAAGTGAAAGGTTATGTGTCACCGCACTCCAGCTAATCAAAACGCCAAAACCCCAAGCGATGGAGAGCACCAACTGCGGGATAGGAAACACCCGCTTTGCCCCTGGATAAAGCAAAATCACTGGAACCGCTGCCACACACAACCAAAATGAGAGTGGGTTAAGATAAAAGGCAAGAACCGCAGCACATGCCATTGCCACTATGGCAACTATGATGCCGATTTTTATCGAAAGCGCACGGGAAGCAAGAGGGCGATCGCGAGTTCTTTCCACTTGTGGATCTATATCTCTATCCCACAAATCATTGACAACACACCCAGCAGCACTTGTGGCGAGAGTCCCCAAAATGATAACGCCAACCAAGGGTAAAGGTGGTTTTCCAGCAGCTGCCAAAAACACAGCCCAAAGAGCGGGAATCATCAAAATTAACCGTCCTTCTGGTTTATGCCACCGCAAAAGCCGGATAATAACAAATAACGTGGGTTCGGTGTTGCGTTCTTTTGTAGTTAGCATAGGCAGCAAAACAATAACTAGAGATAGATTTATTCACATATAGTTACATCTATAGAATATCTTTATTTGATATTTATAAAATCAAACCACAAGTAACAACTTTGGATACGCTTAATGAGTTAATTTAGTTGTGTGAACATGGTGCATCTCCTGACTCAGTCAGGTTCACTTATACATTCCGCTTGAGAATAATTTTGTTTTTCATGCATACATTGTCTCGCTCAGACCTTCTGTATTGCCAGCTTTTACCATCCTTAACAGAGAGAAACCATAGATGGTGAATTTAGTTTCAGCTAGCTGGGAGAGCCTTCCAACTCAAACAGTTGAGCAACATCGGATTATTGCTGCTATCGACTTAGGGACAAATTCACTACACATGGTAGTTGTGCGAATTGAACCCAGACTGCCATCTTTTAGCATTATCGCCAGAGAAAAAGAAACAGTCAGACTTGGCGATCGCGATATTGAAACAGGGAATTTGAAACCAGAAGTGATGGAACGGGCGATCGCCACCTTGGGACGCTTCCAAGAGATCGCCAAAACTCTCAACGCCGAAACAATCATTGCTGTCGCGACTAGCGCCGTACGAGAAGCGCCCAACGGCAAAGATTTTTTGCAAAGCGTAGAAGACGAGTTGGGTTTAAGCGTTGACCTAATTTCTGGTCAAGAAGAAGCGCGGCGGATTTATCTTGGTGTGCTGTCAGGGATGGAATTCAACAACCATCCCCACATCATTATAGATATTGGTGGCGGTTCCACAGAAATAATTTTGGGCGACTCTCACGAAGCGCGAACCCTCACGAGTACAAAAGTCGGCGCAGTCAGACTCACCAGCGAGTTAATCACCACTGATCCTATCAGCAACGCTGAGTTTAAGTATTTGCAAGCATATGCACGCGGAATGTTAGAACGTTCCGTGGAAGAGGTGCAAGCAAACCTCAAGTTAGGGGAATTTCCCCGTTTGGTAGGAACTTCCGGCACAATTGAAACTCTGGTGATGATTCAAGCGCGAGAGAAACAGAGTTCCGTTCCTTCAATGCTCAATGGTTATGAACTGAGTTTAAAAGACTTGCAGGAGTGGGTCAATCGCTTGCGGAAAATAAGTAACTCAGAACGCGCTGCAATTCCTGGTATGCCGGAGAAACGGTCTGAAGTTATACTTGCAGGCGCAGTCATCCTACAAGAAGCAATGAACCTTTTGGGGGTTGAGTCCGTCACCGTGTGTGAACGTTCCCTCAGGGAAGGTGTTATTGTAGACTGGATGCTTGCCCACGGCTTAATTGAAGATCGGCTGCGTTACCAAACTAGTGTGCGCCAGCGGAGTGTTCTGAAGATTGCGAATAAATACCATGTGAATTTAGAACACAGCGATCGCGTAGCAGTCTTTGCCTTGAGTATATTTAACCAAACAAAAGGAACACTCCACAACTGGGGAGCAGAAGAACGGCAACTGCTTCAGGCTGCGGCGCTATTACACAATTGCGGTCATTATGTCAGCCATTCTTCTCACCACAAGCATTCTTACTATCTCATTCGCAATAGTGAATTACTAGGCTACAACGAAACCGAGGTAGAAATCATTGCTAATTTAGCGCGTTATCATCGCAAATCGCCCCCCAAGAAAAGGCACGAAAATTACCGCAATTTGGTAAGCAAAAATCATCGGCAAATTGTTAATCAGTTGAGTGCTATTTTAAGATTGGCAGTTGCTTTAGATAGGCGGCAAATTGGAGCAATTACACGAGTACAATCTGAATATTTGCCGGAACAACAGGATTTCCATTTAAAAGTTTTTCCATCTCGCGCTGATGATGACTGTGCCTTAGAACTTTGGAGTTTGGATTACAACAAAGGAGTGTTTGAGGCGGAGTTTGGTGTGAAATTAGTGGCGAATTTAGAGCCTATAGCTGTGCTTAGTTAGATGAAGTAGGGTGTGTTAACGCAGTGTAACGCACCCGAAATTTGTATCTAGTACCGTTCGGCAGAAATAAACAGAGCATAATGGTGGGAGAATAAATAGCAAGCTTAAAAGCTGTTTTGGCTAAATAGTAAGGAATCAGGGTGTGGCAAGATTAACACCAAAAATATTAAATTTAAGCGATGGCGATTGCGCGGAGCGCAGTGCCCTTCGGGCGATCGCGAGCAACTCCAACAGTTGATAAACCAATACAACACACCGCACAGAACGCACAACGCCTGCGATTGCGTCAATGGTTGGCAATGAAGAGATTGAGCGCATTGCAGTTGAGGCGATCATTGCACACGAAGAAGCCAGGGGATGGAAGGTGGTGAGTGTGGAGAAGGAAAATCGCGGTTTTGACCTGATTTCGCGCCAACCCCATCCTGAAGATCCACAAACAGCGATCGCAGTTCGGTTTATTGAGGTTAAGGGACGAGCAAGCGTTGGTAAGGTGGCGCTGACGACGAACGAGTATAAAACAGCCGAAAGGTTAAAACAGGATTATTGGTTGTATGTAGTCTTTAACTGTGCTTCATCTCCAGAAGTTCATCCGATAAAAGACCCGGTACGATTGGGATGGGAAGCATTAGTGAAAATTGAACATTATCACGTTTCCGCCCAAAAAATTTTAGCAGCACAGTAGCCGCACAAGAATAGGTGGTATTTTTATGCAGTTAGAAACACAAAAACGCTATTACACACCTGAAGAGTATTTAGAACTTGAAGAAAAGGCTGAATATAAAAGCGAATACCGTGATGGAGAAATTGTACCAATGACGGGTGGCACTACAAATCATAATAAAATTGCCTTAAATTTAGCTGCATCATTAAAAATTGCTTTAAGGCGTAAAAATTATGATGTTTATATCGGTGATGTGCGTTTGTGGATACCCCGTTATCGGCAGCATACTTATCCGGATGTGATGGTGATTCAGGGACAACCTGTTTATACAGGAACCAGCACAACAACGGTTATGAACCCGATGTTAATTGCTGAAGTTTTATCTAAATCGACTAAAAATTATGATCAAGGCGAGAAATTTCTTTATTATCGCTCTATTGCTGAATTCAAGGAATATATTTTAATTGACCAATATCAGTATCATGTAATGCACTATGTAAAAACTGCGGATGGTAAATGGCTTTTTGATGAAATTGAAGGTGAATCTGCTAATTTAGCATTCCAGACAATTGATTTTCAAATTCTCTTGAGCGAACTTTATGAACAAGTGAATTTTGCAGAAAGTGGTGAAGATTAAGATTTTTTTGAATTATTTGAGATAAATCTAGGGCATTAGGTATCGATCCAGGAATAAATAATTGGCTGACTTGTGTACCAAATACAGGTGACAACAGCTTCATTGTTGATGGGTTCAAGTTAAAATCCTTAACTCAGTGGTATAACAAACAACTTGCAACTATTAAAGAAGGAAAACCGCAAGGTTTTTGGAACGACAGACTTGCCCACATAACAGAAAAGCGTAATCGTCAAGTTAAAGATGCAGTCAACAAGGCTGCAAAGCTGATTATTGGCTACTGCTTGAATCACAATATTGGAACTGTTGTTTTTGGCTGGAACCAAGGTAACAAAGATGGTATTGAAACTGGGAAAGTCAATAACCAGAAGATAGCTCAAACACCAACAGCGCGTTTAAAGAAGCGGATTGAGGAATTGTGCAAACAGCACGGAATTCAGTTCGTGGAGACAGAAGAATCGTACACTTCCAAGGCTTCATTCTTAGATGGCGACAGTTTGCCAAAATACGGTGAAAAACCCGATAACTGGAAGCCATCAGGGACAAGACCGAAGCGTGGGCAATACAAAACGAGGTGTGGTGATTTCATTAATGCCGATTGTAATGGTGCGGCGAATATTCTCCGCAAAGTAGAGGCACAGCTAGGCTTATGCTTGGTCAAGGTCTGTAGGGCAGTGCTGACCGTGCCTACCAGAATCAAACTCTGGGAAACCAAAACTAAAAAGCGGAACGGAGTGGCTTCAGCCTTCCGTGTAGCAACAGTTTAGAATCCCTGCGGCTTTAGCCCAGGGAGAGGTCAAGCATACAAGACTAAAGAATATTTTGAGCAGATGATGCAACAGGCATTGGCTGAGGGATGCCGTGTATTATCCAGCAATGGAATTGGTACTGTCGTTTTTGCTCATAAATCTACATCCGGTTGGGAAGCAATGTTTCAGGCAATGATAGATGCTGGCTGGATAATTACAGGTTCATGGGCTATTGATACAGAAATGGGTACTCGAATGAACGCAATGGGTACTGCTGCACTTGCTTCTTCTGTGCATATTGTCTGCCGTCCCCGCACTCCTCACTCCGCACCCCACACCTCACACTTCGTTGGCGACTGGCGCGATGTCCTGCAAGAACTCCCCCAACGCATCCACGAATGGATGCCTCGGCTCGCCGCAACGGAGTACCGTTATAGTGGGGGACTTACGCCGAATTAGTTAAAAACAACTCCGCACCCCGCACTCCCCACTCCTTACACAAAAACTATGACCAGAGTAAATCTAGACTTACCCGAAGAAGTATTCTCAGCCCGTCGTCTAGCCCCAGATGATTTCGTGCGTGATATGCGCCTAGCTGCTGCTATCTACTGGTATCAAAAGGATGAAATATCCCAGGAAAAAGCTGCACAAATTGCAGGTTTAAACCGCCGCGACTTTCTTGCAGCCCTGGCGCGGGAACAAGTAGATGTGTTTTCTGTAGACTTTGATGACTTGCAACAAGAGTTAAACCGTGGCTGATAGTTTACGTGGCTTCGCCATACGTCCTGCAATTAACACCTCCCCATTGATTTTTTTGACCAAGGGTGGCTTTCTCCACCTATTGCAGATAGTCAGTCCAGAAATTATTGTCCCCCAAGCTGTCGCTACTGAAATTCAGGCATACGGGCAGACGGACGTAACAGCAATGGCGCTGGCTGCTACTTCTTGGCTGTTAGAGGTTGTTACACCCCTTGTTCCAGCAATTATTCAGAGTTGGGATTTAGGACCTGGTGAATCAGCTGTGTTAACGTGGGCTTATGTAAATACTGGCACTGAGGTAATACTGGATGACTTAGCCGCCCGTCGTTGTGCAGTAGCTTTGGGAATTCCAGTACGGGGAACTTTAGGTATAGTTCTTACCGCCAAACAACGAGGAGCAATTCCAGCAGCGCGTCCGGTTTTAGAACAACTGCGCCTCTGTGGAATGTATTTGTCCGACCGAGTGATGAATCAAGCACTGGCATTAGTAGGGGAATAAACGATGGCAGCACTCAAACCTTGGTACAAAATTGACGGCTTGACCCCCCGTGAAGACTTGCGGGAAGGAAAACCCTCTGCTGCCTATTTGTATCAAGCTTAAAGTGAAACGGTATGAGGTAAACAACGGACGAGACGATTACCGCTATTGTCGGTATTAAGAATGGGCTTTCTCAATTACTATCATTGATTGCAACTAGGCTTTTGCCAGTTCTTTAATTGCTTCTTCTTCCCCATTAATCAGACCGGCTTCATCACCCATCAAACGCTCTAAAACTTTTTCTGCCAAAGTGACGAACTCTTGGTCTTTTCGTTTGCGGGGGCGCGGCAATGACACTCGGGTATCCATCGTTATCCGACCATTGTCAATTAGCAAGATGCGATCGCCTAGCATCACCGCTTCGTCCACATCATGGGTAATCAGGAATGCCGTAAATTTTTTTTCCTGCCAAATTGTTTCAATCAGCCGCTGCATCTCAATGCGCGTCAGGGCATCCAAAGCTCCAAGCGGTTCATCCAACATCAATAAGCGCGGCTCCCTCACTAAAGCTCTAGCGAGTGCTACCCGCTGCTTTTGCCCTCCCGAAAGCACAGCAGGCCAATCTAGCGCCCGTTGGGCAAGACCAACTTGCTTGAGCGCCTTCTCGGCTTTCTGCCGCCAGTCTTTCTTGTTCAATCCCAATCCCACATTCTCCACAACAGTTTCCCACGGTAAGAGGCGGGGATTCTGGAACATGACTCGCGCACAACGGTTACGCCCTTTCAAGGGTTCCCCGTCCATCAAAACTCCACCGTCAGTAGGACGTTCAAACCCGGCTACAATCCGCAAGAGCGTACTCTTACCGCCACCACTGCGTCCAACAACGACAACAAACTCTCCCGGCGCAATCTCTAAATCGAGGCTCTGCAATACTTGATTGCTACCATAGGTCTTTGTCAGACCCATCACCTTTACCTCTGCGCCTAATTGTGATTCCATCTTGAAAACCTCGTTCAATACTGCAATAAAAATTTCAATCGGGAATTGATAAACTTTAGGCAGATTGGTAGTTGGGGTCCCACTTCAGCCATTTTGCTTCTAACGCTTTAGTGGCAACATCTGCAAGCTTACCTAGCAAGGCATAAAGCAAAATACTCAAGACAACGACATCAGTTCGCATAAACTCACGAGCGTTCATCGCCATGTATCCAACGCCCGAATCCAATGTGATGGTTTCGGCAACAATGAGCGTGAGCCACATGATTCCCAGTGCATAGCGCACGCCAACCAGGATTGAACCTAGTGCGCTCTTAAAAATGACTCGCCTAAACAAAGACCAGCCATGCAAACCATAGGATTTTGCCATCTCAATCAGTTCTGGATCAACAGTGCGAACTCCGTAATAGGTATTTAAGTAGATGGGAAAAAACACTCCCAACGCCACGAGAAAGATTTTGGCTTCCTCTCCAATGCCAAACCACAGAATGACCAGTGGAATTAGGGCTAAATGAGGAATATTGCGGAGCATCTGAACTGATGTGTCTAACAGCTCTTCCGCTACTCGAAAAATCCCATTCAGCAATCCTAAGACAAAACCAATACTGCCCCCAATCAAGAATCCAATCGCGGCACGTATTGTGCTGATGCAAAGATTTCGTGACAGTTCTCCTGTAGTCGCTAGACGAATCCCTGCAACTAAAACGTCAGTTGGTGCAGGCAAGACTCTTGTAGAGAGCCAGCCCGATTTTACGGCTACTTGCCAAACAATAATCAGAAGAATCGGCACAATCCAAGGTCTCAGCTGCCGAAGCGGTAGTTTAGAAGATTGCTTTTTCATTTTAATTTGTTGAAAAATCTGTTGAACAGAAGCTAATAATGATTTGATGTTAAGGTCGCAGACTTTGAGCCAACTGCTTACTTTCTTCCACATTGGCTACTTTCTTGACATCGATTTTTTTAGGAATCAATTTTAGTTGGTGGAATGTATCGGCAAGCTTTTGTTGGTAAGCTACGACTTCTTCGGTAATGGGTTGCACGCCATAAGTTTTTCTCTTTGCTACCTGCTCTAAAATTGGAGCCTCAATACCGATTAAAGGTGAGAGGATATTGGCAACTTCACCAGGTCTGGTTTTCGCCCATTTATCTACCTCATTGATGCTTTCTAGAACGACTTTAAGACGGTCAGGATACTTTTTAGCAAAACTTTGGTTAGCAAAAAAGAACTCTCGATTGGCTACTATATTTTGAGCATTTGTGAGGATACGAGCACCGGTGGCTTGTTGTGCAGCGGCAAAATAGGGATCCCAAATTGCCCAGGCGTCTACCTCTTTCTGCTCAAATGCTGCTCGGGCGTCTGCTGGTGGCAGAAAGACTGGTTTAATATCGGTATATTTCAATCCAGCTTTTTCCAATGCCTGTACCAACAGGTAATGCACATTCGAGCCTTTATTCAGGGCGACTTTTTTGCCTTTTAAATCAGCTACGTTGCGAATAGGAGAATCTTTCTGGACTAAGATTGCTTCCCCTTGTGGATTAGGAGGTTCGCTGGCTATGTACAGTAGGGGAGCGCCAGCAGCTTGAGCAGATATAGGCGGTGTCTCTCCAGCATGCCCAAAGTCCAGGCGATCGGCATTTAAAGCTTCTAGGAGTTGTGGTCCTGCTGGAAATTGATTCCACCGCACCGTAATACCGAGTGGTTCCAATCGTTTCTCTAAATCCCCTCGCGCTTTAACGATGCTGAGAGCTCCGAATTTCTGATGACCAATACGAACTACTTTTTCTTTTTCTAAACCGATGCTAAATTGTGGAACAGCCACATATTTGGCTAGGCTACTTCCAGCACAAGCAGAAAGTATGAAATTCAAGCTGAATCCGAGAGCAAACAGCAAGGCAAAGGTTTTGGTTGAACGTTGCTTGACTCGCCTGAAAACACTTTGCAATCTGGCTATAAGCGCAGGCAATTTGACCTGAGTCAGAAACATTAAATCCTCAACTCAATTTATAAAAATCTCAAGTTTAAAACGGCTGATAGCTCAGCTTGTTGGGTATTCAATTGTTGGAACTGATTAAAAATACAGTAAACCAATCAATTTACCGTATAAATCTTGCATAAGGATGATATTGTTAGAGATGATCTGAAAAAAGCACATCCATTTTTTCTAACATAAGACGTAGTAGGCGGA
Source organism: Kalymmatonema gypsitolerans NIES-4073 (assembly GCF_002368435.1). Classification (GTDB taxonomy): domain Bacteria; phylum Cyanobacteriota; class Cyanobacteriia; order Cyanobacteriales; family Nostocaceae; genus Kalymmatonema; species Kalymmatonema gypsitolerans. The sequence continues at coordinate 9,056,864 of NZ_AP018268.1, forward strand.
CAATTATCATCAACCGCAGGTCATTGCAAGAAGCAGGACAGCCCACCGTTGAAACTTCTGGATCACGATGTCTTAGAGAAGAAGCGATACTTTCCTGCCACTATTGTTCTGTTTTGTTCAGCCACTCATCCTTTGAAATCCCAAAAATCAAAATATCCCACAAGCGCCCCTTAAACCTCTCATCCTCCGGCAATCTTTGCTCAAGCTGCATTCCAATTTTTTCCAGCACCCTAACTGAAGCAGTGTTTTCAGCAATGCACCAAGAATAGACACGGTGCAACTTTAACTCCTCAAAGCCAAATTTAAGAATAGTGGCTGCTGCTTCTGTTCCATATCCTTTGCCCCAGTAGTCTGGTGCAATCTCATAACCAAGGGAAGCTTCATGCGATTCTGGCTCTTGTTTGCGGATACCGCAGTTTCCGATTAATTTTCCTTCATATTTTAATTCCACTGCCAACTGAAATTTTATTCGTGGCACTTGTTGTTGCTGCTTCAAAAACATTTCTACAAATGCCCGCACATCAGCTTCACTGCGGGTTTCCCATTCAGAAAATTTCAGGTATCGGCTGTCAGCTTGATAGGCTAGAACTGCTTGCCAATCTTCAGGCATGAATTCCCTTAAGATGAGTCGCTTGGTGGAAAGAAACATTATAGCTGTAGGAACAGTGTTGATCCGGTTCTTTGAGTCGCTATGCTGACCCTGTTATGGCTACGGGGTAGCACATCATTATAAGTGGCTCATGAACAGCTTGCTTTCATTCTTTGGTTCGTGAAGAGTCAAGAGCGTTCACAAATCAAATAGAGTCTATCGTGTCTGCTGTCGAATATCTACATAGCGGCAAAAATTGCGGTAAAGTGATTGTTCGTTTTTAGCTGTGAACTCCAGAAATTTAAGTTTTTTAGCCTGCTTGCGCAGGCTTTGTTTGTATAGCTTTAGGCTAAGGGCTGTGAGCTTATCTGAACCGTATTGTCATATAAGTTCTATTTGCGAACAGCAAGGGCGTGGAAGTCACCAATGTTAACTCCATTCACAACGTTATCGAATCTATACAGATAGGCGGGTTTAGCATCCTTACCGTCGTTTTCAATTTGCACAACGCCTACTCCAGGGGTCGCACCCACACTGTTGAAAAATGCTGGATCGTTTCCTGATATGGGATTCGGTCCACGCTGTGAGATAAAAGCAACCTCTTGGGAGGGTGATGTTTCTATTAAGTCTGGTGCAGGATCAGGACCTAAGGCTGTATCTGTCAGTTCAACAAGATTAACTGCGCGAACTTTGTTTGAACCGTCAATGTTTGGATCAAAGGGGTTGGGCTTGAAGTCATGTATTGTAATCGTGTTTGATGCACGGTTAAGTTGCCATAAGTATTTGTCACGAACGACTACCACACCATGAACATCATTACCGGATTGAGGAAGTTTGATGAAATCTGGACGTTTGGAGGGATTTTCTAGCAGAGACTTGTTGTCATAGACATAAACAAAGTCAGCTATTTGGGGATCAGCATTGCCTGCATTTGTGATAAAGTTGTCGCCAACCTGAGCGGCAATCAATCCATTGAAGGTGGCTTCATCTTTATTGTAAATGTGCGCTATTGTCAGTGTTTCTGCATTTGCGATCGCCACGCCACCATCAGCAAAAGTGACATAAACAAACTTGCCTGCATCATCGACTACAGCTACCACCGGTCGGGCGGTGGGAGTTCCTAAGGCTGTCTTCGTCTCTGAAGTATTGAAGTCCAACGTTTTCACTTCACCAAAAATTTTACCTCCGGGTGCCTCATAATTTGTGGAAATCTTATGAATCCGTTGACCAGGAGTATCTGCAACAAATACAAAGTTGTTATCCTTTGAAGGGTAAACAGCGTGGGAGTTCGAGTTGGGTAATCCTGGTGGAAGAATCGAATCTACAACTTGACGTTTATTAGCGTCTATTGCGTAGACCTGAGCCGTAGTTGCATGTCCTACAATCCCATATGTAGCGCCTTTGTTGAAAGCAATCCAGTGGGGTTTTTGACCTGCTGCAAGACCTTTACTCTTAGCGCTAGCAGCCAAGTTAATTTTCTCAACCTTTGCATTACCTCTTAAAAAGTCTCGGTCGTCGCCTGACAGAACATAGAGATTTCCTCCCAAGGGAGTACCATCAAAGGAATCTGCCTGATCAATAGCCCAAACCTCATAATCTGATGAATTGTTTGGTTGTCTGGCTGAGGCTGATAGAGAAAAATTGTTGTGCAGTGGGAGGGGGACTTGGGTAAATATAACCCAAACAATCCCAACCAAAAATAGGAACGGAAGGAAAAATTTCTTCATCTTTAACTTTCCTGATTTAAGTACATGAATAAGTACATGAAGCAGTCTGTACAACGCCTCATAGCCGATTTGGTTGTGTTGGTAAAAGGGTTGTGTGCCAAGCGATCGCTTGAAAGAGTGTTAAGTTAAAAACCCTCTGTTTTGGAAGTGGTGATTAAGACTTGACTCAAACCAAACGATACTGACAGATTGTTAATCACAATCTGCATAGAAAATCTCCTTACCTAATTCCGAGAGAAGGCTCCCGCCATAATCTTTGATTTGGCGGCGTTCCGGAATCGAGGGTCAAAACCGCCACGTTCTTTGACGCCCTGCAAAGCGGGGGAGTAGAACAGTGGCGGTTTTGACAATCTCTGTGCTATAATTACGTCAATGATTTCAACGTAAAAATGCTGGTATTTGAGGCAAAATTGGAAGGAACAAACGAGCAGTATGGAAAGCTGGATGAGGCTATCCGTACTGCTCGTTTTGTTCGGAACAGTTGCGTCAGATACTGGATGGATAACCGTGATATTGGCAGATATGAGTTGAGCGCTTATTGTGCTGTTCTTGCTAAAGAGTTTGAATGGGCGAACAACCTCAACTCTATGGCAAGACAAGCTAGCGCTGAAAGAGCGTGGTCTGCCATATCTCGTTTTTATGACAACTGCAAGAAGAATAAACCTGGGAAGAAAGGATATCCACGATTTAAGAAAGAACAGACGCATGGTTCTGTAGAGTACAAAACCAGTGGCTGGCGACTTTCTGCCGATAGACGGTATATCACTTTTTCTGATGGCTTTGAGGTAGGAACCTTCAAAATGTGGGGGACTCGCGACTTGCACTTCTACCAGTTGAAACAGTTTAAACGAGTGCGGGTTGTCCGTCGAGCAGATGGGTACTATGTACAGTTTTGCGTTGATCAGGAACGTTTGGAGAAACGGGAACCAACACTTAAAACCGTTGGTATTGATGTTGGCTTGAACCACTTCTACACCGATTCTGACGGGCAGACTGTTGCAAACCCGCGTCACCTCCGCAAGTCCGAAAAGTCTTTGAAACGACTGCAACGTCGTTTGTCCAAGACTAAGAAGGGTTCCAAAAATAGAGCTAAGTTTAGAAACAAACTGGCTAGGGCGCATCTCAAGGTAAGTAGGCAGCGTAAAGACTTTGCCGTGAAGACAGCAAGGTGCGTAGTCCAGTCTAACGACTTGGTAGCCTATGAGGACTTGAAGGTGCGAAACATGGTGAGCCAGCGCGTTGGGCGGGTTCCCCGACTTGAAGCGACTGGCGAACCCGTAAGGGTGAGGAATCGACACCTTGCTAAATCGATTTCTGATGCAGCGTGGACTCAATTCCGGGAATGGGTTGAGTACTTTGGAAAAGTGTTTGGTGTGGTCACGGTTGCCGTTCCACCTCACTACACGAGCCAGAATTGTTCCAATTGTGGGAAGGTCGTCAAGAAGTCTTTGAGTACCAGGACGCATACTTGTCATCATTGTGGGCATACCCAAGATAGGGATTGGAACGCTGCACGAAACATACTTGAGAGAGGACTCCGTACCGTGGGGCACACGGGAACGTCAACGTCTGTGGATGAGACTGACCAATACTCTCGTCTTGGAAACTCCTTCAAGCAAGTCAACTCGTAGAAACAGAAAGCCCAAGAAGTGATTCTTGGAATCCCCCGCTGTAACGGTACTCCGTTCAGCGGTGGGAGGATGTCAAGTGGTGAATCAAAGAACGTCGGTTAAGCTTGAAGACAACCAGCAATTAGGTGTCAAATATATTACCGACTTTACCTGAAACTACATAGACTTTGTTTTTAGTAATATCACGGCTTTTTTTGTATCCAAAATTACTTAAATTTAGAATACAAAAGTTCCTCCATTAAGAAATGGAGGTCGAAATATGTATCAAAAGCGCAACATTAAGTGCCAAAACGGAATTGGTTAACACCCTTTCAAAACAAAGATGCAAGCTCGGTCTTCTTGATAAAAACCCTTATATTGCCGTAAAACTTGCAATTACGACATACTGTAAAACTTACTATAAATACGGTTAAACAATCAAGTCATAGTAGTATAAATTCTTTGTAAAATTTACAGTTATCTTGTCATGTCAAATTGGAAACTCAAACCAATAAATTTTCACAGGTGAATGCGCCCTCCATGCCATGAATACCCAACCGTTCCCTCTCATAACGGCAAGCACCACCCAACCTGTCAATTCAACCGCCCTTCGGACAAGGCAGCTATGATAGCTGCTGGTGTACGCAGTTCATAACTAAGTATTCATTCCTTCACAAATCGACATAATTAGGTAAAATTAGTTAAAGCGATTTTCGCGTTTGTAAAACAAAGGCTTCAGCAATCCCATGCAACTGAAAGTCAGTGCATCTAGACTACCCTTGGCAACACTACTCTTGATAGCCCCTTTTTTCCTATGGGGTACAGCTATGGTGGCGATGAAAGGAGTGATACCTCACACCACACCATTGTTTATGGCGGGAGTACGTTTGATACCCGCTGGAGTACTCATTTTGATAGCAGCAGCATTGATGGGTAAACCTCAGCCCAAGGGTTGGGTTGCATGGCTGTGGATTGCTTTATTTGCCTTGGTGGATGGAACGCTGTTTCAAGGCTTTCTAGCAGAGGGATTACTCAGAACAGGTGCTGGGTTAGGATCTGTGATGATTGATTCTCAACCCTTGGCTGTAGCATTGCTGTCTTTGTGGTTATTCCAAGAACACATCGGTTTTTGGGGATGGCTGGGACTAGCATTTGGAGTCACAGGTATTAGTTTAATTGGCTTACCTCAGGAGTGGATTTTCCATTTTCTAGACTCAGGCACGATTGTAAAGACTTTGGATGCAACGTCTCTACTACAACAACTGTTTGACAGCGGCGAGTGGTTGATGCTGTTAGCGGCGTTGAGTATGGCAGTAGGAACAGTATTGATCCGGTTTGTTTGCCGCCATGCTGATCCTGTTATGGCTACGGGATGGCACATGATTATAGGTGGCTTGCCATTGTGGGGAATTTCGTCAGTTGCAGAATCACAGCAGTGGCAGAACATTGTGCCATCTGACTGGATAGCATTGGGTTACGCTACGGTGTTTGGGAGTGCGATCGCCTACGGATTGTTTTTCTATTTTGCCTCTAGCGGCAATCTCACCAGTCTCAGTTCCCTCACCTTCCTCACACCTGTATTTGCTTTGCTATTTGGCAATTTGTTACTCCAAGAAGTTCTTAATCCAGTGCAGTGGGTAGGAGTCAGCCTGACTTTAGTGAGTATCTATCTCATCAACCAGCGCGAAAAGCTGTCAGGGGAAAGCAACAAGCTTGCTACCAGTGAGAACATGAGGCAGCAACAACAACAAGTTTTAGAAGCGTCTGCAAAGAAGATGAACCAAGTCACCTTACCTGTGAGAGAATCTGAACCAGAGATGTTGCCTTAAGTGACAAAGGGCAGCGAAACAAAATCTCTAAAAAACAGACAACTATCTAAAGAATAAACAACTAATTCAGGGTAAGAACCGTCAGTAATGTGCTTGAATTTTAGTAGCGGTCAAGGTGTGTTCGATTTGCTGAAGCCAAGAAAAAACATTTAATATTTATATAGCTTATAGTTATTGTGGTATCAATGGCTTCCAACGCACGTTCTGGCTGAGACTTGCTCTATGAGGCTACGCTATTCCTCAATTGTTTTTATCACTTGCCTTGCTTGCTTAGGATTTGACCAACGTCAAGCAAGCACACTCGCACCTGAGCCAGTTTTCAGAAATTTAGAACTTGCTCAAGCCCTGGACAAAGACACTACCCCGCAGTCTCTTCTTAGACTTGGCAGCACAGGTGCACAAGTGAAGTCATTGCAAACCCTACTTAAGAAGTTAGGATACTATGATGGTGAGATAGATGGACGTTTTGGCGCAAGTACAAGCGTTGCCGTTACTAAATTCCAACAAGCAAAAGGTTTAACAGTAGACGGTATTTTTGGTAACGCAACCAGGCAGAGTCTTCAGACAGCAATCAACGAAAAATTAGTCACTTCTTCTCTTGCTATTAATCCTACCGCTGAACCCACTCCTAAGGAAGAGGCAGATAGAGGTATAGTTTGGTGGTCACTCGTAGGTATTGGTATTTTGGGAAGTATTGGCGCATTGCTATATGCGGTGAGAAGGCTTCCTCAGGGTAAAAAAGTTGCAACATATCCAGAAAGTTATACTCAGGTGAACACCAGTCCAGTTCAGCCAATGATACAAAAGTTTGATACTACGAACGATAGGCAGTCTAATGGCGCTGGTGTCATTAATACAGAAGAAACAACAGTATCACCTTCTACACAATTTTTACCTATGGAAACAACTTCTCGCCTTGCCAAAGTCAATATTATTGACCAATTGATTGAAGACTTACGCAGCCCAGACTCAACACAGCGACGCAAAGCTATTTGGGATTTAGGTCAAAAAGGAGACTCGCGGGCAATTCAGCCGTTGGTTGACTTGATGATGGATGCAGATTCTCAGCAACGCAGCTTGATTTTAGCAGCCCTATCGGAAATTAGCACCCGCGCACTCAAACCGATGAACCGCGCTTTGGCAGTCTCACTGCAAGATGAAAGTCCACAAGTGCGACAAAATGCCATTCGCGACTTGACTCGCGTATATGACATGATGGCTCAAATGAGTCAAATGTTATCTCATGCTATGCAAGATCCAGATGCAGATGTGCAAGCAACAGCAAAGTATGCTCTTTCACAGATGAATCGTATCCGTGCTTTGCCTGGTGATACAAGTGAGGAAGAGGATACAGACGAGGAGGAAGAAGAGGAGGAGAATTTTTAAGCGTCTGGTAATTCGCCAAAGCATTGGCGATATCGCTCAAGTAACTCTGCCATTGCTGCTGCTTGCTGTTGGGCTTGCCCTGCCACTTCTTCTGGTGTCTGATACCTGACACCTTGCTCATTATACCAGTACAGCACTTCTAGTTCTACTTCTCCATCAAGGTAACTCCCTCTACCAATTCCCAAACCAATTTCTGGCATCCAAAAAGGTTCTCCGATTTGTAACTTATATTCTCCATTAACTAAGCGATAAACTTCAAATGGTTGATGCTGGTCACGTCGCCAATATTCAGGATTGTAAACTACATAATATAAAACACCTAAGCGAGCGTATACCGACATTTTCTTATCATATTCGCCGCCGTAAGTTAGAGAGACAATTTCTAAAGCGAAAATCGGGACAACCTCGTTTTCTTCCCAAAGAACATAGCTTTTGCGTAAAACGTTTCCTTTAAATCGCTGTACTCCTAAACTTAAAAAACCATCAGGCACAACAGGCACGAGATGACTCACACCTGTTGTATGATAAATCGCCATATCGACTCCAAAAAACCAATCTTGGCGATTTACCCAGATAAACTTGAGCAAGAATAACAATAAATTAGGGACAAAATTTTGATTTTCGTTATCCACAGGAGTGTCGTCTGAGCAAGGAAGTTCAGCACTGCTTGGTAGTTTAGATATAGGGTCGTATTTTACCATGTACTACTTTTTAAATATATAAAAGTAAATCTGGAAAGGCTCTTTAAGTTCAATACAAATTTCAGGAAGTCTTTAACATTGATTAAGCGAATACAGGCGATAGCTCAATCACAAACCACTCATGATAGAGAGTTGCCAGAAAGAAATTATCACCTGCAACTTTATCGCATACTGCCATATAACCCGAGAAAAAAGGGTCATCATCGTAAGTAGTATCCTTGAGAAAAACGGTTAATGACTTGCCGTTAGCACTCCAAATAGAGCGAAGAATAGTAATATTGGAATGATGAGATTTCTCGACAGGTAAGAGTACAGAGCGCCCCTCAATCATCATAAATTCTGGCTCGTAGTATTTAAGAACAGAATCCCAATTTTCTGGACCTTCGTGTTTTTCAATAATGCGATCCACCGGACAGTTCTAATTCTATCCAACGCTTCTGGGGAAAGGTCTGATAATTTCATCTCGCAATCCTCGATACTTACACCGCAAAAGGGGATACTACTATATGTTAATCACAAAATACAGGTATGGCTTGCGTTATTCTCGGCGTTACGATTTTTCAATTTAGTCAAATCAGTAAAGTGGTAGTTGCATATCTGGTACCTTTATATTCAAAACTACTTTCCCAAACCATATTTTTTGTCAGGAATTCTCATACAGTTTTGTATCCGTTATCGCTTAGGTGTGCATCATTTGTTATTCTTCATCAAGATTACTACCCATTCCGTAAAATTGCTAAAGCAATGCCCTTAAAATGGTGCAAACAAAGACCTAGCTTCGCGCAATACACGACGGTGATGGAACAATGCGGATTTGGTCACAGGCACAGGAAAATGTTCTGCAAGTCTTTTCCTGCAAAATAAATGAAGTAGGTTGGCTGTTTTTGCGAAATGACTAAATATGACTGCTGCTTCTAAATCTTTGAAATTACTCTTTGTCTCCACGCCTGTTGGACCACTTGGTACTGGACTTGGCGGCGGTGTGGAATTGACGTTACACAACATCGCCCAAGAAATGATCCGGCGTGGTCATAAGCTGCAAATCATTACCCCTTCTGGTTCCACATGGGATTCTCTACCCGTTGTGCAAATTCCTGGCAATTTACAAATTATTGCCCAAAGTCAGGAACGAACAGCCCCTGTTACCATGCCAGAAAATTCGGTGCTGGCGAATATGTGGGACTATGCACGACAAATTCAGGGTGAGTACGATTTGATTGTCAACTTTGCTTATGATTGGTTGCCATTGTATTTAACAGCTTTTTTTCATCGTCCCATTGCCCACTTAATTAGCATGGGTTCGCTGAGTAACGCTTTAGACCAAATTATCAGACAAGTTGCAAAGCAGTTTCCTGGTACGATTGGCTTTCATAGCCTCGCACAAGCTGCCACTTTCACTCTTGACCAGCAGTTTTTTTGTTTAAGTAATGGAATTGATGTCTCGCTGTATGAGTTTTGCGCCCAACCAAAGCAACAGTTAGCTTGGATAGGTCGAATTTCCCCAGAAAAAGGTTTAGAAGATGCGGTGTCTGTGGCGCAAATCACCAACATTCCATTAAAAATTATGGGTAAACTCCAAGATAAATCATACTGGCAGCAGATTTGCCAGAATTACCCAAATGCACCTTATGAATATCTGGGATTTCTATCAACTTCCCAAATGCAAGAAGTTGTGCGCGAGTGTCGGGCGTTATTGATGACACACCGTTGGGTGGAAGCATTCGGAAATGTCGCAATAGAAGCACTTGCTTGCGGAGTCCCCGTAATATCCTATCGTCGCGGTGGTCCAGCGGAAATCGTTAAAGATGGCAAAACAGGGTTTTTGGTAGAACCTGATAGTATTCCTGGGTTAGTCGATGCTGTTTCTCGCTTGCATGAAATCAACCGTCAAACCTGTCGCGCATCCGCAGAAACCGAATTTTCTCTGGAAGCTTTAGGCGATCGCTTTGAACAATGGTTCATGCAAATTTTAAACTTTTGATTTTCGCCTCTTAAGTCACTTGTCAATTAACTTGTACTGCCGAACTTTTTCTTTGCGTCTAGAGCGTAGAGCGCCAGACAAAATAATATATATGCAAGAGGTTTATTAATGCAATCCAAAATCCAAAATCTAAAATCTAAAATTGTTCCACCACCTCTCAAACCTGGTGACTTACTACAAGTCGTTGCTCCTAGTGGTGCTTTGCGAGAATTTGAGGCTTTCCAAAAAGGAGTGGAAATTTGGCGATCGCGTGGTTATCAAGTAGAAGTAATACCAGAGATAGATGACAAATGGGGATATTTAGCAGGTAAAGATGAACAACGTCGCGATCGCCTAGCAACAGCATGGAACGAACCAGAATGTCGCGGTATTCTCTGTGCAAGAGGTGGTTTTGGTAGCACCCGCATTTTAGAAAATTGGACTTGGCAGGATTCAGAAAACTCAGCACTTCCAAAATGGCTCATTGGCTTTTCTGATATCACTGCGCTTTTGTGGAGCCTTTACACAGCAAGAATTTCCAGCGTACATGGTCCCGTACTGACAACTCTCGCCTCAGAACCAGATTGGTCAATTCAAAGGTTATTTGATTGCGTAGAAGGTCGCCCTCTTGCACCCTTGGAAGGTTCTGGTTGGGGTGGAGGTGTTGCAACTGGTATCCTATTACCAGGTAATCTTACAGTGGCAACCCATCTTCTCAGTACACCAATGCTACCAGATATCAATGGAGTAATTTTGGCATTCGAGGATGTGGCAGAAGCCCCCTACCGCATCGACCGAATGCTGACACAGTGGCGGATGAGCGGCGCTTTATCAAAAGTTTGTGGGATTGCATTGGGTAGCTTTAGCCGTTGTGAACCGCCGCCAAACGTTCCCAGCTTTAGTGTTGAGGAAGTGTTGCGCGATCGCTTGGGTGATTTGGGCATTCCCATTGTCTCCGACTTGCCTTTTGGTCACGAAGCTCCCAACGCAGCTTTACCAGTTGGTGTACTGGCAACTTTAGATGCAGACCAAGGTATTTTGAGTTTGGGAGGCTAATATAAGCTATTAGGAAGTGCTTAAGTAGGTCGGTGTAAATAATTAAAGGTATGTAGTAAGCGCTTTAGCGCTAAAGCGCCTACTACGAGCTAGTTTCCAAACTTTACTTTTCTTTACATAGTTTGATTTTTTCTCGCCTACTTACTTAACAGCTCTTTACCCTTTGAAACGCCTCTAGACTAAGCAGTAAAATTTTGATAGTGCAGCAGTTTCGCCAAAAGCAAGTGCATGACCATCAATCTCCAAATAGACGAAGCTTTAATCCAAGAAGCTCTAGCCCTTGGGAATCAACAAACAGAGCGTGATGTGGTCGAAGAAGCATTGCGCGAATATGTGCAACGTCGCAAGCAACTTAAGGTATTGGATTTGTTTGGAACAATAGACTACCACGAAGATTACAACTACAAACAGCAGAGAAGGCTGCAATGAGAGCTTTACCAGTAGGTGTGAAGGTCACTTTAGATGCGGAACAGGGAATATTAAATATTATGCAATAGATGCATTCCTGTATTAGGCATTAGCCAACAAAATATCTCTAAACTCTCAAATCGGTTGGCTCTTAGCCTTGCTTAATAGATTATTTATTTCTATAGTAGATTGCCAATAATGTTACAGCACCACAAGCAATAAAACTAATTAAATTACCGTACATCAAAATCCAATCATTTTGGTAATAACCATAGAAAATACTGTTAAATTGAATAAAATTAAAGCCAGCAAAAGTTATTAAAGAAATATTTCTAGCACTTTGAGTTTTGAGAATTCTAATGGCTTGTGGAACAAATAAACTAGCATTGAATACAAATCCTAAGCCAAACAAAAAAGTGACTATTTCTTTCATGTTTACTATATGACAATAGATAAGGATTTTGAGAGTTTTCAAGCGTATATCCCTGTTCGTTTATTTAGCTAATTCGGGCAGAAGCCAACCGCTACCCCGAACTAAGTTCTTCGGACATATTACGCAAACGGGCGATCGCTTGGGTGATTTGGGTCTTCCCGTCGTCTCAAACTTGCCTTTTGGTCATGATGGATCGAACGCGGCTTTACCAGTTGGTACACTAGCAACTTTAGATGCAGAGCAAGGTATTTTGAGTTTAGAGGAAATCGACAAATGAGGGACAAAGGAGAGTATTTCTCCTTTCCCCGTGTCCTTTCCTACTCCCCCAAACCTAAGCGATCTAAAACAAAGGCATACTCAAAAGCTAATTCTTTCAAGCTTTCATAACGCCCAGATGCGCCGCCATGTCCTGCACCCATGTTGGTTTTGAGTAGGAGAATGTTGTTATCTGTTTTAAGTTCTCGTAGTTTTGCCGTCCATTTGGCTGGTTCCCAATATTTGACGCGAGAATCATTCAAGCCAGCAACGATGAGGGTATCTGGGTAATCCTTCGCCTCGACGTTATCGTACGGCGAGTAGGACTTCATGTAGTCGTAATAAACTTTGTCGTTGGGATTACCCCATTCTTCCCATTCCATAGCTGACAGCGGTAGGGAGGTATCCAGTATAGTCGTCACTACGTCTACAAAGGGTACATCAGCAACGACGACTTTGAAAAGGTCAGGACGCATATTCATCACTGCTCCCATCAATAAACCGCCTGCACTACCGCCGGAAATGGCAAGGCGATCGCTCGATGTCCACTTTTCGCCAATCAAATATTCTGCACAGGCAATAAAATCGGTGAAGGTGTTCTTTTTCTTCAAGAACTTGCCATCTTCATACCACTTGCGCCCCATTTCTTCGCCGCCACGAATATGTGCAACAGCAAACACTATCCCACGATCTAGCAGCGCAAGTCGATTGGAAGAAAAAGACGCCGGGTAAGATGCACCATAAGAACCGTATCCTGTAAGATACAAAGGATTTTTACCATCTTTTTTGATTCCCTGTTTGTAAACAATGGATATGGGAATTTGCGTACCGTCTTTGGCGGTAGCCATCAGCCACTCACTCTTGTACTGATTTCTGTCGTAGCCACCCAGAACTTCCGTTTCTTTTTTCAACTCCCGTTCATTTGTTTCCATGTCATAGTCAAACACAGATTGCGGAGTGATGAAAGAGGTGTAATTGAACCGCAAAATAGTCGTGTTAAATTCCGGGTTACTGCTTTCGTAAAAATTGTAGGTTGGCTCTGGAAAGGTAATGTTATGTTCCTCTCCTGTCGATAAATTTTGCACTCGCCCAATTGGCAATCCACCCTTTCTTTCGTAAATTACCATGTGATTGGCAAACAGGCTAACACCTGAGAGCAGGACATCTTCACGATGGGGAATGACAGTCTGCCAATTCTCTTTGGCTGGCGAGGCTACCGGGGTTTTCATCAGTTTAAAGTTGATTGCCTCTTCATTTGTAACAATGTAAAAGTCATCACTGTGATGGTCAACGTCGTATAGCACCCCGGTATTTCGTGGCTGGATTAATTGAAAAGAGCCGATGGGATTATTAGCATCCAAATAGTGAACTTCTGATGTGATTGTGCTACCCACACCCATCAAGATGTATGCCTGACTCCGGGTTTTACCAACATATAAATGGTAAGCATCATCTGATTCTTGATAAATGAGAGCATCCTCATCAACAGAATTGCCTAAAGTGTGCCGAAATAGTTGGAAGGGACGGTTTGCCTCATCAATTTTGGTGTAAAATACTGTCTGATTATCATTACCCCAAGCCAAAGAATAATTAGTTTCAGAAATCCTTTCTGGGTATAACTCGAATGTCTTAAGATCAACAAAGAGAAGCGTGTATTGCTCAGCACCACTGGTATCAATGGAATAAGCTAAGATTTGATGATTAGGGCTAACTTGCAATACACCTAAGCTCAAAAATTCATGCTCTTTTGCTAGTTCATTTTGATCTAGCAGCACTTGTTCAGGAGCGTCGAGGCTGCCCTTTTTACGGCAGAAAATTGGGTAAGCTTTTCCTTCTTCAGTACGGGAATAATAATAATAGTCATCTTTACGGTATGGCACTGACAAATCGGTTTCTTTAATCCGACTAAGCATTTCCTCGTAGAGCCTTGTTTGCAGCGCTTCAGTGTGCTGCATCATCGCATTGGTGTAAGCGTTTTCAGCTTCCAGATAAGCGATAACTTTCGGGTTGTTCTGCTCACGCATCCAAAAGTAGTTGTCAACTCGCTGCTCTCCGTGCAATTCCAATACTTGCGGCTGTTTTTCGGCGATGGGTGGAGTCACTGTAGTTTGTAAATCATGTTCGTTCATTTTTCTTAACTTTAACTAATTGGGGAGCTTGAGGGGCTATAAGTCCCCCACTATACCGCGCAAGCGGTATAGTGGTGGTTGTTGGAACCCCTTAAAGCAATTTTAGGGGTATGCGAAGACAGCGCACGCGCTCGCCCAAAGCGCACGCACTCGCGTAAGTCCTGCGGACAGGCTGCGCCAACGCGAACGATACCCCTGAAATTGCCAAGAGATAAGAGTTTACCGCTAGGTAGGTGTTGTCGTAAACTGCTTTTATAGTGCGGGAGGATGTCACTTCAATGTGCAGCTACTATCTTCGCATTCATGGTCAACAACCCAGGTCTAAAGACACTGGGCTTAAGCGCCTAAGACTCGACCATAGTTGACCAGACTCAGTACCTTGAGTACTACGTTATTGGCAAGTGTTTAAGCTCCTACCTTGGAATGCGTAGCTAGTTCCAAGCTCTAGAACCAAAGGATTAAACAGGTTTATTGGGTTAAGCCAGTGTATGAATGGATAGTACCGACCAATAACATTGTCGTTCGCGTTCGCGCAGCGTGCCCGCAGGGCTCAGCGTCTCCCCTTGGGAGAAGCTAACTTTACTCCCTTTTGGGAAGGCTCTGCGGAGCAAAACCATTATGCGTACAGGGTGAAAGATATCAGTTCGTAATTGCCCGAACGAAAGTAGATTGCAATACTACACGGTATTGAGTAACCCCAGGGCGGTAATGGAACAAGGCGACTAAAGTCGCACGCGAAGCGTTTTCCTCTCAGGTCTAAAGACTCGCTCGTTTCCCACATCCCGCGAAGTTTTATCAACTTGAAGTCCCTGTAATGTACCGTAAATTCGTTTTCAAGCTACACAAGCCAATAGCTGGAATCACTCCCAAAACCACCGCTGTCAATCCTTGTTCACATAAATACACGACCTGAACCCGGTTGACTTCTGGAATAAACTCCTGCACAAGCGAAAGCAACCAAACCAAGATACTGATGAATAGAAATGAAATTGAAGGCAGAAAACTCCACCACCAAGCATATGTGGTGTACCGTCGCAGGACTAACCATTGGAAAAATCCAAGCCAAATTCCGGAAAGGATATATGCGAGAGTTGACAAAAATCCAAAGATGACCTTTTGTTCAACAGATATTTGATTTAATGATGCGATGGATGCAATGTAGTTAATCCATTGTGCGGAAACGCCGTTAGCAACTAGCCAACCCAGGCTAGTGGCAAACATCCACAACCAACCGGATAGGTATCTACGTAGAACAAGCGCTTGATCTGCAGCGAAAATGAGCGCAAACACACTATTGCTGAAGCATTTTGCTAAGGTATACCATATTTTTTCTTGCAAAACCGCTCTTGGCAGCATCTCTACAATAGTTTTTTCTATGGCTATACTAGCAATTCCACCTACAACCCATCCTAAAAAGGTCATAAGCATAAATTGGATGAAGAAACTCCGGCGCTGGAAGCGGGGTATTAAAAACTTTCGCGCTTTGGGTTCATCAGAAAAGACTTTCTTAGAGGGTTGTTTTGAATGGGGTTGCATAAGAATTTAATATTTATTAAGTTTTAAGTCGGATTTGAGTAGAAGTTTTGCGATCTGCACCCCAAACGCTCTTGCTCTTCAAAAAGGAGAATCCTGGAATGATAAGCTAAACAATGACATAAAAAAGAGTTTAGGATGAACTGTTAAATGGGTATTTCTTCCAATGATCCTTATCTCCTCAGGGCAGCTCGTGGTGAAGTGTTAGATCGTCCCCCCGTATGGATGATGCGACAAGCGGGACGATATATGAAAGCTTACCGAGATTTAAGGGAGAAGTATCCTTCTTTTCGCGATCGCTCGGAAATACCAGAAGTAGCGATTGAGGTATCCTTGCAACCCTGGAAAGCCTTCCAACCGGACGGAGTGATTTTGTTTTCTGATATTGTCACGCCGCTTCCTGGTTTAGGCATTGATATGGATATCGCTGAAGGCAAAGGACCAATCATTGACTCGCCCATTCGCACCGCAGAACAAGTCGATAACCTGCATCCGTTAGAGCCAGAAGAATCCCTGCCTTTTATTAAAACAATTCTGCAGGCATTGCGGCAAGAAGTCGGTAACAAATCAACTGTGTTGGGCTTTGTCGGTGCGCCTTGGACATTAGCCGCTTATGCGGTGGAGGGAAAAGGTTCCAAAACCTATTCCATCATTAAAAATATGGCGTTCTCGGAACCGACGGTGCTGCATCAGTTGCTCACAAAATTCGCAGATGCGATCGCCACTTATGTCCGCTACCAAATTGACTGTGGCGCTCAAGTTGTGCAAATGTTTGATTCTTGGGCAGGACAGTTGAGTCCTCAAGATTACGAAACTTTCGCACTCCCTTATCAGCAGCGAGTTTTCCAGCAAGTCAGGGAAACTCATCCTGATACACCCCTCATTCTGCTGGTGAGTGGTTGTGGTGGTTTGCTAGAGAGGATGGCATTATCGGGCGCGGATGTGATCACTGTAGACTGGACAGTGGATATGGCAGACGCACGGGAAAGATTAGGTAAGCACGTCAAAGTGCAGGGAAATCTTGATCCAGGTGTGCTGTTTGGTTCCAAAGAGTTTATCCGCGATCGCATTTTCGATACTGTTCGCAAAGCAGGTAACAAGGGACATATTCTTAATCTAGGTCACGGTGTTTTACCTGAGACTCCAGAGGAGAATGTCGCTTTCTTCTTTGAAACAGCAAAGCAGCTTAGCAGTGCAGTTGTATGATCCGAGGTTAGGGGCGCAAAGCATTGCGCTCCCCCGCTGTCTCATTTCTATGCACAGTATTTCCTTTAGAGTCTATAGTGTATACAAGTTGGGTGCAATTGTACTAAGTTGGGGCAACTACGTTAAACATTTCAAGTTCCATTTTGTAATATCGGGTTGTGCGTCCTATTGGAATCATTCCTAACCTCTGGATAACACGGATTGACGCAGTATTTTCCGGCTGTACAATTGAACAAATTACGGGTAGTTTTAAGGTGTTAAATCCGTAATCTAAAATTGCTTTTGCCGCTTCCGTCGCGTATCCCTTACCCCAAGCGGATTTTTTCAAATGCCAACCAATTTCATAATCTTGTGTGAATTGTTGATCCTCATCTCGTAGTTGCATGAGGACAATAGTTCCTACAATTTCTCCAGTTTCTTTAAGAACCATTGCCCATAAACCAGTTCCATTATTGACTTGGGCAGCTATTGTTACCCATCGTTGCAGTATATTTACTGTGCTTTCAAGACTCTCTGCTTTGGTGATGAGGAAGCGCGTAACTTCAGGGTCGTTGTATATCTCAAAAGCTTGTTTTGCATCCTCTTCTGGAATCCAGGTACGGATAATTAGGCGGTCAGTTTCAGCAATGATAGTCATGTAGAATGATTTTTAATATCAGTAAGGGCTTTTGCCCATATAGAAGTTGAAGTTATAGATTATGAATCTTGAAACTTTTTTCTCATTCACAATTCATAATTCATAACGCCTTAATCTTATTTGAAACTCCCTATGAGCCAGAAACGGATTTTAGTAACGGGTGCAAGTGGTTGTATAGGTCACTACATAAGTGAAGCCTTAATTCAAGAAACTCAACACGAACTGTATCTGCTAGTCAGAAACCCAAAAAAACTGCAAGTAGATACTCAAGCACGTCCTGGTGTGACTGTCTTGCAGGGTGATATGCAAGAAATAGGGCAATTTGCCGACTTGCTGAAAACGATAGATGCTGCTGTACTAACGGCAACGGCTTGGGGCGGTGATACCACTTTTGATATTAATGTACATAAAACGCACGAGTTGCTCAACTTGCTAGATCCAGACAGATGTGAACAAGTAATTTATTTTTCCACCGCCAGCGTTTTGGATCGTAACAACCAACCTTTGAAAGAAGCAGGGGAACTGGGTACAGATTATATCCGTTCCAAGTACGATTGCTTGCAAAAGATATCGCAGTTAGCCATAGCCCCCAAAGTGACCACTGTTTTTCCGACTTTAGTGCTGGGTGGCGATCGCAATAAACCCTATTCTCACTCAACATCTGGTATTCCAGAAGTCACGAAATATATAGATTTGATTCGCTTTTTTGAGGCTGATGGCAGTTTCCACTTCATCCACGGACGAGATATTGCCACTGTCGTGCGGTATTTGATTGATAATCCTCCCAAAGAAGACGAACCGCGCTCATTTGTTTTAGGTCAGAAGCAGTTAACTGCTAATCAAGCAATTGAAGAAGTTTGCGCCTACCTTGGGAAAAAGATTTACTTTCGCATCCCTCTATCTATATCTTTAGCCAATTTAATTATCGTTTTGTTCCGCATTCAGATGGCTGCCTGGGATAGATTCTGTATGAACTATCGGCATTTTAGTTACCAAAATTTTATTAATCCCGGCAGTGTCGGTTTGCCAAATTATTGTGCGACGGTGAGTGATGTTTTAAAAATCAGTGGTGTTGAGCCATTAAGCAAGTAATATCAGGTTCGTTTGATGACTTACTATTCCCCTCCTCGCTTGCGGTGAGACCAGTGCTGCAGGAGGGTTTCCCGACAGCCAGGCAACTGGCGTTCGTCGTCAGACGTGCCGAAGGCATACCCGAAGGGGGAGGGGTTAGGGGTGGGGTCTTCGTACTGTGGGCAATTAAAGGGTTCTCGTTCTTAACTCAAAATTGACAGACTAGTGGTTCATGTCATTAATTTTGACATGTCGTAGGGTTTAGATCCCGGACAACTTTTACGAAGTCCGGGATCTTGTAACCCATTACAATTAATGAAACAGACCACTAGTGGTTAACCGCATTAGTTTTGATATGAACGCACATGAGCGCAAAGAGCGCTCAATGAGTCTAGGACTAAAGTCCTTCTACGAAATCATACAAGCATCATAATTAATGACATAGACTACTAAGCTTTACGCAGAAGAACTTTTGTGGGAACCTTGGACTTAATAACCGAGAGCAAGCGGCGATAGCGGAGAAAACCTTTCATAGCCTTTTGGATTGGTGGGGCACTTTGGGCTATTGATCCCTCAAACCACAAACCTTGCTGATAAGCTAATCTCGCAGTCAAAAAAGATTTAGCAACACCTGTCCAGGGGTAGGATTGGGCTAGAGAGTTAGTCTTCTCACTATGACCAGCCTCCCAGGGAAAATCACCCCAAGCCTTTGCCTCTGTATCAGAAGGGTTCAACCAAAACGACTGAAGGACATCTGCAGAAGCTCCGCGCACATCTGCCCATGGATTCACTAAGCTGGCGTCAAGTAGCAGATTCTCTGTAAAACAGTAAACTGCCTTCCTAACAAGTGGTAGCCCCCAGTCAATGATCCTTTGATTATGTTCCTCCTTGAAAACCGGTCGAACTTGTTCACCTTCCTCCATGAAGCTGAGCACGGTACCATGATCTGCACTACAAAACATTTCCAGAGGAACAATACCCAACTCAGGTAAAACGTCTTTGAAGCCAGTTTTTGTCCGCAGATCAAAGAAATAGCCTTTCTTAGAGTCAGATTGATTGCCCTGGGAGTTACTCTTGAGACCATAAAATAGACCCACATCGAGTGTGCCACCGTTGGCATTCACAAGTGCGGCTAGGGAATCATACGAGCTGCCAAACCAACCTACATCAACTAATCCCTTTGACGTTGAGTCAAGCACTCCCTCTTGCTCCAGGTATTTCATCAGAACTTGCTGCTTCTGTTGTGCTTTCTGAAGAATGAGTTCACTGACTTCGCGTTTGTCAAGCATTGGGTGCAATACCTGCACCTCTTGCCTACTAAGAATTCGGGACCAATCTTTTTCTTTGAATCCAACAGCAGCCAAGCTATCACGAATCTCTTCCGGAGCAATAGAAACCCGCGCCAGAAAGTCTCGAATAGAAAGGGTACTCGTGCCATCCAAAATCCAGCTTGGTCTTTTCAGCATCTCCAATGCCTGCTGTGGATCAAGACTGACGACTGCTGGTAGATTCCACGATAGTCTGCTGCCATAGATATAACGAAGCTCGCAAGCATAATTGAGCTTGCCGATTAATCTACGCGCTATTTCCAGCAAAATTTGACCATCTCTCGACACAAAGTAGAGCTTTTTTAAACCCATTAGCTGAGCCTGTTGCAGTACCCAGAGAACATAGCCGACTAATGTAGGAGCCACCACGCCAGCAGCGACATCACGCAGAGCCTCCTCTTTTGAGGACGACACCGGGACTTGCAAACGGACTAGTCTGGAGGCACCAGCCATAGCAGAAGATAAGCCCTCTGTCGCATAGGAATGTAACTCCAGTTTTTGCTCATATCTATTCAAGTTGCCTTCGGGAAAATGTTGAGCTTTCAACCCAACTTTTTTGGCACCTTGAACATCAACACGCAGATCGTTTCCATAATGAGATACTTCGGCAGGCGAAACACCCTCACGACTGAGCAATTCTCGGAAAAGTTGACCTGTTGCCTTCGATTTTCCGTATTCATTAGATACATACAGCAGATCACCATCTACCCAAAATGAATGACGCACTAACTGCTCTTTGATGAACTCAGCAGGCAAATACATATCGGACACGAAAACTACACGCTTGCTTTTGTTACGCGCAGCCTGTATAATCTCCTTTGCAATGGGTATTGGGCGAATCAGTTGAGACTCCAAGGCACATTCTAGGTGCATGATTTTTTCGCGTTGCTCATCAGTGAGTCGCAGCGCGATCGCAAGTTCTGTATAAATTTGCTGCAAAGAATATTTTTCACCAACATTTCCGTATGCCCGGAACTCGGCTGTGGTGCGAGCATGAACAAAGGCTTCAGGCGTACAGTTAATTAGGGTAGAAGCAGCAAGTTGCTTACCTAACAAAAGAAAGAACGCTTTTGGTGTTCCCACGACTCGCGTCAGAACGGTGTCAAAGACATCAAATGAAGAGATATGCATTGTATTAATGTATTTGTTTTTAGTAAAAATTAAGCAAGCAACACCAGTTGCGACACTTACTATCCAATACGTGTCGCTTAACAGTATCCGTCACCCGCGCATGGTGCGGATACGGACACACTAACAAAGGCTGCCTTTGCAGCCTGTAGAAATTAGCCTAAACAGGTAGGTTTAGTTTGTTTAGCCTGTCGGCTAATCCAAGAAATATTTACGCTACCATCAAGTGAACGCTAAATTAAACCAAAACTTGTGTCTGACATCCCTAACGTAATGTCTTAAAGCAATTTCTTTACTAGCAAATTTATCTGGATAAATGAACTGGTCTTCTACATTGAGAACATATCGTTCTGAGCACAGAGGCTTGCCCTGATTATGGTGAATTGTCAAATGCACCACTGTTTGTTCAGTAAAATATGAGGGAAGCCCTTTAATATTCGCCAAGCGTTCAATAGCGAAACTCCAATCCAACTCCTGCTTGAATAAAATAAATCCAGCATTGATTGGATTCGACTTCTCGGAATCATTGTAAATGATTCTCTCATCTAGTGAATTAGAGCAATCAGGTAGATATCTAGTATATTTATCGTCGGAAGTAGCTAACTGAACTAAATCAATTCCACCTGGAAAAAATAAAATATCTGAATCTGTGTAGATAGTTGGACCATCTACAGGAATTGACATTAATGCCGACAACTTTCTGCCCATTGGATGCAGTTGGGCATATTCAGAAACACATTGAGGCAGATCGCTTCTAAGAAGTTTTTTTAAAGGCACCACCTCAACACAGGGATGTATCCGGCGCAGTAAACGACAACTATCGTCAGTGTAGCTACCATCAGAAATAACAGTGAATGTATCTGGAATGCCGACATGACGGATGAATGACCGAATACTTACCACTTGTTCTGGCAAATCGCGCTCACATGATAAAGAATAGACATTTATCGGAGCTTTTCGGTTCTGCTTGATAGGAAGGTTGACCAACTTAACAACTACATTTCTATAAAGAGAACGAATAAATTGCCCTTGAAATTTAGCAGTATGATAACCGATGTTTACCATTTATTAATCCTCACACAAAACAAGAATAGTTAAGAATATACCTGGAGTCAGGCTTGGATTTGTAGATTGCTGGCTGCAATTCTACCCAGCCTGATATTATTTCAGGTCGCATGAGACTTTATACTAGATATAAGCTTAGTAGTTGCCCACAAATAACTTACCTGTTTGAAAAAATGTAAGCCTTGATTTCCAGGACTTTCAGCTATTAAAAAAGGTAACTGATTCGTGCCGTTTTCCTTAGAAATGAGTTCCTAATAGTTAATTTCTTATTTCTACCAAATTTCTTTGGTCAATGAAAACTTTTAACTCTATCTAAGTAGTCTGTATTTGGTACTTTCATGTTGAATTATGAAGTTATAACGCTTCACAAAAATATGAATTTGTACTTAATACTTACATATTTCTATCTATTTATATGCAATTTATAATTTTGCATCTGTATATGATATTAATACCCGTGTAAATACCAGGTCAATCAAGATTTGTTTTATTTACAGATTTTTTAGATTCATAATGGAATATATGTCGGTATTCGTAATTTTAGGAGTTAGCTATTGACAAAAAAGTAATTTTAGGTTAAGTTTTAGATTTTTAGGTAGATGCAGTTTTAAATTTTTCGTGCTAAGGCAGGTGATTGGGCAAGGAACAGCGCCTCAAGAGCGATGGGCTATGCCCCGCCTGAGGAGAAAGCGCACGTTCCACAAACGGCGATCGCAATGCCTGCCTTGCCTAATCGCGATAGATAATATAGTGCTATGTTGTGCCTTTCATTTGCATGAGTGTGAGCAGCCAGGATGCTTGCTCGCATCAGGGCTTCTGTTTTTCCAAATTGCTTACCAGTCCTCTGTAGAGTATATCTCGGTTACGAAGGATGCATATTATTCGTTTTTTATAATAATAATTTACCGTTTTCTCTTCTCATTAAAAATAAACAGAACTTACGTATGTATTATGAAGAAACGAACCGCGTAGACACGAAGTGGCGTGGTGAACGGGAGTGGATGTCCGTTAGGACAAGCCTAAAACACAAAGGACACTAAGAAATAAGAGTTTTAGAAAGTTCTTGCGTAAGTCCTAATAAAAATAGAAACTTTAATTAAGAGAATTTCGTCGATACCTCAATAAACTTTTAATTTAGTTAAAGTGAAATAACACTTAGAGTGTGAGGTTTGACGGTTTATGCGAGTTTTATTGGTTTATCCTATTTTTCCCAAAACATTTTGGTCTTATGAAAAAATATTGGAATTAGTAGACCGCAAGGTTTTGTTGCCACCCTTAGGCTTGGTGACTGTCGCAGCAATTTTACCTCAAGAATGGGAATTTAAGCTGGTTGATCGCAACATCCGCCCAGTGACAGAAGAGGAATGGGCTTGGGCGGATGTGTGTATCTTCAGCGCGATGATAGTTCAAAAAGAAGATTTACTAGATCAAATTCGCGAAGCAAAGCAACGTGGTAAGTTAGTTGCAGTCGGTGGTCCTTACCCCACGTCTGTACCTGATGCAGTTCAGGGAGTAGGTGCAGATTTTCTGATTCTGGATGAAGGGGAAATTACCCTACCGATGTTTGTCGAAGCAATTGAACGAGGTGAAACTTCTGGGACTTTCCGGGCTACAGAAAAACCGGATGTGACAAGCACCCCAATACCCCGCTTTGATTTGCTAGACTTTGATGCTTACGACATGATGTCGATTCAGTTTTCCCGGGGTTGTCCTTTCCAGTGCGAATTTTGCGACATTATTGTTCTCTACGGACGCAAACCGCGTACCAAAACCCCCGCACAAGTGTTGGCAGAGTTAGATTGCCTCTACAACTTGGGTTGGCGGCGCGGTATTTTTATGGTGGACGACAACTTTATCGGCAACAAGCGCAATGTCAAGTTGTTGCTTAAAGAGTTAAAAGTTTGGATGGCAGAACACCAGTATCCATTCCGGTTTGACACCGAAGCTTCGATTGATCTCGCGCAAGATCCAGAATTAATGGAGTTGATGGTTGAGTGCGGTTTTGCAGCAGTGTTTTTGGGAATTGAAACACCAGATGAGGAGAGTTTGCAACTCACGAAGAAGTTTCAAAATACCCGTAGTTCCCTGACTGAGGCGGTGCAAAGCATCATCAAAGCTGGGTTGCGTCCAATGGCTGGATTTATTATTGGTTTTGATGGCGAAAAACCAGGCGCAGGCGATCGCATTGTCCGCTTTGCAGAACTTGCAGCAATTCCCTCTACCACCTTTTCCATGTTACAAGCACTACCAAACACTGCTCTTTGGCACCGTCTCAAGAAAGAAGGACGACTGCGGGAAAACAAAGATGGCAACATTAACCAAACCACTTTGATGAACTTTATCCCCACCCGTCCCCTAGAAGACATTGCCAGAGAATATGTTGAGGCGTTTTGTACTTTATACGACCCAGTGCAGTACTTGGAGCGCACCTACCGCTGTTTCCTGATGATGGGTGCGCCGAGTTGGAAAGCGCCGTCTAAAATGCCAGAGTGGGTTGTTGTCAAAGCCTTACTGATTGTTATCTGGAGACAAGGGATAAAACGGGAAACTCGCTGGAAGTTCTGGCACCACCTGTTTAGCATAATCAAGCGTAATCCCAGCGTTGCAGAGCATTACCTTGCTACCTGCGCCCACAATGAGCATTTCTTAGAGTATCGCCAAATTGTACGCGAGCAAATAGAATCTCAGTTGGCTGAATATCTAGCACAAGGCGCAGAAAAACCATATGAAATGGTGAAGGAGAAAGTCAGCGCTGTGGCTAGTTGAATAAACACCCTAGTTCATATCGGTGCCATAGTGTAATATAATATCGGCTTTAAACCTCAAGCCAAAAATGCAAACGCTTGTTTTCTTCTTAGTTGCTGCTTTAGGAGAAATTTCTGGCTGCTACGCCTTTTGGGCATGGTTGAGACTAGGAAAAAGTATACTTTGGATTTTTCCAGGTATTTTAGCCCTGATTATCTTTGCTGTTGCTCTAACCAAAGTAGATGCTTCAAATGCTGGAAGAGTATACGCAGCTTATGGCGGTATTTACATTTTCTCATCTGTTGTTTGGTTATGGTTGACTGAAGGTGTCAAGCCGGATCAGTGGGACTTACTCGGCGTTACAATTTCCCTCATGGGAACGGCTGTAATTTTGTTCGGTTCACATCGCCTCTAAAAAACTGACATAGTCATTAGACTTGTTGCAAAAGTCAGCAGTCGCGCTCGAGTTCACCGAAAACTGTCATTCGCACCGCAGTTTCTACATGAGGGAAACCGTTTCCTACCCTCCTTTGAGAACTGCTAGCTGTCTCACCGTCCTCTAGGCATCTACAAGTCGCAGAACCCTTCGTGTGCAATTGTCCTGCTCTTAACTCTTGAGCAAAGTTTACATTTCTCCACAATCTATATGCCATACATTAAACTTCATTGCAAAATAAGAAGATTAGGCAAAACAACATGATAAGTATGGGTAATGTAAATCAACAATCGGGAAAGATTCAAGGAGAACACAGTGGCAATGGAATCAAATTTCAGAATCGGCGCAAATGCAGTGCATGATGATTTCAGTGAATATGTTGCCCATCTACAACTTCACATGGCTCTGCAATCTCGCAATCTGGTTCCAACCCTGAAACAGTCTTTGGAAGACAGCCGGGAGCAATTACTTCATCAAACCCAAGCCAATTTTGAAAAGCTAGTTTCTCGTAGAGCTATCTAGCCTATACAATTGTTTAATAAAAACGAACTAAAACAAACATAAAAGCAGATTTTGTGAAAACAACTCTAAAACGGTTGTCACAGAATCTGCTTGCTTTGCATAAAAGTTTACGAAAATCACCCTTTTGGCTCAATAGAAAGGAGCTCAAAGCCGTTAATATGATTATTGCAGCAGTTCCTTTGACCCAGTTACTATAGGCGCAATGGCGGCTCGAATGAAAATGGCCTCATTACTACCCCGAAATCTTAGCGTTGTGATCCGACAAGTCCAATACCGGGACTTGGATGGAATAGAACGCATAACTCAAGAGTCATTCTCCGCCCAAACCCCCAAGGGAGCCACTGATGCAATGCGGCAGATGCAATGGCTGCGGCGCTGGTATGGGTTGCTGAAGTTTTTGAATTGGTTTCCCAACCCGCTACAGTATAAGTTTTGTGCATACGTAGCAGAACAAGGGCGTATGCTTCTGGGGATGATCCAAGTATCACCGTTTAATCGCACCCACAGCACCTGGCGTGTTGACCGCGTCATGCTAGAACGTGGAACTGATAAGCAAGGTATTGGGTCGCAACTTTTGCGCTATTGCTTTGAGTCGATTGTGGAAGCTCGAACTTGGATTTTAGAAGTCAATGTCAATGACAAAGATGCATTGGCGCTATACCGGAAAAATGGATTTCAGCGCCTAGCAGAAATGACATACTGGGAGATAGAACCAGAGTTGCTTCAAGAATTGGCACAATCAGAGCCAGACTTGCCCAATCTACTGCCGATAAGTAATGCTGATGCCCAACTGCTCTATCAACTTGATACATCATCAATGCCGCCTTTAGTACGGCAGGTGTTTGACCGCAACGCTGATGACTTTAAAACAAGTTTGTTCGGCGCTTTAACACAAGCAGTGAAGCAGTGGGTGACGAAAACAGAAGTCGTGAGTGGTTACGTTTTTGAACCCCAACGCAAAGCGGCGATCGGCTATTTTCAAGTACGGCTTGACCGTAAAGGTCAACAGCCCCATATGGGAACACTGACAGTTAACCCAGCTTACACTTGGCTGTATCCGGAGTTGCTGTCTCAACTGGCACGGATTGCACAGGATTTTCCTCCACAAGCTCTACAACTCACCTCAGCCGACTATCATCCAGAAAGAGAAGAGTATTTGGAGCGAATTGGCGCAAATCGCAGAGAGCACACCCTGATGATGTCTCGCTCAGTGTGGCACAAACTGCGGGAGTCAAAATTTGTATCCCTAGAAGGGATTCAATTACCCGAAATGTTGCAAGGTTTACAACCCGCACGCAAACCCATTCCTGGTGGTATGTCATGGGTACAAGCACAGCAAGTGTCGCCAGATAGAGTAGCGCAACCTAGTAAAAATACAGAAAGTGTTGCCTTTTCGTGTAACAACTGTAGCGTGGAAGCATCTAGCCAAAGCGAGTCAGCAGATGCACAGCAGGAGTAATTCATAGTGGCTTTTGAACAGGGACAAAAAGACTTGGCGACAGGGGAACATCTCCCCTTGTCGTCTCCCCTACCCCTTGTGCCTCCATCCTCCGTGCAAAAGGAGTATATTTCCGCTTTGGGATTAGATGTTGGTCGCAAGCGTATTGGTGTAGCAGGATGCGATCGCACTGGTTTGATTGCTACTGGTATCACTACCATAGGGCGCACATCGTTTGAGCGCGATGTGGAGCAATTCCGACAACTCGTCACTGAGCGTCAAGTGCAACTGCTAGTCGTTGGATTACCTTATTCTATGGATGGTTCTTTAGGGTTTCAGGCACGTGAAGTGCAGAAATTTACCAAAAGGCTAGCCAAGGCTCTCAAACTGCCTGTGGAATATGTTGATGAGCGATTAACTTCATTTCAGGCAGAGCAGATGCTGATAGCAGAAAAGCGATCGCCCTCTCGTCATAAAGAATTGATTGACCGCAAAGCAGCGTCT
Organism: Kalymmatonema gypsitolerans NIES-4073; assembly: GCF_002368435.1. GTDB lineage: Bacteria > Cyanobacteriota > Cyanobacteriia > Cyanobacteriales > Nostocaceae > Kalymmatonema > Kalymmatonema gypsitolerans. The sequence continues at coordinate 9,084,560 of NZ_AP018268.1, forward strand.
CTGATCTTACAACAATGGCTGGATACAAGGCGAGCTAGCTCCAAAACGACATTAGCTTCTGCTGATTAATAATGCAACCTTTTAACATGATATTCTGAAAATTATTAGCCAGCTGTACTCCTATTTGATTGATAATATCTTTCAAAAGAAACAATCAAACCATTGTCAAAATTGCTGGTAATTATAAATTATAGAGCTCGGCTATGTCACCCTCACAATTTCCTGAAGAAAACGACCATACTCATGCTGGTTCCATCACTTTGACTGATGACAAAGGGAGAAACCTCGAATGTTACATTGAGCATTCACTCACAGTAGATGGTCAAGAATACGTTTTGCTTCTTCCTGTTGACTCACCAATAGAAATTTTTGCTTGGCAAGGTGATGGCGACGAAGAAGAAGCCATTTTAGTAGAAGATGAAGCGACAATTGAGCAAATTTTTGCCATTGCGCAAGCTGTTCTGGCTGAGCAAAATCTGCTCTTGAAAAACACGGCTTATGCTCTCACTGTTGAAGGTGAGTTACCACCAGTGGAAGAGTCCGAACTGTTTACCCTAGAAATTGAAGACGAAGGGACAGATTTAGAGCCGGAGCAATTACAGCTACTATCGAGCTTTTACCACGAAGACCAAGAGTACGCAATTTACACTCCCCTCGATCCACTGCTGTTTTTTGCACGCATAGCTAAAACTGGTAAACCAGAGTTACTGTCCCCAGAGGAGTTTCGTAAAGTCCAACCCTTGTTGGAAGAACATTTGTTTAATGAAGTCGAATAAGATGGAAAATTCAAAATTAAAAATTAAAAAAATTAAACATTTTAATTTTTAATGAAGAATTTTTAATTATCATCTTAGAGGATGTTTGAGAAGTATCAAATATTTTACTTGATCCCCCCTGTCCCCTTTCTAAGGGGGGTCAAACTCCCCCTTTGCAAGGGGAATTTAGGGGGATCATTGAGAGATTTTGGTACAAGACGACACTTTCCAAACATCCTGTTATATTAAGATGAATTTTAAGCAAAAAATTTGGAAGCGGTCATTTCTATTGGGTGTGCTGCCGTTGACACTTTTATTTTGTGGTTGGCAAGCTTGGGCGTGGTGGAGTTGGGCAATAACACCAATCCAACCAGTAACAGCTGGTGCAACGGCAGATAACTCGCTAAAAGGGCTACAAATTCAAATCCCTCCCGGAACGGGATCACAGCAAATCGGTCGTGAACTAGAAAAGGCTGGTTTAATTCGCTCGCGCTTGGCGTGGAATTTATGGGCGCGTTACCTAGGGTGGAAAGACCCTGAAGGTAATTTTAAAGCAGGAACGTATAAACTTTCGCCCACCCAGCCTTTACCAGATCTCGCCCAAAAAATTTGGGGGGGAGAAGTGGTGCAAAATAGTTACACCATTCCCGAAGGCTGGTCATTGCGACAAATGGCAGCTTATTTTGAGGAAAGAGGATTTTTCTCCGCCAAAGATTTTCTTGCAGCGATAACTCAAATTGACCGTAGCCAGTTCCCTTGGCTGACCGCGAATCTACCTTCCTTAGAAGGCTTTTTATACCCCGATACCTACAAAATTGCCAGTGGTGGCATCACTCCCCAAGATGTTATCAAACAAATGCTCAGTCGCTTTGAGCAAGTTGCCCTGCCACTGTATCAAAAAGAACGCAATCAGACAACGCTAGACTTCAAGCAGTGGGTGACTCTCGCTAGTATTGTGGAAAAAGAGGCAGTGGTAGCGAGTGAGCGACCCCTGATAGCTGGGGTGTTCTTTTCTAGGCTGCAAAAAGGTATGCGTTTGGAAAGCGACCCAACTGTTGAGTACGCTTTAAACATCCGTCAAACAGCAGATCAGCCTCTGACTTTGGCTCAAGTTCGCACTGCATCTCCCTACAACACCTATCTCAATCCTGGCTTACCACCCACTCCTATTGCTTCCCCAGGCTTAGCAAGTTTAAAAGCGACACTTAATCCAGAAAAAACGGATTACTTATTTTTCGTGGCACGCTACGATGGTACTCATGTGTTCAGTCGTACTTTAGAAGAACACGAAGCAGCCGTTGCCAAAATCCGTGCAGAACGACAATAGTCATTAGTCATGAGTAAGGTGCCCTTGGCTCTTGACTCTTGACTCTTGACTCTTGACTCTTGACTCTTGACTCTTGACTCTTGACTTATGCCTTGGAACAATCTCTTACAGCCTGACTTGATTTTGGAAGGTTCAGTGTTGAACCTCACACCAGACATGATCCAAAAATACGGGCTGAAGGGGCTGGTGTTGGATGTAGATGAAACATTAGTACCAATTAGAGTAGCGTCAGCTTCTCCTGAACTACAACAGTGGGTAGAACAAATTCGTCCCTATGTAAAGTTGTGGTTGGTTAGCAATAACCTCAGCGAAGCCCGAATTGGTGGAATTGCTCGCTCTCTCAACCTGCCTTACTTCTTGGGTGCTGCTAAGCCCTCGCGACGTAAGATTTGGGAAGCACTCCAGGCGATGCATTTGCCGGAACACCAAGTCGGCATGGTCGGCGATCGCTTATTTACTGATGTGATAGCAGGTAATCGCTTAGGAATGTTTACGATTTTGGTAGAACCGATTATCCATCCAGATGTTGCTCTGCGTTCCCATCCCATACGCAACTTTGAAGTTTGGGTATCTGAAATTCTCGGTGTCTCCATTACTCCCAAAACAAAGAGGGTTACAAAGGTTGACAAATCATCAGGAAAGTAAATCTAAAGAAACAGTTAAGAAACCTTTATTTGACAAAAAAATCGGGGATCATATAAGTATAAATAACATGGGGTCAGCCAAATAAAGACCCTAGCCGATAACAAGTCAATATAAAAAACCAAAGCGCCAGTCTCAACATATAAAGGGACTGGCGCTTTACAATTGAGTCAATTGTCCTTAGTTCTTTGTCATGAAACGAATGACTGATGACTAAAACGATAAACCAAAAGGTTTACAAAGATTGACAAATAGTCAGGAAAGTAAATCTAAAGAAACCATTAAGAAATCTTGATTTGACAAAAAAATAGGGGATCATATAAGTATAAATAACATGGGGTAAGCCAAATAAAGACCCTAGCCGATAACAAGTCAATATAAAAAACCAAAGCGTCAGTCTCAACATATAAAGGGACTGGCGCTTTACAATTTAGTCAATTCTCATTAGCTTTTTGTCATAAAACGAATGACTGATGACTAATGACATCATGTCCGGTTGAATACTTATCATTCCCACTCAACCCCACCCCCGTAAAGCTACGCCAGTGGGTACGGCCACGCTAGTCCCTAAGAGGGACGCTGCGCAAACGCTATCACGTCCCCTCCCCGCTAGCGGGGAGGGGATTAAGGGAGCCAGCGCCGTGCGGGGGTTCCCCCCGTTGAGGCGACTGGCGTGGTGGGGTGCAACCAACGTGCAAATTACAACTAATTAACCGGACATGATATGACTAATGACTCATGACTCATGACTAATGACTAAAACAATTGTCGTCAAAATTGGCACTTCCAGCCTGACTCAACCAGAAACAGGACAACTCGCACTTTCCACGATCGCCACTTTAGCAGAAACCCTTTCACACCTGCGACGACAGGGTCATAAGGTCATTTTAGTGTCTTCTGGCGCTGTCGGAGTGGGCTGTGCGCGGCTGGGTTTAACTGAACGCCCCAAGGCGATCGCTTTGAAACAAGCAGTCGCAGCAGTAGGACAAGGTAGGTTAATGCGGATATACGACGATTTATTTACCACTCTGCAACAGCCAATTGCTCAAGTTTTGCTCACCCGCAGCGACTTGGTACAGCGTAGTCGTTACCTTAACGTTTACAATACATTCAGGGAATTACTGCAACTAGGGGTCATTCCGGTAGTGAATGAGAATGACACAGTCGCAGTCGAGGAACTGAAATTTGGTGATAACGATACCCTTTCGGCTTTGGTTGCTAGCTTAGTAGAAGCAGACTGGCTATTTTTGCTCACCGATGTAGATCGGCTTTACTCAGCCGATCCCCGTTCTGTACCCGATGCCCAGCCGATTGCTTTAGTCAGTAACATCAAAGAATTAGCAGAATTACAAGTGCAAACAAGCACGCAAGGTTCCCAATGGGGTACTGGTGGTATGTTCACCAAAATTTCTGCAGCAAGAATTGCGATCGCTGCTGGTGTTCGCACCGTCATTACCCAAGGACGATACCCCCACAATATAGAAAAAATTTTACAGGGCGAATCCATTGGCACTCACTTTGAACCGCATCCTGAGCCAACTTCTGCCCGTAAACGCTGGATAGCTTATGGTTTGCTTCCGGCTGGGAAACTCTATTTAGATGAGGGAGCAGTGCTAGCAATTTCTGGTAGTGGCAAATCGTTGTTAGCTGCTGGTATTACCACAGTGGAAGGGGAATTTGACATTCAGGATGCGGTGCAATTGTGCGACAAAAACGGTCATGAAATTGCCAGAGGACTGGTAAACTACAGCAGCACCGAACTGCAAAAGATTCGTGGACGGCGTTCCGGTGAAATTGCCGCTATTTTAGGTTATGTTGCTGCGGAAACCGTGATTCACCGCGATAATTTGGTGTTGACGTAGGAAGCAATAAACCTACTTTAAACCTAGAAAATTAGTAGCAGATATTCAAGAGTTGGATAGGCAAACGGCTGCAATTATGGCAGAAATTCAAGCTATTTTAGAGAGTTAAATAGGGAGAAAATATATGAACTTGGAGCAAGCTGTCTTAGAAAAACTGCGGCAGTTACCTGTAGATAAGCAGCGAGAGGTATTAGATTTTGCTGAATTTCTGCACCAAAAAGTGACTCCTAAGGCTCCCTTACGCAGCGTCAAGGGGCTGTGGGCTGACTTAGACATTGAAATTACAGAAGAAGATATTGCCCAAGCCCGAAAAGAGATGTGGGGAAATTTCCCTGAGGAAGACATTTAATCATGGTAGCAGTTGTAGCCGATACTCATACCATCGTATGGTATTTGCGGGAATTACCCAGATTATCAGAAGCGGCACTAGCAGCTTTGGATGGTGCGACTGCTGTCGGCGATCCAATTTATGTATCTTCCATTTCTGTGGTAGAAGTCGCTTACCTGGTGGAAAAATATAGATTACCGAAAGCGGCTTTTGAGCAGCTAATTGAAGTTTTATCTGATCCAGGTACTGGCGCGGGCGATCGCACCTTTAGATTTAGCCATTGCCCAAACCCTGTCTCAGATTCCGCGAGACATTGTGCCTGATATGCCAGATAGGATTATTGCTGCTACTGCTTTGCATTTGGGACTTCCATTGGTGACTCGCGATCTGCAAATTCAAGCATTAACCATAATTCAAACAATTTGGTGAGATGAATAAATTAAACTCAGTACTTTAAGAAGTATTGATAAATATTGTCTTAATTTCTACTTGGATACTTTATCCTATTTTTTCATTTTAGAGTAATGACAGCAAACTTTTTGTTATTCGACGGAAATCTTGCCATTGTTTTCATGTGTATATTTAAACCCTAGTTGCTCTGCTTCCTGCAAAATCTTTATACCCTGATTAGCTTGTTTATAAGATGGACTCTTTCGTTTAGCAGCAAGTTTTCCAAGACTAAACGCTAGGCTTCGTTGCCAAGAGTGCAAGTTATCTGTTTCTTTTGCCCAATGAGCAAGCTGAAACCAAGTTTCATCTGGTACTTCGCTGATTTCTGCAATAACTTTTAAGTCTTCTGCATCAGGGCTTTCGATTCCTTTATCAATTTGATTTGGCTTTGTCTCAACTGAAATTAACTCATTGCAAAATTCATTTGGTAACTCAATCTCAATAGTCTGAATCTGCTTCCAGCATTCTTCTTTCTTACACCATTCAGTTACATTACGACCGCCAGGAGGATTGATAATAACTTGATGAACTTGATGGGATACTATTCTAATTACTTCCTGCAATGCTGGTGAAAGACCCTGTTCTCTCCAAATCCGTTCTAAATCTATCCGCTGTGCGGTTTTGTTACTTAGGTAAGCAAGTGTATATGTGACAATATTGGCACGATAGCCACCAAATTGCTGTGCTTGCACAATCTTTTCTGTTTTTCGGAAAAGAATAGCTTTGGCGATGAGTCGCTTGAAATAGTCTTCATCTGGTTGGAATTTGCCGCGTTTAGCCAATTTAATTGTAAATTCACGAAAGTTTTTCTCAGCACCAAGACTAACCAGATGGGGTAACTGATTCCAAGTATTCTCAAACTTGGCTAAATCTGTCTTAGTAAATTTCTGTGAGGTGGGGTGCGTGGTAGTAAAAATTTTCTTTTTTGCCGCAGTTCCCTCGCGTCCCTTTGCATCAAGGTACTGTCCCCGTGCCCGTTCATAAAACCAACGAGTCTGTCGCTGCGTTCCATCTACTGCTGGTGCCCAGATGGTGCGAGAAAATTCTTCGATTTGAATGTGGAAGGGATCGTTCGCTGAAAAATCTGCTTCATTGACTTTATTTTGGTTGTTAGCGTAACGGGATATCAGGGGGACGATTTCATTGACTTTTTCAGGCGCTACTACTGACAGTTTTGCTTGTACATAAATATCAGATACATCTGCTTTGTCTTTCTTGACTGCTTGATAAATAGATACAGTGGTTTGACCTCCATTAACAATTTGTAAATCCCGTGCGGATTTGATACCTTTACCGCCTCCAGGTAAATCAACTAACTCCACAGCTTCCGCAGTGGCAGAAATACCATTGTTATAAGCTAAAAAACGATGGGGTTCTTGCAGAATTGTTTGTCGAATTCCCTTGTTCACTTTTCCTCTAGCTTGGAGAAAAGAACGAACATTACGTTCTAGTAGACGAGGACCATATTCAGCGTAGATTCTGTAAAGAATCTCACCCGGAATGATTACCATGTAAGCAGTGTAGTCTGAATTAGACCTTGGCATTGGCAAACAGGGAATTGCTACTCCATATTGGGATTCAAAGTCAATTTCAATGGTTTCCCGCTGCTTACCTGAACTCAGACAACGGTAAGTTCTTTCAATATCCCAAACATGGAAGGAGCAAGTTATATTTTCAATAGTTTCATGTTGTTTGACATCAATAGTTGTACGACCATCTGTAAATAAGTACAGCCTAACTTGGCTAAATTGTGTTCTTAACTCATGAATCTGCAGCACCATATCGAAAACACTGGAGGCTTCCTCAATAGACTGATGGTATCCCTTGAGTGCTTTCTGTAAAAAATTTGTGAGCCTGCGAAATGCTGTTTCAACCTCTTGCTTGGTGACAGTCACAGGCGGAACACTTTGAGTATAAATAGAAATAAATAAATTCAGACATTCAAAATCTTGATTAATGCTGTAGCCGTTAACTTTAATACCGCGATTGCGATGGTAGCAAACTTCTCCATCATCTAGTTCTCCAGCATCAGTGAGATATTCAATCATGAGGCGGGTAAATTCATCTTCGCGAAAAGAATCACCTTCACCATCTTCATTATCTTGTCCAGCTTCAGAATTATTAATTACCTCTTGTATAAGCTCTGCGGCAAACTGAATTAATTTGGTTTGCTCATTCATAGTTGCACCCGATTAGAGAAATGACATCTAATTCTGGTAGGGAGAAGCGTTTACATTCGGCAACGCTAATGCTGTAGCGAACATCCCCAACACCATTGGGCAAATCCGCTTCGACAATTCTGGGAAAATCTCCCTCGACTTTGAAATAGTTAACCTCTCGTTGGGTGTAGCCAATTTCTTCGTATCGGGGTGCATGTATATCCAGATAGCCAACTTCCAACAGGAGTGTTTCTAATTCTTCCTTGGCTATGGGGTCATTTTCGACTAAAGTTCTTACGCTGTTAACAATTTCGGGTAAAGACTCTCCTCGTCCTTGTCTGACATCAAGGGATAAATGGAGAAGAATCAGTGTACCCGTTCCAGTATCATCTAACTGCCGTTCACTAGAGATAGTCAGTTTTTGATGCTGCTTTTCTACAGTTGTTTTAACCTCAACTGCACAGTTGGAAAATTGGAAATCCTGTTGCGTTCCTATAGGACCAGTCCAGTTTTGGATACCTTTACGGGAACCAAGTTGGGGAATGACAACTTGACGCAGAAACCAGAGTTCACCATATAATCCTTGCTGTTGAGTTTGGCTGAGTCCTTCAGGGTTATGTTTTTCCAAGAAGGCTTGCCATCTTCGCAAGCGCATAATAAATTCAGCGACAGCGTTTGTTTCATTAGCAAGGGGGGCAAGGTGATCCACAATGTCCTGTACCAGTGTGGTGAAGATGTCTTTGAATCGGGAATTTGTTAGTAACAGTTGAATAGTGACATAGGTTTCACTATCATTAGGTAGAGCAACACGCCTTACCTCAAAGCTACTAGATTTTGGGAAAACTGTGCCTTTTCCGACTGATGAATGCCTAACCCTTAGCATTAATAGGCGTGTATTGGCAGGCTTTTCAATTGCCAAAAAAACGTCATATTTTAGCTCTGGCAAAAGGCGGCGAGTGAGATAACCGGAAGATAATGCCTCCGTATCTTGCTCTAGCAGCTTCCAGGTATCCTGCACTATCATATTTGACCGAATTCCTGTTCCCAATAAATGTTATTGACTTTGTATTCAATCCTTCTAGCTGTAGGGCTTTCGGGGAAACTCACGACAAAACCGATAACAGGGATATCAGAATCTATTTCTGCTGGATCTAATGGATAGAGTAACAGTAAGCCGTTTTTGGGAGAACGCATAGAACGTATGACTTTGCCGTTAGGGGTTTGGCTTGAACTTAGTGGTTTACCAGCCTGTTCTCGCAAACGTCGGGTTTCTTCAAGAATTGCTTTACGAGTTGATTCAGATAAATCCAGCCACTCATCAGTTGGACTCAACAGACGAGATTTTCTCAGTCGATACTCTTCAGAAATGCTAGAATCTGCTGGGTTACGCTTTGTTAAACCAACTCCATGTCCAGCAATGCTTCTCATATTTGCCGCTTTCTTGTTTGATATGAGAATCACCGTCCATGAAACTAGCTCATTCATGGGGCGTTGAGCTTTGATGTATTCAGTCAGTAATGATGTTTTAGCAACTTTACATTTAGGATGTGACTGATAGCCTGAGAAAAAATCGATAATTTTATCAGCGGGGATATTCTTCCAAATATAGTTGTCGTTTTCTCTATCAATGTATGCACCTAAACTTCGCAACAGTTCCTCCGTGAACTCAAAATTTTTCTGGTTAATCTCATCAGTCTTATAGAAAATGGTCGTCTCGCTAATGCTTCCAGCAAAAGAGAGTTCCATTCTCGCACCTGATTTCATTTTGTTAGCCCCTGTGATCATTAGTCCCTGTGGGTGTGTTCGGACTTTTAGACCAAAATCTTCAGGCGTTGCACCACTATCAACCATGTAATCAAATTCTTGCCGGAGTTCCTCACTAGCAACAGTAATATGCTTGTACCATTCAACTAGCTCATCTGTGGTATATAATCGGCAAACATCAAGATATCCGGGTCTATAACCAAACCAGCGTCCCATTTGCATCAGCGTGTCATACATTTTGGAAGCCCGGAGATAATAACTTACACTTAAACCTTCCAAAGTTAAACCACGAGACAGTTTATCTCCACCAATAGCAATCACACTCAAACCATTTTTATATTCCCAGTATTCTAAAACATCTTTAGCTGTACCGTTAATTTTTTTTATTTGAATTTTTTCTGCTGCTTTGAAAAGTAAAGCTTTTACTTCGTCCCAAGATACATCTTTCAATTTCTCATGATATCTAGCTTCAGAGACTGCTTTAGTAGTGGGAATAAAATCTTGTTTGTATAACTTCTCAAACTCTATAAAAATTTGTTTTGATGCGTTCCCATCACCATAGCGTAATCTCCGTTTCAGGGAATTTAATTCTTCTCGAACTTGGTCTGTAACTTCTGATTGAACATTAGTATAACGAGTCACATGAACTAACATTGAGTTATGTTCATTCTCCTGACCTCGTGCCATTCTAATAGCACAAGCTAGAATAAAAGCTTTAATCGCCTGTTGAAGCGATGGAGGAAGATATTCAGGTATATGCTCCTTTTTGTGTTGTGTTGGCATCCATTCTTCATGGTCATCGAGGAATCTAATGATTGGTAAACCTTCAGATTCTTCCAAACCAGATGTTGAATCTGCATCTAAACCAAATATTTGAGTAGGACCTATATAGTTTGATGGTGTAGGTATATTAATAATGAAGCTACGTGGAAATAGGTCTTCTCCGCATTCGGCTTTGGTAACATCTGGGTGTATAAAAATATTGGCAAATGGTGTAGCAGTATATCCTACATAGCTACTTTTCTCAAAGCTATAAAGTAGTTGTCTAATTAGTTTATTAATAGTTGAAACATCATAATCTTCTATAATATTACCGTTTTCATCAAAAGGAAGAGGATTTGTATTTATAGAGGCGTTATCAGCTTCATCGTCAATAATTAGCAATGGTACATCTCTGACAATTTTTCTTCCTGATTCTTCATGGACAAGCCCTCTAACGCTCAACGCCCATTTAAAGAGATTAGTCAAAATGGATTTATTTTTCTTGACAACAAGAAGTAATGGATCTTGACCACCAGGAATAACCCCGTATTGCTTTGCTACAGTTCGATTGAAATCACCATTATTAGCACTACTTGTTGCTGAATTGACAACCAGCCACTTTCCTATGGGGATTTTACCTACACCTAATAAAGGATTTCCTCGATCAAAAGCTCTATTAACCTGAGAATCAAAACCGAGAAAACCTTCATCCAAACGTATCTGTGTCTGGCTTCGCAAGCTGTTTTGCATACCAGCTAGGACAATAATCAATTTGTATCCTGCATCGACTGCTTTACAAAGTAAACCAGTATAATTAGCTGTTTTCCCTGACTGAACTTGTCCAACCACCATCCCTCTTCGATCCCAAGATCCCAGACGTTTGGGATCTTCGATACGTTCTAGAATCTGGTCTGTCAACTGTTCAACGCTATTAATAGTAACTGGTGCCCATCCTTTTTCTTCCTCCAAGTAACGCCTGTAGCGATTCCAAAAATCCCAACTAATCTCGCTTCTGCGGTCAGGCAACCAAGGAATATGGTTCTCTTGGTTGTCCAGTATAGTTCCTTTGCCGATCCATATATTGAAGAGACTCTCTAAGTCTCGAACAAGCATTTCTTCACTAACTTCTGTTGCACGTCCTCGCTTCTGCAGTAAACTGAGAACGTCATTAACTGCATCACGAATAATTTCCTGGGTAGGTCTTTGTCCACCTTGCGATTCGTCCTTTAAAAAGTCCAAAGTCATTTGACGGGCTGTATCATAATCGCTCATATAAAAACATCTCCTTGCTTACTCTTTTAGACTTGCCACCAATTCCTCAAAATGCTGAAATGGCTCCATTGAAGCTAAACGTTTCCGTGCTTCTGACGGTGTAAATCCATTTTTTATTAAAGCTTGATAAACTTGCATCATTACCTCTCGAACTTCTTGAGAAGACGCTTTTTCAAAAGGTTGACTATGTTTATCTGAATTTTCAGCACTGTCAAGCCAAATTTGCTGAACAGGAACAGTCTCTTCAATTAGTCGAAGTAATGCCTTGATAATTTGACGAGATTCTGTGGGAATATTGAGCGCTTCTTTAACTAATGGATGCTCTAGGTTAATAACATAAAAAACCTTGCCATTTTTAAGCTTCTTCAGCCAAGTAAAGACATAATTCTCTGAAGATTTTCTGGCAATAACCTTTCCTCGATATCTGTATATATCTGCTGCTTTTCCTCGCGTCAGTTTTGCGATCCGTTTAAGGTTTTCCCTTAAACAAGCAGGCGGACGCGCTCTAGACTTTTTAACATCGATATTCCAGTCGCTATCCATTGAATTTGGCAAATCAACCTGGATTCGCGCCAGCTTACAATGTTCATCCCTCTGTAAACCTAAACCAAGCCAGTCACCCGCTACCAACATCCTTTCATTACGGTAGATGTAAAAACCTTGTTGAGCATTCCAGCCATTTGGACCCGCAGCTTTTTCATAAGTTTGCGAATCTACTTTTGAGTGATGAGGTAGCACATAGGGTTGAACAACCACCCTATCTTCTCGGAAGTATAAATTCTCTTCTGGCAACCACTGTGTTGCTTTTTCGTTTGTGAGGAATGGGTCCCAAGGCTCAATTAGTCGCTGATTAATCCAAATTTGTAACTTATTCTTTCGCTCCAAAAACCGATGGAATACCATCGCCAGATGCTTTTCCACATCTTCAATCATTTCTAAAAAGCGGTTGTGTGCCTTCAGATCGTTAGTTTTTGTCCCACCAACTACCCGATCCATACTCTCCCACAGCACCACTGTTCCACTTTCCATTTGCTCTAAGGCGGTTAGTCGTTCTTCTGAACCTGATGCTGCAGAACGGAGTAACCGCCACTCTCCTGTTTTACTCACATAATCTAAATCCCAGCGACGGGTTACAGAGTTTTGATTAACTGCCTTTGCACAAACTGTGAGCCGCCTACACTGAGAAAAAGATGCCGTCTTCAGTCCTAAACCAAATCTTCCCAAATCATTTGGTTCTCTTTCTTCCAAAGGATTTCGGCTACCTGGACGCATGGCATTCACTAGTTCCGCTTCAGTCATGCCTTTGCCGTCATCCAGCATAGATATGTAAGACTCAGATCCATCCCAGTAAAATTGCAGCCATACATTCTTTGCCCCTGCGGAGATACTGTTGTCAATGAGATCGGCGATCGCAGTCTGGATGTTGTATCCAAAAGCCCGTAATGACTCCAGCATCGCAGGCGCACGGGGTTCAACCAAGTCATATTCGTCGTTAGCACGTTCACGAACCATGCGGTTGTAACTCCCGGTAGAGCAATTCATCTTAGTAGTTATATTTACATATTTCCCACCTATACGGCGAATATTATCATTTTGCAATTCCTCATTTAAATGACTCAAAGTGATGCGTTAAGGCACACTCCCTGAACGCACTAAAGTAAGCTAAGTTGCTCAACCTTCGGGTGACTCTCATAGTAAGCTTGTACTTGTTTAACAATCAGTTTAGCGATCGCTTCCGCCAAAAGTGGTGGCACAGAGTTCCCAACCAACTCAAACATTCTGGTCATGGGCGCATCAAAAACAAAGTGATCTGGGAAACTTTGTAGCCTAGCCGCTTCTCTCACTGAAATACTACGATTCTGTATAGGATGAATATAAGCCAGACAATCTTTCCGCATATGAGCAGTCAAAGTCCACGCTGGTTTATTCCAAGGTAAACGTTTATATTTATCATCAAATATATCCCAACGATAACGTCTCATCTTCTCGGGTAAATCTGTATATTTTCCACCTTGGGCAAGCATAGCAAAACAAATTATATCTACTGGGTTATGAGAGCGACAGATATGATTCATCACTCCGTCTGGCTGTGGCATCCTAGTAATTTCTCTTCTCATTTTTTTCTGATAGCTTGATTGCGGAGGTGTGAGATAAAACTTTTTGGTATCTTCTTGAGGTAGTCCACTATTTTTGCTCTTCAAAGGTAGATATGGAGGGGTAAGTGGTATCAAGTCGCTGATAGCCTCCCCTACTGAAACTGGTTTCCTCTTAAGTGGTTGAGGAAATTCAAATTCATATTCTAAATCTTTACGTACACCTACAATGAAGAGACGTTTCCTAATTTGAGGAACACCATAATCTGAAGCTATTAGAATATTATGATGAATCCGATAACCAGGATATTTTTCTCGTTTTCGTGGTAAACCAAACTCTAGTTCCTTAAGAATAGTCGGAAATATTGTTCTTTTTGCTAGGCTATCCACATTTTCCATTACAAAAAATAATGGCTGATAAAAACCTAAAAACTCTACAAATTTTTGATAAAGAAAATTCCTAGGATCATTTTCAATTTTTCTGCCTAATGACTTCATTTTCCCAATACCTACTAAGGAGTATACTTGACATGGCGGTCCACCAACCACAATATCCACTTCACCGGGTTTTAGGTTCAAATCACGTGGCTTTATATTAGTAATATCTTGAGGCTTAAGCTTCAGTTTACAGCTAGGGAAATTATTATGATGAGTCTTAATGGCGTGGGGACTCTGATCTATTCCTGCTAAAATTTTACATCCAGCATTTTGAAACCCTAAACTCATACCACCTGCACCACAAAATAAATCAAGTACAGTAGGTTTTAATTTATGAGCGCTCACTAAATTCTTGGCTGGCATTGTTCAAATAATATTGAATTAAAGAAAATGAACAGAGTACAGAAGTAATTACTATTTTCTGATTTTATAGTTACATAGTCAATATTAAATAGTAAAGTATACAGTTTTTTTTAGATAATTCATTTTTTTAAGTTGAAAATCTAGCTAGATTTGTACAGATGATGAAACTTAAAAAACACAACTTTTATAAAAATATTTTTTTGCAATTTTGCCATTTCCACAAACGTCAAAAAAAACCGCTGGTAAAGCCCATTTACCCATAATGCTGGAATCTTGAAAAGTGTGGCGAAGTTGAGACATCCTCTAACAATAAGCGAACTGTTGGCTCGCGCACACCTGAGTTATCTTCAACTGCCATTAAATACGGTGACAAGGCAACTGGGCATACGACACATCACTAAATGGGAGTGAGATTCATCACCACACCCTTATTTAGCAGCAACATTTGGGCTAACCTAGTGGCATTAACTCGCACCACAGCTACTGCTGCCGACTTGAAGGAGGATTAGACAGAAACTTCTCTGATAGCGAAATACCATAAACTAGGTCAAAGATAGCGTAAATTTAAACGCTCGCTGTGAGAAAACTTACTAAAATCCTCAGATTACTGCCCTGATGGTGGTAGCACTGAACGATGACTGACTAGGGGCTGGGGTAGAAAGTCGTATACTCAGCACTCATCTAAATTAATGTAAAACATCCTCAGCCAACGCCACCGCCCCCCACAACGGCGCATCATCCCCCAGCGCCGCCGGAACAATCTCAAAATTCACCTCAGGTAACGCCGTCTCCCTTGCTACCCTTTGCAACACCTCCCAAAAATCCTCACCCGCCTTCATCACACCACCACCCAACACAAACCGCTGCGGGTTGATTAAATTCGCCACATTGCCAATACCCACACCCAGCGCCCAACTAGCCCTGTACAAAATTTCCTGAGCTAAATTATCCCCAGCCGCCGCAGCTTCACTCACCACCTTCCCCGTAATCAACTCCAAATTATCTCCCACCAGCTCCCTCAGTATCTCTCCTCTGGGCTCTCTGTGTCTCTGCGGTTCGTTTCTCAAAACCTCCCTCACATCCTGCGCCATATAAGGTCCCGAAGCCAACCTCTCCACACACCCGCGCTTTCCACACAAACACACAGGTCCATTCGGGTCTACAACCATGTGTCCAATTTCGCCAGCCATCCCCTCACTACCTCGCCAAGGCTGACTATTGAGTATCCAACCGCCCCCCACGCCAGTGCTAACGGTAATGTAAAACAAGCTATCGTAACCCTGACCCGCACCAAAGCGATGTTCGCCCAAAGCAGCAACATTAGCATCGTT
This sequence comes from Kalymmatonema gypsitolerans NIES-4073, assembly GCF_002368435.1. GTDB lineage: Bacteria > Cyanobacteriota > Cyanobacteriia > Cyanobacteriales > Nostocaceae > Kalymmatonema > Kalymmatonema gypsitolerans. The sequence continues at coordinate 9,100,106 of NZ_AP018268.1, forward strand.
ATCTACACCAGCAGGAACGCCAAACTCTTCCTCTAGTAAGTTGCGTAGAGGAACGTTTTCCCATCCAAGGACATGATGGGATAGCCTCACCTTCCCTGTTGTTGCGTCAACTGGTCCGCCAAAGCTAACACCAATAGCGTCTGGTTTCGCTCCCTTTAGTAAAGAGTTGATAACAGAACGCATAATTTCCAAATCAGTATCAGCATTTGCATTTGTAGGTGAAAGGCGACGTTCATATCCCAGCCATTGCTTAGAACCCGCATTTATCGTCGCTGCTGCCAGCTTTGTTCCGCCAAAATCCAGCGCTAATATCAATGTCACAGTCTTTTAATAGGGAATTGGTAGTTCTTAGTGGTTAATTGGAGCCTTGTAGAGACGCGCCATGGCGCGTCTCTACATTTGGAGCGTTGTAGCCATGGCGCGTCTGTACATTTGGAGCGTTGTTAACTACTACCTACTATCCACGATCCATTATCCATTACCAACTACGAAGTCAACAAACTGTTGCAATCTTTCATAATGCGACCCTTTCCAGTAAATTTGGTTGCAGTTTTGACAGCGATGAAATTCATTCGTGTACAATTTGACACTTTCTGGCAATTGGTCAACAATTGATTCTTTTGCTACGGGTTCTAATAATCCATTGCAGCGTAAACACCGTTGAAAGGGTGACACTAATTTATACAAGTCGAAGCGTTGCATAACTTCAACAATTTGTTTCTGCGGGTCAGTATTTCTTACATAGTAGCCATAAGTCACAATACTTCGCATTAATAAAGCGCGATCGCGAGTTAACAGAATTCGGTTTTGGGTACTGGAGATGTGAGCTAATTCTTCATCTTCATAGTCATTGCGGTATAACGTATCAAACCCTAACAGCCGTAAAGATGTTGCTAGCTTGCCCAAATGAATATCTAAAACGAAGCGGATAATACTTAGGGGTTCAGGTCTAATAGAGATGGTGGATGTAACTATATCTGTAGCAGAAATTGGATAGACATCGATGATATCCCCATCTTGGACAATGTAATAAAAATCTACAAATCTTCCGTTAACTTCAATACAATCAACTTCTGGATGAGGGACACCAAAAGATTCAATCATGTCCTTAATTGAGGCTTTTTCAGCAAAACTATGAGCTATTTTTATCTGCTTTTTATGCAATGGCAAGAAATCATTCAACTCTGCATAAAAGCGGAAACAAGCAGAAGCCATAACAACCAAGCGTAGAATTTATATTATTCACTATACTAACTTGATTCCACGAAGAGAAAAGTTATCACAAACAAAAAAACTAGGAGTCATAATTAAGCTTGAAAATGCTGCAATGGTGGATGCATAGTAGCTGCAACCCTAGAATTTCTTCATAAAGATAACAAGTTTTCTCTCTGTGAATTACTCAATTTTATCCTGAGAATCATTCTAACTTACTAGCTGAAAAATTCTGATATCTTCTCCAACGATGAAAGAAGGTGATTTCCTTAAAGTATTTGCAATATTTTTCTCCAAAAAAATAATAATTATCTATCCTATCCGGAAGGCAGAACCTTCTTCCAGTAGGTATTGTCAGCTATTTGATGCTAGTAAATCCTGCATTCACTCGTATCTCCCAGTTTAGAACGGTAGTGATGATTAGAAAAATTAGCAAATACTTGCTTTTGTTATTGACTTCAGTTAGAGTCATAGCAGACGCTCTACTCAAGCCCTGATACGATTTTCACGAGCTTAAAGAAGGTGAAAAAATGCTTAAGATAGTCTGAGTCAGAATATATCATAGGAATGAGCAAAATCTGCCCAAAAGCAGTACCGTACCAGTCATATTCACATTACTATGGAGGAAATTGCCCTGTGACAACTAAGTAAAAGTACCTCTTATAAGTTAAATGTTAATCCTGAAAAAAACTGACATTAGCAATCAATAGTTGCTAATATTTAGTATTAAGCATACAAAAAAGGGTGCAAGATATAAAATTATCTACTGTGCCTTGATGCTAATAATTTGTAATAATTAGTTTGGGTTTTATTTTTTTAAATCACAATTGAGAAAATTTATCAATATGAAAAAGCAAATAAATTTGGGAAAATCATTTAGACCGCAAGAACTTTTAAAAAAAAATTGTACACAAGAAGCAGTTTTTCTATCTACTGAAAGGCAAAATAAAATTGCTAGCTCTTTTTCTGGGAAAGATATTTCATTTACTTTGAACTTCCACCAACTCAAGTATTTGAATATGTGCTTTACTTTCAATGAAAAATTACTAAATAAAAGCACAAACACTCACTTTTGGCAGCAGTGGAAAGCCCAGAAAAAGAGGGGTAGAAAGAGACTCTATTATTGGGTATCTCAAATTCTCATCGCAGACAAGAAAGTACAAATCAAAAGACTTGTCAGCTTTTTGAACGTAGGAGTTTCTACGAAAAGCCGTGTAAGCAATGAGCTACCCTGTTTTGACTGGAAGATAAATATCTTCTGTTGTTATACTTGACAACCCAAGGCGTTGTTCGGGAAATTGGTAGCTAATAACACCATCTCTGTTTGTAATATCCTTTGTTCGTAAAACACATTAATTAAGTACAGTAGAGTTAGATGAATACTTTCTTTTGTTCCGACTATTCGCGACAAGCAGGAGAAGATATTATTGGTAGTGCCACTAATGAGCAAACTTATATATTAGTGGAATGTCCTCCACCTTGGACATCGGAAGCTTTTAACTCTAGGTGGGTTCCGGAAAATTTGCAGATTTTGATCAAGGAGGTGAAACGAAATAAGTTGCCTATCAAGTTTCTCTTGATTGCCAACAATGTATCGCATAAAGCAGATAGCACAACCCTGTTGATTTATCAAAGAAAAGAGGGTTTGAGCAATGGGTATCGTAAGCAAGAATTTCAGTTGGCAAATATTGAGCTCGTAGCACCCGTTGTCAGAAAATGGTTACGGGGCGGATTTTCTGATTATGATGCCCAAACAAGTGTAACGAGAGATATTCTTATATGTACTCACGGTAGCCATGATAGGTGCTGTGCTAGGTATGGCAATCCGTTTTACTTTAACGCTACATCTATCGTTTCTAGTTTGGAATTAGACAATGTTCGTATTTGGAAATCTAGCCATTTTGGTGGACATCGGTTTGCTCCAACAGCTATAGATTTTCCAGATGGAAGATATTATGGAGCTTTGGATCAAGAATCGTTTAAATCGATTTTGACTCGTACTGGTGACATCACATTATTGAAGAAAGTCTATCGAGGCTGGGGAATTCTGCCAAACTCAATTCAAGTTTTAGAAAGAGAACTGATCCTTCGCTACGGATGGGATTGGTTTAACTACAAAGTTTCCGGCGAAATCATTCAGCAAAATTTAGACAAAAATATGATTTTTGCTGAATTAAATGTTGAAAAACCAGATGGTCTATACTGTTATCAAGCGAAGCTGGTGAAAGATGAAACTCAAAGTGTAAAACTTCGGGCTTCTTGCAATGCTACGCAAGAAACAGTGTGCCCTAAGTATGCTGTGGATAGTTTCTGTCTTGCTTCTAATAAGCTGGCAACTTATAGTAAATGTGCGAGCTTATAGGTGACCTCTCCTACACTAAATCAAAGATTATAGTGTAGGCTTCTCAATCTCGCGATTAAGCCTTCCTGGTTATTTCCGCGTGCAGGTATTTCACCACTTACCTAGAACAGCCAGACTACGTCTCGCTTCGCTATCATGACTTATTCCCCGGCAGACCGATTGCCCAGGCAGTTTCCCTTCCGCACAGCCCATGCGTACATGGCTACCAAGTTTTCGCTCTTGAAGCCTTAGACCCTACATACTGTGAAGTTTTTACCCAGCCACAGAAGCTACGACCTATAGCAAATTCTGGCTGGAACGCCCTAACTTCAGTTGTCAAGGTACAGACTAGTTTATGCCGTTTGCGCTGTTCACCACGCTACCAAGGCGTGTCCGTTTGAGTCAAGGCAACCGTTAGTTATCCGGTATATGAATGCTATCATTTCTGCCAAGAATCATCAAGAAACATTCGGGTTATATTTGTTAATTTTAGGGATATTGAATCCCGTAAAACTAACCTGGAGGAGTCCATGTATCCCACATCAAATTAAATTATGGTGTGGGTCTTATAGCTCCCCCAGACCCCCTCAAAAAGATAAAATGCTGTAATGCTGAGCTTCCATAGTTTAAGTTGACACCAATGGCTGGACAGCCCACCCCACAAGTATTATGAAGGACTATCGCCAATTCTGATCAGGAGGTACAGTTAAATGAAAATTTAAAATCTAACATCCAAAATTGTTTAACTTCCTAACATCTGTAAATTGTGCAAAGTGGCGTACATTCCTCCTGTTTGCAGCAACTCTTCATGACTTCCCTGTTCTATTAATTCTCCGCGCTTGAGTACAAAAATCCGATCCACATTGCGAATTGTAGACAGGCGGTGAGCAATAATGATGGCGGTACGTCCCACTAAAAGTTTATTTAAAGCTTCCTGAATTAAAGCTTCTGTCCCAACATCCAGACTAGCAGTTGCCTCATCCAGAATCAAAATTTCTGGGTTGCGAATTGCAGCACGCGCAAATGCTAAAAGTTGCTTTTGACCGCTAGAAAGATTTGTACCTCGTTCTCTGAGTTGGGTATCATAACCTTGGGGCAGTTGTTCAATAAACTGAGTAATGTTGGTTTTCGCTGCTGCTTGTTGGATTTCCTCAAAACTGTAGCTGTCCCCTAACGTAATGTTGCTTTTGACATCACCAGCAAACAAAAAACCTTCTTGCAAAATTACAGCCATGTAACGCCGCAGTTCTGCTTGGGGTATTTCCCGGATATCTATCCCATCCACGAAAATACGTCCTTGATTTGGTTCGTAAAGGCGACACAAAAGACGGATGATGGAACTTTTACCTGCACCTGTAGGACCTACTAATGCGATTTTCTCACCAGGATGAATGGTGAAGTTTAAATCCTTAATCACGTAATCATCGTCTTTGTAAGCAAACCAGACGTGTTCAAAGCGGATTTCTCCAAGTTCAGGTTGTGAATTTTCCGTTGGTAACTCAGGATTATGAGTGATTCGGTCTATATAACCCAACCGAGAATCCAAAATTGAGAATCTGGGATTACCGCGATCGCGTATTTCTATCGGTTCATCTAAAATTTCACTCACGCGTTCTATAGCGGTAAAACCAGATTGAATGACAGTGAATTTTTCCGCAAACTCGCGTAAGGGATCAAATAAGCGCTGGGCATATAATATAAATGCAGATAAGATGCCGAAAGTCAAGTTTTTGCCCAGTAGTAAAGAACCGCCCACCCACAAAACACCTGCAACGGCAATCAAGGCAATCCATTCCAGGGTTGCTGAAACCGCTGAATCATAAAAGATAGTATTATCTACCTCGTGGACGTAACGTTGATTATTATTGCGAAACAACTGTGCATTGAATTTTTCCCGCCGGAACAATTGCACAACATTTATGCCAATAATATTTTCTTGTAGCTGAGAATTCAGTACAGAAAGTTCTTCCCTGACCTTATAATTAGCTTTGCGGTATTCTTTTTGCAAGTATACTATAAGACACGCTACTGGCAACAAAACCATCAGCAGCAAAAAAGCAAGTTGCCACTGCATAGAAAACATAAAACCAAGAATCACCAGCATGGAAAACAAATCTGAGACAATGCCGATCGCCCCAGTGGAAAAGACATCTCCCAACACTTCCACATCACTGGTAAGCCTGGTGATTAATTTACCTACGGGTGTTTTGTCAAAAAAGCGCACCGCCAGAGATGTGACATGATGAAACAAGTCTTGGCGAATTTCCGCAGTGATTTGCTGACCTAGCTTTTGTACCAAATAACCCTGAAAACCTGTAAGTATCAATCGTACGCTGACTGTGATCAGTAACAAGGCTTCAATGATATTTAGCCCTTGTAACAACGGACGGTTTTTGAGAAACTCATAGGTGCTTGGTTCATTGCGAATCAGGGAGATTACTTGTCCAATCAGCAGTGGTTGCACAGCGTTAGCAACTGCTATTGGTACCAGCAGCAAAATACTAACGAAGAGCGATCGCCCATGACGACGGGCATAAGGTACGAGACGCAAAAATAACCGCCAGTCATTCTCACGCCGACGGTAACCTGTGTGAATTTTTTTTTGGGGTTTGGAAGTGCTCATAATAAGAGCATTATATTAATTTTTACAACACAAAAAGCACATCTCCCTAATGTAGTGTTTTCATTCCTACCTTGACACCATGCCAGAGATTGAAACTGCCAGATTATGGCTTAAACCTTACACCGAAGACGATTTGGAAGAACTCAGTGTGATTCTCAGCAATCCAGAAGTGATGAAATACTCACCTAGAGGAGCAATTCCAAAAGAAAAGGTAAAACAAGTTACTCAGGAAATTTTAGAGTTTTTTATTCAACATTGGAAGCAGTATGGCTTTGGGGTTTGGGCTGTTGTTGACAAGGCAAGTAGTAAATTACTAGGTCATTGCGGATTAAATTTTTTACCAAACAGCCCGGAAGTTGAAGTTCTCTATCGGTTGGATCAAGGTTACTGGAATCAAGGCATTGCTACGGAAGCGACAAAAGCAAGCCTGAGATATGGTTTTGAGGAAGTCAAGCTAGATAAAATTGTTGCCATCACCGCACCAGAACATTTGGCTTCGCGGCGTGTGATGGAGAAAGCAGGGTTGAAGTATGAAAAAGATGCCCACTTCTACAACTTAGATGTGGTGTACTATGCCCTTGCGCGAAAAGCCTGGCAACCCGATAATTCCCCTTACATTTTAGAAAATGCCTGAAATTGAAACCGCACGGCTGCGGTTAAGACACTTTACCCCAGACGATTTTGATGACTTGTTTCGCCTCTACAGCGATCCAGAAGTTATGAGATATCTATCCCCAAAAACAAAAGAACAAACGCAAACAAGCTTGTCCAAACATATCAAACAGTGGCAAGAACAGAACTTTGGAATTTGGGCAGTCATTCACAAAGACAGTGGCAAAATGATTGGTCGTTGCGGACTTGGTTTCTTGCAAAATACCCCAGAAGTTGAACTTGGCTATGTGTTTGACAAGTCTTATTGGAACATGGGAATTGCGACAGAAGCATCGCGTGCCACTTTGAAGTATGGGTTTTTGGAAGTCAACCTAGATAAAATTGTTGCTATTGCAATACCACAAAACATTGCTTCAGTACGTGTGATTCAAAAAGTCGGAATGAAGTATCAAAAGAATGCTCGCTACTACGGTTATGATGTTGTATATTACGTCATTTCGCGTTCCCAATGGCAACCAGATGATACTTCGTATATTGTACAAACCTAAGCTGTACGCTAGTTTTCACTAAGAACCATCTGTAAAGTGTGCAATAATTCCTTGAGTGTGTAAGGCTTCGACAAAAATGTTTTGGCACCACTGCCCATAACTGCTGCCAGCTTACTGCTAGACATCAGCCCGCTAGAAGCAATAATTTTGACTTGTGGGTTGATTTTTTGCAAAGTACGCATCGCAGTTAAACCATCTAAGGCAGGTAGCATCATATCAATCAACACAGCACTAATTTCGTGCTTATGTTGGGCGTATAAGGCGATCGCCTCAATGCCATCATGAGCAGTGAGAATTTTGTAATTGTATGTTTCTAAAGAAGCTTTGGTAATTTCTTGAATCGAGGGTTCATCATCCACAACCAGAATCAATTCTCCTTGTCCCGCCAGAATCTCCACCTCTTGTACTGGCTGTGCTTCCATTTCCTGCACTGCTGGTAAGTAAATCTTAAAACTCGTGCCAGATCCCACCTCACTATAAACGTTGACAAAACCACCGTGACTTTTGACAATGCCAATAACAGTGGAAAGACCTAGCCCTGTGCCTTTACCTTGTTCTTTAGTTGTGAAAAATGGCTCGAAAATTCTGTCTAAAACTTCACGAGGAATACCAATTCCAGTATCCGAAACAGTCGTCACAGTATACGGTCCCGTTTTGGCTTCTAAGTGCATCCGCGCATAGTTTTCATCAATAAACAGATTTTCCGCACAGATACTTAAAGTCCCGCCATTGGGCATAGCATCGCGGGCGTTGACACAAAGGTTCATCAGCACCTGATGAAGTTGTGTACCATCTCCAGAAACTAACCACAAATCTGGCACTATGTCAATAGAGACTTCAACGGATTTAGGGAACGTCTCTTTAAGAATCTTCACCACTTCCCGGATTAGGTGTTTGAGTTGTAAAGCCATGCGCTTCCCTTCCACGCCTCGCGCAAATGACAAAACCTGCTTAACTAAGTCTGCTCCACGTTTGGCGCTGTTTTCTAGTATTTCCAGCAGGTGGTTATCTTGCTCGTAGACGTCAGGAAATTTCAGGGGTAACAATTGAGCCACTGCTAAAATCGGCGTCAGGATGTTATTTAGGTCGTGGGCGATACCACTAGCTAAGGTACCAATACTTTCCAAGCGTTGGGCGCGGAACAATTGTGATTCCAAGAGTTTTTTCTGGGTGATATCTGTGTCAACGCTGAGAATGGATAAGGGCTTTCCTCGTTCATCACAGACTAATGTCCAACGGCTTTGTACGAGAATTTCCTTACGACTTTTAGTAACTTTACTTACCTCACCCTGCCACTGACCTTTGCTGATAACGGTTGAAAGAGCTGCTTCCACTTCTGGTGGTATTTCCTTGTACAAAAGCTTGTTGGCATTTTTGCCAAATACCTCTTGAGCCTGCCAACCGTACAAATTCTCTGCACTTTTGTTCCAGAATAAGATGCGATTTTCTAAATCTCGCACAATAATCGCATCAGTAGTAACATCAAGTAAAGCCGCTTGTTGGCGGATTTTCTCTTCAGCAAGTTTGCGCTCACTAATATCGATGCTAGCGCAGGTGATCCCTACGACTTCTTGCGACTCATTCTGCAATGGCTCTACAGTTAAATCGTAATACCGCATCCCAAGAGCCGTTGTAATAGAAACTTCCTCTCTCGTTCCTATACCCGTGGTGAGTACACGACGCTTAATAGTGGTTAAACGCTCTGCATCTTCAGCACAAATAAAATCGCTGTCTCGCTTGCCTAATATCTCTTGTGCCGTCACCCCAAAACCTGGATTATAGATCCAGGTGTAGCGTAACTCCTTATCTTGATTAAAGACAAAGATAGGAGAGTTCTTCAGAGCAACCCGAAATCGCTCCTCACTCTGTCGCAGAGCTTGCTCCGTTCGCTGACGCTCAATAGCATAACGCATTGAGCGCACCAGTAAGTCACCATTCACCTGCCCCTTGACCAAATAATCTTGAGCGCCTTCTTGCATTGCCCTAGTCGCCAAGGTATCATCATCAAAACCTGTTAACACGATAATGGGAATAGTAGGAGCCTGATGATGGACTTTGATAAACGTTTCTAGTCCCTCGCTATCCGGAAGTAAAAGGTCTAGCAAAATGACATCAAACCTTTCTTGCTCCAAAAAGCGCAGCGCCTCTTCTAATTCCTGCGCCTGCTTCAGGTGAAGCTTCACAGAGGTGACATCCCATAAAAACTCCTGCAACAGCCGAACATCACCCGGATTATCTTCCACTAATAAAATTTTCATTATTTTACTTATTTGTTATTTGTTAGTGGTTAGAGACGCGCTATGGCGCGTCTGTACATTTGATAGTGGTTAGTGGTTTTCTTCGCTCACTCCCACTCCAGAACTCCCCCCACTCCCTCATCACTCCTGTGGTAGCTTGACAACAGTGAACCAAAAGTTCTCTATAGAATGTACAATTTTGACAAATTGATCGAAGTCAACAGGTTTAGTGATATAGCAGTTGGCACAGAGGCTGTAAGCTCTGAGGATATCTTCCTCAGCTCCAGATGTTGTTAAAACAACCACAGGAATGCGCTTGAGGACTTTATCTGCTTTAATTTCTGCCAGCACCTCTCGCCCGTCTTTTCTAGGCAGATTGAAATCAAGCAGGATAATATCGGGGGTAGGCATTCCAGCATAATTTGCCTGTTTATGCAAGAATGCCATAGCCTCTACGCCATCAACCGCTACATTCAGGTTCACGGAGATTTTGCTATCTTCTAGGGCTATGCGGGTTAACTCCACATCGCCAGGGTTGTCTTCTACTAGCAAAACCTCAATAGGCATAATCACTTCAAAGTTCACAATTGGTTTGCCGCTCGATCAGGAATTGTAAAGAAAAAAGTTGCACCATGTTGTGGTTGCGACTCAATCCAGATGTTTCCACCGTGGCGTTCCACAATTTTCTTACATATTGCCAAGCCGATGCCTGTGCCGGGGTACTTATCTCTGGTGTGCAATCGCTGAAAAATTATAAAAATGCGATCAGCATATTGAGGTTCGATGCCAATACCATTATCGCGCACTGCAAATCGCCATTCTTGCCCTGTGGCTTCAACCTCAATATGGATTTGGGGCGGTTGTTCGCTCTTGAATTTGATAGCATTAGCAATCAGGTTCTGAAACAACTGCGACAGTTGCGTTGCATCCGCCATCACTTCCGGCAAAGTATCGCGGGTGACGACTGCGCCGCTTTCTTCAATAGCAAATTTGAGATTGGCGAGAGCGTTGTTGAGCACAGCATTACAATCAACTCGTTTAAAGGGCTGAGCACGCGTGCTGACACGCGAATAGCTCAACAAGTCATTGATGAGTGTCTGCATCCGGCGTGCTCCGTCTACAGCGTAGTCGATAAACTCATTCGCCCGATCATCAAGCTTGTCTTTGTATCGTCGCTCCAAAAGCTGTAAGTAACTCCCCACCATTCGCAATGGTTCTTGCAAGTCATGAGAAGCAACGTAGGCAAATTGTTCTAATTCCGCATTGGAACGAGCCAGTTCCTGACGTTGGCGGGTTTCTTGTTCTAAAAGTTGCGCTTGAGATAGGGCGATGCCTATTTGGTTTGCCAACTGTTGCAACAACTCAATTTCTGGGGTGTTCCAATTTCGGGGATGTTCACATTGATGAGCAATCAGCAAACCCCATAAGTTGTCCCTTTGCAGAATCGGTACTACCAAATTAGCTTTGACACCAAACTGCGCAAGAAATTCTTTGTGGCAAAGTTGAATGTTTGCTGTTTCCAGATTGGCGATCGCACTAACTCTTCCTTGACGATAAGGTTCTTGATAATCTCTTTCAAAGCAAGGGTCGAGGAGATCTTTTCCCAAGACTACAGGAAAACCTGGCAGCACTGCCTCTTGCACCACAGTTCCCGAACCATCTCCCCACCGCCTAAAGATGAGAACTCGATCAGCGTGCAGTAGTTTTTGGACTTCGGTGACTGCAGTTTGCAGAATTGTCTCAAGTTGTAAAGATTGACGAATTTTGAGGGTAATTTCGGTAAACAGTTGAGAACGTTTGTTTTGACGATTTGATTCCTCTTCTGCTTGCTTACGATCAGTGATGTCAAGCATGACACCAATCATACGAGTTGGGCTACCATCAGCATCGTAAATTCCAGTACCTCGTGCCAGTACCCAATGAACGCTATCATCAGACCAGATAGTGCGGTACTCTGCTTCATAATCTTTGCGTTGCTCTAAAGCTTGTTGCACAGACTCCTGAACGTAGGCGCGATCGCCTGGATGAATGTGTTCATACAGCGCAGTGTAGGAAAAGTCTGCTTGAGGGGGTAGACCAAAGTTTGCTTTGCACTCGTTGGAGGAAGATAACTCGCCCGTTTTCAAATCTAACTCCCAAGAACCGAGTTTAGCAGCGTGCAATGCCAGCTTCAATCGTTGTTCGCTCTCGCGCAAAGATGCTTCAGTTCGCTTGCGTTCAGTGATGTCGCGCGTCACTGCTAGCAAGGCAATAATTTCTCTATCAGAATCACGCAGGGGAACAGCGTGGGTTTCCAACCAGCGACGAGTGCCCTTAAGTCCAACAATTTCAAACTCCAGCACCCCCGATTCGCCTTGGAAAACCCTTTGAGTCAGTGCCTTAAAAGCTGGGCGATACTCAGCAGCGACTAAGGGATAAAGGGATTGTCCTTGGACTTGATTGAGGGAATCAGCTTCAATCATCGCCAGTCCAGCGGGATTCATCTCCAGCAATGTGCCATCTTTAGCAAGCAATTTTACACACTCTGGTTCTGACTCAATGATTGTACGGTGAAGATTTTCGCTGTGCGCCAGTTTCGCCTCAGTACGCTTGAGGTCCTCGGCAACACGCGATACCTCAGCTAAATTACGCCGAAGCTCGAGTTCGCTAATCACCTGGCGGGCTAGCGCCACAAGCGCTTCCACTTGTTTGTCGCTCAGTTGGCGTGGCACTTGGTCAATCGCGCAAAGAGTCCCCACCATATCTCCGTTCGGGGTAATTAGGGGTACTCCTGCATAAAACCGCACATATGGATATGACACAACGACTGAATTCTTGGCGAAGCGTTCATCAACCCAAGTATCAGAAATCACCACTACATCTTGTCGTTCCTGGCAAAGGTAAGACAATCCCACGTTACGGGGCATTTCTGCGACATCCAAACCTATTTTTGCCTTAAACCATTGACGGTTTTCATCGATAAAATTGACTAAGACTATGGGAGTCCCACAAATGTAGGCAGCTAACTGGGCAATATTGTTGTAGGCTTCTTCAGGTTCAGTGTCAAGAATTTGATATTGCCGGAGGGCTTCAAGCCTCGCCGCTTCGTCATGAGTCATTATCGCTAACATAAATATTTATTAAAGCTTTTTAAAGTTACTTAATGCTTTGCTCTTTTTCTTAGTAAAAAAGGTGGCTTATGATGAGTCTATGTTGATACTTCTTATATTTTATACTACTTTTGGTAGATGCCATCTACAACAATCTCAAAGAAGTTTGAATTTTGCAACAATGCTTAGTAGAAACCTAGAAAGCTTTGACCGGAATTGATGGGATTCAAGTCTTGAATACGAACTAGTGTATACTCTTGCTCGCGGCTACTGGGGAAAAGGAATTGCCACAGAAGCCGCGAAAGTTAGTTTAAGGTATGGCTTCGAGGAACTAAAGGCAGAGCAGATTATGGCGTTAGCTGCACCAACAAATTTTGCTTCTGTGCGAGTCATGCTCAAGCTGGGGATGAAATATGAAAAAAACGCCTTCCTCTACAACAGAAAAGTCGTTTACTACGCCATCTCACGGCAAGAGTGGCAGGCGGAAGATTCTGTGTACATTTTGCGACAAATGCCAACAGACTAGAAGCCTGAAGCTATACAAACTTAGACAGGAAAACAATTTCAATTTTTAGTTGCTACCCAACCGCCAACCCAAAACCCTGTATAAAATCTGATGATATTTCCAAAGCCTGCTTGCTGTAATAATTCTAACTCTCTCGCCTCTGGAATGGGGTAAACACCTTTGTTGAATGTTTCTAGCAATTGAGCCATCCTTTCTGGCTTCATGCCCATTTCTTCCCAAAAGACTTTCAAAATGAAAATCATCTGCTCTAATTCACGAGTGCCTTTTTCACCAAACACATCTACCAAGATAAAAGCAGCTGATGGTTTCAAACGCTGAGCAATACTTTCAAGTAATGCCAGTTTGCTGCCATCATCTGGGAGAAAATGCATAACTAAAATGCAAGTTGCTGCATGATACAGGGGAGTCACAGGCAAATCGTGCGTATATCCTTGAAATAGCTTAACTCGCTCAGCTAAGCTGTGCTGCTGTATTTTCTCTTGGGCAATGGATAGCATATTAGCAGATGGGTCAACACCTAGCATCTGCCACTGTGAATTGCCCTTACCAAACTTGACTAACTCCCTCCCAGTACCAGCACCCACAATCAACAAATTAGATGTTTCGCTTAAGTGCGCTTTCAAACAAGACAAAGCCATTGTATGCATTGCCTCATAACCGGGTAAAGCCATCTGAGCCATGTTGTCGTACTCGTTGGTAGCAACTGGCGGGTTGGCGTCAAAATCTATAGTTTTTTCTGACATTGATTTGTAGTATTTTTGCTGAGATTGTCAGATTTTATTGCGTTCGTAGAGAAGAATTTTTGTGGTCATCCTGTGCATTCCAATTGGACATAATTATTACGTAGATTTAAACTGTAGACAGAACTGTTGACCGCAGCTGCTCGACGCATCCAAGCAAATTACCCGTGTTTAAGCGATAACTCAAAGGATGGGCAATCAATCTTGCCGTACTTTCAAACAAAGTTTCAATCTCAACCAAACCATTCTCGCGTAAGGTTCGCCCTGTGGAAACCAAATCCACAATCGCCTCTGACATTCCCGTAATCGGACCTAGTTCTACAGAACCATACAGCGGTACAATTTCTACAGGTAAATCCAGACTGTGGAAATATTCTCGCGCACTATTGACATACTTAGAAGCGACTCGACCATGAGCTGGTAATTCTAGTGCCGAACGGTAAGGGCTTGATTGCTTTACCGCGACCGACATTCGGCAATGTCCAAACTGTAAATCAACCAAGTGGGCGACTTGCGGCTTTTTCTCCCGCAAGACATCATATCCGACGATACCGAGCTGTGCCTGACCATATTCTACATAAACCGGCACATCCTGTGCGCGCACTAGCAGCCCTTTGGCTTTGCCACTAGAGTCGGAAATCTGAAGTTGGCGGTTACTTGAGTCTAAAAAAGCACTAAAATCCAATCCCACATCTTGTAAGATGCGGATGCTATTTTTGAGAAGTTCCCCTTTCGGCAATGCAACAGTTAGCATAAGTAGCAGTCAGCGTTGAGCAATCAGCAAAATAATAATATCTGATAGCTAAGTACAGATGGCTAACTAATGGCTAACCATGCGAATTTTGGTTGTTGATGATGAAGTTGAATTAACAGACCCTTTGAGTCGCTTGTTAACTCGTGAGGGATACAGCGTTGATGCGGCTTATGATGGGACAAGTGGTAGCCAACTTGCACAAACTGGCAGTTATGACTTACTGATTTTAGATTGGATGCTGCCTGGCAAAACGGGGTTGGAAATTTGTCAAGAATTACGACGCCAGGGTAAAACCACACCCGTCTTGTTTCTCACCGCTAAAGATACTCTCGATGATCGAGTACAAGGTTTGGATGCAGGTGCAGACGACTATTTGGTGAAACCTTTTGAGTTGCGGGAGTTACTCGCACGAGTTCGCGCTTTATTGCGTCGTTCCGGTTCACCAAGCTCCAGTACAACAACTCCAAGGCTTACGGTAGCGGACTTAGAACTTGATAGTGAAAACCAAGTCGCTTATCGTCAAGGCAGGATCATTGACTTATCAGACAAAGAAAGCCAGCTTTTGCAATATTTTATGGAAAACACTGGACAATTGCTTACTCACGCACAAATTCTCCAATATCTCTGGAAAGATGACGAACCACCTAGCAGCAATGTCATTGCTGCATTAATTCGTCTGCTGCGGCGCAAGATTGAACAAGCAGGGGAAACACAATTAATTCATACTGTCTACGGTAAAGGATACCGCTTTGGCACTTCTGCATAAAATACAAATTATATGGTAGGGACACAGCATTGCTCATACGTGTCAACTTAAGCCAAAACTCTTCTGAAATCTCGTTTCCAGGTTCGACCTGGAAATGCGGTGGGGGCGGCTAGTAACGCAAGTAAGGGAGGCAGAGCCTTCCAGTAGGCATTCCCAGTCTCAGGCTGGGAACGAGGCAAATAAAATACAAACCACATGGTACGGGCACAAAGCATTGCTTTGTGCCCCTACAGCCAACTCAAAACTTTTCACTTCTAACTTTAATACTTAACAACTGATTCATTTGACATTGCAGCTTTTCTCGTAATTGTTGTGCTTTTTTATAAGTCTGTGCTCTTTCTGTCTTATGTTCCTTTAACTCGGCTGTATGCAAAGGTTGAACAAAGTAACGCAGGCGACTTCTCATCGCCCAAACTCCCATTGATGGAAAGAGAATAAATAATGGTATTAAAGGTGATATAGGCAAAAATGGTAAATTGAATAGCCTTTGCAACTTTCTAATATTTAATGTCCAAGGATGTAAATTTTCATTACCGATGCAAATAACAGGCAAGATAGGAACTTGATAACGTAAGCTTAATTGAATAAAACTCGAATTAAACGTTTCTAGTTGATAGCGTTTTGTCCAACCTTTCTTTGGTCCGCGTAAACCTTCTGGTGCATACAAGAGAATTTTGCGCTCTTGCATCGCCGCCTCAAAATCATCTAACTCTGCTCTCACACCACCCATAACCTTTGACCATCCGGGTGGTAACCACCAAATGACCCAAGGATGGTCAAACAAAGATACACCAGCCAAGGGTTGCACCAACCATCCTCGTGTTTTACTTAATAGATAACCTAGTGTTAAAAAGTCCCAGGGAAAACACATTCCTGCATGATTCATTGCCACAATCATTGGTCCTGTTTGTGGCAAATTTTCAATTTGCTGCAACTCTCCCCGGAAATAATATTTAATAATTGGAGCAATAACTTCATCTCGAAAGGCTTTTTGATAATTTGGGTCAAATTCACCTATCTCACTACGAGGTGAACGACAGCCAAGCCGTAACCAGCGGATGAAAAGTGCTAAGTAAAATCCGCCGGGAATCAAAAATAACCCGTATTCCAACCAATTCCAACCATCTGGATCTTGATGATAATGCTGCCAGTGGCGGTTGAATATAATCAGCCAACCAGGAGGATACCATAGACAAAACCAATCAAACCAGCCAAATTTGTAACCCTCAACTAATGTTTTTTTGAATTGAGGGTTGAAAAGGTTATCAGAGTGTTGATTAATCACAATAACTGAGATGTTTCCAAAACAATTGGCTTAATCGGTAATTTTAGCTTTAGAAACCTCTAGTTGCCATCTTACTCTGGACTAAAATCCTGTATATAACAAGGACATCTTGCAGGGCTACGCTATTGAATGACTTAAGATTCTGAGACTTTCGTTTCAGTAAAGCTGTACACATTTTGTACTTTTATAAAACCACTAATGGACACAAAAACACACAGATAAAAAACATCTACCTGTGTATTCTGCGGGAAGCCGCCCAAAGAGCGCTACATTTGTGTTTATTGAAAGCGGATATTAGCTTGTTTGAAACGGTCCAACGCTTCACCGAGGCGATCGCACTCCGCAATCAAGCTTATTCGCACATACCCTTCACCCGCAACGCCAAAAGCATTACCTGGCGTAACAACAACACCAGTTTGCTGCAACACCTTAAGAGCAAAATCTGTGGAACTGACACCAACCGGACAAGGAACCCACAGATACATTGTCGCTTTGGTTTTACTCAAATTCCAACCCAACTGTGATAAACCTTGAACCACAAAATCGCGGCGGGTACGGTAGCGTTCTTGTACCTCATGTAAATAACTATCCGGCAGTTGCAATGCGGTTTCTGCTGCCGTTTGCAATGCCGCAAAAATGCCATAATCCAAGTTTGTTTTCAGCGTCCGCAAACCTTGTATAATATGACGATTCCCAACCACAAAACCGACGCGCCAACCTGCCATATTATAAGTTTTGGAAAGCGTATGAAACTCAACGCCAATGTCTTTGGCACCCGGAATTTCTAATAAACTCGTGGGTTGATAGCCATCAAAAGCTAACTCCGCATAACATAAGTCATGCACGAGTAAAATCTCATATTTGCGGGCAAAGGCGACAATTTCTTCAAAAAATTCACGCGGTGCAGTTGCAGCTGTCGGATTACTAGGATAATTAAAATAAAGAATCTTTGCGCTTTGGGCAACATCCTCAGGAATTGCCGCCAAATCAATAAGCCAGTCATTCTCTGGTTTGAGAATTAAGCTGTGAACTTTGCCCCCAGCAATGACTGGACCACGAAAATGGGCAGGGTATGCCGGAGAAGGGACTAGAATTAAGTCACCAGGATTAATGTAGGCTATGGCAAGATGCGCCAATCCTTCTTTAGAACCAAGAAGAGGCAAAGCTTCGCTATCTGGATCTAAATCGACTCCATAACGACGACGATACCAGTTTGTGATGGCGCGGCGGAAACTCGCTGTCCCCTCAAAAGGAGGATAGCCATGATTTGCCGGATCTTGCAAAGCTTTGATCGCCGCTTCTATCACTGGTTGCGGTGTTGCGCCATCCGGGTTTCCCATGCCCAAATCAATCAAATCCAACCCTTGCTCTCGTGCTTTAGCCTTGAGTTCATCAAGACGAGCAAATACGTACGGTGGTAATTGCTGTATGCGTTCAGCTGGGGCAATCCAATCTAATGTCATCGAAAAAATTATGAATTATGAATTATGAATTATAAAAGATGAGAAACGCAGAATTATGAATTATCCAGTATTCACAACTCGTCGTTTCTCTGTGTCGGGTGTCGTTCAACAATCACTCAGCCTCATTCACAACAGACGTCAAACCCATATGAGTGCGTCCTTCTACTGGCGCAGTGGTGGAAACCATCGCCGCCATCAACTGTTCTACTGCAACTTTGAATGGGAGTCTGTGGATGTCAGAATGAGGAGCAAGAGCAATTTCAGCAGCTTTTTGCAATTCGTTTAAGGTGATGTTCCCTAATCCTAAATCGCCCAATTTTTGGGGTAATCCTATCTCTGCATAAAACTTTAATAATTGTTGCCGTGCTGCTGCTGCGAGCTGATTGCCCTGTACCATCTCTTCTAAACGCAGTTGCACCAAAATCCCATAAGCGACTTTTTCGCCATGAATGCTGCCACTTTTACAAATGTGAGTTAAACCATTATGTACGGCATGAGCCGCTACGGTACGGCATTGTGCGCCTCCCAATCCTCCAATGACACCAGCAAGAAGAACCGTTGCATCGACAACTTGTTGCCAAGCTTCGCTACCTGGTTCTTTAACAGCAGTGGCAGATTTTTGGAAGAGGATATCTCGCAAAACTCTGGCTTGTTGCACTGCGGCAATGATTAAGGTTTGTTCCGAGTGTCCGCTGCTGACTGAGGCTTCATACCATTTGGCGATCGCATCCCCAATTCCTGCTACAAGCGTACGTTGCGGGGCAGTTTTTATCAAGTCGTAATCGAGTATCAGTAAATCAGGACAACTTGCCAATGCGACATCATAGAGAAATGCCCCTTCATCAGAATACACATTCGACAGCGCAGTCCAAGCCGCACATGTCGCCGCTGAGGTGGGAATTGTGACGACTGGTAACTCCAATTGATGAGCGATTAATTTTGCGGTATCGAGTGCTTTCCCGCCACCAATACCGATAATTACATCGGCTTTATGTTCTTTTGCTGCCTTGTGTAAAGCTTTCAAGCTGGCTTCACTACAATCAGGAGCATAGCAAGCTTGGGCAATATGCAAGCGTTGCTGTTTTAGAAGTGGTTGCAGACTTTCCTGGGTGACAGCAAGAGTACGTTCGCCTCCCACAATCAGGGGACGACTTCCCAAGCGGGCGATCGCATCAGTTGCCTGTGTTAATATTTGTGAGCCACGAATGACCTTTGCTGGAGCTACGGAAAGAGCCAGCAACGGACTAGAGGTTTGAGTAGACAAAGTTTCAGTCGATTGATTAGGCATATAACTAATTAACAAATTAACAGTAGCACTTCCAGATATTTTGGAGAACTTTCCCCGATTAGGGAAGAGGTAACGGGTAATTAGTCCATAGTCCACAGTCCAATAAATTTTGACTATTCTCTTTACCCTAGTGAGCGTAATCACCAGATTTATATCTTAACAAAACATTAAGAAATATTGTATTTGTTAACACAAAAAAAATATGACTTTGTTAATATGAAGATAGTTTTTGAACTTCTCAGAATATCCCTAAGTGTGATGCGGCATCAGTAGTAAAAAAACTATTGTTAAATAAGAGACATTAATTTGTTTAGGGAGAAAATATGACATCTACCAGTGATGCCAGCGACACAATGGAACAGACGTTGCAAATACAGTTAAGTCAATTAGTCCTGCAGCAAGGCTTCAACGGTAAAGCAGTAGAAGAACTGCAAAACCTCTTGTTTGCTTGGGGTATTTATACAGGACCAATCGATGGTGAGTTTGGATACCAAACAGAACATAGTGTAAAAAAATACCAACGGCGAGTCTTTTTGGAAGAAGATGGAATTGTAGCAGAGCGTACTTGGCGTGCGCTTTACACAGGTGCGCCAGTAGATATGCCACAATTGAGTAAAGGCTGCTACGGAGAATTGGTGAAAAAGGTGCAGCGCATTCTGAAAACAACCTGTGATTATATAGGACGGGTTGATGGTAATTTTGGAGATCTGACAGAGTCAGCTTTGACAAGCTTCCAAAGGCGCTGCGAACTGTCGATAACAGGCGTAGTGGAAGAAAGCACTTGGTGTGCCTTAAGTAAAGTACTCCAGTAGTAAAAGTCAGGTGAGGAATTAAGAGTTATGAGTTATGGATGCACAACTCTTAACTCGTAATTCATCACTCTAACTTTTCTGTGAGGTGGGCAACTGTGGCAATTGGGCGAATTTGTCCTGGTAAATCTCGATCACCATTTGAGAATCTTCACGAGACGCGAGCGATCGCTTGACTTGACCCAGGTAAAGTGGTGTGGAAACTCCTGGTTCCGGGTGGACAACAGTACGCAATCGAATAGTCAATTGGTTTTCTGCCCGTGTACCCAAACGACCATAGGAATACAAATCACTAGCTGCTTGACGTAATGTAGCTTCTAATTGTGATGGGGTAATTTGTGGTGGGATGGTAATAACCGCCTGAGTTGATCCGTTGTCATAAACCCGAGTGTATCTTACTGCACCTGGAATCACAGTGCGAGACAAGGGCGTCAACGAGAGAGCAAATAGACCAGCCGTCAGCACTAGCATAAAGCCAGTAGAACCCACAATCCGAAAGCGAATACCCCATTTCAAAATAAAAGCCAAAACTGTCAAGGCAGCAAATACTAATGTTGCAATACCCGACCACTGGGCGTATTTGAGAAAGTCAGCAGGTGTGAGCATAAAGGTTGGCTACTTGGCGTGTCTTCTTATAAGAAGTAGGTTGAAAACCCCGCGGTTTTAAGCGCGGGGATGAAAACCACAACGTAGGCTTTAGCCTACGGTGATGTCTTGTTTCTTAGGTTCGGGAAGTGAATCTACCCATTCATCTAACAGGCTGGTAATTGTCCTGTCAAGCTGAGCAGACAATAGGACTAGCTTATTATATCTACGCTCGTCATTCGTACATTTAATCTTTTAGTCTTCATTTGTTTATACAATGGCTTTACATTTCTACTAATATAAATAGAGCATAAAAAACAAAGGAGGTGATAACGCAGTGTTGAACTCTCCAGACCTGCGATCGCTAGCGTGATAGTCTAAACTCTAGTAGCAACGGCAGCACAGCTAGTCTCTGCTATTAGCTCTGATGTACCTGCTAAGACTGTGGGTAGTTCGACTAATGCCAAACTTTCGTCTACAATTGTCCAAACTGCAGCGATCCCGCTTTGCGCCCTTTAGGATGCTGTTCCTTGCTCAATCGCCTCCCTATCCAGCCGACAGAACCTTGACTTTTGGATAATTTTCGCGCCCATTTTTTCGTAAAACTTGATAGCCGGAGTATTATTTACTGCAACTATCCAATCGATTCTTCCACCTCCTATTTTTTGGGTAATTTGACATAAATGTTTTATCAACGCTTCACCGATCCCAAGCCTGCGATATTCAGCTTTGATATATAAATCATCTAGCCATATTCCAGGTTGAGCAAGAAAGGTGGAGTATATCCGGTGATAGGTTGCAAATCCAATAGCATTTCTGTTAATCTCAGCTAACAAAACAAAGGCAAGTGGATTTTCACAAAATAAAGTGTCTTCCAGTTTCTTCGGTGTAGCCTCTAGAAAGTCCAGACAGCCATCAAATTCCGCCTTCAGCCGAATTAGCTCCATAAGAGTAGAAATATCACTAGAATTGGCGTCTCGAATTAAAAACTGTTTGTTGTACATAGCGTCAATTAAGTTAAACAAACATTCATTTGTATCTTTTATTTTTTTAAAATTCTTGTGGGGTAGGCATCTTGCCCGCCCAGGTAATGCAAGTTAAAGACGTCATAGCTTATTTCTAATCAGTAAGTTTATTCAAACTTATCTTTTATCTTCGATTCCGCTAACTTAAATTGAACCCAATTAAACAGCGGAATGAGATATAAATAAACGGCATAAGGAATAAATCCTGAATCAGTCATTAATATAGTTGCAGGTACTAGTCCGGCAATATTCCAAGGAATGAGAGGTGAAAGTACAACAGCAGTGTTTTCGATATCAGTTGCTAATTGATAGTTGTCTAACTGTTGCTGATACTTTTCCTTCATAAGCTGGTGAGTCATGAGAATCGCAAGCGTTTGAGTGCAACCAAAAGCGGCTGATGCTAACCCAACTATGGTGGTTCCTAAAAATAAGCGACTTCTGGAAGAAGCTTTTTTGATAAAATTCTCTACAGTTGCTAATGTTTTTGTTCCAATGATTAGTCCTGATAGAGAAGTCGATAAAATGACGACTATCGAAACTCGGAGCATCGAAAAAATACCTCCTCCTGTCAGAACTTCACTTAAATTCATTCTTGGTTCTAAATCAAAGCCAAGCAAAACAAACTTCATCATCTGCAAGAAGGAATAGCCTTGGACAAGTATCCCTAAAACGAATCCAATCCCAATACTCACTAGTAATGTGATTTTCACTTCTATTTTAAAAAGACAAAGAACTATAACAGCAAAGGCTGGAAGTAACACGAGTGAGTTAATTTGAAACAAAGTAGGAATTTCTGAAATAAAATTACTATTTTTAATTTCAACAGGATTGCTAATTGAAAGGATTAAATAAACAAGGGTAGAAGCTATTAAAGACAGCCAAGCAGTTGAGATCATAGCTGTTATGTTTTTTTGTAGCTTGGTTTTGGTAATGCTAGCAACAAGATTGGCACTAGAAGACATAGGAGAACATCTGTCTCCAAAATAAGCTCCTGCTATGATTGCTCCAGCAACTATGTGAGGATTAATATCCTCTCCTTTCACCATAATCATTAGGGGAACTCCTACAGTACTGACTGTACCGAAGGAGCTACCTAATAGTACAGAAATAAAACTAGTCAAGATAAAGGCTGACAGAATGAAATATTGACGATTGATGAGTTGGGTTCCATAGTACACTAAAGCAGGTATTGTTCCGGCTGCCATCCAAACAGCTGTCACTGCTCCAATTAATAATAAAATTAAGATGATTGGAAAAGCTTTTTGACTACTAACCAATCCCATTGTCATTAAAATTTTTACGGGAAATCCTTGGAAAGAAAAAGTCAGAAGGAGGATTACCAGAGAAAGTAAAAGCGGATAGGCAACAAAATAACCTTGAATAACACTAGTCAGTAAAATAAAAAAGCAAAAAAATAGAGATAATAATGAATTCATATTCTTGATAAGGAAATGCTTGATTCGGCAACATTAAATAGTTTAGTGATTACGAAATTACAAAGCAAAGTATTCCTTAGATACCTTTTATCGATAAAATCGATAGATAGTCAAAGGCTTTTCTTAGCTTGATGAGTGAAGTTAACGACAGTAAGTTAAAAATCTCTCAATTGCGGGCTTTGGTGGCTATTGCCAACCACGGCAACTTCAGTTCAGCAGCTCTAGAATTGGGGCTATCTCAATCAACTGTCAGTCATGCGATCGCCACACTTGAAGAAGAACTGGGAATTGTGTTGCTCTTTCGAGGTCGGTACGGTGCAACTTTGACGCCAATAGGAGAGCAGGTGATTCAGGAAGCGCGTCAAGTTTTGCACTTATTAGAGGTGATTCGGGAAAAAGCCAACCAAGAGAAAGGATTACAAACTGGACAAGTTCGGGTTGCTTGTGTCAGAAGCATCGCAACTCACGTACTCCCAAAAGTCATCGCCCGTTTTCGCGAGAAATTTCCAACGATTAGTGTTGTCATGACCGAGTACGATCGCTATGCAGAGGTAGAACAGGCACTGCGAGAAGGTCAGGCGGACGTTGGCTTCACCTTGCTACCAACTACTACGGAATTTCAGACGTGGGAGCTATTTCGAGATGAATTTGTTGCGCTGCTACCCCCTGGGTCGATTGCTCCTGGTGTGTCGCTCAGTTGGGAACAGTTAGCAAACTATCCAATGATTGTGAATCTTCGTAGTCCTCAACATAACAAAACAGTCAGCGCTCATTTTTTACAATTTGGTCAAACTCTCAAGATTGACTACGAGCTGAGGGAAGATTCGACGATTCTTAGTATGGTTAAGCAAGGATTGGGGGCGACTGTGATGGCTCGACTTGCAGCTGAACCCATTTTAGAACAGATAGAAGTGAGGAGTTTGCCAGTACCGCTAGAGCGAGTGATTGGGGTAGCCATCCTTGCAGATGCTTTATTGCCGAGAGCAGTCTTTGCTTTTCTGGACATCCTCAAAGTTACTTGAAAGCAGCCATACGCAGCGCGCTACCTGTTGTGAATGGAAGAAACACTTCCCTCTCTCACTCGCTCCCTCTCTTCCTGACTTTCTCTCTCCTTCCCTCAAGAGTGTTTCTTTAGAATTACTTGATGTCTTCGCCGTAACCCGCTGCACTCTAAACTAGATTAGAAGAAGCAGCAATCGTATAAGGGGGATCGCTACGCCCATGACGACTACTACATCAAAAAAGCTGACTTTTGCAGAGTTTCTTGAACAGTATCCTGATGGCTACGGCATATTTGAACTTGTAAATGGAGAAATTATACAGGTGGAGCCAATCAGAACGCATAAAAATGTGACACGATATCTGGTTAAGTCTTTTGACAAAGAGATTGATCGTTTGCAACTAGATTATATTGTTGACAAGGATGTAGTGTTCAAAACTGTAACTGCTTCTGGAGAAGAACGAGGCAGAAATCCAGATGTGAGCGTAGTAAGTGCTTCTTTGTGGAATAGTAATGTCTTGGCTTATGCTGCTTTAACTGAACCTATCCAGTTGGCTGTGGAAGTTGTATCAAGCAACTGGGAAGATGATTACGTTGACAAGTTAGACGAGTATCAACGACTGGGTATTCCTGAGTACTGGATTGTAGATTATCTAGCGATCGCCTCGGTGAAACTATCTTGGTAATCCCAAACTCCCGACAGTTTCTGTTTATCGGTTAGTAGGAGGCGAATATCAAATCCAGAAGTTTACGGGGAGCGATCGCATCCTTTCCCCCACCTTCGGTGAACTAGAGTTAACTGTCGAACAAATTGTTAGCGCTAGTCAAATGCGAAAACTCTGACACGACAGGTGGGGAAGCGCTTCTGTTCCAAGTTTCACCTTGCCTTTTCGCGGTTGTTCTGCGTTTTGGAATCTCATTATGTAAAATATTATTAATATCCTATATTCCGACCGATAAACAGGAAATTCACAACACAAGTCATTTGGGGGGTCATAACAGTACACCCATTTGAGAAGATTAGTGTCAAGATTTTTGTGGCGGGAGAAAAAATGTCTAACATAAAACCCGCATCAAACCATTTGAAAGGAAAGCTATTATGGCAATTCCAAGCAAACAGGGTAAATCTACTATCGATTTTCGAGACAATCGACGCACCACAACTCATATTACAGTTCGTATTCCCAAAGAGTTACACGAACAGCCAGTCATGTCACGGCTCATTTCTCATTGCGGCATCATAGTAAATATCGCTGCAGCCCAGCTCAATGGTCATGTGCCGCAACAAGGCTGCTTTGATTTGGAACTACGAGGAACTGTTTTCCAGATTGCTAGCGCCTTAACCTACCTGAATGAACTGAATTTAGAAATTTCGCACCGATTCATTAGTGGAGAAGACGGTTGGTAAATAAGTCCTGACAAATGAGTAACGAGTGCTGAGTTAGCCAGCTACTCAGCACTCGGCAACAGCAGTCGCACCCCACTTGCACGCCTCTTGGGAGGGAAGCCCCAAGGGCGCAGTGGCTCCTCATCTAGCTGTACTTATGCCATTTGATTTTCAATTGCCCACCGTGCTAGTTCAGTGCGATTGTGGAGATTGGTTTTGCCCAACATATTGGACACATGGCTTTCAACGGTGCGTTGGCTGACATTTAATTCTTCAGCTATTTCGCGATTAGCTAAGCCCCGAGCCACAAATTGCACGACTTTGAGTTCTGTTGGGGTTAACTGTACATCGAAGGGAACTTGGATCCGGGAACCGTTTTCTCCTCCTTTTGCTTGATGTTCTTTCCAGCGAATGGTCTGCTTCAGAGAAGATTCTACCTGTGCTACCAATTCTTCTGGCTCAAAAGGCTTGACCATATACACATCAGCACCTTTATTCAGACCTTTAACTCGGTCTGCGCTTTGTCCCTTAGCTGAAAGGAATAGAACGGGAATCCAGCTGGTGCGTTCGGTCTGCCGGACTTGTTCTACAAAAGTATACCCGTCCATTTCCGGCATCATCACATCGCAAATGATCATGTCTGGAATATCCTGCTCTAAAACTTCCAGTGCTTCTCGACCATTTTCGGCGGTGACGACATTATAACCCCGGAATTCCAAATAATCCTTCACCAGCAAGATGAGGTTAGGGTCATCATCAATAAGTAGAAGTCGTTTGTGATCTTTCATGCTGGGTTCTTTCATAGCAGTGGCACTTATCGCGCTTGATCCATCAAGGTCTTGAATAGTCATCCTCTCTGGTGGATTAAGGAGGTGTCGTGCTTTTTCTCACTTAACTTGCCCTTGCTGCATAAAATCCTAAAAGTCGATATCACTTTCAAGAAATTCTGTACCAACGGCAAAATTCCAGTAAGGATACGTAGAGCAGTAGTATTTATAATGCGTTATTATATATCGCTTTGAAAGTTGCGGGTTAAAAAACACTGAGAAAATAATAATTATTCAGGTTAACAAGTAACTGTTGGTCTCAAAATGCTCCCAAATTACAATTAACCCGCACTTTCATTTGTTTACTACTGTGCCATATCCTTGTTGGATGTTAAGCTTTTATAAGCTTTTTACGACAAACTTGGGAACTTTCTGGCAAAGGATGGGTTAAAAATGCATATTCTTCTACCACATTCTTGCCTAATAAGTGTTCTCGTATAATCCGACAATTACTTCCAGGATTGTTGGGCGATACCGCACAGCATCCGGGGAATCCTCTATTATCAGTCTAGAACAACAAAGTTGCAAGCAGTTGGGTTTATTTCTAAAGAAGCAACTAAAATTGCTATCTTGTGGTAGGCGAAGATTGAGTTGTTTGAGGCGGTTTTTCAAGTATTCCCAAAATGGTAAACGAGTGTATTTTGAGAAGCATTTAGAAACTGTCGGGACAGCACAGATGAAAATGTCCCTTTGAATTTTTGACAGTCCTAAAGTTTCTAGAGAAATACTTAGGGCTTTCTTCGCTGGTGGTGTTGTGGTGTGTGGTAGCTGAAGGTAGGACTGGATCACTGTAGTGTTACTCAATTCGCGGCTCCCTGATTACTGTTCTATATCAATATCCCAGCTTTGCAAATAAAGTTGCCCATATATCAATATTCGTCCTTTATCGAATAAAACCTGAAAGCTAGGAAAAGTTGAGTATTTATACTTAAGTAGGATAGCACGAGTAAAGTTCGGGAACCCGTACAAAAGAAAATGTTGCCATTGTATGCTGGGTTTAGGTAAATTAGCACTCAGGAGTCGAGAGTGCTAACAAGGTGAGAAATTGGTATGGCAGCTGTATCTCTAAGCGTTTCTACAGTTAAACCTCTGGGCGATCGCGTATTTGTGAAAGTAAGCGCCGCTGAAGAAAAGACCGCAGGTGGTCTGTATTTGCCCGACAACGCAAAAGAAAAGCCCCAAGTGGGCGAGGTTGTCGCTGTGGGTGATGGCAAGTTCAAAGATGACGGGGCTCGTCAGCCACTGGATGTCAAAGTGGGAGAAAAAGTTCTCTACTCGAAGTACGCTGGTACCGACATCAAACTTGGAACCGACGAATACGTCCTGCTCTCAGAAAAAGACATTCTAGCAATCGTTTCATAGTCATGAGTCCTTTGTCATGAATTATTGGCAAAGGGCAAAGGACAACCTACAAATTCGTACTGTTCTTTTCAAAATTCTTTGACAATTATGGCAAAGCGCATTATCTACAACGAAAACGCACGTCGTGCCCTTGAAAAAGGCATGGATATTCTGGCTGAGGCTGTTGCTGTGACCCTCGGTCCCAAAGGTCGGAACGTAGTGCTAGAGAAAAAGTTTGGCGCACCACAAATCGTCAACGACGGTGTGACCATCGCTAAAGAAATTGAATTGGAAGACCACGTCGAAAACACTGGCGTTGCTCTAATCCGTCAAGCGGCTTCCAAAACCAACGATGCTGCTGGTGATGGCACCACAACTGCGACCGTTTTGGCTCATGCAATCGTAAAAGAAGGCTTGCGGAACGTTGCAGCAGGTGCGAATGCGATTTTGCTGAAGCGTGGTATTGATAAGGGTACCAACTTCTTAGTAGAAAAAATCAAAGAACACGCTCGTCCTGTAGAAGATTCTAAAGCGATCGCACAAGTTGGTTCAATCTCTGCTGGTAACGACGAAGAAGTCGGTCAGATGATTGCCGAAGCAATGGATAAGGTGGGCAAAGAAGGCGTGATTTCCTTGGAAGAAGGGAAGTCCATGACCACCGAATTGGAAATCACCGAAGGGATGCGCTTTGACAAAGGCTACATCTCTCCCTACTTCGCGACTGATCCCGAGCGGATGGAAGCAGTTTTCGATGAACCTTTCATCCTGCTGACCGATAAGAAAATCGCTCTGGTACAAGATCTCGTACCAGTCCTCGAGCAAGTTGCTCGCGCTGGTCGTCCTTTGGTGATTATTGCCGAAGATATCGAGAAAGAAGCTTTGGCAACCCTGGTCGTCAACCGCCTACGCGGTGTGCTGAACGTGGCTGCTGTCAAGGCTCCTGGCTTTGGCGATCGCCGCAAAGCATTGCTGGAAGACATCGGTATCCTCACGGGTGGTCAAGTGATCACCGAAGATGCTGGTTTGAAGCTGGAAAGCACCAAGCTGGATGCGCTGGGTAAGGCTCGCCGCATCACGATCACCAAAGATAACACCACCATTGTTGCCGAAGGTAACGAAGCTGCTGTTAAGGCTCGTGTTGAGCAAATTCGTCGTCAAATCGATGAAACCGAATCTTCCTACGACAAAGAGAAGCTGCAAGAGCGTCTGGCTAAGCTAGCTGGTGGTGTGGCTGTCGTTAAGGTAGGCGCGGCGACCGAAACCGAAATGAAGGACAAGAAGCTGCGCTTGGAAGACGCCATCAACGCAACCAAGGCTGCTGTGGAAGAAGGTATCGTTCCTGGCGGTGGTACAACTCTGGCTCACCTCGCTCCTGGGCTCGAAGAATGGGCAAACAGCAACCTCAAGGGTGAAGAGTTGACTGGTGCGTTGATTGTCTCTCGCGCCTTGGCTGCTCCTCTGAAGAGAATTGCTGAAAACGCTGGTCAGAATGGCGCTGTCATTGCTGAGCGCGTCAAGGAAAAAGAATTCAACATTGGTTACGATGCTGCCAAGAACGAGTTCGTTGATCTGTTTGAAGCTGGTATTGTTGACCCAGCTAAAGTGACACGTTCTGCTCTGCAAAACGCTGCATCTATCGCTGGTATGGTATTAACCACCGAGTGTATCGTGGTTGACAAGCCTGAGCCAAAGGATAACGCTCCTGCTGGTGCTGGCGCTGGTATGGGCGGCGGCGACTTCGATTACTAAAATTCTTGTAGGGTGGGTTTTGCCCACCTTTGATAAAATAGCTGCTTCCTTTGTGGAGGCGGCTGTTTTTTTGTTTGAAACAAACTTTTTTATTTCTTACACAAGATAGTTGCCTTCGGCACACATTTAGTGAGATATTGCCTCTCCAAAATGACTCATCCAGGTAAAAATTAATGTCCCAACCCACAAATACGCAACCTACAACTGATTTACCCCTGCCATTCGTGTTCATACAAATGGCGCTAGGCAATAGGATCTCGCAGTCCATCTATGCAGCCGCCAAGCTAGGAATAGCTGATTTGTTGAAAGATGGTGCGAAGAGTTGCGAGGAGCTAGCAAGTGCAACCCAAACCCATGAGCGTTCCCTGTATCGACTGTTACGGGCACTTGCGAGTGTCGGAATTTTTGCGGAAACGGAACCTGGTTATTTCACCCTCACACCGCTGGCGAATTACCTGCAAAGTGATGTCCCAGATTCCCTAAAAGCGATAGCAATTATGAATGGCGAGGAGCAGTATCGAAGCTGGGGAGACCTGATGTACAGTTTGCAGACTGGGGAGAGTGCGTTTGAGCGTTTGTATGGTATGAATCTTTTCGAGTACTATGCTCAAAATCCTGAAGCCGCAAAGATTTTCAATCAAGCAATGACTACTTCTTCGGTACTGGAGGACGCAAGCGTAGTTTCAGATTATGACTTTTCTAATATCCAAACCTTAGTAGATGTTGCTGGGGGACATGGCAAATTACTGACCGACATCCTCAAAGCTAACCCTAAGATCAAAGGAATTTTATTTGATCAACCTTCGGTGATTGCAGGCGCAACGTCATTAATTGAAGAAGCTGGAGTGTCTGATCGGTGTGAATTGGCGCAGGGTAGCTTCTTTGAATCTGTGCCAGCAGGCGCGGATGCTTATATCCTCAAGCATATTATTCACAATTGGGATGATGAAAGGGCGATGGCGCAGAGCGCCCGCTTCGCGATCGCCATTCTCAAGCGTTGTCACGAAGCAATGCCAGAACACGGCAAGTTATTGATTGTAGAGCAAGTCATTCCACCCGGTAATCAGCCTTTTTTTGCCAAGTTGATTGACCTACATATGTTGGTAATATGTCCGGGTGGGTGCGAACGCACGGAACAAGAGTATCGCACCCTAATGGAAAAGGCAGGATTTCAGCTAATTAAAATTGTTCCTACTCAGTCGCCTGTGAGTGTGATAGAAGGTGTACCAGTGTAAAGATTTTCGGGTGCCGGAAGTTGACCTGAGGTACAACTCCCCCTGTTCACAGCTTGAAACTGTCACTATTGAAAGCCCTTGGCTGACTGCTTTTGACTTTTTCCTTTGGGCTTAGATTTGTGAACTTCTACCACAGCTTCTTGAAATAAATTGTTTAGATGTATTGGGACGCTGGCAATTTCTGGTAACTCTGGGTCTATGGGTTTATTGTATTCTTGCAATAGAGCATCCAAGTCACTTTGAAGCTGAAATTCAGCTCGTTGAAGAAATGTTTGCAGTACTTTTTCTAATTGTGTTGGATACTGTTGGGCTAACCGATGCCAAATGAAGGCATTAATACTTTTATCTTGTAAATAGAAACGAATCAGTTTTTCCGCACCTTCTACACTTTGCCAATCTTCTGCTTCTAAAATTGCTTTTACCTTGAAGTAGGTTGGGAGAAACATTTGCCCCCAACGAGGATGGGATATAGCTGTAAGCTGTTCTGCTTTTTTGAGTTCAGCAGGCAAATCAACTTTTGGTGTTACCATTTTGCTGCTGCCGTTTTTGTTGTTAAACATTTGCGAAACAGCTTGAGAGTCGGTACCAAATTCTTCTGCCACTGCTTTGATTTCTTCTTCTCCAATGCCAGCTTCTTGTGCTACTTCTTCCAGAGATTTTGATGGATCAACGCCTGCTTCTTCCAAGCGTTTTTTCGTTAATATTTCTTGGAATTCACCAATTTTTTTGTTAAGTTGGTATCCCGGCATTGTGACTTCATCAGCGCCAAAAAAGTCTAGAAACTGCTGATGATAAACTTCTACAGACAGCCACGCTTCCTCTAGTAACTCAGGCGCATCTCCATAAAGATGTTCTTTATAATTCTCTTTAAAATTACCAATAGCTACTGCAAGTTTTGGTTTGCCCAATTTACCCATTTGCGTGTAAGGACCAGAAAACGTCCAGTAGGTGTCAGTTACAGGAGAAATGCGAGTAAGTAAAATTTCTCCCTCTTTCAACCGAGACATTTCCTGTAGTTTTTGGGCAT
The DNA here is from genome assembly GCF_002368435.1 of Kalymmatonema gypsitolerans NIES-4073. Classification (GTDB taxonomy): domain Bacteria; phylum Cyanobacteriota; class Cyanobacteriia; order Cyanobacteriales; family Nostocaceae; genus Kalymmatonema; species Kalymmatonema gypsitolerans. The sequence continues at coordinate 9,132,011 of NZ_AP018268.1, forward strand.
TGTCTGGCTTGACAGTGTAGTGTTTATCTGTCAGCCAGTTCCTAAGTTCAAAGCCATCGGGTAAAATTTTTGTAATAGCAAATAAGCCAATAAAAGTACGATGCCAACTTTTGATGAGTTTGCGATCGCTCTCGGACAACTCTTGGTGGCTTTCAATAAACAAATCCAACGGTGAGTCGTCACCAACTCGCCCTTCTGTAATAAACGAATCAATTATAAGTTCTTGTTGAAAATTATCACCGCTTCCACGCCGGGACTTCACAGCAGCATAGCTTTCCAGTGCTTGTGCCAGTTCGTCTTCAGCATCAAAGACAAAATCAGTGAGGTCTTGTTTGAGTTGGTGCGATCGCTCTAAAATTGCATCCACAAGTTAATTTCTCGGATTCGACAGTTGTAGGTTAGAGGTTTCGAGAGAATTTTGGCATCTGGCTATTGCAGGATATTCTAAACGCAAGAGCCAGCCAAAAACACTTATTTATAGTATCGAAAAGTAATTTAATTTGGTTGACAGACAACCAGGCAGGTAGGATATAATTTGTACCCTTTCATAAGAACGCGATCGCTATGGGCATGACCCTTGTAGAAAAAATTTTGGCGAAAGCCTCCGGTCGGTCAGTCGTCGAACCGGGGGAAAACATCTGGGTTAATGTTGATGTTTTGATGACACATGATGTTTGTGGACCAGGAACCATCGGTGTTTTCAAACGCGAGTTTGGTGCTGACGCCAAAGTCTGGGACTCCGAAAAAATCGTGTTAATTCCCGACCATTATATTTTCACCGCCGACGAACGAGCTAACCGTAACGTTGATATTTTACGTGATTTTGCTAAAGAACAAAGTATAAAATATTTTTACGACATTACTGACCGTGCGAACTTTAAGGCAAACCCAGACTACAAAGGCGTTTGCCATGTCGCCCTAGCCCAAGAAGGTCACACCCGCCCAGGCGAAGTCTTATTTGGTACTGACTCCCACACTTGTAACGCTGGTGCTTTTGGTCAATTTGCCACAGGTATCGGCAACACAGACGCTGGCTTTATCATGGGGACTGGCAAACTGTTAATTAAAGTTCCCGCCACCATGCGCTTTGTATTGGATGGCGAAATGCCTCCTTACCTGTTGGCGAAAGACCTGATTTTGCAAATTATCGGCGATATCAGCGTTGCTGGGGCAACCTATCGGACGATGGAATTTAGTGGCGAAGCCGTTGAACAAATGACGATGGAAGAACGGATGACCTTGTGCAACATGGTCATTGAAGCTGGCGGCAAGAATGGTACCATTGCTCCCGATGAAACCACATTTGAATATTTAAGGGGACGTACCAACAAACCTTTTGAGCCAGTATATACAGACTCCGATGCCAACTTCTACAGTCAGCATCGCTATGATGTTTCCAAACTAGAACCAGTCGTTGCCAAACCCCACTCCCCCGATAACCGCGCTTTGGCACGCGAATGCAGCGATGTCAAGATTAACCGAGTTTATATCGGTTCTTGCACGGGCGGCAAAACAGAAGACTTTTTCCATGCAGCACAAGTTCTCAAAGGTCACAAGGTGAAGGTTCCCACCTACATAGTCCCTGCTACCCAAAAAGTCTACGAAGACCTGTTTACACTCAAGTACGAAGAGCAAACCCTCTCGGAAATTTTCTTAGACGCTGGTTGCATTGAACCTGCTGCGCCTTCCTGCGCCGCTTGCTTAGGTGGTCCCAAAGACACCTTTGGGCGGATGAATGAGCCAGAAATCTGTGTTTCCACCACCAACCGCAACTTTCCTGGACGTATGGGGCATAAAGAAGCTGGAGTTTATCTTGCTTCGCCCTACACTGCTGCAGCTTCTGCAGTCACTGGGTATGTGACAGATCCGCGTGAGTTTTTGAGTTAATTAGAAATGAAACCACAGATGTAGGCGTAAGCTTACATCTGTGGTTAAAAATCCAAAATTTAAAATCCAAATTTGCCCAGATGATTATTCTTGTAATGGGTGTCTCTGGTTCTGGCAAATCCACCATTGGGCAATTGTTGGCGGACTCTTTGCACTGGGAATTTGCTGACGCTGACTCTTTCCACTCGCCAGAAAATATAGAGAAAATGCGGCACGGCATTCCCCTAAACGATTTAGATAGGATGCCCTGGCTGCTGGCGTTGCAACAGGCAATACAACAGTGCTTGCAAGAAAATAAAAATATAGTTCTGGCGTGTTCTGCACTGAAAGCCAGCTATCGCCAGGTTCTGGTATTGGATGAGGAACGCGTCAAGTTGGTTTACCTTAAGGGAGCGTTTGAGTTGATTCAAAAGCGGCTGCAAACGCGTCAGAGCCACTTCATGTCCGAAAAACTTCTTAAAAGTCAGTTTGATGCTCTTGAAGAGCCATCTGGTGCAATTACAGTGGATGTTTCCGATGCGCAAGAGGTCATTGTGCAGAAGATTAGAGTGAGTTTGGGGATTTAGGCGAATTGATGGGAGGAGTGTTATGGGTATGTTTGCTAAAAAGATAAATCATGGCAGAGATGTTTCGCATCCTTGACATTCCACTAGATGCTCCTGATAAAATCAGCTGACAAGCGCTCTTGTTGCTTGAGCTTATTAACATGGAAAATCGCTGTTATTCCTCCTGAAAAGATAAATATCCGTTGAAGATATAGAACAGCTGGTTGAAGTCATCAAATTAGTTTTTATATTTTGTAAAGCAGAAAAAGTTTTGCTTTTGTCTACTAAGACCCAGCTGTTTGGATTTCAGGGTAGCCCAAAATAACTTTGCATCAACCGCAGTTCCTTTCCTTAAATCACCTATGAGCTTGCCTTATAGCTTTAGGATGATCGGTTTTAGACACTTGGGTTGGACAACACTAAGGTTGTTAAGTTGAGGGAGTAGAAATACAACTTATGTCACTCATCAATGGTACCGTCCAAAACGACGCCTTCGTTGGGACTTATGATGCTGATACCATTTTCGGCTCGGATGGCAATGACTCCATTAATGGTCTAGGGGGTAATGACTTACTTGACGGCGGAAATGATCAAGACAAGCTTCAAGGTGGGGACGGCAATGATACGCTCTTGGGTAGAGACGGTAATGACCGCCTCTATGCTAGCAAGGGTCAGGACAATCTCACTGGTGGTGAGGGAGACGACGTTTTTGTCATTGGCACAAACACAAGCACCTCTACCTTAGCTTCTGCGGACTTGATTACTGACTTTGCCACGGGAAACGATTTAATTGAGTTAACGAAGGGGCTTACTTTTGAAGATTTGAACGTTTCTCAAGGTACAGAGGCGTCCGCCAGCGACACCATTATCACTGATAAAGCCACGAGTCAGGTTTTAGCAGTCTTGCAAGGAGTGAACAGTAGCACGATAGACAATAGCGATTTCATTAGCGTGCCTGGGAAAGCTGTAAGTTATGGATTTACGAAGATTGCTGACACCAGTGGTCCTTTTAAATCTTTCACGAATTATCCTAGACCTGCAATTAACAATACGGGAACAGTTGCCTTTGCTGCTGAATTAGATGCACGAGGTAACGGTATCTTCATTGGTAACGGTAAAGCAACGACCACGATTGCTGACACCAACGGTCCTTTTTCTTTCGTCTACAGCGATTTTTCCTTCAACAACCAAGGAACGGTGGCTTTTGCTGCTAACGTAGACGCGGGTGGCATTGGTATCTTTGTCGGTAACGGTGAAGCGACTTCTACCATTGCTGACAGTAGCGGCTCCTTTTCGTCTGTATTTTCTCCTTCTATCAACGATGAGGGAACGGTAGCTTTTCAGGCTCTTCTAGATACATCGGGCGAAAGCGTTTTCACTGGTAATGGTGGAGCGCTCACTCCTATTGTTGGCACCAGCGACAACTTTGTTAGGTTCTCTAGTTCTGATATTAATGCTGAAGGAACGGTAGTCTATAGAACTTTACAACCTTCTAATGGTACGGATAGTCTATCCACTTATAGCAACGGGGTAATTACTACCGTTGTTGACAATAGTGGACCTTTCAGCAGTTTTGGCGATCTCTACTTGGATAACCCTTCGCTCAACGATGCAGGAACAGTAGCCTTTGGTGCAAGCTTAGATGGAGGAGGTAGTGGCATCTTCACCAAAAACGATGGCGTGATCACAACGATTGCTGATACCACTGGTCCCTTTGCTCGTTTTAACTTCAATCCTTCTATTAATAACAGTGGAGATGTCGCTTTTCTAGCTTCCCTAGACGCCGATATCCGTGGTGAAGGTATCTTTACTGGATCAGATCCGATAGCTGATAAGGTTATTGCCACCGGCGATTCTCTTTTTGGTTCGACGGTGACAAACCTTGAGTTTTTTGGAGAAGGACTCAATGATGTCGGTCAAATCGCTTTCTACGCTAGTTTGGCGAATGGCACTACAGCCATCTTTGTTGCTAATCAAGTCATGTGAGCTAGTGCAGCACGGCAAAGTTAACTGACCGAAAATTCCAAAACCTCTGACTTTATTGGGTAAGGAGGCACACATCGCCGTGTCCCCCTCCCCTTACTTTTGGAAGGATTTATTTCTTCCTTTAACACTCGACTTTCTACATCGCTACTTGCACCTTACCTCTACTTGCGCTACTTCCTAAACTTGATGCGAAGCCAAAAAAGCTTCTACTTCATCTGCGGTAGGTTGGGAGGCGATCGCCCCTGGTTTCGTCGTCGTTAATGCCCCGGTTGCACTTGCATATGTCACGATTCTTCTAGCTGTCTGGGAGTCGTTTAAGCTGTGGATACCATGAGTGAGTATCTGGTGGATGAACCCAGCGACAAAGCTATCCCCCGCACCCGTTGTATCAACGACGGGTACGGAAAAAGAAGGTATTTTGCCTTCGTTTTCCCCAAGGCAATAGGCGCAACCGTGTTCCCCATCTGTCACCAGCACTCCCTCAATGGAATCAAGGCGGTAAGTAATTGCCCCGGGATCTGCGGTGTCAAATAGCCATTCGGCTTCTTCTTTTGAAAGTTTGAGAAAATCTACTTGCTTAAATAATTCTTGAATCTTTTGGGGAGCGATGTCAGGATTTGTCCAAAAAACCGGACGCCAGTTGACATCCATCAAAATTTTGATATCGTACTGCTCTGCTAGCTTAAGGGCATGATGAACTGCCTGCCCACTTTCAGGATAGGCTAATTCCAAAGTACCCAAAACCAGAAAATCTGCTGCTTCAAATAATTTCAGAGGTAATTTATCAGCCTTAAGGCGGGTATCTGCAAATTCTGTGGTCTCATAGTCTTTAAAGCCGGCAAAAGTGCGATCGCCCTCGAGCGATCGCACAACATTCACTTGCCGTGTTGGTGCTGTTGGATGGCGCTGAACTCCAGTTGTATCCACACCAACTTTTTGTAATAGCTCTACCAGTTCATTGCCTGGTGCATCCTCACCCAAGGTGCCGATAAATGCTGCTGGTGTCCCCAGCTTCACCAAAGCACAAGCTACGTTCGCTGGTGCTCCCCCTGGGTAGGCAGTCCATGATTCAACTTCTTCTAGCTTTCGCCCCAGTTGATCGGCTAAACGGTCAAACAAAACTTCACCCAGGCACAAAACACGGGGATTGCTCATTGAATTTCAGATTTTGGATTAGGAATTGCCAGTATAAAACCTACAATAATTTATGCTACTTTGTCGGCAGTCGTTCATACAATTAAATAGCTATTTTTGTTTCTTAAATCAGCCGTCCATATTGCTCTTTACTGTTCATTTTGCATCAGTAATATGTGGGTTTTTATTTTTTAATAAGTTATATTTTATACTTAAATTCTCACTTAATATTACCGTTTTGGAACGGGTATGAAGTATAAGGGTATAGGGGATATTTTGAATTTGAAATCTTGATTCTTCTTTTCCCTAGGGCAGTCGCACGGGCGGGGGGATGCCTCCCCTAACTCCCTACCTAAACTGCACTTTTTCTAAAAAGAGTATTTATGCTTACATTTGAAACAACTACCCACAAAAGAATCTTCTAGAATGAGAAAGAGCGATTAAGTACATATACTAGGGAGGATAAAATAGCTCATGGCTGGTGGCGAGTCTCAGACCCCTGTTAGTCTGTCAGACAGAGAACTGCAAATTATCGACTTAGTGGCCGCTGGCTTAACTAACCAAGAAATTGCAGCTAAACTGGAAATAAGCAAGCGTACAGTTGATAACCATATCAGCAATATTCTCACCAAGACCGGTACTGACAACCGAGTGGCTCTTGTCCGCTGGGCTTTGCATTGGGGCAAAGTCTGCTTGAATGATGTAAATTGCTGTCCTCTGCCTCTGCCTAACCAGAACGAATAGATGAATTACTAGTATACTGCCAAGCTCATTTTGACTGGTAACTTATTGTTCTCCTCCTCACAACTTACGTATTAAGTGTAAACCTATCAAAATTAAGCACCACAGATTACTGGATTATATCGTTCTGGATAAAGGTTGTTTTTCCTCAGATCATAAATAATATATTTACTGTGGAAATTATTTCAACCGTAGGCACAAAGACACTAGCAGCGCGACAAAAAGCTCGACAGAAAGCGCTTTTTGGGTTTGCCCACAAAGCATAGAAGCCAAGGTTTCTCAGCTTTCAAGAAGGAAAAACCTCGTCGCCGCTATGTGTCCTTATTAAAATTTTGCCTTTAGTAGACTGAAATAGATCCGATAATCAACAAAATTTAGCAACCATCCACAGGCTGAAACGCTACATTTAAAAGAAATCTCTATTGCTCCATCAGCTTAGGGAGCAGTGTTGCAATGAATACTTCCGCTTTTACTAAAGGTGGCTCGTCTCCCTTTGACTTTTTTAATCTTGATTTTACAGCACCTCAGCCCACACAAGATGCCGATTTACTGAGGCATCTATCGTTTATTCCTGGATTAAAAGAAGTTTTAATGGTGCGACAGGTTCATGCGCTGGAACACGCCACAGTTTGGGTTCTCAGTGCATCAAAAAACTTCCAAGCTTCCACAAGAACCCCGACGAGCAATTTTCAAGTTGACAATGAACTCTTAGGGGGTTTGTCTACAGAGCGAGGATTCTATCTATATGGAGAGGTAAATATCAGCAATTTGCGCCGTGCGGTAACGCTTGCTCGTCATCGCCTTACCAACGGAGAATGGGATTTAGCTGTGCATCCCCGTTGTGGGACAAATGCATCAGTAGGAATGCTGCTCACAGCTGGGTTAGCAGTGGGAATGCATCTGCTGCTACCGCGAGGACCAATTGAGCAATTGATAGGTTTGGGCTTGGCGGCGACAACAGCCGCTGAACTAGCTCCTGACATTGGTGCTTTGGCGCAGCGTTACCTGACAACTTCAATTCCCTTCAATTTAGAAATTGAAAATATTACACGTACACGTGACCTTTGGGGACGACAGGCGTATTTTGTCGAGGTGCAGTGGCGGGAATAGGAGGAGGGAGGGAGAGAGGGAGGAAAACTTTTCTTCCTCACTCTCTTGATAGCCCCATCTCCCCACTTTCCTGTTTTGGGTTGTAAGATGATGGGCTGGTGTGTTAGATACTCTCTTTTATATGTCTTTAGACCCTGATTTTGCCCCTAAACTGCGTGCTTCGGCTGACCGATTGTTCTCCCTATTAGACAAATTCACCTCTGCACGGGTGCTAGTCATCGGAGATTTGACTCTAGACGAGTTTCTTACTGGTCAGGTGGAAAGAATTTCTCGCGAAGCACCAGTGTTAATTCTCCGCCATGAAACCACCAAGCAAGTGCCAGGAGGTGGGGCGAATGCAATTTACAACTTTGCTCGATTGGGGGCAAACGTTTTAGCAGTAGGGCTTTTGGGCAAAGATGAACAGGGAAAGGCGCTACGTGGTCTCCTGGAAGCTGCACAAATCAATACTGATGGTATTTTTGTTGATCCCAATCGCCCGACAGTGACGAAAACGCGGATTTCTGGTCATTCGCGTCAATCGGTGACTCAGCAAATCGTTCGGGTAGACCGAAAATCTGACGATTTGCCAGACTTGGATTTGCAAGTGCAGTTGTCTCAATATATTAAAGAACAAATTCATTCCATAGATGCTGTAGTATGTTCTGACTACGGCGATGGAACTCTGACTCAGCCTGTAATTTCGGCAGCGCTGTCTGCTTCCCGAACAATTGTGGACGCCCAAAAACATCTGGAACGGTATCAGGAGGCAACGTTATTTACGCCAAATTTGCCAGAAGCAGAACTTGCTGTAGGTTATGCAATTACTGATGAGGCAACTTTAACTCAAGCAGGACAAGACTTGCTGGCATTGACACAAGCACAGCATATTTTAATTACGCGCGGGGAGCAAGGCATGAGCTTGTTTGAACGTGAAGGGAGTCAATATCACATCCCAGCTTTTAATCGGACTAAGGTGTTTGATGTGACGGGTGCTGGTGATACTGTGGTGGCGGCGTTAACTCTCTCGTTAACTGCTGGGGCGTCGGCATGGGAAGCGGCTATTTTGGGAAATTTAGCGGCTAGTATTGTTGTGCGGCGGTTTGGTACGACAACGACGACGCCTGAAGAAATGAGGGTGGCGTTGCAACGCTTGTTGGAGGAAAGTTAATTAACCACAGAGGCGCAGAGGACGCAGACGAAGAGAAAACAGAGGGAGTTTGAACAGTCCTCAATTGAGCAACTTAACATCCGCCAATACGACCTCGATACGCAGAATCAAGATTAGGTTTGACAATGGGATTCCATCCCTCTATCACTTTTATATAGTAGCGATCAGTTCCGTCGCGGTGAGGGATGGTCTGATTTTCTGTAGGTACGGGAGTTGTATAGTCAGCATTCTCTAATGCTGGGTTGTGTTGGCGAAGAATCTGCTCAACGGAAATGTTTTTGAGAGATTCAGAGTCTACCGTGTGGAACTTTGGCTCATTCATACGAAAATTATAAATTGTGATGTGAGGTGCAATAACTAACTACAATTGTGCACTCCACTGTTTCGGAAACGATTCACAACAAGATTCCCGAGTTCTTAAAGAAGTCGGGAATCTGACGGGATTTTCGCCTATGCAGCTGTTGCTAAGGCTATTAATGATATGCCAATAGGGAAAGACACTTTAGACTCAAATTCCAGTACAGATTCTAAGATTTTTGTAGTGATTGACTGGTGTTCTCGTTCGGCAACAGGGTAAGCTTTGCGTAACCACCGACTATAAAGCAAGGCAATAGGAATAAGACTTGAGCCAAAGTAACTGCATTTCTTGACATTAAAGTCAAGAGAGAATTTGTTGATTAATTCTTGCTTATGATAGCGCCGATAATGACCAAGCATTTCATCGTGATAACCAAACAGCCATTGTAGCGCTGGTACAGAAATACAGATTAATCCATTTGGTTTTAGTAGATACGAAAGCTTTTTTATCGCTGCTTGGTCGTCTTTGATATGTTCTAAAACATGGTTAGAGACGATAATATCGTATTTTTCCGGTGCTGTTTAGTCTTCAATCGTGGTGTGATAAAGGTTGAAATTTTTAATATTATTCTCTATTTTTAACTTTTGTGAAAGCTTGATAGCTTCAACGTCTACATCCAAAGCATCTACTTGCCAAGTTGAATTCTGCGACAGCAAAATGTTCATTTCTCCAGAACCACATCCTGCATTTAATACATGCAGATTCGGGTTTTTGGGTAGCCATCGCATGACAATTTTCTGCTTAGTTAAAGTGTAGCGATCGCATCGTAACAGCAACGTTCAGAGAAACCTGCTGCCAAAGCACCGTCTAAAGCTGAAACCGTGAAAATTGTCTCCGCGACTGGTTGGGTGTTCGACGGCAAAGGGCACGTTACGCTCATCTCTCATATGTCAGGTCATACTAGTTTGGGGTCTACTCCTGCTGGCTGCCCCAAACAGTAATATCATGTCCGAATGAACATTTATAGTCATTGTGCCATAGGCGACACGCGCCATCCTAAATTCAGGGCGGGCGCTTCATATCAAGTCCGGATGAATACTTGTCATTCCCTTAGGAACCCCACCCCCGTAAAGCTAAGCTATGGCTAACGCCACGCTTCGCTATCACGTCCCCCCCCCGCTTGCGGGGAGGGGATTAAGGGGAGCCAGCGCTATGCAGGAGGGTTTCCCGACAGCAGGCGACTGGCGTGTGGGGTAGATCAACGTGGGATAAAGCTTTGAACGTGATTGTTGACACCAATGGCTGTCCGGTTCACCCCACAAGAACTGTATTCAATACAAATAAGAACCGCTATAAATATCTAAAACTCAGCACTTTCCGGCGTCCGTGGAAACGGGATCACATCTCTGATATTCCCCATCCCCGTCATAAATTGCACGAGTCGTTCAAAACCCAAACCAAAACCAGCGTGGGGGACAGTCCCAAAGCGGCGCAAATCGAGATACCACCACAAATCTTCTGGTTTCATCCCTTGTGCGAGTATGCGGCGTTCAAGAACATCTAAACGTTCTTCTCTTTGAGAACCGCCGATAATTTCGCCAATTTTTGGTGCGAGAATATCCATAGCAGAAACGGTTTTTTCATCGTCATCTAAGCGCATATAAAAGGCTTTGATTTGCGCTGGATAATTACTGACGATGACCGGCTTTTTGAAAAGTTGTTCGCAAAGATAGCGTTCGTGTTCTGATTGTAAATCCAAGCCCCAACTTACCGGATATTCAAACTTAACATCAGCTTTTTCTAAGAGTTTGATGGCTTCTGTATAAGTTATGCGTTCAAATTCATTGTTAATAATATTATCTGCCGTTGCTAACACGGTATTATCAATGCGCTGATTGAAAAATTCCATGTCTTCTGGGCAAGTTTCCAGTACATATTTGAAAATATATTTAAGAAACGCCTCGGCTAAATCCATATCTTCTTTGAGTTCGCAGAAAGCCATCTCCGGTTCTACCATCCAAAATTCTGCTAAATGGCGGGAGGTGTTGGAGTTTTCTGCACGGAAGGTAGGACCAAAAGTGTAGACGTTGGTAAACGCCATCGCCATAACTTCGGCTTCTAGCTGACCGCTGACTGTTAAATATGTTGGCTTGCCAAAAAAGTCTTTGCTATAATCTATTGCCTTGCCTTCTGTGCGAGGAACATCTTTGAGATCCAAACTCGTGACGCTGAACAATTCACCCGCACCTTCGCAGTCGTTAGCGGTGATGATCGGAGTGTGTACCCACAAAAAGCCGCGTTCTTGAAAGAATTGATGAATGGCTGTAGCGCACGCGTTTCTAACTCGGAAAACTGCACCCAAGGAATTGGTACGCGATCGCAAATGTCCAATGGTTCGCAGAAACTCAAAGGAATGACGTTTCTTTTGCAGGGGATATGTTTCGGGATCAGCTTCTCCGTAAACTTTCACCTTTTCTGCTTTCAACTCGATCCGCTGTCCTTTACCTTGAGATGCTACCAGTACTCCAGCCACTTCCATAGAAGCACCTGTATTGAGCTTTTTCAAAATATCATCATATTCTGGTAAATCCTGATTAATGACTACTTGTAAATTAGCCAAGGATGAGCCATCATTTACTTCTATAAAAGAAAAACCTTTTAATTCGCGTTTGGTACGAACCCAGCCTTGAACTATCAGCCACTCATCAAGTTGACCACTTCGCAATATTTCTGCAATCCGTCGATTTACCATATTATCCAACAACAGACTTTAATAACCAGCCTATGATAACGCCCAAACCGCCAAAGCGGACGGCTTGCCAAAAAGGTTCTTTAAGGCTACCCCAGGAAAACAACTGACTTTCTAAGTTCAGTTCTAGCACTTCCAACTGCTGTTTAATTTGCTTTAACTGAGCTTTATCCTCTGGCAATTTACTATGACGCACTTGTTTGAAGCGTTGTTGCAATTCTCTGTGACGGAATTTGTCTGCTTGCACTTGATTGTAGCGTTCTTTTAAAGCAACAAGCACTTGCTCCACTTCTAAGAGTTCTTGTTCAAATTCTTCGTGTTGATTTTCCTCACCCAATGGCATCTTAGACGGTAGCTTAGGCGGTTTTATGCACAAGTAGTAAACTTAGAATCAAATGCGATTTTCCCTATCAGTCACAGAATCAGCACTCAGGACTTCACATCATGTCGAAATCAACCCAGCTACCTAACACGAGTCAACTGAATCAATTTAGTACCTTGGAACTAGCCCAAGCTCTTATGGAGAGACTGAGCATTTCACCTGACGATTGGCATCGTCTCAAGTCTAACCGCAAAGTTCGTGCAAGTGAACAAGCTGCTGCTGCTCTTGTGTATCTCCTGAAAGATGAACCACAAGAAGCTTTACCCAGACTCGAGCAAGCAAGCGGTTGGTTAAATCGCTCTGTTTCTGCTCCACCCTGTCCAAGTCACGGCGAGAAGAAGGGATAGGAGGGAGGGAGGGAGGGAGAGGGGAAGTACAAGAAATGTCCCCCACTCTCCTACTCCTGTTTTCACCGTAAGAGAGCTAGTTTAGGTCGGTTCTCTAGGTGTTTACAAAGCCTCAACTCTGTGCCTTTCCTGTTCCACTGCACCTGATCGAAAATTTGATGGAGAATACACATACCACGACCGTTCTCTGACTCGTCAGGAGGTAAGTATTCTGTTGGATCGATATCTGGATCGACATCGACATCGCAAGTAGAGGAGGGTGTAAAACCGTGACCTTGGTCGGATATCACCCACCAATACTGTTTATCAATTAAGGAAAAACGAACGACTACTGTTTTACTTGGATCTAGATTATTGCCATGTTTAGCTGCGTTTACTAAGGCTTCTTGAAGTCCTAGTCGCAGTTCTGCTTGTAATTTGACCGGAATCTCTGCCAAAAGCAAATCTAGTATTGGACAGAGGTACAAAGTTGAGGCAAAACTAATTGTGCCCCAATTACGCCCTGTAGGACGAAGCGAAATAGTAATCACAAGTGGAACCCCGTAGCTTTCAGAGTTAGCTAGACATCAGTTTGCTGTCACAGGCACCCTGATAGAATTTGAGGTGGTTATGTTGCCTTCAAACTTTCGTCTTTTAAACTAAATTTTGAAAATGCTAGGGAGCATTAACTCTCTTTAATGACATAGAGTCACTCACATAAAAAACGGCTTATATGCAACTGCTCAAACAGCAAGCAACTGATATGATTTCTAATTAAAAGAGTATTAACATACTCTTTTATCTGCCGATTGATAACTTAAACAACTCGATTCATATTTTTGGGAGAGTTTTTGCAACTTCAATATCTTCACACAAAAGGAATCATATGTTTATCTTAATTCAATTCTAACATTTTTAGTATGCATTGGACTACAAATTTTTGATTTAAGTTTTTGTCGAGTTAGTGCCTTTGTCCAAATCTGATAGCACAAGAAATGCCGCAGCTTCCACATGAGCAGTTTGCCCAAAGAAATCAGCTGGTTGTACCCGTGTGAGAGTATATACTCCGTTTTCACAAAGTAATTTGAGGTCACGGGCAAGGGTAGCGACTTTACAACTGACATAAACAATACGTCGTGGTTTTGATTTCAGAAGAGTTTCAATCACAGCGCGATCGCATCCCTTACGCGGGGGATCAAGCAAAACAATGTCTGGTGAAATCTCCATTTGGGGAAGTAATTTTTCGACTGCACCTGTGTGAAAAATTACATGATGAATTTCGTTGTGCTTAGCATTTAAAATTGCTTGTTCCACTGCCTCTGGTTGCAATTCTAACCCCATTGCTTGCCTAACTTGTTTAGCAAGTGGCAACGTTAACGTCCCAATACCACAATAAGTATCAAGTAGCACCTCTGAACCTTGTAAATTCAGTTCTGACTGAATCACCTGCAATAATGCCTCTGCCGTTTCCGTATGTACCTGGAAAAAGGTATCCGGTCGTACCTGGAACTCCAGTCCAGCAAATTTTTCTCGCAGGTAGGGAAGCCCAGCAATACAACGAGTTTCGCTGCCAAAAATGGCATTAGTACGGTCTGGGTTACGGTTTAAACAAACCCCCACCAATTGGGGATAGCGCTTTAACCACTCCTCGGCTTGGTCTTGAATTGACGGTAAATTCCATTCCTTTACCACCAAAGTCAGCAATATTTCCCCAGTGCGGCGACCAATGCGTAAACTTAGATGGCGTACAACACCTGTGTGGCGCTGTTCGTTGTAAACCTGCCAACCCCGCTTTTGAATGTCGTGTTTGACTTCCAACAGCAGAGGATTTAATCTTTGGTCTTGCACGGGGCATTGATTCAAGTTAATCAATTGGTGGCTACCTTTTTGGTAGTAACCTGCTTGAACCTGTCCGTTGTAAGATGATCCCAGAGGATAAGTGGCTTTGTTACGATAGCCCAAACACTCGGGAGTCGAAAGCACTGGATCTACTGGTGGTTGTACGAAACCGCCAATGCGTTCCAAAGCTTGAATAACTTGATTTTGCTTGGCAGCTAACTGGTACTCATAATCAATATGCTGCCATTGACAACCACCACATTTATCAGCCACGATGCAGCTTGGTCGGACACGGTGAGGAGAGGGTTGCAACAGTTCTTTGAGTTTGCCGTGGGCGTAGTTAGGTTTGACATATACCAGACGCACAACAGCGCGATCGCCTGGTACAGTATCTGGTATAAATACCACCCTCTCCTGCCAACGCCCTACACCCTCACCCGCATCGTTCAAATCCGAAATCTCAACTTCAATTAACTCACCCTGTTTCCAGATTTTTTCAGTCATCGGTCATTAGTCATTAGTCATTAGTCATTAGTCATTAGTCATTAGTTCTCTCTCATCCCCCTCATCCCCCTCATCCCCCTCATCTCCCTCCCTCTTAACTCCCTCTTCACTTGTGTACTCAAGACTCGTTAAACTAGCAAATAATAATTAATTCATGTCATTGCCATAATCATGACTGTAGTAAGCCAAGTTATTCTCCAAGCCGACGACCAACTGCGTTATCCCAGCAGTGGCGAACTCAAGAATATCAAAGACTATTTGCAAACCGGCGCGCAACGCATACGAATTGTCACAACCTTAGCTGAAAACGAAAAAAAGATAGTTCAAGAAGCTACTAAACAGCTTTGGCAGAAGCGTCCCGATTTTATCGCGCCAGGAGGCAATGCATACGGTGAGCGTCAGCGTGCTTTATGCATCCGTGACTTTGGCTGGTACTTGCGCCTAATTACTTACGGTGTACTTGCCGGTGACAAAGAACCAATTGAAAAAATTGGTTTAATTGGCGTGCGGGAAATGTACAACTCGCTTGGCGTTCCCGTACCTGGAATGGTAGAAGCCATGAACTCTCTGAAAAAAGCCTCCCTGAACTTACTGAATGCAGAAGACGCCGCCGAAGCAGGACCTTACTTTGATTACATCATTCAAGCGATGTCGTAATACAAAGTGAGTTTTGTTTTCCTTGTGCTTGCGGGCTTCTAAACAAAGTGCAAGCAACTAGGACTCAACACGAATAATACTTATATACTGATCATATCTTCCCCACACTAGATAGTGGCTCCGGCAGAATATCTGTCAAGTTACTAACAGGTTGTGGGGAAATTTTATTGGATACTCAACACTCAAGAGTCATCAATAAAAGACTTTTAACTTTCTCTCCACCTCCCGATCTTCCGCCACGTCCTCTGATTCGCCCCCTATATATAAAAAGCCAACAGTCTTCAAGAGAAGGCTGTCGGCATTTAGTGTGTTCCCTATTAATGACTCGGCTAGAGTTCAGTTGTTTGTATTGTGCCAATTTAGCCATATGAGGAATACGATCTTAATCATGGATATCAGTGATGCTCATCACAAAATTATTTCTGGTACACTGTATCGACAGATAAACACGCGGAACTTCGTATCTCTAGAATTTAGACAAGCAATATCATATTTTATGAAAAAAATAAAAAATTAATTACAAAATCAGCTTTTATGTAAACATCAACACACATGATGCAAAATGCGTCACTTCATCTATCTTATGGTAGAGATACTTGTTCTTGATGCTTTCTTGGGTTGTGCTACTCAACCCCAAAACCAAGTTTTAGATACTAATACAACAGAATTCAGGAGTCAGGACAAGCCAGCACGAATGACAACTTACCCCACAGAGGTGACTGGCGTTGAGAAGTAAAATTTGCTTTATATAGCAATACGGGCGCACATTTGTGTGAAAGTGCTTGCTTTGTAAGTCCGCAGGAGGCTTGTGCCAAGCGCGTAAGCTCCCACCGGGTGAAGCCACAAAGCAGCGTCTCCGTCAGAAGAAGGGAAGCGCATAAATTGACCTGATTCAGATCCCCGACTTCGCCAAAGTTGTCGGGGATCTTGTTCAAATTATTTAGGACTGCTATATCTGGCTTTTGAGTTGAAAAGGTGTACCTCAAGAAAAATCCAATCTACTATAATATGATAACTCTTGAAAAAGAAAAAAAATTAGTCATGGTTCATGACCCAATTGAATATGAAAACGGGTTTTCAGTGAGAGCAGATTTGTTGAATGCAAAATATAGAAACTAGTTTATGGCTAATGGACAGGAGTGTTGGTTTGAGGAAGATAGGTGCAAAAGCATTCATCATGCACCAATCAAAATTTTGAAACTAAAAATGAATCAGGAAACACTAAAAACTCCCATTGACCTAAAAATGCTGTAATTACTTTTTAGAAAAGTCAAAATAGCAGTTGAAAAAAGAATTTTTTTCATACACATAGCACCGATGAAAATTGCAGACAAAGCTTTAGACAGAATGACTTTACTAGCGCTAGCGCTCTAATACAATTCCTTTTGTGAAAAGCGCCAACTAAGCCACCAATTCAATCAATAGGGTAACTGGAACGATTGTGTTGATTTGTAATGAGACACTACAAAAATAAAATTTTGTTAACTAAGGCAAGCATGATAGCCATTGCAGATTTGATGATTAAAACAACATAGAACTTGTTCAATCACCATTTGAAATAGCCATATTGTATATAGTGAAGTTTATTTTCATCCTTGCCTTAGCACACTTTTATTCTACGAAAGAATTTAAAGTGTTCAAATAGTGGAAACACTTATTTGTTTCTTGAGAGCTTAAAATTGAAAGAAAAAATTACGTATTTCTACAGTTGAACCAAAAGGCTTAAACCCTGGCAAGAACTTCACAGGTGTGGGTGTGCAGTCAGCTAGATTTACTTTGTTAATAGCACATCTAGTTTTGCCATTCCCAGATGTGACGAAAAAGATGTCAGGAAGAATGCTATTACGACATATTAGACGAATAAACTGCACTGAGCGCGTTTCACAAAAGAGCGTACTGTCAAAAGCGGTTCCACAACCGCAAGCAGAACAAGTTGCCATTCAGTATTCAGGCTAACAAAGATCCGTCCTTAATTACCTGCTTGAAAATTCACTGAGATTGGGAATTGGGGGTAGATACTGTAAGTTAATTTCTCTCCACATCTGACCCATTGCTACCCATTTTTGGGTAAGTATTCTACTTTTGTGTTAGAATTTTGTCATGCTTGACTAGTGCAGGATAGTAACGCTCAGTTAGGTGTGAAGCCTAGAAGACACGTGCTACAAACTAGTTTTACAAATTAAATAAATTTTTAAGTCTCGTACTGGAAATTATTTCAGTATCTCTAACTGGGGATTAGTGGTCAAGGAACCTGAGTCACGAGGTGATGGAACCAAGCCGAAAGGCGCTTCTAATTGAGTGAACTTATACCGTGGAGTTGGGTCTTGTACAGATTTATCCACTTGTGGGTAGGTTTGTCCAGACTTTTAGAAGCGGTGGATCCTCCGACTCATCCCAAACACAGTTTAGAGAAAAGGGGGACAGCGCACCACGCACCAATTCCCCCGTCATTCCTCCCGACATTGAATCAGAGATTACGCTGTGGAACTCTGCAGCAGCGCTAGTTGAATGGCTACAGCCTGAACCTATCTCAGGAGAAAGCTTATAACTTGGTCGTGCGAGTTATTTAACACGAAAGGTCCAAAGAAGAACTCTTGCATTTTTAGAAAAGCACCTAAGTAAATCGCTAAAATAAGGCTCTGTCCCCTTGGTGCATTATTGCCATGACCGCCATTTCCGATGCTCCTTTTTCTCCTGAAGAAATCGCTGCTGAAGGTTTGAAGCTAGAAGAATATGAAGAAATTGTCAGGCGTTTAGGGCGTCATCCTAACAAAGCTGAACTAGGAATGTTTGGGGTGATGTGGTCAGAACACTGCTGTTACAAGAATTCTCGTCCGTTACTCAAACAATTTCCCACGACAGGACCCCGCATTCTTGTTGGACCTGGTGAAAATGCTGGTGTTGTAGATTTGGGCGATCGCCTGCAGCTTGCATTTAAGATTGAATCACACAACCACCCCTCAGCTGTTGAACCGTTTCAAGGAGCCGCTACAGGAGTCGGAGGTATCTTAAGAGATATCTTTACAATGGGTGCGCGTCCCATTGCCGTATTAAACTCGCTGCGCTTTGGTTCCTTGGAAGATGCGAAAACACAACGGCTTTTTAGTGGCGTAGTCGCTGGTATTTCACATTATGGAAATTGTGTTGGTGTCCCCACTGTAGGCGGTGAAGTTTACTTTGACCCTGCTTACTCTGGCAATCCTTTGGTAAATGTTATGGCGTTGGGATTGATGGAAACACCAGAAATTGTCAAATCTGGTGCATCTGGTATCGGTAACCCAGTGCTTTATGTTGGTTCCACCACCGGACGCGATGGTATGGGAGGCGCAAGCTTTGCCAGTGCAGAACTGAGTGATGAGTCCGTAGATAACCGTCCGGCGGTACAGGTAGGCGACCCCTTCTTGGAAAAGTCGTTAATTGAAGCTTGTTTGCAGGCGTTTAAGACAGGTGCAGTGGTTGCTGCACAGGATATGGGTGCAGCTGGCATTACCTGTTCTACTTCAGAGATGGCTGCAAAAGGTGGCGTGGGTATCGAATTTGATTTAGACAAGATTCCTGTACGGGAAGCGGGAATGGTTCCCTATGAATATCTGCTTTCCGAATCTCAAGAACGGATGCTGTTTGTTGCCGAAAAGGGACGTGAGCAAGAGTTAATTGACATTTTCCACCGTTGGGGGCTGCAAGCTGTGGTTGCAGGAAGCGTCATTTCTGAACCTATTGTACGGATTCTATTCCAAGGTGAAATTGCCGCAGAAATTCCCGCAACAGCGTTGGCAGAAAATACGCCGCTGTATCACCGAGAAGTGTTGGGACAACCACCAGAATATGTACGAAAAGCTTGGGAATGGACGCCTGATTCTTTGCCTGACAGTACATCTGCTGGAATTGAAATTCAAGGACGTTCGCAAAGTTGGAATGACATCCTGTTGACTTTGCTCGATACGCCCACGATTGCGTCGAAACGCTGGGTGTATCGTCAATATGACCATCAAGTACAGAATAACACCGTTGTCTTACCTGGTGGCGCAGATGCCTCTGTGATTCGTTTGCGTCCCCAGCAAGAGGAGGGAGGGAGAAATCCTAGTCCCCAATCCCTAATCGCCAATCCCCAAACAGGTGTTGCAGCTACGGTTGATTGCAATCCTCGCTATGTTTATCTTGATCCCTATGAGGGAGCGAAGGCAGTTGTGGTAGAAGCAGCACGTAATCTCAGCTGTGTGGGTGCAGAACCTCTGGCGGTCACTGATAACTTGAATTTTGGCAGCCCAGAAAAACCTATTGGATACTGGCAATTAGCAGAAGCCTGTCGCGGTTTAGCTGAAGGTTGCCAAGAAATGGCAACGCCAGTCACTGGTGGAAATGTCTCTCTTTACAATGAAACTTTGGATTCTCAAGGCAACCCACAACCAATCTATCCTACCCCTGTTGTGGGTATGGTAGGGTTAATCCCTGATTTAACCAAGATTTGTGGTCAAGCTTGGCAAGCGAATGGTGATTTGATTTATCTGTTGGGCGAACTTTCTTCCCACTCCACGTTGGGGGGTTCGGAATATTTAGCCACTATCCACAACACTGTTGCTGGAAAACCGCCACGAGTTGATTTTGAATTGGAACGCCGTGTACAACAAGTGTGTCGTGAAGGAATTCGCAAAGGTTGGGTACGTTCGGCTCATGATTGTGCTGAGGGTGGAGTCGCGATCGCCCTGGCAGAATGTTGTCTTGCTACGAATTGGGGAGCAGAAATCAAATTAGAACTACCAGCAAACAACTCCCAACGTTGGGATGAAGTTCTTTTTGGCGAAGGTGGTGCGCGGATTGTAGTCTCTGTTGCAACAGAACAACAAAAAACTTGGGAAACTTATTTAACAGAACAACTCGGTAATCATTGGCAGCAACTTGGCAAGGTTGGGAATACCGAAATAGGTTTGGGGGTTTTAACAACTGATAATCAAAGTTTAATCAACGTTAGCATTAAGGAAATGAGCGATCGCTACTTAAATGCGATTGAAAGGCGTTTGACCATCTATAACACCACTCCCAGTTAATTGATAAAATCCCCTCACCTGGGATACTGGCGTCCATAGGCATAATTGCGGTACTGTTTTAATGGATGGTTAAGAGTTTTTTAAGAATTTCTACAACTATCCTTTGACATATTTCTAGTGACTTGATACCCTCATCAGGAGCACACCTAGCATGATTCCCAACCATCCCGACTCTTTGGATAACCATCCCGAATTGCCTAACGACTCAGTCAATGACCTGGAAAATCGTCCAGACAAGCCAGAAGAAGCTTGCGGTGTTTTTGGCGTCTACGTACCAGGAGAAGACGCTGCCAAACTGACATACTTTGGATTGTACGCTCTCCAGCACCGGGGTCAAGAATCGGCTGGTATTGCCACATTTGAGGGTGAACAAGTCAACCTACATAAAGACATGGGGTTGGTGTCTCAAGTCTTTAATGAATCAATTTTGCAAAACTTGCCTGGTAGTGTAGCCGTTGGTCACACTCGTTATTCAACCACGGGTTCCAGCCGCAAAGTGAATGCCCAACCTGCTGTTGTCGAAACCCGCTTAGGTTCCGTTGCGTTGGCACATAATGGCAATTTAGTCAATACGGTGCAGCTGCGAGAGGAATTGCTCAACAACAACTGGAACTTAGTCACCACCACTGACTCAGAAATGATTGCTTTTGCAATAGCTGAAGAAATCAATGCTGGGGCAGATTGGCAAGATGGCTGCATTCGGGCTTTTCACCGCTGCCAAGGAGCGTTTAGTTTAGTTATTGGCACATCGGCAGGTATCATGGGTGTTCGCGATCCTAATGGCATTCGCCCCCTTGTCATTGGTACCTTAGGTGAAAATCCAGTTCGCTATGTTCTCTCCTCCGAAACTTGTGGTTTAGACATTATTGGTGCCGAATATCTGCGAGACGTGGAACCAGGCGAGTTAGTTTGGATTACTGAAGAGGGTTTAGCTTCGTTTCAATGGAGTCAAAAACCCCAACGGAAGATGTGCATTTTTGAGATGATTTACTTTGCCCGTCCTGATAGTGTCATGCATGACGAGAGTTTGTACAGCTATCGAATGCGTATAGGGCGGCGACTGGCTCAAGAATCTCCTGCTGATGCCGATTTAGTGATTGGTGTCCCTGATTCTGGTATTCCTGCTGCCATTGGCTATTCCCAAGTGTCTGGCATTCCCTACGCTGAGGGACTAATTAAGAATCGCTACGTTGGACGTACTTTTATCCAACCGACACAGGCTATGCGGGAGTCGGGTATCCGCATGAAACTCAACCCCCTCAAAGATGTGTTGTATGGCAAACGAGTGATCATCGTGGATGACTCGATTGTCCGGGGGACTACTAGCCGCAAGCTAGTCAAAGCTTTGCGTGAAGCAGGTGCGTTGGAAGTGCATATGCGAATTTCCTCTCCCCCAGTCACTCACCCCTGCTTCTATGGCATAGACACTGATAGCCAAGAGCAGCTCATTGCTGCTAACATGTCAGTCGAAGAAATTGCCAAGCAGGTGGAGGTAGATACTCTAGCTTATCTGAGTTGGCAAGGTATGCTAGAGGCGACACGAGAAGACCCTGAAAGCTTCTGTTCCGCTTGCTTCACTGGAGATTACCCGGTTCCTGTTCCCGAACAAGTGAAGCGTTCTAAGTTGAAATTAGAAAAAGCACCAGTGTAGGAATTTGAGATTTTAGATTTTGCATCAAATAGACTTTGTTGCACAATAGCAGCAAAGTCTATTTAATTTTGGGTGAAGTACCCCTTTTTGCTTCGCTGAAAAAGGGGCTTCCAATTTCAACTACAACAACGACGGTCTTATTCGTCTTTTGAGTTTCCCGCTTCATCCGCCGATGCCTCCTCAAACACGCCAGATACCTATGGAGGGAAACCCTCCTGCAGTACTGGCTCCCGTGTTTGATTTGGTCTTACTCCGCGTCCACAGGCAGAACCTCGCCTCCCGCAAGGTTATAACTTTACGTACATTCCTGTGTGGCTTATTTTTTACCGCTTTAGTAATAGGGCGAACCAGTGACCGGAATCTTTCCCCCTTTCTCTCGCGCTTTTACCGTGGTAAGCATATTACTGCTACTGTGACCTTTGTTTACAGCCGAGTGGGCGGGTTAGCAACCATCTATAGAGTATCATCTATGTAGATGTTGTGTAGATATTGATGAAGAAAAAAGGATTGAATTTACGGATATCCGAGCGACGGTTAAATAAGCTTAGATTATACGCAGCCGAGTATTGAAAAGACGATGACTCAACTAGTTGAAGACTGGATTGACCGACTACCGACCCCAGACATTGGAGACTCCTCTACCACCCCTCGCACTGAATAACCTGCGGTTATTATCGTTTAGGGGTGATTCGTCATCTCACGCGATCACTACCCCACCCTACGAGTACGTTGAGGGTAGGGACTTCCGCGAACTAGTTAAAACGAATACTACATTTGTATTTTAATTGTAGTTTAAGGAAAACATATCACTTACAAACAAGGATTGAGAAACGAGGTTGTTGCGGAGGGCGATTGCGCGTACCCGAAGCAAGCCCTTTGCGGCGATGCTCCCTCTGGGTTTTCCAACACCCTCAGTAGCTAAATAAATTTTTGTAACAAAATCACCACAAACTGCCAAACATTTCTGTCGTTGACTTTAGCGGTTCAAGGCTAACCACCTGTGGGTAGTCGCGCAACAAAAAGTTGACGTGGGAAAAACATGGCTCGAAGAATAATCCAGTTCAATATTTTAGCTGTCACTGCACTAATTGCTACGTTCTTTCCAGGGGGTCAAGTTTTTGCAGTAGAAACCTACTTTGAAAAACATGGCATATTGGCTGACATTGCATTTCAGTATGCAGGGGTAGGAAAATCTGAACAGGCTGTCAAGATTTTAAACCAAGTCCTGCCTTTGGCGTCCGCAAATCCCAATGAGTGCTTCAAAGCCAACCCCTTAGTGAAAGTGGCTCTTGGCTATCCTCGGTTGGACAGGAAGCTAAGGGGAAGCAACTTCTCAAAGAAGCCATCCACATTGCCCGTAGCCAAACGGCAACAGGCTGTAGCGGTAGCGGAACTTCTCCGGATGAGTCTCTGCTCAACCGAGCTAAGGAATACGCAGAGGCTGGGTACTACGGCTTTGCTATCGAGATGATCACAGGAATGGACAATCCTGTGTTCACTCC
Source organism: Kalymmatonema gypsitolerans NIES-4073 (assembly GCF_002368435.1). Taxonomy (GTDB): domain Bacteria; phylum Cyanobacteriota; class Cyanobacteriia; order Cyanobacteriales; family Nostocaceae; genus Kalymmatonema; species Kalymmatonema gypsitolerans. The sequence goes on from NZ_AP018268.1 coordinate 9,155,517, forward strand.
TATAACTATGGCAGAAGTTGCGGGGCATTATGCAAAAGCTGGAGAGGATCAGCAGGCAACTACGGTCTTGAAGCAAGCGCTGGCGATCGCCCAACGCAATGACCATGCCCTTTATAGAACCATGACCCTGATTGGAATTGCCGAACATCTTAGTCAAGCTGGACAAAAGAAACAAGTGCCTCAAGTGCTGGAACATGCGCTTAAGAGTGCATCTGCTATCGATGAGGCACAATCGGGCCAAAATGCCTCAATGAAAATCTCTCAGATGCTAAGGATTGTTAAACAATTTGCATTCATCGGACAAGAACGTCGAGCGATCGAGCTTCTAGATCAATCCTTGCCAAAGATACGGACGCTTGCAGACAAGCGCTTTCCCCTTGATAAAATTTCCCAATTGATTGAAACAGCAGCCCAGTATGCAGCATTGGAGCAGAAGAACAAGGCACTCTCGACGCTAGCGGAAGCTCAGAAAGCGGCGCAGGCAATTGCAATTGACGAAGCTCAAAGCAAAAGTGATGCATTAGCTAGGGTCGCTGATGCCTACGCAGAACTAGGAAACTTTGATCAGGCACGGCAAATTGCCCGAGCCATCGAGAATGTGAATGCGAGGAAGCGGGCGTTCCTTGGAATTGCGATCGCTTATGGCAAAGCCGGATACTCTGACCAAGCGGTTAAACTGGCAACATCGATTGGAAACCGAGACGCCACCTTCAGAGGGATTGTGAGGCACTATCTAAATAGCGGACAGTACGACCAAGCGTTTGAGATCATCCAACAGTGGAATTTTAAGGATATGCTGTCGGAGGTGGCATTCGGTTACCTTGAGACAGGGCAGCCTGAGCGTGCGCTACAAATCACTCTTTCCATCCAACCCCCTCTTGATGCTAGACACAAGGACTGGAGATTCTCCGCTATCGCCCGTGGGTTTGCAAAACAGGGAAAATTTGACCAAGCGGTTCAGGTTGCTCAAGCCATTACAGACAAAAGTTACAAAGCTCAAGCCCTGACGGCGATCGCAGAACAATATGTGGCAAGAGAACGAGAGAACAAAGAACCTATTGAAAAAATCCTTTTTGTGCTTACCAATAGCTATAATTCTCTATTCGGCTCCTCAAATAAAGACAAAGCCTCTAAAATTCTAGATCAAGCGCTTCAAGTTGCTCAGTCAATAGCACCAAAAGGTGCGACGCAGTGAATGAGTTCCTACTGCAAGTTATCAGGTAAGAAGGCCGTTGCCGAGGCATCCGCCAAGTAAGAAGGTGGCGTTACCGACTGGATCAAACGCCGCTCAGATCATGGAGGAGCGAAGTGTGAGTCATGAGTGTGATAAAAATTCTATTTTTGGTAATAACGGGTCAGAAACAATACCCACCCCACTAAAACCCCAGCGTTTGAGCAAACCTCCTATTTGAGAACCTGGAACAGATTCTATAGAAAAGCGATTTGCTACAGATGCAGCATGAGTGTTGAGGTAGCTGAGGGCATCAAAGTTTTCGCGAAACAATAATAAATAACCCAAAGCCTCCCGGTTGGGAAGAGCCGCGAGATAACGACCGTCAGCTTTTGACCGCACCAGATAATAAACTTCGGAAAACATAGTTATTAATCATGAGTCATTAGTTATTGGTTTGGTACAAATGACAAAGGACGGTCAACAGGAGTGCGCCGTCCGTTGCATCTAGTTCGTTAATTAAGATTTTCTAAGCGAATGCGAGGATCACTCGCCTTAAGCAACAAGTCTGCTATCAAATTACCAACACTGAGCAGTACGGCGCTGATGACCAAACTTGCCATTACTAAATACAAATCTTGAGCCTGCACCGCTTGTAAAGTCAATCTCCCTAAACCGGGCCAGTTGAAGAAAAATTCTGCAATAAACGCACCACCCAATAAACCTGCTAACTCGAAACCTAACAAAGTCATCAAGGGGTTGATTGCATTGCGCAGAGCATGAACATAAATAACACGGTTTTCGGGCAGCCCTTTAGCACGAGCTGTTTGGATATAATCTTGGCGCAGCACATCCAATAATTCTCCCCGAGTGATGCGCTGTAAGCCAGCAAAGCTCGTGACACTCAAAGCAATGGTCGGTAAAATCATGTGCCAGCCAATATCAAGGATTTTACCAAACCAGTTGAGTTCGGCATGATTGATGCTGGTCATATCACCCACTGGGACGAGGGGCGAGAGGTTTTGAGCCAAAATGAGCAGCAATAAGGCAGTGATAAAACTGGGAAACCCTTGTCCTGCGTAACTAATTACCTGCAAAACGCGGTCAACCCACTGGTTTTGTTTCACAGCAGCGACTATGCCCAACGGGATGGCGATCGCCCACGTTACAATCAGAGAAGACACTGCCAACAACAAAGTTGCGGGTACCCGTTCCCACAACAGCGACGACACCGACCGTTGGTAAACAAAACTGGTGCCAAAGTCTCCCTGAGTGAGAATTCGCCACAGCCAAAGTCCAAATTGCTCAAGCCAAGACTTATCCAGACCAAACTGTCGTCTGAGTTCCTCAATTCTTTCTGGAGAAATCTTGGGGTTTTGCCGTAACGTATCTACATAATCCCCTGGAGCAAGTTGAATAATCACAAACGACAACGCCGACGCCAACAACAAAGTCAACAGCGCCTGCAATAGCCGTTTCATCACATAAATAAAAGTCTCACTTGTGACTAACTTTAAAAGCCAATCACGACCTGCATCCAAGGAAATTCGTGTAGTAGTCATTTGTGCTTTGTCCTTTGTCATTAGTCATTCGTCCTTAGCCAAATGACTAATGACTATTGACTAGTATTCTAAAAGGGTGACGATGGGCACATCTGGCAGATGTTTCCGCCCTTGTAAATCCCGTAGCTCGATGATAAACCCAAAACCCTCAAGTTTGCAGCCAATTTTTTGGACTAGCTTTGCGGTTGCACCGGCAGTTCCACCTGTAGCTATCAAGTCGTCTACAATTAAAACTCGGCTACCTGGGTGCAAAGCGTCTTGGTGAATTTCCAAACGATCAGTACCGTACTCTAGTGCGTACTCAATTGAGTGAACTGCTGCTGGTAACTTACCAGGTTTACGGACAGGAATAAAACCAGCTCCTAATAGACAAGCAAGCGGTGCGCCAACAATAAAGCCCCGTGACTCTATTCCCACCACAAACTCTGGTCTCAGTCCAGTAGCTTCTATTTTTTGTGCAAACAGGTCAATCGTGTAGCGCAGTCCCTCTGGATCGCGCAGCAGCGTAGTGATATCGCGGAATAAAATTCCCGGTTTAGGAAAATCTGGAATGTCACGAATCAGAGACTTCAAATCCATAAAATAGAAAAAAGTTTTAGTACTGTGCACTACAAGCTACAACCCTATTCGCCCGATTGCAAGCTCCTGGTTAAACAAGGCGCACCCTCCCGGAAAAATCGTACACTAAAATGTCATACGCTTGGTATTAGCCCTCAATAAACGTTATCCGTTGACAATGAGAGCAAATCTACAAGCCAAGGATGTAATGATACTAACGACTGAGGTTAAGAGAAATGATGCTTTAAAAACTTTGATTCAAGGCAATACGGAAACAATCGTCTTGGAAGAGTAAGTAATGTATATATCAGCCAGGCTTGCCTATCCTGCCGTCAGTCTCATTTTCTTGACTGGTTGTCTATTTTAAATTAGTTTTACTTAGTTTGTTGCAGCCGTATAAGGTATTTATAATGAATGTTTCTGCTAGTGTCACGCAATTTAACAGTCCAACCCCCCAGTCTTTGCCGATGATTCTGGACTCTTTACCCGAACCGGCGATTGAGGGACAGGGATGTCCCCCTAAAGCCCGGTTGCAAATTGACCTCATTTTACTGGCAATTGAAGCATTAGAGCTTGGTGGCTCTGAAGCGATTTTGTCATTTGCTGAAGAGTTAGATCTTAAAGGAATTGTTAAAGATCGAGTAAATTTATGGCGAATGCGTAGCACTAACCCCATACGACGAGCACACCTGCGCCGCCCGCTGTCTATCATGGAAGCAAAAGCCTTAGTGGTCATTGCTTGCTACATTGCGCGGCGGTTAACAGTTGTTATTCGCCAATTGCTAATGATATATCAACAAATGGTTGAAAAACAGATTCCTTTGGAACAGAATTTGCGTCTATCTAACTATCTAGAGCGGTTTAGAACTCATTTTAAGAGCCGAATGAATCTCCGGCGTTCTGGTGGTGTATTGGCATTAAATTCTGATGAAAAATTAGATGAGCTAGCTATAAGTTTGTTGGGACAATTACTATTCTGTACCGGCACAGCTGGAATGCAGCGGTTCTGGATTAGTCTTTTTGACGGTGAAGTGGAATGAATATTCAACGTAAGTATAGTTTACCTAATTGCACACTACTGTTGGAGGGTTTAAGTGATGCCTCAAGGGCGGCACATTTTCAGGAACTGCGCCCAGAGTTATCCATATTGGTAAATGCAGAATGCTATTTATCTGGCAATAGTAAACCAGTGGTAGGAGGGCGAGAATTTTTTGAAAGTTTGGTAAGAGCAGTGAGTGCGTATGCCCAAGAATTTTTGAGTACTGTGCCACACCCTCAAGCGCACAACTTTGAGTCCGAGTTAGTGCACTTCCAGAAAATCGACAGCAACCGACACAGGGTGATTATACATTCAGATACTGCATCACACTCAGTCGGGTCTAACCCCAATAATGGAAAGCAGCCGATACAACTTGATTTGAATACAGTGCAGTTGTTCGATTTGGTGGAAGCAATAGACCAATTTTTTGCAGATAGCCAAACTTTACCAGAGTTAACACTGCAATTACAACCAGTTGCCAGACGTCATGGCGGTGTCAGTCAGGCGTTAGTTAAACAGGCGGTGCCAGCGAGTGTGGGAGTGACGAGTTTGGCTGCCGCCGCCGTTGCTTTTACCCTGATTCCAGTCCCGCAAGTGCGTCCGCCTCAGCCACAGGCACAGAACGATGCAAATACAACCACCAATGTCAATAGTCCGGCAACGCCTGCACTCACTCCCACACCGACTCCTAATGAACAAATGGGCGCAAATGCCACATTGACGCCCACAGCAACTGCCCCAGCTACGGCAAATTCCATTCTTACCCCTACGACATCTGCCTCAGTTGCACCAACTCCCACACCCGGAGCAGCGCCTGTTGTGAGGGATTTCGAAGCCCTTTTAAATACAGTTCCTGAAATTACTGATGCATCTCAACTGCGTGCATTGAACCGCGAAGTTTATAACCAAATTAATCCAAAGTGGGTTGAGCGCTCAGGATTGAATCAGGATTTGGTCTTTCGCTTGGGTGTGGCTCCGGATGGTGCGATTGTTGGATATAAAGCGGTAGATAAAGGGACGAATGATGCAGTGGAGAAAACTCCCTTACCAAGTCTACTTCAGAACCCGGCAAATCCTGCTTCGGGAACTAATGAAGCGATCGCCCAAAACGCAGCGCCGCAAGCGCCTATCGCCCAATTTAAAGTCGTCTTTACGAACACAGGCGTGCTACAGGTTAGCCCTTGGCGAGGATACCCTAAAACACCAGATGTTGTCGGGACAAAAATCACAGACCCTAACGCAGTTAAGGATTTAAACCAGAAATTATATAACACCATCCGCCAAAATTGGAGTACTTCTCCTTCCTTTGCGCGAGATTTGAAATACCGGGTGGCGGTCAACAAAGATGGCGTCATCGCTGACTATGAACCACTTAACCAAGGTGCCGTTGACTATTTTCGGGGAACACCTCTTCCTAAGATGTTCCAAGATGTCTACGGTTCATATCTAGCCCCTGCAAATAACAAAGAACCTCTGGCACACTACCAAGTGGTATTCAAGCCGAACGGCACGCTAGAGGTTATACCTTGGCGGGGATATCGTTAGGACAAAAAAATGAACAACGAAAAAAGAAGGAAGAACAGAAAACTCTTTGTTGATTCTTCTTTCTTCTTTCTTCTTTCTTCTTTCTTCACTTACTGCAAGATTGTACTCAAAACACCGCACGCAGCAAGCTTATCAGAATGTTAAACCCATTCTCCGGGAGCATGAACTAAGAGTTCTGGTTCTGTTCATCTTGGTTTAAAGCAGAACGTATTTATTTATGGAAATCTGCACCTATGTAATTCCTTTAGTTATTTTCCACAGATGGAATCAGTGGGAAATAACTCGTCTGTTCTGCGTTCTGTGTTCTGCGTTCTTCTTAACGTGTAATTTTACCCATATAATTTCCCCATAATTGAGCAGCTTGAGCGCTACTTCCAGATGTGGGGGAATTGTTGTCGTTTCCCAGCCAAATACCAGTGACTAGTCGCCGACTGGGAACAAAGCCAATAAACCACAAGTCAACGTTTTTATCTGTTGTACCGGTTTTCCCTGCTTCCCCTAGTCCTATGGCAGCACTGCGACCAGTACCGTTTGTTACGACGCCGCGCAAAAGACGAGTCATTGTATCAGCTATGTTCGTTTGCAGCACTCGTTTATTAGCCTCTGCGTCTTGGTCATAAGAGTAAATCACGCGGCAAGTTTTAGGGTCGTTTTGGTCACGGCAATCACTGCTATCTAAAATCCGGCTAATTGCATGAGGGCGATTCCATACACCGCCATTGCCAATAGCGCCAAATGCACCAGTCATCTCCATAACATTCACCACACTTTGACCCAGCACCAAGCCAGGAACTGGATCTAGCTTTGACCTCACCCCTAACTCTCGCGCCATTCCCACAACTTTATCCAGCCCGACTTCATGAGCAACCCTCAAAGCAATCGGGTTTTCAGATAAGGCAAGCCCTCTGGCTATGTCTAAACTACCAGCGCCAGTACGACAAGGTTTGTAGGTAAAGCCTTGCCAACGATAAGGGGCACAGGAATAAGACTTTTCTGGTGAAATCCCTTGCTCGATAGCAGCTGCGTAAGCAAAGATTTTGAAGGTGGAACCTGGTTGTCTTTTTGCCTGAACAGCACGATTGAACTGGCTTGTTCTATAATCCGTGCCTCCTACCATTGCGATTATTGCTCCATTGCTCGAATCAAGCGTCACCATCGCTCCTTGGGAAAAATTAAAAGATGACTTACCAGTGCGGACATGATTACGCAACGCGACTTCTGCTTGTGCTTGAATTGCTGGATCGAGTTGGGTTTCAATGATAAAGTTCCCTTCTGTTGCCAGTTCCTTTCCGAGAATATTTTCTAGTTCTTGGAAGACATAACTATAAAAATAAGGAGCAATTGTTTTTGCTTGCCGTTCGCAGACTTTAGGGCTAATTTCGATGGGCGATCGCCTAGAGCGGTTATAGTCATCTTGTTTGATTTTACCCATCTCCAGCATCCGCTTCAGTACGCGATTGCGGTATTCAATCGTTCTGAGCTTATTTTGGCTATCTCCTGCACAATAATCGAAGCCGTTGGGAGCAGGTAAAATTGCCACTAACGTTGCTGCTTCAGACAGTGTCAATTCTTTTGCTGACTTGTCAAAGTAATAGCGAGCAGCATCCTCAAACCCTGAAGTATCTGCTCCTAAGAAAACCCGATTTAAATAAGTCAGCAAGATGTAATCTTTGCTGTAAAACGTTTCTAATTTCAGGGCAACCATCGCTTCTCGGAATTTGCGACCAAGCGAGTCTTGCCTGCCTACATAATCGCGGAACAAACTCCTCGCAACTTGCTGGGTCACTGTACTGGCCCCTTGTTGGACGTCACCACTTTGCGTGTTAATGAACACCGCTCGCAAAATCCCCAAGGGATCAACTCCAAAGTGCCAGTAATAACGACTATCTTCTGAGGCAACGACTGCCGTTGGCAAGTAAGGACCAAAGTCCTGCAACCGCTTCATATCTATATGAGCAGTCGTCCGAGGTTCGCGTAACTTGGTGGTGGCATCACGAGCATAAATCACCACGGGCGCTTGCGTTGGTCCGGGTAGGGGTTTGACATCAAATTTGAGCCATTCCACGCCAATGACGAGCGCCATCAGAGTTGTGATTCCACCGACACCGTAACCAGCCCAAGTTCCTGCTGTTACATACCAAGGCGGTGGATCGACATATTGCAGTCTGACTGAGGCGGCGAGTTCAGGAGGTCCGAGGGTCAGGATATCGCCATGACGCAATTCCAAAGAAGTGAGCCGACGCTTACCCCGATAAATGCCATTTGTAGAGTTTTCATCTTTAATGACAAAAACCGGTTGTCTTTGAGTAGAATCTCGTGCTAAAGACAAATGAATTTGGCTAACAACTGGGTTGCGGACAACAATATCGCAGGATTTGGAACTGCGACCGATGATGTAGCGATCGCCCAACAACGGATACACCTCCGCCTTATCCGCCCCCGCATCCTGGACCCAAAGTTCTGGTACTTTGGCATTTGGTTTGAGCGCCAGTTTGGAAAAATCGACTCTAGCTTGAATTGTTTGTACTGCTTGAGTTATCTGACCAAGCAAAGTTTGTGGCTTTTGAGGCGGTTGGGGGGAACTCATCGGCTATTCACACCACGTTTATTGGTAAGGAATCGGAGGCACTATAATCTCGCTGCTTGTATTCGACCATTGTACTCATAAGCCTATGAGGACGTTGGCTGCACCGAATTGTTCCCGATTCAATTTGACACTAAGATATATATATAATTTGACTTATGTTGTTAATTTTGTCACATCTTTATATATTGCTAGGATTTTGTCTTCTTTGCTTGTAGCCTTTGTCTAGTCTCTGTTTCATCTATTTAAGAAATGTAAAGTTGCTACTTTTCATTTTGTATTTCTATTAAGTACCACTCGATAAATCAAACAGATAAATTTTCCCGTTTTAACACATAAGCACATTTTCAAGCAAAAATACAGATCTTCATTTAGGATGATTTTCTAGAAGCTAATGTTTTGGTTTAATGAGCGGAAGTACTCCGTTGAGGTGTGGAGGTTAAGTAATATGAACGGAAAATATCTAACCCTTATCGGTACAGCCTTGACTCTGGCTTTAACGAGCAACGTTGCTCTTGCCCAGTCAAGCAAATTCGAGACTGCTCAATCAGGTGGTCAACCAAGTGGTGAATCCACTCGCTCACCCGGAGAAGTCAAACTTTCACCAAGGGTAGACAGGAAAAAGTTTTGCACGGATTTCCCGCTTAACTCCCGTTGTCAAGGTGAAGCAGCATCTACACCAAGCTCTTCCGGTAGCAGTTCTGATACACAAAAGCAACCTGCTGATGGCACCGTTCCTGGCAGCACAGCTATACCAGGCAAAGGACCAGCTGATACTGGCACCACAGGTAACCCCGACGGCAGCATTGACGTTACCCCGCCTCCTGGTGGCAACCCTAGCGTCCCTGGTAGTGGAACTCGACAACAGACCCTACCTGGTGGTGCAGGCGATACTCAAACGACTCCATCAGGCGGTACAACAGGTGCTCCTGACAGCAACCCAGGCGGCACAGCTGTACCAGGTACAGCGCCCGCTGATCCTGGCACCACAGGCATCCCTGGCGGCGGTTCTACTGAAATTGCCCCGCCTCCTGGTGGCAACCCTGCTAACCCTGGCAGCAGTACTGATCCTACTGCTCCTGGCAGCAGCACTACCGATCCAACTTTATCTCCCTCTCAAGGTGGTTCAGGCTCTGGCACGACGCCTAACTCAGGTGGATCGAGGTAGTCGTCTCAACACTAGATTGGGCGTAATTTGACACTAGTTTGCGTCAGAAAATTGATACCCTTAGGCTAAAAGTCTGAGGATAGATAAAAAAGTCCGCCTGTGCGGACTTTTCATTTTTTAGCCTACGTTCACCGTAAGTTTTCAGCCACCCTTCCTTATATAGCAGGGGACAAGGGACTGGGGACTGGGTGAAAAGTCTTTTTGTGTCTAGGTTTTATCATCTGTTGATGTCCTAACCACCTTGGCTGTTGCTATAAGTCCTTCGGACAGGCTAGGCTAAGTACAGCATTTCATTAATTCGTAACGTTTTTAAACGCACAGAAGCGCTCTCGGTAAACGCAGCGAAAAGTTCTGCACGAGGGTTTCCCAACCTAGGAAACTTTTCAAGACAAAGGTACGCAGAGTATTCGTTCTAATTTTCGCTATAAACTTATGCAATTATGTACTAAGGGAGTACCAAAAAATAAATTTTCCATTATGTAGGGTGGGTTAGGCGTACGACAATTAAGGTTTTACATGATAACTAAAGTGCGGCGTAACCCACCATTATTTGCGTCACTACAAATTGGAGATTTTTTTAATTGCAAGTCCGTAATAAAGCAATACGGTTCAGATAAAACCAAAAGCCTGACCATGACGGCGATGTAGAGACGTAGCATGCATCACTACACATCACCAAATTTCACCAAAAATCCTTAACAGCAACCGTATTGCCTAATAAAGTAGGGAATGAAACAGCCCTGCTACTAGGGAAGGGGGAAAATCAAGGTTCCTCTCTCCTAGAAGGAGAGAGGAATGGAAGCGAGGTTTTCCACAAATTGCGTGAAAAGTAACCGGAGTAGCCAGGCTTTTTTTCGTCAGGTCATCGTACTTCTACCTTTTACTTTTTATCGTCACCTGCGATTTGAAGTGGGAGTCTTTTGAAAGGTAGCAATCAGCAGGCAAACAATACCGATATTAATGAAGACATCTGCTAAATTAAAGACTGGAAAGTTAATCACTCGAAAATCAAGAAAATCAACGACGTAGCCCAGAACAAATCGGTCGATGCCATTACCGATCGCTCCACCTAAAATAAAGCCATAGCCTAGTTGCTCCCAAATATGTAACACCGGACCAAACGATGCCAGTGCTATTAATGCTAAACTCACTCCCAAAGATAGCCAGCGCAACCACTCTACTTTCCCTGCTAACAGACTAAAAGCTGCACCAGTGTTGGTAACGTAGGTGAAGTGAAATACCCCCGGTAGTAGTGCTTGTGTTTGTCCCAAGCTAAAAGTTTGCACCACCCAGTATTTTGTGAGTTGGTCTAAGAAAAAACCTAACAAGGCAGCAATCCAGAACAGGAGATTTTTTAAACGCATGGCGAATTTGTCATTTGTCATTTGTGAGCCAGCGCTGTAACGCCAGAAGTTCTGCAGGCAGTCAGACCAGTACCGCAGTTTCTTACGGAGGGAAACCCTCCTCAGAACTGCTCGCTGCAGGAGGGTTTCCCGGAGCAGGTAACTGGCGTTGGCGCAGCCTCTCCAAAGGAGATATCCGAAGGGGTTTCCCAACAAGCGGAAATTTCGCTTAAGGTTTCCAACAAAGGCGGCGATTGGCGTAAGTGCGAAGGCGCTCTAGAGGAGATACCCGAAGGGTCATTTGTCATTTGCGCACACCACAAAGGACACACCACTAAAAACTCATCACTAGTAAAACATTAGGTGGCGCAGCACATATGCTATTACAACGACAGCGCAAACTACTGATAGTTGTCCAGGCAGTGCCAACCAGGAGTATGTGAGCATTGCTTCTTGCATCAGAGACAGAGTTTCTGTTCCTTTCCATTGAAAAACATAGCTGATAATCAAATAAGTAATACCGCACAAGTGGACAGTTAACAAGCCACAAAAACAACTAAAGGCGAGAGTTTCTAGCCGAGGTCTAGCTTGAAAGGCAAAAAACCCACAAATCCAAGCTCCAGGGATAAAACCAAGCAAATAACCAAACTGGGACAGCTTCACATAACCAATGCCGCCACCGTCAGCAAACACAGGTAACAAAGTTAATCCCATCACTAAATATGCAATTTGCGAGAGCGCACCAGCATTCTTGCCCCCTAAACAACCAACGAGTAGCACCCCACCAATTTGATAGGTGACACCCACAGACAAAGTATGAATTCCATGCTGGCTCCAATTCCAAGGTAAGGTGGTGACATAGGCTTCTAGGAATGTACCACCCATCGTTAGCAGTAAGCCAATCATAGACCATAGTAATTGATTGGATGCGGCTAGCATTTACAAGGCACTCATGCAAAGGACTCTCGTACAAAAGTGTAAATAATAGTATTATTTTATTTCTTAATCTCTAATTGGAAAATAAGTAGCTAGGCAGGAATAAACAGAACTCTATTACAAAATATAAATATGGTCGAAAGTCTTATCAATCAACGCCACAGGACTCGGGGGAAACTTCCCGCAATGGCTTCTAATGACAAATGACTGAGGACAACCTTTTCCAATGACGTTTTTTCTTACCAACCTACTCATATATGCACTTGGCAAACTTGACCTCAAATTATATGAAGCCTTACTAAATAGTGAAGGAACTTGTTTTGTTGTCTGGTATATACTTTTCTTCTGTCATATTGTGCTGAGATTTCAGCCGGATTGCTATTTTATAAATTTAAACAAGTTAAAAATGCTAATTTGAACACACATAGCTATATGATTGTACTTTTTCATCCCTAAATCAGATGAGTTTTATACATTACCATGGTTGTATAATCTGTTTTTGTTTTTGTTGTACTAAAACTAATGTACTAGTGTATTATTTCTTTTCCGAATGAGCAGATTGCAGTTACAAACTTTTGCCCAAAAAATAATATTAAATTTTGCAATCCTAAAGTTAGATACAGTAGTCATTCCAAAGTCGTAATTCCATTTGTGTTAACCTGTTCTTTACTCTACAGCTGTATAGTATATACGCTTAGCAGGAAAATCACCAAAACGACACATCCATGCTTTTTCGTTCCCCTGTAACTAATCTTTCTCGTTTAACAAAAACAATTTCAGTAGTAGCACTGAGTACTACTTTGGCGGCTTGCGGTGGACAGCAAGCGCAAAACGGTGCTAACACTGGCGAATCCTCTCCTGGTGGTGCTACTAATACAACGGCTACTGCTCCAGGCAAACTAGACCTAGGTGGAAATGTAAGATTGAATGGGGCTGGTGCCACCTTCCCTGCACCGCTGTACCAAACTTGGTTCCAGGCTTTAAACCAGAAATATCCCAATCTCCAAGTCAACTATCAACCAGTTGGTAGCGGTGCTGGTATTGAGCAATTTACCAAAGGTCTTGTAGACTTTGGTGCCAGCGACGTTGCTATGACGGATGAAGAAATCAAGAAGGTGCAAAATGGCGTACTTTTGCTACCTATGACTGCGGGTAGCATTGTGCTGGCTTACAACCTGCCAGGTGTAGAGGGACTAAAGCTTCCACGGGATGTTTATAGTGGTATCTTCTTAGGCACAATTAAGTCTTGGAACGACCCGAAAATTGCTGCTGCTAACCCTGGTGCCAAGCTTCCCAACACGCCAATTACAACTGTGCATCGTTCTGAAGGTAGTGGCACCACGGGTGTATTTACGCAACACTTGAGTGCAATTAATCCAGAATGGCAGTCTAAAGTAGGCAGTGGTAAAACTGTCAACTGGCCTGCGGGAGTTGCTGCTAAGGGCAATGATGGTGTTACCGCCCAAATACAACAAACTCAAGGCTCAGTTGGTTACGTCGAGTACGCTTACGCCAAAAATAGTAAACTCAATTTTGCTACTTTGGAAAATAAATCTAAGCAATTTGTTGCACCTAGCGATGAATCAGCAGCTAAAACCCTCGAAGCAGTAACCTTGCCAGAAAATCTCCGCGCCTTCATTGCAGACCCAGAAGGTAACGATTCCTATCCGATTGTCACCTACACTTGGATTTTGGCTAACAAGAAATATTCCGATGCCACAAAAGCCAAAGCAGTAGAAGCCATGATTGAGTACGGCTTGACAGAAGGTCAAAAAATTGCTCCACAACTAGGGTATGTTCCTCTCCCCCAAAGCGTGGTTCAAAAAGTGACAACGGCAGCCGATGCAATCAGCCCAGATTATAAAATTAGTGGGGGTGGCAGTGCTACTGGTGCCAGCGCTAGCAAATAGCACGCTTAGCTTGTCGAATGCCGTACAGAAATGAATTTTGAATTTTGAATTTCTTGGTGTGGTTCGCTCCCACTTCTTCTGTCATTAATGGGTCTCGTCATGACTACACAAGCCCAGATTCCAATAGTTAAACCACCTTCTCAAGCAGAAAAGTCACTGGATCGTGGCTTTATTTGGCTGACTCGGATTTTTGCATTGGCGATTGCTGCCATCCTAGTATGGATAGCCGTTCAGGTTACCATTCAGGCATGGCCTGCTATTCAAAAGTATGGTGCTAGCTTTTTAGTTAACAGCACTTGGAACCCTGTAACAAGTGAATACGGGGCGCTACCGCAAATTTACGGCACTTTAGTGAGCGCTTTTATTGGTTTGTTGATAGCTGTACCAATTGGCGTTGGCACAGCTGTGTTGCTAAGCGAAAATTTCCTACCATCAAAAGTGCGGTTAGTGCTGGTTTTCTTGGTAGAACTGCTAGCAGCCATTCCTAGCATTGTGTATGGAATATGGGGATTTTTTGTTTTAGTTCCCCCGTTAACAAGCGTGGGAAAATTTCTCAATTCTTCCTTGGGCTTTTTGCCAATTTTTAGCACCGTTCCCACAGGACCAAATATGTTGGCTGCTGGAGTCATCTTAGCCATTATGACTTTGCCCATCATCACAGCCATCTCTCGCGATGCGCTGATTTCCCTACCCCCTACTTTGCGTCAAGCAGCTCTGGGACTGGGAGCCACCCGTTGGGAGACAATTTTGAAGGTTCTCATCCCAGCTGCCTTTTCTGGCATTGTGAGTGCTGTGATGCTGGGACTCGGGCGGGCGATGGGAGAAACAATGGCTGTAACGATATTAATTGGAAACTCCAATAACGTTAACGCCTCGCTGTTTGCACCAGGCAATACGATTTCTTCTTTGTTGGCTAGTCAATTTTCAGAAGCCGGCGGACTGCAAATTGCAGCTTTAATGTACGCAGCGTTAATTCTGTTTGTTTTAACTTTTATTGTCAACATTTTGGCAGAGTTGATAGTACTACGAGTCAAGCGACTGTAGCATTTGGGTGTGTTAAAATATGACTTCTAGTTTTTCAGAGCAATCCTCTGGTGGATCGGGACGCAACAGTCTGGCTTACTCTCGCTCGTCTTCCCGGACGTTGTTTAACACGGTGATGACGGTTTTAGCATTTGTATGCGGGATATTGTCTCTTTTGCCGTTGCTGGCAGTGCTGATTTACGTCCTCTTGCGAGGCTTCAGCAGTTTTAATTTGAACATATTTACCCAATTACCACCGCCGCCGTTCGTACCGGGAGGAGGTTTTGGTCATGCCATTGTCGGAACAATAATAGTAGTAGCACTTGCTGCACTATTTAGCATTCCCTTTGGAGTTTTGGCAGCAATTTATTTGACAGAGTTTAGCTCTGGGAAAATATCTCGCTGGGTTCGGTTTGCTACCAATATTTTGAGCGGAGTTCCCTCGATTATTGCTGGAGTATTTGCTTATGCAGTTGTGGTCGTGACCACTGGTACATTCTCAGCTGTGGCTGGAGGAGTCGCTCTGGCAATTTTGATGTTGCCCATTATAGTGCGAACCACTGACGAATCCTTGCAATTAGTCTCACAAGATTTGCGCCAAGCCGCTACGGGGTTAGGAGCAACTAAGTTTCAAACAGTCTCCCAAGTGGTGTTACCAGCAGCTGTACCAGCAATTGTCACTGGGGTCACTTTGGCGATCGCTCGTGCGTCTGGAGAAACCGCACCTTTACTGTTTACGGCTTTAGCGTCTCAGTACTGGCCCAGTAGCTTATTCGCACCCACACCTTCTCTTGCTGTTTTTGTTTATAACTATGGCACTTCGCCGTATGCAAATTTGCAGTCACTTGCTTGGGCGGCGGCTTTGATTTTGGTGTTGTTAGTTCTGCTGACAAATATCATTGCCCGTTGGGCAACGAGTCGCACACTTAAATAAGAAAAGCAAGCTCGAACATTTAACTAAATTCAAGACAACAACCTTACTATTTATGACTACCGACACTAGAACCGGGAATCAAACGGATACCGTTTTTCGTACAGAGGGACTGAACGTCTACTACGGGAATTTCTTGGCAGTACGCGATATTTGGCTGGATGTCCCTAGAAATAAGGTAGTAGCCTTTATTGGTCCTTCTGGATGTGGTAAGAGTACCTTGCTGCGCTGCTACAACCGCCTCAACGATCTCATTGAAAGTTTTCGAGCAGAAGGAAAAGTTTTTTACCAGGGTGAAGATTTGTACGCATCTCACATTGACCCCGTGGAAGTGCGTCGTCGGATTGGAATGGTGTTTCAAAAACCGAACCCTTTTCCAAAGTCAATTTATGACAATATCACCTTTGGTCCTAGGCTGAACAGCTACAAAGGTGATATGGATGAACTGGTAGAGCGATCGCTCAGACAAGCGGCTTTATGGGATGAAGTCAAAGATAAACTGCGGCAAAGTGGCTTGTCCCTCTCTGGTGGACAACAACAGCGCTTGTGTATTGCTCGGGCGATCGCAGTTCAGCCTGAAGTTATTTTAATGGATGAACCTTGTTCTGCTCTTGACCCTATCTCCACCCTCCGGGTTGAAGAACTGATTCACCAACTCAAAGAGCAATACACAATTATTATCGTGACTCACAATATGCAACAAGCTTCGCGGGTGTCTGATTTGACTGCTTTCTTTAACGTGCAAACGTCAGAAAAAGGAGGTCGTACCGGTTATCTTGTGGAGTTTGACCGCACAGAAGCAATTTTCCAGAATCCCAAACAGGAAGCTACTAAGGAATACGTCAGCGGTAAATTTGGTTGAAGATTTTATATTCCTATTCCTTTTGTCCCAATAAGTCGCAATAATTTAACAATGCAACATAAAGCTCTTCTGGTTTCTAGGCTTCACCTGGGAACTCTTTTTATATACTATGTTTTCTTCAAATAAAGCGGGCGGCGGGAATCGAACCCGCATTAATAGCTTGGAAGGCTATAGTTTTACCACTAAACTACGCCCGCAAATTTCCAACCCTAATAACGTAACATAATTCTAGCGAAAAATCAAGCTAGCGGCGATTAATTCTTACACGTACAGGTAGATTGCTCAGTCGTGGGTTTTGCTTGCCAGTTGCAGGGTCTTTATCGGTTGCGGGGACAAATTTTTGACCTTGGAAAATTTCATCCGCATATTTCTGGTATTGACTTCTTTGTGGTAGCGGTATCTGTTCATCTACTTTAATGAAGATTAAGTTGCCTTTTTCATCAATTGTTAGCCATACTAAAAAATATACAGGCTGAACATCGCCTCCTGCGTCAGATAAAACGATATTTAATTCTTTTTGCCTGCTGTTGTCTTCAGGTTGAGCTAGGTTTTCTGGTATATCCTTCTTTAATTTATCAGCTTCTATATCCCAAGTCGCGACTCCTATTCCTGTGCCATTTTCCTCATTCAAAGGTGGCGACTGTTCTGGTTGTACTGGTGGAGCGATATCTTCTAATGGCGTTTCCTTTCCAACAGCGACTTCACCATCTGGTTTGGGAAGACTACTAGGTATCTGTTGCGCTTCCTGTCTTTGGGGTGAGGCATCAGTACGAGTTGAATCTGTGGTGTTATTCTGCGGATTTAAAGCCTGATTTTGCTCGCCTAGTTCTTGATTTGCCTCATTTTGAGTGTTTGTATTTGTACTGTCAGCAGTGTTAGGCTCTGGAGTTGGTTGTGGTTGTTGTGTTTGGGGAGTGAATTCTGGAGTCGGCTCTGGGGTTGGTTGTGGTTGTTGTGCTTCGGGAGTGACTTCTGGAGTTGGCTCTGGGGTTGGTTCTGGTTGATTTTGTTCAGGAAGCTGGGGTGAGGGTGTTGGTTCAGATGTTGCATCTTGTTGAGGTGATGGTTGTGCTTCTTGCTCGACAACCGATCTTTGCGAAGATTGCTCGGTGATATCGTCTGTCTTAGGTTGAGAACGCTCAGCTTTTTTGCTGTTGGTGGAAGCGATTGGCTTTGCCACTGCCCCTCGGGCAATCGCCCCTTCGGGCGTTGTGCGGAGCGCGATTGCATTACTATCTTCTACAGTAGAAGTCTTTGGAGTCAAATTCTCTTGAGTGGCTGGCTTTGATGACCTAACTACAACTGGCTTTTCAGTTGTGGAAGCCCTTTTTGACGAAACTGGCTTTGCTTTTGATGGCGCTTTTCGTCCTGACGGAATCTCCACAAACTCTACTGGGATTGGATTTGAAGAACTTCGTTGCGACAGGCTATAGGAATTCGAGCGTAGCAACCAGAATAGCAGCAAGTGCAGGGTAACAGAAATTGCGGCTACAGAAATCCACAAACCAGGTGGATCGGTGTGTCGCCTCGATGCTTTATCTGGAATAGGAGTTTTATCAGCAACCGATTGTGTCATACTAAACCATGAGTCCTGATTCCTGAGTAAGTGTAGCACTGCCTTATCGCTTGTTGTGATTTGTCCGAATAATCACTCAATACAGCATTTCATTAATTCGTAGCGGATTAAATTTAGCGAAACTCTGCGTCCCTCTGCGCGTTCCTCCGCTACAGGCGTGCGTTTAAAAAAGATACTAACTTATGCAACGCCTGTACTAAGCAGTCTCAGTAATCATGAGCGATTATCGATTAGCCACAACTTCTGGTTTGACAGCGAAGGTAAGAACAGTTTCGTCTACTCCTTTAAGTTGTAGCGGACTGCATTTCGTCATTTCTTCATCCTGCAAATAATCTGCCACAGCCGCAGAAACCAGAATTGTACCGGGAACAGCGGCTTGTTGCAGCCTTGCAGCAATATTCACGCTTGGACCAATTGCTGTATAGTCGGATCGTTCAGCGCTACCAAACATTCCCACAACTGCCGTACCCTGGTGGATACCACAGCGAAATTGTACAGCAGAACCTGCACCAAAAATACCCTGCTGTTTCCAGCGTTGGTTTAAATGTTCAAGCGATCGCAGCATTGCCCTTGCTGTGTTGATGGCGCGACGCACCTGTTCGTTGGGTGTTAGTTCTTCTGGCGCTCCAAACAAAGCTAAAATAGCATCTCCCATAAATTTATCCACAGTGCCGCCGTTATCAAACACGACTCGCGTCATTTCTTCTAAATATTCATTGAGTAACTCTGCGACTCGCCGCGATCTCAGGGTATTTGCCAATTGGGTAAAACCCACAATGTCACTAAACAAAACTGTAATCAACCGTGGTTCCGGTTGCAAATCAAGAACTAGCTCTCCTGCAGCTGCTTTTTGCACCAAAGCAGGAGGCAAAAAGCGTTTGAGTACAGACTCTGTGAGGTAAGTGTTTAACTCGACAACTCGGCGTTCATTTTCCTTCAATGCTAAGAGATTCCGCACCTCTGCCAAAAGTTCCCGGTTATTAAATGGCTTAGACAAATAAGCATCTGCACCATGTTCTGTTCCTTCGATACGAGTTTCCTCATCTGCTTTTGCCGTTAGTAAGATGATTGGTATTCCTTTCAAATTTTCTTCGTTGCGAATCACTCGAATCATCTCTAACCCTGATATCACAGGCATCATCAAGTCGCTAACTATTAAACTAGGTACGATTTCCTTTGCTAAGTGCAAACCTTCTAAACCATTACAAGCAGTTTGCACTTGATAGTTGTTGGCACGTAAAATTCCGGAAACATAAGCTCGTAAATCTGGGTTGTCGTCTACAACTAAGATTAAATGCCCATTCTTGACTTTTGAATCTTGGGTATCAAAGTCTGTTGTATGACTTTCGTTGTCGTCACCTGTGAGTACCAATTCCAAATCAGCTAATTCCACACTAGCGCGGTTGGTGTTGGGCTGGCATGGTACTTCTAGTACTTGTTCTGCGCTCAAGTGAGTACTTCCAGGGAGAAGCCATACGGTAAAAGTAGTGCCTTTGCCGTAGACTGATTCTACCGTGACTTTACCGCCGTGAAGTTCCACCAATTCTTTGACTAAAGCCAAACCCAAACCACTTCCTTCATAAGAACGGTTTTCTGAGCCTTCAGCTTGGCGAAAACGCTCAAATAAGTGGGGAATTTTTTCTTTAACTATACCAATTCCGGTGTCTTGTACTTGCAATATGCACTTGTCGTCTACTGGTTGTACGTTAACCCGGATGCTTCCCCCTGACGGCGTAAATTTCATAGCATTTGACAGGAGGTTGTAAACCACCTTGTCGAATTTTTCCATATCCAAGTACACAGTGGGACATTCTCCCATTTGAGTGAGCAGGTACAGTCTTTTTTTCTCACAGTAAGGGCGAAACGATTCCACAATTTGACTGACAAATTGAATTAAATTGCAGGGACGGAAACCAGGCTGCATCCTACCAGCATCTAAGCGTTGCAAATCGAGTAATTGATTGACGAGTCGCAGTAGACGGCGGGAGTTACGCAAGGCGATCGCACTTTGAGCATAGGACAACCCCTGCTTTGAGGCTACAGCCGCTTCTAATGGTCCTTGAATCAAGGTTATGGGAGTACGGAACTCATGGGAGATATTTTGAAAAAATTCGGTTTTTTGTCTATCTAATTCCAGTAAGCGCTCAGCTTGTTCACGGGTTTTTTGGTAAAGTCGAGACTGCTGCACGGCGATCGCCGCTTGAGCTGCGACTGCTTTTGCTAACTCAATTTCCGATGACACCCACTGACGTGGTTTATTACCTTCACGCAACGTAATACTACCGATACTTTTGCCATCGGCAAGTAAAGGAACAACCATGAGCGATCGCGTAGGCACCTTTAAAGGCAAATCAAATCCTTTCATTTCTGGAGGACACAGGTTCATATCAGCAATAAGCACTGGCTGCTGTGTCTGCAACATTTCTTGGAGAATTGGATTTTCCTGAATAGGAGC
Source organism: Kalymmatonema gypsitolerans NIES-4073 (assembly GCF_002368435.1). Classification (GTDB taxonomy): domain Bacteria; phylum Cyanobacteriota; class Cyanobacteriia; order Cyanobacteriales; family Nostocaceae; genus Kalymmatonema; species Kalymmatonema gypsitolerans. Next base: position 9,176,180 of record NZ_AP018268.1, read on the forward strand.
TTGAGATTGAGGCAATTGTTGAGTATTAATAATGTCAACACTACCCAAATTTTCCCGCTTTAAATTTTGAGAATTGTCATACAAGCCGACACACTGGACAAACTCATCTTCCTCTGTCCACAAAGACAGAACACAGCCATCTACTTCTAAAGCTTGTCCCAATTGTTGTGTAATAGCCGCAAAAATATCTTGAGGATTCAGGCTAGAGCGAATCGCACTAGTAATCGTATTAATCAGGGCTTCCCGTTGAGCAAGAGCGTGTACTTGCTCATAAGCACGAGCTTGGGACAAAGCTAAAGCAGCCTGATCTGCCACCATCATCACCAACTGCACCTCATCTTCTCCCCAAAGCCGAGGCGCTTTGCATTGATGCAGCGCCAGCACAGCCATCAGTTCTTGTCGGCAAATCAGTGGTACCACCAAGCTAGAGCAAATATTAGCAGCTGCAAAAGCTGCGGCGCGACTTTGCAACTGGGGATGATCACCTTGGATACACTTATCGCTCGCCACATCGTTAATAACGTGAACTTCGCGGGTTTCCCAGACTGTTTGAGCTAGCAACAGGCTGAGGGGAGGAGACGATGAGGAGGATGAGGAAATAATTTCTCCCTTATCTCCCCCCTCTTCCTCATCCTGGTAAATAAATCCTTCATCCACCAGTTGCTCATCTTGGAAGGGACGCAGGAGGCAGACATCTACTTCGAGCATATGACCGACAGTTTGTACAATTGTTTGTAGGATTTGCCGATAGTCTAAAGCGCTGCGAATCGTATTTGTGATAATATTAAGTAATGATTCCTGACGGAGTGTGCGGTATAGTTCACGAGTGCGGGCTTTGAGAACATTGTGAGTATCCATTGCTTGGCGTACCACCGCTTTGAGTTCCTCTGTTTCCCACGGTTTGGTAACATATTTAAAGACCTTGCCAGAGTTTATTGCTTCCACCAGGTCTTCAACATCGGTATATCCTGTTAAAATAATCCGGATGATATCAGGATATTGAGTAGCTGTTAAACTCAAAAATTCCGTACCGCTCATCATTGGCATCCGCTGATCGCAGATAATGACTGACACATCTTTCTCTTGTGCTAGCAGATCCAATGCCACTGAACCAGAACTTGCTTTAAGCACCTTATAGTCGTCAGAAAAAGTGCGATAGAGCAATTCAAGGTTGTCAAGTTCGTCATCGACAACCAAAATTTTAGGCTGACTGTTTGCTTGGAATTTCATGCACCGTTTTCCTGCTGTAACGGCAGACGGATAGGTAATAATCTGATTGAGTAGAGATGTTTCTGAGTCTGTTGAAAGCACATTGCTAGCAATCCGGCTGTTTGCCCACATAATATCAAGTCCGGATGAATACTTGTCATTTCCGTAAGAACCCCCTTTTCCAACCCCAAAGGGAACCCCTTTCCCCCTATCGCCAGAGGCGATCGTGAGTCCCCCGTAAAAATACGCTATGGCTAACGCCACGCTAGTCCCTAAGAGGGACGCTGCGCAAACGCTATCACGTCCCCTCCTCGCTTGCGCTTAGGGGCGGCGCGGAGTGGGGTGCAGTTAACGTGGAAATCATAATTAATGAGCCGGACATGATATGACTGCTCACAATCAAAGCTTTTACTGATAACCAATTGCCTCAATAGCTTATGTAGATTCCCATTTACTTTGGTGCACCCCAATTACATTGATGCTAAGCTTTCACCTTATATAGCAATCCTAAATGATAAGCCCTGAGTCTTTACGGATACGCTGTTGCAACGCAAACGCGCAGCGTGCGCCCTTGGCGCTCAGTTCAGGAGGAGGTATGGACTCTGCCTTCGGCTACGTAAAATTCTCTGTTGTGTGTTCTCTCTTTTCTTGGCGTTCTAGGCGTCCCTACGCTTTGATCGAGGGCAGGCTTGGCGGTAATAATGTAATAATTTTTATAAATCAAATAGGACTGCTATACAATAATTGCTTAGTTGCTAAACTTCTCCTTAGCGAACGAGAACTGTCAAACAAGGTATCCAGCACTCAAGGATGGCTGAAAAATCAACTTGTTGCCACATATGCAGTTTTCCCACCGTAGCAGTAACATTAACATTTGCAGATAAGTTTTATTTAGAGCAATCATGGTAAAGTTTGCAATACAACAATAAAATTAAAGAGCAAAGTAAACAGCAAAGTATACTATTGAACAAATACCCACTAGCAATTTAGCAATAAGGACTCAGTCCTGAATTCTCAAAAAGTCCACCAGTTCCCTTGCATAAGTCAAGAACGAAACTTTTTCAATCATTGCTTTTATCCTACTAGGCACACAGCAATGTTTTGCTTAGAAACCAGATTTTGCCCTGATGTGTTTGTCAAAAAATTTTGTAGGCAATTCTTGTTGCAACATATTATACTACAAAAAACAGTGCGAGCTATGTTGCTATTTTGCTGATTGTTGGATATGCTCTGAAGCTTAGGTATAGAAGAACAATATCCAGTATCTATGAGCGAATTTAAAGTTTTCATACAGGTTTGATGGTGTTTTAGGAAATTTGAGAATATTTCTGTAGCATAAAATCAAAACTAAAGTAGCCTTGAAACCCTCGTTTTTTCACTCATCTCATCAAGAACCAGTCTCAGCCGCCGCCCTCCCAGCTTCCTGCCAATTCCAAATTCGTGCGGCGACCGCTGCTGATTTGACTAGTATGGCCCAAATTATTGCCGAAAGCTTTCACTCGCAAAATGGTTTATTCGGGTGGCTTTTTCCATTATTGCGTTTGGGTATATACGAAGATTTAAGGCATCGTTTGGCATCTCCTGCGCCTCATCACGTCTGTTTAGTTGCCGTTGACAGGGCTGCTGATGCAGCAAGTAACTTAGTTGGAACTGTAGAATTGGGTGTGCGTTTTAGTGATTCTTGGATACAAAGCGGTAAAAGTTTTCCTTACTTGTCTAATTTAGCTGTACACCCAAAATACCGCAGACAAGGCGCTGCTTCTGGGTTACTCACAGGTTGTGAAAAAGTAGCCCTTTCCTGGGGATTCCAAGATTTATACCTGCATGTTTTGGAAGATAACCATCACGCTGGGCAGCTCTATTCCAAGCTGGGATATCAGGTGCATAAAGTCGAATCTCATTTGGATGCATTCTTTTTAAGACGCTCACGCCAGATTCTTTTGCACAAGCACCTAAATCTTGACTCAGCTATTTGAATTCTCTTTTTTTGTGAGTCTTATGCCGTTTGATGTAGGCTTCTAATATTTTTTGGTGCATGCTTAACTGATTGCTTGAGTATATAAGGCAAGGCTATGGCATCTTCACATATCCAAAATCAAGATATTTGACGGTAACTAGAATACAATGGTCTCTTTAGGCACCATACATACACATAGAGGCTGCCATAAAGAATATTTTTATGAAAAATTTAGCTAAATTAAGTAAATATACTTGAAATAATATAAGATTTTTTTTTATAATGCTTATATGGGTGTATAGCTATTAAAAAATATTTACAACAAGTATTTATAGAGTTTTTTATTATTATACAATATTTCTACCGTCAAAAAATAACTAATACTTTTTCTATAAATATATTTATTAAAATATTAAAACAAAAATATTTATTTTTATTTATTGAAAGTTTTATGTATTGAGACGGGAAATATTAGATAATTAATCTAGTATTTAAATAAGAAAACAAATAGCAAAAATGTTCTATTTAAAAAAGACTATACACTTATGACATCAGGCAAATAACGCTGATTTTTTTTTCAAATCCTTACAAAAACTTCGTATTTTAGATATTTATCTTTATAAAAACTTTAACAAAATCCTCCTTGAGTTGAAGACAAATGCAGTTAAATCTCATAAAATATGATTACTCAATTACGAAACAAGGTCTATTTATTCTTACTCCAATTCACAAGCCAATTCCTGATAGTAAGAAAAACACAAAACGCTGATCGCGCAACAAATTCGTTCTCTATCTAAAGTGCAGCCAATTACCAAACTCATTCAAATTTTGAGAAAAGATGGATAGCGAAAAGCATCAACGCTATCAGACTGCCATGGTATCTACTTATTGTCCTGACACCAGTTTCCTTGACTATATTGTCATGCCAGATGGAACTGAGCAATCCTATGGCTCGGATCTTCTAACCATGCTGCTCAGTGGAAAAGTTTTCATGGTTAACAGTCGTAGGCGGAATGGTTTAATACTGTTCAAACGTTACCATGCTGAATTTGCTGGTCCTGGGGCGGCTGTAGGCGGCGATTACGACCGTGATTGTCAAGGAGCATTGCCCATAGGCAATCTGTCGTTATTAAATCCTGAGTCTCATGAGGAACGCCAGAAAGCGTACTTAATTAGGCGACAGTGGATTCGGTTAATCAAACAAATTACAGAAAACCCAGTACCAGCACAGCGAGTCCAGAAGATCCTAGACCAATTTGAACAATACTTTCCACCAGAAATGGTGACTCAATTGCCGGATGAAGCATTTGCCCTTTTAGTGGGCGTGCTGCCACAAACGGTGGCAATATTACGCCGTTTGGGCAGTGACATAGATGGCAGTTTTGACGACTGAGTTTTAATTAACTGTTGTTCCTTGGATAAGGCACAAGTCAAGACAAATGAATTTTACATATTTAATATGTACGAGAGTTTCATAAGTCGTAACTCGTAACAGAGTGCTTTTGTGTTCATATCTGTCAAACACCTCTGGGTAAAGATAATTTTTGTCTGGCGGTCTACGCTTTAGACGCAAACAAGAAGACAAAAAAAAGATTTTTGCAAGAAATCTAAAGATTAAAATTTATTTAAATTAAGTAAAGCAGCTTGTAACCGATTGAGTGTCCGGGCATTTTCCTCGGGAGTCCCTACAGTAATTCGCAATCCTCCGTTAATTTGCCGCACTAAAGTGCCAGTAGCTTTAAGGTTTTGGTGAATAATTTTTACAGCAGCGTCTTGTGAGTGAGAACCATTTGGTTTGAGACGCACGTAAACAAAATTCGTCGCGCTTTGCCAAACTTGTAATGTTGAGTGTTGAGATAAAGCTTGAATAAGTTTGGCTCGTTCATTGAGGGTTTGGGGAATTGACTCCAACAGGAGTGTGCGGTTTTCTAGAGCAACTGTTGCTGCCGCTAATGAAAAGCTGGGAAGATTATAGGGTAAGCGAACTTTTTCTAAAATGGCGATCAATTCAGGATGGGCAAGGCAGTAGCCTACTCGCAATGCTGCTAATCGGAAAGCTTTAGAAAACGTGCGTAACACCACCCAGTTAGGACGCTGTGCTAATTCAGCAGCAAGGGTGTGCTGACTAAATTCAAAGTAAGCTTCATCAATGACGACGAGAATATGCTCGTTCAGGCTTCTGATCCATGCTAACTCTGCCGTTGTTAAGGGATTCGCAGTCGGTGAATTGGGATGAACGACAAAAACTGCCCGGATGGGAGGATTTTGAGTTTGTTCTATAGCTACTTGGGCTGCTTGTAAATCAATTTCAAAATCTGCCTTTCTCCCTACCGTGACAACAGGAATGCCCAGAGTTTGCGCCAAAATAGCGTACATGGAAAAAGTAGGTTGAGCAACCAGAACGCAGCCCTCTCCCCCTAAACAACTCGCAATCAGTATCGAGCGTATCAGTTCATCTGAACCATTACCAACAGAAATATGGGAAGCAGTGAAAACAGATGGCGGGAGGTTGGCTGACTCATTGACATATTGAGCGATCGCACTCTTGAGTTCTTCATGTCCGCCATCAGGATAACGGTTCGTCTCAATCAGTTGCTCAAAAGTCCCAGCCAATTTTTCTTTGATTTGTGGTGGCAAATCGTAGGGGCTTTCATTCGTATCCAGGCGATCAATTTGCGTTGATGGCTGGACGCCTTGAGCAGTATTGCTGCTGGGGTGAGGTTTGTAAGCGGTAAATTGGGCTAAATCTGACCTAATAAATGGCAGCATGATTAGTCATTAGTCATTGGTCATTGGTCATTAGTCACTGGTCATTAGTAAAAAATAATCAACAAATGACTAAGTACAGCTTTGCATTAATTCGTAGCGTTTTAAAACGCAGAGGGACGCTGAGTCAGCGCAGAGTAACGGAGAGCCTTTCTGAAATTAATTCGTTACGAACTTGTGAAATTCTGTACTAAGAATTTTTGATTATACACCTTCACGGTAACTGGCAGAAGCTCCGAATTGCCTGCCAAATTTCTGACATAACATTACCTAAACCATGATCACTGTCGAGTTCCATGAACTCTACCCAAGGACGCTTTTGAGCAAAGTCCCGACTGGCTTGAATGGGAATCACATCATCGTGTCGTCCATGCAGGATAAGAGTGGGGATAAGGCGTTGCAATGCTTCCTCTTTGTATTGACTAGCGTCTTTTACGAAATCGTAACTTAGAGGAAGTTTTTGCTCCTCGCCATAGTGATAAACCATGAGATATTTTTCTTTTTGCCAACGCTGTACCGTCTCATCTCCTAACTTCGATAACCAATGAGATAAGAACCCAAAAGCTGGTGCTAAAAGGACGAGACGTTGCACTTGTGGATATTGCTGTCCCAGATGGGCGGCTGTCAAACCCCCCAAACTGGAACCTATCAGCGTGACTGGCGTAGAATTATGACTGAATTGGGACGCAACTTGAGTCAGCTGCCGAGTAATTGTTAAGTGAGAAAAATCGCCAGCATTCAAATCGGGAATTTTCAGCTTGATATTTGCTTGTGCAAAGCAAGTACGTATGTATTCTGCTTTGGCAGAATGAGGACTTGATGCAAAGCCGTGAAGGTAGATGTAGTGCAAAACAATTACCGCATGGTGACGAATTCTTCTGCTGATGTGGGATGGATACCAACAGTCGCATCAAAGTCTTTTTTGGTTGCGCCCATTTTCACAGCGATCGCCACGCCTTGAATAATCTCACCTGCGCTTTCACCCACCATGTGAGCGCCTAGCACTTTGTCGGTGTTGCCATCCACTACCAACTTCATCATTGTTTTTTCTGATGCACCTGTCAAACTGTGGAATAACGGGCGGAAGCGAGTGCGATAGGTTTTGACTGCGTCGTCTCCCAATTGAGAACGTGCTTGTGTTTCGGTCATACCGACTGTAGCGGCTTCGGGTGTGGAAAATACAGCTGTGGGAACATCTTCATGGCTAAATACACGGCGGTTGTTGCCAAATTCGCTATCTGCAAAAGCACGACCTTCGCCTATGGCTACAGGAGTAAGATTGATTCTGTCAGTAACATCACCTACAGCGAAAATATTCGGTTGAGAAGTTTGGCTGTATTGGTTAACAGCTATAGCATTCATGGTGCTGTACCCAGGTCCTTCGATGGAGCTGGGAACGATGTCAACTCCAGCGTTTTCTAAATTTAGTGCTTCGATATTAGGCGATCGACCTGTTGCAACTAAAAATACGTCGGCAATGATTGGTTCAGTATGTTCTCCAGATAACGTCAGCTTTAAGCCTTCTGGTACGCGTTCCACCGCTTCTACTAGGGTATTCTTGATGAATCGTACTCCGTGGTTGATCATCCCTTCTTGTATCTCAAGCCGGATGTCTTCATCAAAACCTTTCAAAATCAAGTCTTTGCGGATAATTTGCGTCACCTCACTGCCTAATCCGCGCATAATAGAGGCGAATTCTGTGCCAATATAACCAGAACCAATGATGGCGATATGTTTTGGTTGTTCTTTGAGGTGAAAGATTTCGTTCGAGGTGATGGCATATTCCATCCCTGGTAAATCTGGTTTGATCGGACGTCCTCCCACAGCAATCAAAATTTTATCTGCTGTGACTTTTTGTCTTTGTACAGACGCGCCATGGCGCGTCTGTACCTCTACAGTGTGAGGGTCTACCAGTGTAGCGCGACCTGGAATCAGTTGGACTCCTGCTTTTTCTAGGAAGTTGATGTGCAGTTGTGACAGTCGCCGAACTTCCTTATCTATTGTCGTGATGAAATGTTCCCAATCGAGTTGTGCTTCACCTACCTTCCAGCCATAGCCTGCTGCATGGTCAAATAATGCGGGAAAGTGGGAGCCATAAACCATAAGTTTTTTGGGAACGCAGCCACGAATCACACAGGTTCCACCCACCAAATCATTTTCGGCGATCGCTACTTTTGCCCCATAGCTTGCAGCGCGTTTGGAAGCAGCCAAACCTCCAGAACCGGCACCAATGACAAATAGGTCGTAATCATATGTCATATCAAGCTTTCCTTCTAACATAATCAAAAAAATTTGATACCACTTTACCAACGAAACTAACATCTCGTAGGGTAAGATGGTATCCTTTGAAAAAGGTCTTGAGGCAGGACTAATTTATTCCCTTAAAGGGACATAAGAAGAAACTCCTCAGCCGTTGTTGGATGAATGCCGATTGTCTCATCTAGGTCTTGCTTGGTAATACCCTTACGAATGGCAACAGCGAGACTTTGAATAATATCTGCTGCGTGTTCACCAACCATGTGAGCGCCTAAAACACGCTCAGATTCACCTTCAACAACTATCTTAATGGTAGCTTGTTCGTTCTTATCAGTCAGTTGAGAGAGTAAAGGTTGAAAGCGATCGCAGTAGGATTTGACAGATTCACCAAATTTTTCCCGTGCTTTTGCCTCGGTCATACCTACACTTGCTGCTTCTGGGCGGGCAAAAACAGCAGAAGGCACTTGCTCATAATCGACTTTTTGCGGTTTTTTGCCAAAAACTGTGTTCGCAAAAGCAATACCTTCTGCCCTAGCTACTGGGGTTAATTGCAAACGATTTGTGCAATCACCTACGGCAAAAATATTTTCCGCAGTTGTGCGGCTGTATTCATCAACTTGGATTGCACCTTTTTCCCCAACTTCTACTCCAGCATTTTCTAAACGAAGGTTTTTGGTATTTGGGGCGCGCCCTGTAGCAACGAGTATAGTGTCTGCTGCAATTGTTTTTCGAGAGTCGCCAGTCGTGGTTAACAGCAGTCTTTCTTCTGAGTATTTGATTTGTTTAGCGGTGCTGTTGCCAATAAAGCGAATTCGCCGTTTGCTCAAACCTTCTTGAACGCCAATGCGGATGTCATCATCAAACCCTGATAAAATTGTCTCATCTTGATCGATAACTGTAACTTCACACCCAAAAGCATTCATCATGCTGGCAAATTCCACACCAATGTAGCCACCGCCAATAATTGCTAACCGTTGAGGTAAGTAGGGTAAGTGAAACATCTCGCGGGATGTGATGGCGTATTCAATGCCTGGGATGTTTGGTTTGATAGGATAACCGCCTACAGCAATTAAAATCTTGTCAGCTGTATATTCGGATTGATTAATCTCTACAGTATGAGCATCTCGCAAGGTGCCATCACCCCGAATGAGTTCAACTCCTGCTTTTTGCAACTGTTCAAAATAGGAGTGATGAATGGTTTCGATGTGCTGGTGTACGGAGTTGAGAAATTTTGTCCAGTCAAAGTAAGTTTCGCAGTCACTCCAACCGTAGCTTAGCGCCATTTGGTTTTGCAGCGCCAAGTCAGCAGCTTGGACAATCAGTTTTTTGGGTACGCAACCGCGATTGACACAAGTGCCACCAATCGCTTCTTTTTCAGCAATAGCGACACGCGCACCGTAGCTTGCTGCTTTTTTAGCTGCTGCTAGTCCTCCAGGACCAGCACCAATTACAAACAGATCGTAATTGAATGTCATGACTTTCGGGAAGAATGAAGAGCGAAAAACGGCTTTTTGGTTCTATCTTCGACTTATTCCAATCACAAGAGCATCTATCTTGATTTTGATTTCCATTGCTACTGGCACCAATTCATACCTAAGGCATAGGGTACACGTTTTTTGTTTTTAGTTCTTTTCAGGAAATGACACATCCTCCTATCGAAAGAAAATAATAAAGTTATACAGTAGTAGAAGATAAATTTTTGACAGTCACTCTGGCTTTACGTATACTCCCTTGGTAGGCTTGTGGCTCTCCTAGCAGCACTACCGAACACTGGAGTTGCCGTACCACGTCAGTCGTAACATCGCTGACGGCAACTTGACCTATACTTAAGCGACGACGACGCGATCGCAGCACGACAAGGTCACAGGATTTTGCTGTGTTGAGGATGGCACTCACTACATTATCCGCTGGCATAACTTTAATGGTGGTACGGCTTTGGGGGAAATGTCGGGAAACCAGCAGATCCAATTGCGACTTCATCCAGGCAATGCGGGCGTTTGAGGTACGGCGATCGCACACGTGCAGCAGCGTTACCTCTGCTTGATTGGCATCCGCCAGAATCTGAGCAAACCGCACAATCCGCACCGATTCTTGGGTGAGATTTTCAATAGGTATCAAAATACTGTGGATGTTGCTAGGGGAATCTAACAGACGGGTAACAGCCACAGGGCAATGAGATGCCCAAAGAACTCTATCAATGACACCACCAAACAGCCTGGCACGCAATCCTGTAGTTATGCCCCAGCCCATGACAATCAAGCTAGAGTTTTCCTCTCGGCTGGCGTGGCTAATACCTTGAGCAATACCCTGGTCGATGCGTGCCACAGGTTCCACTTCTACCCCAAATTCCCGACCGAGGTCTACAGCATTAGACAGAAGGTTTTTGCTGCGCTCGATGTCATTCTCCAACTCTGGTGCGTCCATGTGTAAATGAGCAGGCGTAACCGCTAGGGCAACTACCTTACCCAATTCGCGACGCACCAACAGTGCCGCCATTTCAATTAAATTCCTTTCTGTTTCCGGGTTCCGAACAGGTACAACCACTGTCAACGCCTCGGTTGGGTCATTTTTCCAGTCAAGCATTGACTCAGTTGTTTCAGGAGTCGTGTCGCTTACGGTCAGCCCAGCCGCACTTCGGGCAGTGATTAAAGGTCCTAATGTCGCTGTCACTATCATCAGAACAATCACGGCATTCAGCACATTTTCAGTTAACAACCCTGCGCGATAGCCTACCAAAGTCGCCGCCAGCGTAGCCGCCACTTGTGGCAGAGATAGCGACCACATCGTAATCATCTCACGCCAGTTGTAGCGGTAAACCAGCTTTGCCAGAAGTGCTGCTGCAAACTTACTGCTAATTAAACCTACTAAGATAGCCAAGGTCAGCCAGATAGAACTAATGCTGCTGATAAATGCCGGAATATCAATCAACAAGCCCAAGCTAACGAAGAAAATTGGGATGAACAGGACATTACCGACAAAGACCACCTTTTCTTTCACAGGTCCAGAACCGATAACCTCATTCACCGCTAATCCTGCTAGGAATGCCCCGACAATCTTTTCTACCCCAATAACTTCTGCTCCCAGTGCAGAAACAAAGACCACCAGCAGGATAAACAAAAATTGGTTTCCTTCTTCGTCTCCGGTTCGCCGAAAAAATTCATGCCCCAACCACTTAAAGCCGAACAGGATGATCGCAGAGTAGATAACTAGCCCCAGGAGCAGCTTGACTAGGCTAAACGTGGAGAATTCTCCTTGATGGATACCAATACATACCGCCAGTACCAGCAGTGAGCCGATGTCTGTAAAGATGGTTGCACCGATGGTGACAGTCACAGCTTCATTGTTAATCACTCCCAGCCGACTGATGATTGGGTATGCCAGCAGGGTGTGGGAGGCAAACAAAGAACCTATCAAAACAGAGCCATTCCAACCAAAACCAAATATCCGCCCCACTATTGTTCCAACAATCAACGGCACAAGGAAGGTAAACGTACCAAAGCCGATGGAACGATCCTTGGTTCGCTCAAACTGCTCCATGTCAATTTCCAGCCCCGCCACAAACATCAGGTAAATTAGACCAATGCCAGACAGTAGTTTGAGGGTTTCCGACTCATTATTGAGAAGATGAAATCCATGCGGTCCTAGGACGACACCTGCTGCAAGTAACCCCAGCAATCCAGGCAGCTTCAGTCGCTCAAAGATGAGAGGGACAATTAAGATGACCGTTAACAGTATGGCAAAAGAAACAATAGGTTCTAGATGCATTGATAACTCCTCACATAAGCTGCGGCTACTTATTTGGTTAAGTACTTATTCATATCAAAGTCACAAAAATTTATCTTCTGTCTTGGGATTGTATCGAGATTACAAGTGTAGAAATCTAGTCTTTAGGTTAGGAGATATAGTGCAAGCCTATCTAAATAAATTTTTCAATTATTTTTTCAATTATTAAGCGACACGCATCATACAAAAGGGTATTTTTATAGACAAATTCTTGATTAAGTCGTCAAGATTGCAGGTTTAATACTCAAACAGGTCAGTAAATTATTATAGGGTATGAAGTCCGAAAAGCAATGTAGTTCAACTTAGCTAGCCTGGTTTGGTGCAAAATTTTTAGTATGAAAAGCATCGAAGCTACAAGAACTTACCTGCAAATGCTATCACCCAATGAGCATAAGTCAGTCGTGAATATTGTAGGCGATCGCGTACATATCACCCAAATTTTTGATTGTCCTGCATCGTTCTACCGTTATCTGTATTGTGAAGTTGGACGTGATTATCATTAGGTAGACCGTCGCAGTTGGTCTGATCAGCAGATTCAAGCCCACCTGAGTCAACCAGGCATTTCATTGTGGGTGCTTTACCTAAAATCCAGCAGCACTCACCAACTACCTAAAACGGGGATTTAAACCATTTCTCCGGGAAACATATGTTGTCACAACACGCGCACAGCCGAATACAGCAGCCACTCAAGGAAATCATGCTCTAGCTGTTTGTGAAATTGAGAACCATACACTCACAGAGTGGTTTGCTCGCCTGTGTTATGACGGCACAAAAATCCTCTGTCAATTCATGTTTGCCAGCATGGTAAGTACTTTTTGCCCTACCAATCAGCAAACAACGCCGCAGCAACTTCCAAAAACCAGCATCGAACATCCGGTGCAGTCTACCTTCCACGCTCCACATAAACTGCTTTGCTAAGAGGAGCTTACACCTTTGGTTGCATTTTGCCGAGAAAATTTCTGGCAAATAGACAAAGTATTACAAATAATGTCCCCAATTTTTGCCAAGATATATTATTATTTCCAAACACAATCACTTGGCAGTCATCGGCATGAGTGAAAAAACAATAGAAACCTACGGCAAGGGTTTTCTAGTTCTACTTTTGCCTATTTCGTTCTTGATTATTTTCCTTGTTGCTACCTGGCGAATCTGGTTGGGTATCATCCTGCTCCTCCTGACTTTCAATGTCTGGCAACTTTACAGGTGGCAACAGTGGTGCCAAAAAGTTAACCCGACTTTCCATCAACTGATTCGGGAAAACCAAGGCAGGATTACGCCAATGGACTTGGCAATCAAGGGAAATTTTCCTGGCGAAGCAGCAAAACGCTATCTAGATACGAAAGCAGCAGAATTTGGTGCCAGCACCAGTAACTCGGAAGACGGAAGCAAAATCTATTACTTTATCACAGCGAGTACTTTAGGTAGCATACTTGACAGTAGCGAACCACCGAAAGAACTTGCTCCTCAACCAGTTGCCCAGCACGCCCTACCATTTTTAGCACCACCGCCACCCCAAGCACATCTGGAAGAACCAGAACCTGAATTACCACCGCAGCCTACCCCTGAGGAAGCAAAAAAACCGCTGGAAAAACAATTGATTTTTGGCTCTTTGATTCAATCAGAACTTGCCAAGCGCCTCAATGTTTATTCCAGCACTGTTTATAAGCGGCGAGATGATCCAGATTTTCCAGAATGGAGTCGCACTAGGGATCCGGATGGCGTTGCTTGGAAATACTCAAGGAAAACTAAAGAGTTTTTCCCGGTTGAAGAAAGTAAAAGTTAAAAGGAAAAAGGCAAAAGTTCAAAGAAAGAAATTTCTTTTTACTTTTCCGTTTTTCCCTGTAAACCCACAGCTTCGGAGATGGAATTTAATCCCGTTTGTTCTAGCTTAGATAACAAACCTTTAAGAATGTGGCGGTTCATGGCTGGGCCTTCGTAAATCCAGCCTGTATATACTTGAATGAGGCAAGCACCAGCAGTGATTTTCTCCCAGGCATCTTCAGGAGTAAAAATTCCGCCAACGCCGATAATCGGTAATTCACCTGCTGTTTGCTGCCAAATAAAACGAATCACTTCGGTGGAACGTTCCCTGACTGGGGCACCGCTGATACCACCAGCTTCTTGTTGAGGTGATTTGCCAGTTTGGGCAATCACTTGTGTTTTTAGTGCATCTCTACGGATAGTGGTGTTGGTGGCAATAATCCCGGCTAATTGATAGGTTTTTGCCAAGGAAATAATATCGGCGATCGCCTCCCATTCTAAGTCTGGAGCTATCTTGACAAAAATAGGCTTTTGTGTGCTATTTTCTTGTTGCAAAACTTCCAAGATAGAACTGAGCATGGCGGCATCTTGGAGCGATCGCAACCCTGGCGTATTAGGTGAAGAGACATTGACGACAAAATAATCTCCGTAATCTTTCAGTAAACGAAAACTATTGAGATAATCCTTTGCCGCTTCTTCTAGAGGAGTTATCTTAGATTTTCCCAGGTTGACACCTATAGGTATACACAAGTTTAATTTCCTAACTTCTGCCAATCGCACTGCCATTGCTGCTGCACCTTGATTATTAAAGCCCATACGGTTGAGAGCAGCATTGTCCAATGGTAAGCGAAACAAGCGAGGACGGGGATTTCCTGGTTGTGCATGAAAAGTGACAGTTCCCACTTCTGCAAAACCAAAGCCAAGTTTTGACCAAATTGGGACTGCAACGCCATCCTTATCAAACCCAGCCGCCAAACCTAAGGGGTTGGGGAAGCGTAGCCCGAAAAGATTTTGTTCTAGACGTGGATCAGACAGGCAAAATGACTGCTCTAGACGTTGGTTGATCCAGCTTGCAGGTGCTTGGTGGTGAGTTTTTCCTAGCCAACTTAAACTACGCATCGTTGAAGCGTGCAACCACTCTGGATCTGCTTTCAGCAAAGTGAACAAGAGGGGACGAAGTGTGTGTTTATAAATATCCACAATCCAAAATTTAAATCGCTGTGTCTGGGTACTGTTATGGCGTCTTATATAGTAGCAATCTACGTTGACCGCTTGAATTACATATTGATGGGTAAAGGAGGGCATCACACCCAGCAGCGATACCAGTTCTTTAAAACAAAGGGTAGTTCTCAGTCCTAGGAATTTGTTACAGCAAGTCGTGATTGAACAGCATTCCCTAGGTATAGCCGATTTACGGGCTGAAATCCGGGCTGAGGGATGGCAGGAAATAGCAGCAAAATTTCACGTGCCGCACCTGAGAACCGCGTACCTTATTATCAAGCAAATAAGCTGTGATATTTATACGTATGCCATAATAAATTAAATTACTTAAATACTAACTGCACAGCAATATTCATGCCAACTGTATAGTAATAAAAATGACTCTGTTTGTGTTTAAAATTCTGAACTGGCGTTAGGAGGCAAAAAGCACTTTGTCCCTAGATTTCTGGAGAGAAAACAACTTTCGACTTGAGCCTTGGGGGACTGACTATCAACCCCCAATTGACCTTGAAGAACTTTCAGAATCTTCGAGTGAAGTTGACCCCACCGTAGAAGCGGCAGACTGGAGTCAATTTAAAACGACAACACCAGCTGAATTACCCCAGCGACTGATTTTTATTGATGGTCGTCGCCGCATAGATGCAGCCCTAGTCGGTGGTAGTGGCAATACAGTCAATTACGGAGTCTTTGGCACTATTGCCGTTGGTGCAGTAGTTGTCAATAGAACGAAGCGCACCGCCACCTGTACCCAGTTCACCATCCGCCGTATTTTGGGATTTGGCGGCGACCAGGAAGCGCCACTGACGGACATTCCTTGCCCCTTTGGAAGCGGATCGAAATTAGTCTACGAGCCAGTCGAGCCTTACTCACAAAATAATCCTGAAATCCGCAAGAATCTAGTTCAGAATGCCATGCTTAAGGCAGAAGCAACTCTGACAGCCCAACAGTGTGCCATCCAACCAGACACCTTAGTCATTTGTGATGGGCGACTGTCCTATAATTCGCCAAGTTTGACACTGGGCTACGTTAAGACGATGCACAAAAACTATTTGAGCGAACAATATGCAGCCCTGTTGTGGGAATTAAAACCAGGAGAGCGAACTCCTATCTTCTTAATCAAAGAACAAAACCGACCTCACTGGAGTTGGTATCTCAAATCTGGTAAATACCAAATCTACCCTCAAAATTTGGGATACCACGATTTGCACGGCATTGTTCGCTTGGAATTATCCAGCGAAATTCCTCTAGAAACAGCGCAAAAGATAGCTGACCAAACTACCTATCTAATTCCTGAATATGCCTCCCATCCTTACAAAGACCCCCGCGCACCGCAAAACCTTACGCCCGTTGGCGCACTCGAACGAGAACTGGGACGACACATGGGCGATGCAAATCTCATCAAACGGCGCGTGCAACACTTTTTGGCTTCTTTAGGAGTTATGTCATGACCACTCCCATTGGCTATGTTCTTGGCACTCAAGAAGCTACTCCTCTGGAATTTTGGGTAGCAGTGTTACCTGGTCAAGTTTTGCGACTTGATGATGTCATAAGCGTGCAAACTCATCGACCAGATGGCGGCGAAATTGTTAACTTTTATGGCGTTGTGGATCATGTCCGCACTTTACATGAAGGAACACAGTTTGACACAGACACCTTCCTAGTTAAAAGTGGTAGTTTGCCAGTAAATGTTTCTTACGCTGCTCATATCCAAGTAACGCGAATTGAACCAGAGGAATACTTACCGCCGCAACCAGGAGACACCGTAAACCTGGCTGTGGATGAAGATTTAAAACGTGCTTTGCACTTTGACGGTATGGAAAAACGCATTCCCGCAGGGACGATGCGTAACAGTAGCCCAGCTTATTTGAACTATGAGTTTATTGATGGTACAAAAGGTGCTCACGTAAATATTTCTGGAGTATCGGGAGTTGCAACTAAAACTTCTTATGCCTTATTTTTACTTCAGGGAATGTTAACTTCTGCCGCTTTGGGTTCGCATCGTGCTAACACCAAAGCGTTGATTTTTAACGTTAAAGGAGAAGATTTATTCTTCCTAGATAAGCCGAATGCCAAACTCCGGGAAGAAGATTTTGCAGAATATCAAAAATTGGGAATACCCGCAGAACCTTTTAAAGATGTGCGTTTTTGTGCTTCCCCCAGGAAAACTAGCCATGATGTAGATCCGCACTTAGATCAACGCGCTGATAGTATTTCAGTTTACCTGTGGAGTATCAGGGAATTATGCCGCGATCGCCTTTTTAGCTTCCTCTTTGCTGGGGAAGATTTAGAAAGAGGAAATTTGGGATTTTTGGTATCTGTGGTAGAGGAAAGGTTAGCACGGTTAGCAGAAGAAAATGATAGAAATGATAAAAAAGCTAACCGCAAGCCTGGAGTGCATCTAGACGTAGAACCGTTTGGCACACCAGAAAAAACACACATTAAAACCTTTAGGGATTTCATTGAATTCCTAGAAGATAAGCTGGTAGAAAATGTAGACAATGGCTGGCTAGGGCGAAATGTTGCCTCTACTGCTGAGGCTTTGATTCGTCGCTTGTGGGGAGTTCGCGACGAAATGGGACACTTAATTCGCGGAGATTTGCCGCCAGAACAAATTGCTAAATATCAACTTGACCCCCTTTCACCAGCGCACCAACTTACCATTGTTGACATTAATAAATTACGAGGAAAAGCGCAAAAGTTTGTTGTTGGTGTTTTGTTACAAAAACTATTTTCAGAAAAAGAAAAACGGGGACAATATCCGGTAGTTTTTATTGTACTTGATGAATTGAATAAATACGCTCCCCGTGAAGGGCGTAGTCCGATTAAAAACTTGCTGGTAGAAATTGCAGAACGAGGTCGATCTTTAGGAATTATCCTCATCGGCGCACAACAAACAGCCTCAGAAGTCGAGCGTCGTGTTGTGGGACAAGCGGCAATTCGTGTGGTAGGTAGACTCGATTCAGCAGAAGCAGAACGCCCAGAATATAACTTTCTTACAGGCGCTTGTCGCAAGCGTTCATTACTGCTGAAATCCGGCAGTATGTTTGTCCACCAGCCAGAAGTTCCTTCCCCACTTCTCGTGAATTTCCCCTTCCCTCCTTATGCTACTCGTGAAAGCGAAGTTGCAATAACTGAAGACGATGATGAGGACATTGAATTTTAGTGAGTGCCAAAATATAAAATCAAAAATATAAAATTAATATGCGTCTAATTCATACATCTGACTGGCATTTAGGAAGACGATTAAAAGGCGAAGACCGTACTCCAGAAATTGCCGCTGCACTTGATGAATTGCTCAAACAAGCCAAAGAGCTACAAGTCGATGCTGTATTGGTAGCGGGTGATATTTATGATGTACCAAATCCACCTGCTGAAGCTGAACAAGTTGCCTATAATTTTTTCTGCAAACTCAAAGAAGCTAAAATTCCAGCAGTTGTAATTGCTGGTAATCATGACTCACCCTTTCGCATCGATGGCATTGCTAAAATCCTGTCTTATATTGGAGTTCAGGCATTAGGTAGACCCCAGAAAGCGAACAAAGGCGGAGTGATTAATCTCGATACCCCTAGCGGTAAATTGTGTGTAGCTGCAATGCCATTTGCCTCAGAGCGAAGATTGTTGAAATATGAATATTTGTGGACAAAAGATGATTTAGAACAACGTCAGCATTACCGCTATTGTGTTCAAAAAATCCTGAATTATTTAGCAAAGGGATTTAGGAATGATAGCGTCAACGTGGTGATGGCACACATGACGATTGAAGGTTCTAATCGTGCTTATTCAGAAGTAGATTACTATACGCGAGATACATATATTCTCTCTGGACAAATGCTGCCTACTGAAGCCCAGTATATTGCATTAGGTCATATTCACAAACCTCAGCAAATATCTAACGCTGCACCGACTTATTATTCAGGTTCTTTGATTCAAGTTGACTTTGGTGAAGCTGGCGAAGAAAAAGGATTTTATTTAGTAGATGTTGAACCAGGGCGTCCTGCTAAACCTGAATTTCAACTTCTCCCTTGCCAGAAACCTTTAAAAGTACTTAAATGCGATGAAGCTAACTTAGAAGAAACTTTAGAAGCGAATCGAGAGCATCCAGGATTTTTGAAGGTCATTGTCGAGCTTAATACACCCAAAATCGGTTTAGCTGAAATGGTACGAAAGTTATGTCCGCAAACTTTGATAATTGAGCCTAAGTACCCAAAATCTGAACTCGAAAAGCGCGTTGAGTTACAAGAAGGCTATCAATTTGATTCTGTCCAAGAGTTTCGCCGCTATTACTTGCAGCATCAAGGAATAGAAGTACCAACACCAGTTTTAGAAGCATTTAAGCAATTACAGCAGGAGATGAGTGATGCGATCGCTTGAATTATCCCTCGAAAATTTTACCAGTTTTCGCTCTCGCCAAAACCTAGATTTTTCCAACTTGGATTTATTTGCCATCACAGGACCAACTGGAGCAGGTAAAACTTCTCTACTTGATGCTATCACCTTTGCACTTTACGGTCATGTGGCTCGGTTTGGCAAGGATGCAAAAGCCACCGAACTAGTAAGTCAAGGTAAGGAAAATCTCAAAGTCAGTTTCCGATTTTCGGTGCGGGGAGTAGAGTACAGAGTCAGCCGCACTTGGCGCAAACGTGGTAAAACCGATGAAAGTAAAGCGCTATTGGAAGCTTTACAAAATGGGACTGAGGAAAAGTTAGAGACGAAAGAAAAAAGTGTCACCAAGCGCGTTGAAGAAATCTTGGGAATGGACTTTGACACTTTTAACCGTGTGATTTTGTTACCGCAAGGTAAGTTTGATGAATTTATCAAAGGTAATAAGGCTAAACGACGGGAAATCTTGCGTGAATTGGCTAGTTTTGAAATTTTTGAAAGGATGCGAAAACAAGCTAACGAACAAGCGAAAATACTTAAAAATGAGTATGAACTATTAGAACGCCAGCGAACTGAGTTACAACTACCCAGTGAAGCTGAGGTTGCCGAAAAGGAACAAAATTTAACAACTTTTGAGCAACAGCTACCCACTCTCAATAATGAAGTATTAAAAGCGCAGAAGGCACTGGACGAAGCTGAAGAACTGTTCAAAAATATAAGCCGTTTGCTTAGCTTGCAAGAAGAGTTAAATAAGCTTCAGGCAAAAAGTGTCGAAATTGAGAATTTGGAAGTGCGGTTGCAGCAAGCTCGGGCTGCTGATAAAATTCAAGACCAATATACTTTGTTACAAGATGCGAGAAATAGGGAAAAACAAGCTCAAGCTGCTGCTTTATCAGCACAAAAGCATCTAAATCAAGCCAAACAGGAATTGGAAAAGCAGGGATGCAAGCTGGATGAAGCCTTAGCTTATCAAAAAGAAATGGAACCTCAGTTCAAAACACGGTCAGAGGCTTTAAATTCTGCGAAAAATTATGACGAACAACAAAAACAGCATCAGTTAGAGTTAAAAAGAGCTAAGAAAAATCAGGCACAAAGGCAAGATAATTTAGATTCGGTAGCACAAGCATTAAATAATGCAGAAATTAAGCTACTCGCTGCAAGTGCGCAGGCGAAAGAAGCTGAAAGTGCGCTCGCTCAATATTCTCCAGGAGGGACGCGCCTAGAGCAACTACAGCAAGTTTCACCCCTACTTGTAAGTTGGGAATCAGTAAGAGAACAGACTTTAAAAACCCGCCGAAAGCAGGAAAACACAACTTCAGAAAAGCAACAAGCTGATACCACTTATCAAGATGTAGTTGTTAAGTTAGAACAAGCACGATTAACACTAGAACAAAGGGAAAGACTATTACAAGAAGCAGAAAATGCTAACAATTTAGCCATTCAAAATAATCACGCCGCGGCATTGCGCCAGATTCTTCATGATGGCGATAATTGTCCAGTTTGTAACGGTACCTACCGGGAAGCGCAGTTACTACCTCTACCAGAAGTAGCAATAGTAGATACAAAAGAATTGTGTGAGCAAAAATCCACAGCAGAAAAAGCGCAAAAAGCCGCAGAAAAAGCGGTAACAAAAGCAGAAACTACACTGGATAATTTAAACCAGAAAGAATTGGAATGTAGCCAAGATTTAGCAGCAAATGAGGCTAAGTTAGCTGAGTTGCAACAACAAATTAGCACACTTTTGCAAACAGATTCTTGGCAAGTAAATGCACTGAAGCCAGAACTAAAGGCACTGCAAGAAAGTGATAACAAATATAATGAAGCTTTGGCGAAACAGAAAGATGCAGTGGCGTTGGTGCGAGAAAGTCAACAAGCTAAAGAATCTGCCAGCAATACTCATGATACAGCGTCATCAGAATTTGAAGCTGCTAAACAGGAAGTCAAACGTTGGGAACAACAGTTAGAGCAAGTTGAAATGAAACTTCATGAAATAACTGGTGGTCAATCTTACACAGATTTACTCTCAGGATTAGAAAAAGAAAAGCAGGAACTAGAGAAACGACTACAAGACGTTAACAAGTCTTATCAAACAGCCCAGACAAGTGTAATTCAGTATAAAACTAAAAACGAAGAAGCTAATAAAATTGCAGAAGAAGCGCGTATCCAAAAGGAACAGTTAGAAATAAATTGGCAAGCGACACTCCGCCGCGCAGAATTTACCGAAGAGAGTTTTATTTCAGCCCAAGCAGAGTCTGTACAGCAAACCAATTGGCAGAAAAAAATTACAGAATACTCTAATGTCAAAGTTAAGTTAGAAACTCAAGTTGAGGAAGTAAAATCCCAAATTGGAACACGTACAACCGATGAATCAACTATCAACTCTCTGGGTGATGCTAAGATAGCAGCTTTCCAACAATTTCAGCAAGCGCAAGACCAACGTGCTAACTTATTAGCTTGGGTGCATGATGCTAAATCTAAGCAGAAGCAAGCTGAAAAACTAGAGGCAAATTTATCTTTTGTCAAGGAGAAATCTCAGATTTATTCTACCCTTGCCCGGAATCTTCAGACGGATGAATTTCAAGCATATATCCTAGAGCATCTGGAGGCTGAGTTGGTAACTCGCGCCACAAATTTATTACAGGAACTGACTGATTCTCGCTATGCGCTTAAAGTTCAAGATGGGGAATACTGGGTTGAGGATAATTGGAACGGTGGTGAGTTAAGGCGAGTGCAAACTCTGTCTGGTGGTGAAACTTTTGCTACTTCCTTATCTATGGCACTGGCGCTGTCAGAAAAACTGTCTATGGGTGCAGAATTAGGCAGTTTATTTTTAGATGAAGGGTTTGGGACTCTAGATGCAGACACGCTAGAAACAGTTTACCAAATTCTCGAATCTTTGCGACAGCAAGACCGATTGATTGGAGTGATTACTCATGTTAAGGCATTGGGAGAGCGATTGCCGCAAGTAAAGGTTCGTAAGTCTCCAGAAGGTTCAAGGCTAGAAGTTGAGATATTTTGAAGGAACGCGGCAGCCTTTTTGAGCAATGTAAGTTGTGATTAAAACTGATGATGAGGGGTTAAACCCCACAATAAGTTACAAAAATTACCCTTAGGGTGTAGCAAACTAGTTATAATTATCTTCCAAATCTCAGAAATCCAGCTCAGTTCTGTTGCTTAATAATATGGGACGTGCTCGTTCTAAATCTGACTTGCCTACAAAAATTTGTCCGGTATGTCAGCGCCCTTTTACTTGGCGCAAAAAATGGGCAGAGTGCTGGGATGACGTAAAATACTGCTCAGAACGTTGCCGTCGTCGCCGTTCGTCGGCTAAAGATGAAACAAATTAATGCCCGTAAAGGTACGGGGAAATAAACAAAGAGATGGAGATCAAGGTACAACCTAAATTAATTATTCATGGGGGGGCTGGTAGTTCTCTGAAGGGAAAAGGAGGAGTTGAGACGGTACGCCGTTCTCTCTACCAAATTATAGAGGAAATCTATTCTCTCCTAGAATCCGGAATCAGTGCAAAAGAGGCGGTTGTGCGGGGTTGTCAAATGTTGGAAGACAACCCCCGCTTTAATGCTGGTACTGGTTCGGTGCTGCAATCGGATGGTCAAATCCGTATGAGTGCTTCCCTGATGGATGGTGCATCCCAAAGCTTTAGTGGAGTGATAAATGTTTCACGAGTGAAAAATCCCATTGACTTGGCGATCGCTCTCCAATCCTCTCCTGACCGTGTACTCTCAGATTATGGCGCAGCCGAACTAGCGCGGGAGTTACAAATCCCTAGCTACAATGGCTTAACCGAGTTGCGGTTGCAAGAGTGGATACAAGAGCGTCAAGACAATTTTAAAAGAACAATGGCTGGGGTGGTAGCAGAAGCAGAACTGGTGGAAACCAGCAATGCCCGACGCGGTACGATTGGTGTCGTCGCCTTAGATACTGAAGGAAGATTATCTGTAGGTACTTCTACAGGGGGTAAGGGATTTGAGCGGATTGGACGCGTCAGTGATTCTGCCATGCCAGCAGGAAACTACGCGACACAATATGCAGCCGTTAGTTGTACTGGTATTGGAGAAGACATTATTGATGAGTGTTTAGCACCACGAATTGTAGTGCGCGTCACTGATGGTATGTCCCTCAAAGAAGCAATGCAGCGTACATTTGCGGAAGCACACGAACACAAGCGGGATTTTGGAGCGATCGCCTTAGATGCCAGTGGGGCGATCGCTTGGGGGAAAACTAGCCAAGCTCTTCTCGCCGCATACCACAACGGCGAGAAGATTGGTGATACCTTAGAAGTTCCCGTTGGAACAGAAATTGGCTGTGTATTCAGTCCAGAGTGCTGAGATGATAAAGGGTTGCAAGTGACTTGGCACTCACAACTCTGTTTCAACTCCCAATTCAGCACTCAGTCCTCTTTTGTGGACTCAGGACTCTTTTTGCGCCACCCTGGTTTCACAACTTGACGAGCACGGGCAATCACCAGAGAATCATCAGGGACATCTTCTGTAACCGTGGAACCAGCCGCCACGTAAACATCGTCGCCCAGCGTCAAGGGAGCAACTAAAACGCTATTGGAACCAGTTTTGGTGCGATCGCCGATTTTGGTGGGATGTTTTTTCACACCGTCATAATTGGCGGTAATTGTACCTGCACCAATATTGACGCGGCTTCCCGCAGTCGTATCACCCAAATACGACAAATGAGCAACATTAGTGCGATCGCCCAACTTGGTATTTTTCAATTCCACAAAATTTCCCACACGACAGCGAGCACCCACTTCCACATCACCGCGCAAATGAGTATAGGGACCAACTTGGGTTCCTGTCTGCACGATGCTATTTTTCACTACTGAATACAGCACCGTGACATTTTCACCTATCTGGCTATTTTCAATTAAACTTCCTGGTCCGATGCGACTTCCTGTCTGAATCACTGTATTACCCCGCAAGTGAGTTTGGGGTTCGATAATCACATCCGGCTCGATTTCTACAGTATCATCAATTGTAATACTTGCTGGGTCAATGAGAGTGACACCTGCTATCATCCATTTTTCTTTGACTCGCGTTTGCAAAATCTCGTATGCTGTTGCCAGTTGCAAGCGGTCATTAATGCCCAGAATTTCTTGGTCATCCTCCAGATCCACCGCCATTACTGGTTCTATTTGACTGACAGCATCTGTGAGGTAGTATTCTTTCTGAGAATTATTTGCTTGTAAATGAGGCAAAACTTTTGCCAAATCCTGCCAACGGAAGCAGTAAATTCCAGCATTAATGCGGTTATGTTGTTTTTGACTCGGTGTGCAATCTCGATCTTCAACAATTTGTTGCACAATATTGTCACTATTACAAAAAACGCGTCCGTAGCCTTTGGGATTATCTAAGTGTGCGGTGAGGATAGTGGCGGCGTTTTGGTGCTGAGTATGAGTTTGCAACAGATTTTTCAGAGTTTCTGTGCGAAGCAAAGGGACATCGCCGTATAATACAAGCAAATCGCCTGTGTAGCCTTCAAGGTGGGGGAGTAATTGCTGGATAGCATGACCTGTCCCCAGTTGCACAGTCTGTTCGACAAACTCCAAATCTGGAATTGACTGCATGGCTGCTTGCACTTCAACAGCTTGATACCCAACAATCACCATCTGTCGAGTCGGCGAAAGCGGTTTGACACCGTCGATAACTCGTCCAATGAGCGATCGCCCACCCAAAGAATGTAAAACCTTGGGCAGGTTTGATTTCATACGTGTTCCACGTCCCGCCGCCAGAATTGCTACAACAACCATAATTTAGCTATGAGTGAATTGCTTTGAATGCGCCTGCTCGCTTTGAGTGTAGGCTCAATTTATACTAACGCGCTCAGAAACTCAAAACCTAACTCATATCAAATCCGTTTGTATCGGAATTATTCCTCGTTGCTCTCCCTCTGCGTCAAGAGCGTAGACGTGCGGTTTTTTAATTATTCAGATGCTACCGGATTTGATATCACCCATAATTGCCAATCTTGAAAAGAAGAAATAAACTCTGTAAACTGCTGCATTAGTTTAGGATTACGCCATCCTAAAGCTGTTTCTTCCGCCATCACAGTCAACGCTTCTTCTAGTGTCAAAGCTCTTTTGTAGGGTCGTTCGCTGACCAGAGCATCAAAAATATCCATTATTTGAAATACTTGCGCTAGATAAGGAATGTCTTCTCCTACAAGCCCATCAGGGTACCCAGAACCGTCCCAACGTTCATGATGGTGGCGGATAATAGGAATCACACCTCGTATGTTGCGTAGTGGCTGGCAGATTTTTTCTCCAATCAAAACGTGTTGCTTCATAATATCCCATTCTTGTGCCGTGAATTTGCCTGTTTTCAGCAGCACTGCGTCCGGAATAGCCACTTTGCCGATGTCATGCAGATAACCCCCCCACATCAAATCCCGAATTTGGTTGTGTGTGAGATTGAGATATTCACCAAAAGCTTTGCCGAACTTCACCAGCCGTTCACAGTGATCCCCGGTTTTGGGATCACGGCTTTCAATTGCCCTTGCTATGGAAAACAGCACTTGTTCAGTGTGGTCTAACTCTTCATTCAGACGCTTTTGTCTCACCAAAGATTTTACCCGCGCCGTCAACTCCAAACGGTCAAAAGGTTTACTGAGGAAATCATCTGCCCCAACTTCAATTCCTCGAATGCGCGATCGCCTGTCATTTAAACCAGTAATAAAAATTATTGGGATGAGTCTGGTATGTTCATTCTGCTTAAGCAACTGGCACACCTGAAATCCATCCATGTCTGGCATCATTACATCCAGTACAATCAGGTCTGGTGCTTTCTGTGCTACCAGTTCCACAGCAGTAAAACCACTGTCTGCTTCTATGACTTCGTTACCTTCCATAGCTAAAACGGCGACAGTAGCCATCCGACTGGCTGCATGGTCATCCACCACTAAAATTTTAGGCGCATCACAATCAAACTCATTCACTATCAGACCTTGGGCTTGTACCCTTTTAGAGACGAATAAACCATGAATAGAATTAACAAGATCATTCATCAAACAAGGCGCGGTTTCAGCCTTTTGTTGCATCATGTCTTTGTTGGATAAATCCAAAGAATAACTTTCTGCATCTTTGCTGACGAAGACGTTCTTAAAACCAATAATATTATCTTTAGAGCCTGTATACTTGGTTTTCGATTCAACCACAAGCGTACTCCCGTTTAGAAATTGTTAACAGTGGGTTTCATCAAGCATCTTGTGAGTACTTGACTTTATGCATACCTTGGTTTTTACTGCTTTTACACAAAATATCTCTGTTTTTTGCCTAAAAAGTATATTTTTTCTACTTTTAGAGCATTGGAAATATTGCTGCCCTATTTTCCTTCCTGTTTTTCCGGGATAAGCAATAATTGCAAATCTTAAATCAGGTTTATTACGGAGATTTATTCATATCAGATTCAAAAAAAATCTTTAACTGCCGAATTTTCTATCAAACTTAGGTGTATTTTGTTTAAAGTTGTAATTCTGAGATATTTAGTTATGCATCATTGCCGATCTCTTTATGCGAACCATCAAACTACGCTTATCACTAAGTAGCAGTGACCACTTACTTATCATAAGGTGATGTGAATCACAAAAAATCATTGCCCAAGATTATAAAATTATCCGAAACAAAGTAACAAATGTTACAAAATTTCTAGTAGACTTTTCGATAACCATCTTTTGCGCCAACGAGAGGTAGGCTCTAGGAAAGAGGCTTGTTGCTCTTGTTGTCGTCGTCTCAAAATCACATCAGCAGTATCGCATAATTGTGGATCGCGATAAGCAATGGCAGCACGCGTGAGTAAATGTTCCTCTTCAGCCTGGGAAAGCGGCGGAAGCACAGATGAGGGAGATGAGGGAGATGAGGGAGATGAGGGAGATGAGGGAGATGAGGGAGATGAGGGAGTGAGGGAGTGAGGGAAATGAGGGAGTGAGGGAGTGAGGGAGTGAGGGAGTGAGGGAAATGAGGGAGAAATTCGTTGCTCCCCTACTTCCTGCGCTTCCCCTACTCCCCCAACTCCTCGATGTCCGGCTACAGTACCGGGTGTCTTTCTTCCCACTGGTGGTGTAGAGCCTATTTCTAGCCCAGCTGCTAAAAGAGCCGTACGTACAGCAGCAGCGCAGGAATAAGTCGCAAGTAAGCCAGATACATCTAAACTCATAGAAAGTTCTTTGATAAATTCAACAGTCCATAACTGAGGACAATGAGGCGGTGAAAACGGATCGAGAAAAATTGCATCAGCCTGAAAACCTGAGTTGTTCACAAACTTAATCGAGTTTCTAGCATCGCCAATGAATAAGGTTGCTTTGAGACGGTGTTGCAGTACTTGATGCTCAAAGGCTAACTGAGTCAAAATTTGGGTATATTCGTATCCCCAGTTGTCGAATAAGTCATGGGCGATCGCAGCTTGTGGTACAGCAGGATTCATTTCTAAACCAATGACTTCTACATAACAATTGGGATTAACTGCCCAAATGGCTTGTAAAGCAGCCGCTGTATTGTATCCCAACCCATAACAAACATCCAACAGCCGCAACGTTGGTTTGTTTGCTCTTCCTTGCAATTGAGTAGGACCAACAAACTTGAGAAAACTCTCTTGACGCGCTCCATAATGGCTGTGGAACGACTCGCCAAACTCATGAGAAAAAAAAGTGAACGACCCATCTGCTGTTGGCTTAGGTGTAAAATTGTCTAAGTCTGACATAGTAATAAAGACTAGTGGTCTATCGCATTAATTGTAATGGGTTACAAGATCCCCGACTTCTTTAAGAAGTCGGGGATCTGACCCCTACGACATATCAAAATTAATCACATAAACTACTAGTCAGTGATTAGTAGCAATGGAACAACTAACAAATGTACAGACGCTTTCATTCAGCGCGTCTCTACAACTAATAATTACAAATTACCAGCTTTAGTTTATGACCGACAGCCTTTTCGTTGTTTCTTGTGAGTGGCTATTTAAACATCTTGACGAACCGCAAGTTGTTATAGTAGATTGTCGCTTTTCTCTCGGTGAGCCACAACTAGGACGACAGCAATACCAAGAAAGTCACATCAAGGGAGCATATTATTTAGACTTGAACCAGGATCTTTCTAGTCCCGTAGGAGAACATGGAGGAAGGCATCCTTTACCCAACCCTATTGAATTAGCTGATAAGTTATCAGCAATAGGGGTGAATTCCCAAAAAATCGTTATAGCTTACGATGACTCCCGCCTTGCATTTGCATCTCGTTTGTGGTGGCTATTGCGTTACCTCGGACATGACCAAGTAGCGGTGCTGGATGGAGGGTTTTCTGCTTGGAACAAAGCTGAATATCCCGTGACAAATATTATTCCTGAAACTCAAAAGGCGACTTTTACCCCTAATCTACAATCACAAATGGTAGTGGATATTTCGATAGTGAAAAGTCGCAAAGATTCACAACAGGTAGCGTTGGTTGATTCACGAGAAAGAGAGCGTTATTTAGGGATAACAGAACCAATTGATAAAATCGCTGGTCATATTCCTGGAGCCATAAACTATCCTTGGCAACAAGTAACAGACTCCTCCGGCTATATACTTCCACAACAACAGCAACAAGAGCGATGGTTGGAATTGCAAAATCCAAAGGAAATTTTTGTCTATTGCGGTTCTGGCGTGACTGCTTGTGTGAATTTACTTTCCTTAGAAATGGCTGGCATTCACACGGGTAAACTGTATGCTGGTAGCTGGAGTGACTGGATTAGTTATTTAGCGACTGAGGACGAGGAACTAAGAAGTGGGTGAATTTGCAATTGCTCATAACTGATTTTAAAATCGACCTAATTCCAAATTGTAATTAACACTGAAGAACCAGCCATCAAAATCAATATTTCTGTCAGTTGATCCACCTATGGTGACACCTCCCTGCAAGCTAAGATTTGTGTCGTTGGATATTCCGTAAGTTAAGTGACCATATAACCGATGGTACAGGTCTTCTCTCTGGCGTCGGGTAAAGTCTGAGAAACCAAGCTGGTAGTCAAGACCAACTTGGAGGGATTGTTTTAAGTAGTAGTTCAAAGAAATCCACACAGAATGAATGACTCGATCGCGGTTCTCTTCTTTACTGGGAGGGTCAGTCAAACTCAGACGGAATTCGTAGAAGCTATCTAACATTAATTTGGGTGTGAGGGGATCTCGTCGTCCCAAAGACACACGGAAGGAATTTTCATTTAAAAAGCGATCGCCTGCGTCAAAGTTACTGCCATTTCTGGCATAGAACAACTGTTGATTGATCCATCCAATTTCACCGTACATTCGCGGTGATAGCTGCTGGTAAACTCCAACGTTGAATCTCAGTTGGTTATAATTGTATTTTGATTGATTTATGTAACGAATTAGGTTGCCATTAATTGATGCATTCAAATAAGTTTTGCTTCCTAAGGCTAAAGGCGCAGAGGCTAGTGTGAGTCCTGAGTAAATTAAGCCATCTTCTATTGGATTTACTTTAGAGGAAAAAATGTTGTTTGTATGGAAATAGCCAACATGAGCCTGTAGGTTGCCTATAGGTTGAGGCTGAGGCTGAGGAGGCGGTGGGGGTTGTTGCTGTTCTAGTGGTCGTTCCCTTAGCAGCACCACTGTTCCTAGTTCATCATTCCTAGTTTCCTCTTGCGGCGGTTGCTTGTTCTGTTGCAAGCGTTGCAATAGTCTTTGCAATCTTTGTGCGTTATCTATTTCAGGTACTTGCAAGCGTTCCTCTAAGGGTGGAGAGAGAGGATTGGGAAAATCCGCTGGCTGACCTTCTAATTGTGGTGGGTTATTCGGTACAGAAGGTTGGGGTGGTGGTGCGGCTGGTGGTGCTGGAGCGGGTTGTGGAGGTGGTGGTGGAGTGATATTTTGTTCGGGTGGTGGCGGGACTGGATTTTGTTCGGGTGGTGGAGGTGGTGGCTCTGGCGGAGTCTGCGAATATAAACTTGGGGTCTTAGTATAAGCACTTGCCAAGTAGGCTGAGGAGCCACAATAGTTAGAAGAGAAGCCTTCTTTTCGCTGTGACTCTCCCCCTGCTTTTTTACCAAAAATTGTTTTATCTACTTCTTGGCGAGATGTTTTTTGCTCACGCTCTTGGCACAATTGAGCAAGTACCCACGCAACCCCTAAAGATGGTATGGTTGATACTAGGTCATCTTCAGTAATTGATAGGTCTGTATTCGCAGCCTGCGCCGCATCTACCTTCTTGATGCAAAACAAGTTTGCACTACTAGAAGCTAATACAATCCAAAAGAACAAATTTATCCAGCCCTTGGGTTGCATATTTAATCTTTTTTGGCAAACGTAGATTCACGGACTGTGCTAAAAGTTCCAAGAAAAAATATTAAATTTCTAAGAAACTTTAGCCACAAGATGTGGTAAATGTACCTAATTTTTTTAAAGAGTAAAAAAATTATGAAGTATATACTATGGTATCCAAAAAACTGATTTTTCTTAAAAGAAACTTAAATCATGCACATTCAGTAGAATTACGGGCTTTTTAGACAAAAGTATTAGTACAACTTAAGCAATTTTACGTACGGGAATAAAGTTGTTATAACAGATAACAGGCTTAAGCCGTAAACATCAGAACCTGTTCTCAACTGGTTTGGTATCAATGAAATTATCCGAGGCTCCAAACGATGTTTCGCAAGTTTTTTTTACTCGTAGTAATTAGTTTATGGGGAGCTGTTGTGCTGCCGCTGCCAAACCGGGCAGATGCTACAACTCCTCTGACTCTTGCTGTCATTCAGAATCTCCGCAATTTGGTACAACTGATGCCGCAAAACCAACCAAATCGTCAGGCACGCAAATCGGATGCCATGAGTCCTGGGGATGGGTTATCCACTGGGCGATCTGCCTTAGCAGACTTGCGTTTTAACGACGGTTCTTTGGCTCGCATAGGAGAACAAGCAGTATTTCGATTCTTACCAAAGACAAGAAATTTCAACCTGACGACTGGGACAGTGCTGCTGCTCATTCCACCAGAAAGGGGGCAAACACGTATAAATACGCCAAATGCAGCAGCAGCAATTCGCGGTTCAGCATTATTTGTACGCTACGACGAGAAAACTGACACTACGCTTGTCGGCGCACTGACAAACAGCGGCATTCAAGTTTCTAACAAGGATGCTTCTCAAAAACAGGAGCTAGAAGCAGGGCAAGTGATAATTATAGTTAAAGATAAATTTAAGGGCTTATACGATTTTGATCTGAGAACTTTTTATGAAACGGGTGAGCTGGTTAAGGGGCTAGATCTGACTTTAAAACAGGGTGTACCGAATTCAGATCCGGCGATCGCCAGCGTTCAAGCTGAAACTGCTGCAGCTGTAGCTGCACAGCCGCCACTCACTGGTCAAGATATTGTTAAAAACCCATCTTTTGGAAAGCCAACGACGACGACTTCCCCAAATTCATTAACTAACAACATTATTAGAAACAATTCCCCAGTTGGCACCTTGCTCGATACAGGACAAGTCGTATCAAATACTGCTGCACAATCTGACAGAAAAAATTCCAATCCACCGCCATCAGTCGTCGTCACACCGCCGCCAGTCGTCACACCACCGCCAGTCGTCACACCGCCGCCAGTCGTCACACCGCCGCCAGTCGTCACACCGCCGCCAGTCGTCACACCACCAGTCGTCACACCACCAGTCGTCACACCACCAGTCGTCACACCACCAGTGACAACACCGCCAGTGACAACACCGCCAGTGACAACACCGCCAGTGACAACACCGCCAGTGACAACACCGCCAGTGACAACACCGCCAGTGACAACACCGCCAGTGACAACACCACCAGTGACAACACCGCCAGTGACAACACCGCCAGTGACAACACCACCAGTGACAACACCACCAGTATCAACAGTGGGACCACCTACTCCTGCTAACCCGTCATCACCCCCAGTGACACCACCTACTCCGGCAAACCCGTCACCACCGCCAGTGACAACACCGACAGTGGCACCACCTACTCCTGCTAACCCGTCACCACCGCCAGTGACAACACCGACAGTGACACCACCTACTCCGGCAAACCCATCAGCGCCAGCCACAAATAGTCAACCTTTACAGCCAGCTCCGGTCATACCTAGCACATGAAATCAACTTCGTAATATTAAGTCCCGTTAATAGTCATCCATTGTCAGTTATCCTCTGTTCGCTGATTTGATCATTAGGTTTCTTGCAAAAATCTGGTGATGGGCTATTTGGAACCGCAGATGTACAAAGCATTGGACTCAGACAAATACAGATGTTTATCTGTGTCCATCTGTGTTTATCTGTGGTATTACACCGCTTTCGTGTAATACCATTTCACGAAATGCCTGATACAAATCATTGGTCTCTAATTGTTTTTCCCTGCTCCCTCTTCCCTGGTGCCTATTTGTATCAACCTTAAACTGAAACGGTATTAGACCTCTCCAAAAAACAATGTAGAGTGCCATGGCAGGTCTCTACAAGGGTTGTAGAGAACGCACAATTCATTTCAGGAGATGTGTATTCTGTGTTCTGCGTTCTTCTTCAATTTTGCAACGCCCTATTTTTGCCGCTTCCAACCCTACTTTGTAGAGGGAGGAAAATCCTTACGGTCTTTTATTGAATTTTTATAATAAGTTGGCAGTATAGATGTGGAGGAAGTTTGTGCTGTGTTCTCAGATATTCCAGTCCAAGGTGTGGTGGCAATATCTGGCTCTTCTAAAGAAACAGTATTGAGTGATGAGTCGTCCTTGGGCAAAGTTTGTGTGTACTCACCAACTAACTCTTGCAACGCCTGAAGAGCTGCAGATGCAGATTGATAACGTTGTTGGAAGTCTTCCCGCACCATTTTACTGAGAATGTTGGATAAGGAGTGGCTCACGTATGCTTTGTCAACCCATTTCAGTTCTCCATTAACATCTCTTTCTATCTCGTGGGGAGCCATGCCAGTTAACGCTTTTATACCAATCATGCCGACTGCATAGATATCACTACTATATTGTGGACGTCCGTAGCACTGCTCGCTAGGTGCATAACCCCTAGTACCAATCCCAATAGTAAAGGCAGTTTGCTCTGAATTATCCACCACTTGTGTAGTGACTTCTTTAACGGCACCAAAGTCAATGAGTACCAGCTTGCCGTCTGACTCTCGTCTTATAATGTTGCTGGGTTTTATGTCCCGGTGAATAACGCTATTGTTGTGGACAAATGCCAATGTTTGCAATAAGTCCTGTAAAATCTCGATGACTGCTGTTTCATCGAGCCGTTTACCTGACGGCGTTTCCTGGCTGAGAGCATGACCAACTATATATTCTTGAATTAAATAAAATTCTTCTTCTTCTTCAAAATAAGCTAAAAGCTGTGGTATTTGTGTATGAGTTCCTAGTTTTTGCAGTGTTTGAGCCTCTGAAGTAAATAAACGTCTGGCTACTGCTAACTGCTCTGGTTTACTATTAGCTGGTTTTAGCTGCTTGACAACACACAAAGGGTTGCCCGGAAGTTTGGTATCTTCAGCAATGTAAGTTTCGCTGAATCCACCTGAACCGAGAACTTTAACAATTCTGTAGCGTCCGTCCAGAATTTTTCCTGATATTGCCATCTCCCTTTGCTGTAGCAAGTCTTTGAGATCGTCCTGCTGGCTGAGAATCTCTTGGACAACACGGTGAGAGGAATATTTCTGAAAAATATCGAGCAATTGGCTTTTTCTGATGATCTCCCTAGCCATTTCTGTTCCTAGGTAACATACCCCGATAGTGGCGATCGCTACCATAGGTATAGCTGTAGGTAAGATGAACAAACCGTAGACAAAGGTAAAATAGCTGATTCCTCCCCAACTCATGGCAAGGGCGATACTAGAGAAAAATCTCGTCGCACCTCTTTTTCTTAAGCCAATTATTACCCCACATCCACTCACTAAAAAAAGCACAAATAAACCGCGCCCTTGTGGATTGGGAATTGCTTGCGCGATCGCTTTATTTTGCATTAAAGTTGCGATCGCATGGGCGTGAACTTCCACCCCTGACATTCGCTGTGGATGCCACCAACTGCTAATCGCTGCAACTGGATGATAATCGTCCCCCTGACCCGTCTTAGCTGTTGCTCCAATCAGCACAATTTTGTCCTTAAAAAACTTTCCCTGCTCCAAATAGGTGTTCCAGTTTTCCGGGTCGAGAACGTACCAAAACGGAATTTGCTCAAATGTCCCTGCTGGTCCGTAAAAATGTATGCGATCGCCCTTTGGCGGTGGATAATTCACTTGGGCTGCTCTCAAAACTGCTTCATCAAAAGAAAGCATTTTCACCGTTAAAGCATCTTCACCTACAAGCTTGGAAAACTCACCCGATAATCTGTGAATTTTGCCATCTACCTCTAGAGGGAAATTTACAGTACCAATAGCGACAGACCCAGTGCGAAACATCTGCTGGGGCTGTGTCAATTGCATGAGCATGCCTTGGGGTGTTTCAGAATTTTCGTAGAGTGCAGCCAGAGTCACTTGGCTTCCATAGCGTTCCAATGAGGAGCGCAACTTTTCATCGTCCTGCGGTCCGTAACTACTTGGTGTATCAAAAACTATATCCAAGGCTACAGAACGTGCCCCTGCGTTGATCAACTTCTCAATAACTTGGGCGTATGCAGCACGTTTAAAGGGAAAAGCTTGCAGCGGTTCAAAAAAAGCATACTCTTTTGGATCTGTTTTATAATACTGCTCACCTACTGATATCGACTGTTCATCTATTGCCAGAATCACGATATCTTTTGGAGGATCTACGGGTGCCTGTAATAGATAAAATGTGCTTTGAGCTTGAGCTTCCATGAATTTAGCCAAGTTCACACCAGAAGTTGCCAGTAGTGCTGCACCCACTGCTGCAACACCAGCCAGTAAATGACCCAAGTGAGCCAATCGCTTTGACCGACGTGCTGATACCGTCGAAGTCGCTTTTGTAGGGTTCTTTAACGCTCGATTGGCAGCAGAGACGTTTTTTTTGGTGAATGTAGATGTAGGTTCTTCTGCCATATCGTATTAGTGATTAATTTACCTTCAACGCCTTTATTTACACACTCTTGAAGTGCCACACAGTTGAAATTAGATTCAAATGAAAAACTTATACATTTGTAAACTATTTTGTCTGACTCCGCAAATGTCCGGAAACAGTTTTGAGTACCGAGTGTTAAGTGTCTAGTGCTTAGTAGTATGCAGAAAATTTGGAAAAAGTGACTCGGGACTGATTGCTCAGAAGTTGGGACTTTCACGCTCCCCAGATCAGTAAAGCACTTACCTTACACGGTAGATGTCGCCGTAAATGCACCGAAGCCGGCTCCTCTTAAGTGGGAGTTAACAACAGCCTTTGAATTGTTCATTCA
This sequence comes from Kalymmatonema gypsitolerans NIES-4073, assembly GCF_002368435.1. GTDB lineage: Bacteria > Cyanobacteriota > Cyanobacteriia > Cyanobacteriales > Nostocaceae > Kalymmatonema > Kalymmatonema gypsitolerans. Next base: position 9,211,871 of record NZ_AP018268.1, read on the forward strand.
TTGCCGCAGATGGGATGAACAAGTTTGCTACAGAGCAAAAAACCTTGCAAGTATCATTTGCAGAGCGTCTTGTCGTAGAACCTCGTATTGTCATAAAACCCTGTGAATACCCAAAGGTCTGCTTCCCAAAAGGGAGACTAAGGTATGACATAATAAGGTACGCAACAACAGACACTACCTAACCACTTGCCTGACTTAACTCATCAAAACTCCTGGGTTTGAAACCCCGTGCTTGTAGCACGGCTTTGCATTTGAATGCTGGTTTTTGAGTGGATATAATCCCAGGAACCAGCAAACCCGTAGTTAGTCCCCTCGCCCACCTAATCCAAGATGGCTTGGCATTACCCAACGCTCGACCAATCAAGCTTAGAGATAAATCCGGACTGGGGAAGCATCCGGAAATCTGTACCAGGATTAGGCTCAACTGGGCTATTCACCGCTTGCGTTGTCCGAATTGGTTCGGTCAATCCTCGTCCATGACGGGCTCGGTTGGTGAAAATAGTTATTATTTCACGGACAAACAAGTTACGCCTAGTTGATTATACCATCACAGGTGCACTCTTATTTTACCTAAAGGGTACGCTTTTTAAAAAAGCAAAGTGCGACGCTAGGGGTGTCTGCCTCCGCTTCAGAGGTGATGCCTAACACGAAGCGCTGACAGTGCTGGCGAGAGCAACGCAATGTCGTGAGCAGGGTGGTGCGAATGACGGTGAGTAAGCGGGCGAATGACGGCTTTCCCGCTCTCACGGCGACTGGCGTTCGTCGAAGGAAGGCTCGTTGCGTGCGCAAAGCGCTCAGACGTGCCGCAGGCATAGCCGAAGGGTTGGGTGAAACCATGACAAAACAGGACAACATCCCCCACGAGTACTCCTTAAGGTCCCACAGATATCTGTGGTGGGGGCAAAAAAGGCGGCAATTCTCAATTAGTCGTACTTGTTGACAAAAAACCCGCCTTTTTTGCCCTTAGCGCAGCGTTGCCGTTAGGCGATAGCCGTGGCGCAAGCCATAGGCAATAGGAAGTCCTGTTTTGGAGAGGATTAATGTAGTGGCTTTCGGTCAACTCACAGCGACTGCGTGCCTTTGCGCATGACGAGCTTACGAATTGCGCACAGCGTCTGGGACAGGAGAAGGGCTTCTCGCAGAGTAGGGTAAAGTAGGGTAGGCTCACCAAATCGACCGCTTTGAAGAATTCTTGTGGAACTCTACAACAGACGCTGTGTGCAGCTGTTACGAATGGTGTGTTGCATCCTACTGTTGTTAAAAATGTTAAGAAAATTTATAAATGTGCGATCGCCTTTAAGGGTAGTGCGCTTCTCGCTATCCCCCTTTGGAGCATCGCCAACGCGGGTGTGTGCGTACGCTTAAACCCGGTGATCTGCACCATCGCTTGTACGCTATCGTTGACCTATTCCATACCTCTTTAGGAGTAAAGTTGACTGATACGGAGCTAAGAATGCTGTTAATGAGTCAATTTTATTGGTAGATTTTGATCACAGGGGCGGCAGAGCCCGCTAAGAGAGAAAAAAGTTAGCACTATTAGAGAGGAGGAGAGCTACTACTTATCATATTTGAGTTAATTTTCTGATATGCGCTCTTGTTAGATAAAAGCTATATATGACAAGATAATTTATAGAGATTAGCAAACTTATTATTTTAGAATTGCTATAATCTATTGTTCAATCTAAATTTTTTTTATATTATTAGGTGTAACTTTACTATGGGTTCTCCGATGAATCGTCTGTCTATTTTTGTAGACGGAAACAATATGTTCTATGCTCAACAAAAAAATGGCTGGTTTTTTGACCCGCGAAGAGTCTTAGAATATTTTAGACACGAACAATCAGACACAACCTTAACTAATGCTTTCTGGTACACTGGCTTAAAAGACCTACAGGATCAGCGAGGATTTAGAGACGCTCTAATTAGTCTAGGTTATACAGTCAGAACTAAAATTTTAAAAGAATATTATGATGATTCATCTGGTCGGTACTCGCAAAAAGCTAATTTAGATATAGAAATTGTTGTAGATATGTTTAATACAGTAGATCAGTACGACCGAGTTGTTTTATTTAGTGGAGATGGAGATTTTGAAAGAGCAATAGAACTGTTACGAGGAAAAAATACTCATATTACAGTAGTATCAACAGAAGGAATGATAGCTAGAGAACTACGTAATGCTACTGATAGATATATAGATTTGAATGATATTCGGGATCGAATCGAAAAAGTAGATTCTTAAGTAATCTTAGCAATTATTTACAAAGATAAGCGCAAAAAAAATAAGGTAGAAGGTATTTTAAATCACAAGTAAAAACTCGACAACAAGGCGCAAATGAATACCAAACCAGAGCGAATAATTATCTTTGACACGACACTTCGAGATGGCGAGCAGTGTCCGGGAGCAACACTGAATATAGATGAAAAACTCACTATCGCTAAGCAACTGGCGCGTTTGGGTGTAGATATTATTGAGGCAGGCTTTGCCTTTGCTAGCCCTGGAGATTTTGAGGCTGTGAGCAAGATTGCCCAAATTGTGGGGACAGAAGATGGTCCAGTGATTTGCTCTTTGGCAAGAGCGCGACAAGAAGATATAAAAACAGCAGCCCAAGCAATTAAGCCAGCCGCAAAAGGTAGAATTCATACCTTTATTGCGACAAGTGAGATTCACCTCAAGTACAAGCTGAAAAAGACAAAATCAGAAGTTGTGGCGATCGCTGAAGAAATGGTGGCTTACGCCAAAACCTTCACTGATGATGTAGAATTTTCTCCGGAAGATGCTGGACGTTCCGATCCAGAATTCCTTTATCAAGTATTAGAGCGAGCGATCGCCGCAGGAGCAACAACAGTTAATATTCCTGATACCGTGGGTTATACTACCCCTAGTGAATTTGGAGCGCTTATTAAAGGCATTAAAGAAAACGTTCCTAACATTGATCAAGCCATTATTTCTGTTCATGGACATAATGATTTAGGCTTGGCAGTTGCTAACTTCTTAGAGGCTGTAAAAAATGGTGCAAGGCAGTTAGAGTGTACTATCAATGGTATTGGTGAACGTGCGGGAAATGCGGCATTAGAAGAATTGGTCATGGCTTTGCACGTCCGGCGGCAATATTTCAACCCCTTCTTAGGACGTTCAATTGATTCGGAAGAACCTTTAACAAATATTGACACCAAACAAATTTACAAAACATCCCGTCAAGTTTCTAGCTTGACAGGAATGCTAGTCCAACCAAATAAAGCAATTGTCGGGGCAAATGCCTTTGCTCACGAGTCTGGAATTCACCAAGACGGTGTGCTGAAAAATAAGCTCACCTATGAAATAATGGATGCCCAACTCATTGGATTAACAGAAAATCAAATTGTTTTGGGCAAACATTCAGGAAGAAATGCTTTCCGAACTCGCTTGAAAGAATTGGGCTATGAACTAACAGAAACTGAATTAAATAAAGCATTTGTTAGATTCAAAGAAGTAGCGGATAAAAAGAAAGAAATTTCTGATTGGGATTTGGAAGCCATTGTTAATGATGAAATCCAACAAGCTCCTGATTTGTTCCGTTTGGAATTAGTGCAAGTTTCCTGCGGTAGCAACGCCCGTCCTACTGCAACAGTTACACTGCGTACTCCAGAAGGAGAAGAATTGATTGATGCAGCGATTGGTACAGGACCGGTGGATGCGGTTTATAAAGCCATCAACCGTGTCGTTAATGTACCCAACCAATTGATTGAGTTTTCTGTACAATCAGTCACAGCAGGGATTGACGCTATTGGGGAAGTCACCATCCGTCTTAAGCATGAAGGTAGAATGTTTTCCGGTCATGCGGCGAATACAGATATCATTGTGGCATCAGCTCAGGCTTACGTGAATGCACTCAATAGGTTGTATGGTGCTTTGCAAAATCAACAGGAGCAACAGCAAGTCGGTGCAAGTAATTAATAAATTGTAATTACAGCGCTTATCATTTACATAAAGTACAAACCAAATGGTAGGGGCACACATTGCTGTGCCCTTACAGCTAACTTGTATTTTAGCCAATTGAAAACTGTGTCAATTAGAATTACGAATGAGATCCGGCTGTCTCAAAATCGGTACTTGCTGCTATTTGCTCCCAAGCATCTAACTCAGCAGTTAAGGACTCAATCTTCTTGCGGAACTTACTATAGGCGTACTTTCCAAGTACCAAGCGCAGTGGTGGATTTTCAGAATTTACAACTTGAATGAGGACTTGTGCAGCTTTGTCTGGATCTCCTGGCTGAGTTCCCTCAATTTTGTTGAGAAACTGGAGGAACTCGCCGACGGTTTGTTGGTATTCATCGATACTGTGTTCCGCTCGATCCAGAGAACGCCCGATAAAATCAGTACGGAAAGGACCAGGTTCGACAATTGTCACTTTAATACCAAGACGTGCAACTTCACCATGCAATGCTTCTGATACACCTTCGAGAGCGAATTTAGCCCCACCGTAGATAGAAAAGCCAAGTTCGTTGGAAAATCCGGCAATTGCAGACATATTGACAATATGTCCTGATTTCTGTTGTCGCAGAATTGGCAGGACGGCTCGTATCATGTTAATTGCACCAAAAAGGTTAGTGTCAAAATTACGCCAGATCTGCTCATCACTGACTTCCTCCAGCGCACCAATCAAACCGTAGCCAGCATTGTTGACAAGGACATCAATGCGTCCAAAAGCTTCTAGAGCGGCATCCACGGCTGCTTTGACTGCCGTTTTATTGGTAATATCCAAGCGGACGGCTTTGACAGTTTCTGGGTATTGGTTGACAAGGTCATTCAATTGTTCTGGCTTGCGGGCGGTAGCGATCAGGCGATCGCCATCTTTAAGGACGGCTTCTGCTAAAGCGCGTCCAAATCCACTCGAACTACCTGTAATCAACCAAACTTTTTTGTTGTTACTAGACATTGTAAATCTCTTCCTCTGTATTCTGTGCGTTTTTTGTAGTCCATTAAATTTATTTCTTGCAAAAATCTGGTATTTGCTCATGTTCTGCGGAAGTTCGTAGTGAGGGCTTTAGTCCTCTTCAACTAAATTTTGGACTAAAGTCCTTACTACAAACAAGTTTTATTATGGGTAACTAGCCGAACATGATATTAAGGAAATTTGGAACCGCAGATCAACGCAGATAAATTATCTGTGTCCATCTGTGTCCATCTGTGGTTTTATATTCCAAAAAATTGACTTTTGCAAGAGATACATTTAACGAGGCTCATCTTGTACAAAAGCGAAAGGTTGCGGCTCTCTCAAACGCTTTTCAATTTCCTCGCGTCGATATTTAGCAAGTTCTTGATAGATTTTTTTCCGAGCTAAATTCACACTACCAATTGGTTCATGTTCAGATAAAGTATGCCAAGGATTGAAAGACAAGCCCTCATCCAATCGTTTTCGCTCATCAAAATCAAACTTTTGGCTAGGAATCCTAATAGTAGCCACCTTGAGAAAAGGTGAATCCTCCTCTTTCCACTCCTGCATTGGATTTTCAACTGGAGTCTTTTCTTCATCTACATAAACTTGAATCAAAAAGTCAAAAAAAGCGTCCTTTCCTTCATCGGTCAGATGTTTGACTATTGCTTCGTGCAGGTAATTCTCAGAGTCGGGTAGTGAATCAGAAACCTCTTCTTGTTGTTGAGGTTTGACAGAGAACTTGATAGCTTGAGAGCCTAATTTGTAAGGTGTCGTACTCCAGTACTGGATAAGAAGCGGATTGCTGACTTTCTTATTGCCAGTTTCTTGAAGTATCGCAAACGAGGGCTGCATCGCTTGCGTCAACTCTGCGTCAGCTTGTCCACTTGCTACCTTAGCAATATCAACATAACCTTGGACATCTCGAACGAAAAAAACTGGATGATTTATGAGAAGAAAATCCTGAGTTTTTTCTTCATCATCGAGAGCTTTTTCGCCTTCAACGTTCATTAATTTGATTGCTAAGCCGCGAGCATTAGGTTCTTTATCTGATACGAACTTTCCCCGCTTTTCGGCTTCTCCAGCATTAGAAAAACGAACCCAGATAGGATAAGTTTGAGGAGCAGCAAAGACCCCAAATTTTAGTGCAGTAGGAATGTTATTCTCAACGATAAATTCTCCCCAAACTAAACCGTGGCTTTTTGGGTGTACCTGCCGTAAAGCTGGTCCCTTTTCTTGCTGACTTTTGAGGCTAGCTGCTAAAACTCCATCAGTAATTGCTTCTTGCTCAGAAGCAGATAATTTTGAAATGGTCATACTTTTCTCCTCTCAATATGTGCAATGAATGTAATATCAATCAGCAAATAATTCTTTAAGCCCTGTATAAGGAGCAAGGGGAAGAACTTCGCACTGCAACACTCCAGCTTCTACCATTGGCAACTGTGCAACAGCCTCATTCACCGCTTCCAAACTAGGTGCTTCAAACAGCAGCACTGCGCCACTCATATCAGCGATATAATGTATGGTACGAACGAGATCTGCTGCAACATATTCCCAAACTTTGGCAGCTTCTGGTTTTACAAGAGGGAAAACCTTTTCCTTTTCAGTACCTGCAACAACCCGTGCAATAACTAAAACTTGCATAAAATCCTCCTTCACTTAATAAAAAAGGTGGGCAGTACCCACCTGTTCAAGAAATTACCAAGCAACTGGTTTACGGGAATTAAAGAAACCACCTGTTGGACCATCTTCTGGTAATGTCGCAAGCCACACAGGAGTGTCAGCACCTTCCTCTACTGTTCTCGGTGCATCTGCACTCCCCATGTCTGTCTGCACCCAACCAGGGCAAGCAGAATTTTTTAGCCCTAGAACTTCAGGGTTACCTGTTGTCCAACGAACAGTTACTTTGACCCCGCTTATTTTCCAGCCTTGTGCAGTTTGGATTAACGTATCAGTGTACCAGCCATGTACATTAACAGTGAACAGTGAACAGTAAACAGTAAACAGTTATCAGTTAAATACGAGTGGTCGCGCGTCCCCCACCAAGAGCGTGGAAGGCGTTGGTGGCGGGTCTAAATCCCCTACCATACGCCTGATAAGTGATAACTGATAACTGATAACTGTTTTAAACGCTTCTCCACTACCGCTATCTTTTGGTAAGTAGTGCTGGGCAACGTAGTACGAAACACAGGTTGCGCGATCGCCCTCAATTGTGATTGCGTTGTTGGTACTTAATGTCTGGGTTCTTAATTTTTCTGTGCTTAAAATGCTTTGTATGAAAGCCACAAAATCGTTTGCTTTCAAGGTGGCGGCTGGTTGACCCGTAGCTTCCGAATAATCAGCTTCTACTTGATCACTTAAGCATGAACGAAACAATTTCCAGTCCTGTAGATCCATTCCCATTGCATAACGGGTTACGATATCGCTAATTTCTGCTCTATCTAGTAATAGTTGGAGTTTAGCTTCGTTCATAAATTGATTTCAATTGAGCAGGTCTAAGTGGCTCTTTCTTGTGCTTCTGGAGTTAGGTTGATGGCTGTATCTCTTGTTTGTTTCTTAACTTACCAGGACTTACGCAAAATTTCTCTGAAAGCCTCTTTCCTTCGTGTCCTAGCCTACGGCACGCCGCTGCGCGTCTACGTGTCCTTTGTGGTTCGTTTTTCCGTTATTACTGCGTAAGTCCTACTTACAACACAGCCTCAAAAAAATCTCGATTATTTCTGACAAATTCGCGGAACATTATCGGTTGTTCTCCAATAATTTCTGGGATATTGTCATAAACATCCGCAAAGTCAGGAAGTTGTCCAGCTTGAAGCAGTTCCATCTGACGGACAATGCACTCAAAATAGGCGGGTTCCATTGCTTCACCAAGAGGTAACTTTCGCAAATCCGAAGCGGGTAATGGTTCGTAGCTGATGGGTTTGCCGAGTTCTTCCGAAAGGATTTGTGCAGCTTCTGTCATCGTCAGCGCTTCCACACTCAGAAAATATCGTTTTCCTGTGTGCTTTTGGGGGTGACGTAGCGCAGCAGCAGCAACACGAGCAAGGTCATAACAATCCACTAATCCCACGCATTCATGACCAAAGAACATGCGAAGTTTGCCATCCTGCACTGCACCAAAGAAGTTTTGCATGAATGCGTTGGGGTGCAAGTGAGTCCAAGCGATACCACTGGCTTCTATGTACGTTTCGATAAGTTGATGCCAGATGTAATGGCGAATGAGTTTTGTTTGCGGGCGATCTGGTTGATGGAAGGTGCCAACATGAACGATATATTCAACGCCTGCGTCTTTGGCAGCATCGGTCAGGTTTTTGCCTTGGCTGAGCATATCCACGGTGTATCCGGTAATCATAAATAGGCGCTGTACACCTTGCAATGCGCTTTCATAGGTTGACACGTCATCAAGATCAAGATGTACAGTTGGAATACTCCGTTTTGTGAAAGTCTCAGCCTGTTCGGGTTTGCGAACTGCAACCCGAATCTCAAGATTGTCTGAACCGCCATCTTTTTCTAGCAAATTGACTAAGTGAGAACCTGTTCTGCCAGTAGCACCGAGAATTAAGGCAACAGGTTTAGATTGAGTTATTGACTGAAACATAAACAAGCTAGTCTATGGAAGCTGAGTAGTAAGCCGGCAAGCACACCCTGGTATTTATCCACCTATTCCACTCACTACAACTCCCTCAAAGGCAGTATCAACAGCAACTTTTCTCCATGCATCTAATTCGGCTTTCACGGATTTAAGCTTGGCATCAATTGCATTTACAGCATCTGCCCCAAGCGCCAATCTCAATGGAGGGTTCTCGTTGTTAACAGATTGAATGATTGCCGAAGCAGCTTTTTTAGGATCTCCTGGTTGCTGACCATCAATATCCTGCACCCACTGGCGGTACTGACCAATCACTGGTTCATAGTCCGCAATTTGAGTGTCAGAGACGACAAGAGAACGTCCGCTAAAATCAGTACGGAACGCACCAGGCTCAACTATTATGACTTTGATACCAAAGGGCGCAACTTCTTGAGCTAATGCTTCGGAAATCCCTTCTAGCGCAAATTTGGTACTGCAATAAATTCCTGAACCAGGAAAAGATACAAAGCCTCCCACTGAGGAGAAATTGATAATATGCCCACTACGCTGCTGTCGCAAATAGGGTAATACTGCCCGCGTTAAGTCAAGTGCGCCGAAAACGTTAGTATCAAATTGTCGGCGAATATCCTCATCGCTGACTTCTTCAATTGCGCCTAGCGTCCCGTATCCGGCATTGTTGACCAAAACATCAATGCGTCCAAAGGTGGCGATCGCCACTTTCACCACTTCCCGCACCTCCGTAGGATTCGTCACATCCAACCGCGCTGCCAAAGTACGAGCCGGAAATTTTGCTGTTAAATCTTCTACCTGCTGCGGGTTCCGTGCTGTTAGCACCACTGTCTCACCCTGATCTAGCACTGCTTCTGCTAACATCCGACCAAAACCAGTTGAGCTACCAGTAATCAACCATACTCGTGTCTGAGAAGAATTTGTCATAAAAATTCTCTGTTTTTGGGAAGCGTTAGTATTTTACGGAATCGCAGCTACTGTAATCTTGCATATTCTTGCGAAATCTATTCAATTCTTGTTCGTATCTCATTGCTACAACTTTCATATTCTTAATTTATATGAGCCATACCGTCTCGCTTAAATCAGACAAGCCGTCTCGTATCGCTTAAAATAAAAATATGAAATAAGTCTAGAACCTGCACCCATGCCACAAAAAGTAGAAAACAAGGAAACTCAAACGCTATCTCCCCCGAAAGTACCTTCAAATCGTAGGCGAAATCAACGTTCCCATCAGGCAATTCTTAAGGCGGCGGCTGAGTTATTGCAGGAGAAAGGGTATGGCGCACTTTGTATTGAGGCGATCGCCGCCCGTGCAGGCGTGGGAAAACAAACTATTTACCGCTGGTGGTCTTCCAAAGCCGCAGTGATTATGGAAGCATATGCATCCCAAGCAGCGCCTAATGTTCCTACACCCGATACAGGTTCGGTTAAAAAAGACTTGTGCCAAATTCTGCCACAACTTTTTACAGTGTTGACAAAAACGACAGTAGGTGATGCTGTCACCGGGCTGATTGCTGAAGCGCAAACAGATCCGAATATCGCTCAGGCGTTTCGCGAACAGTTTCTTGAAAGTCGCACAGAAGCTACGCGTACGATTTTAGAGCGGGGAATAGCACGCGGTGAACTACGCCCAGACTTGAATTTGGAATTGGTGATTGATGCGATTTATGGTCCTGTTTGGTATCGGTTATTACTAAAGCATGCCCCATTGGACGATGAATTTGCCGAAGAATTGGTCAACTTGGTGATGGTGGGGATGCGGGCATAATAGTTGCTTATCTGTGAGGATTGCACACAGATGCTTCTATTAAGAAGAGTTAAACTACAGTTGTATGAATATGCAGGAACTGAAGCGCGATGGATGCGTATATCCCGGTCAGTTGTGACTTTCATGATGAATTAGAAGCATTGGCGACGTTGCGCCAGAAATGCCGAATTGTTTACTCGAATGCAGCGAATGAGTTAGTGGAAGTGCAAGGTTTGATTGTCGATGTTTACGCTGCAAATAAAGCTGATTTTCTCAAGCTAAAGGATGGGACTGAAATTCGCTTGGATAGGATTGTATCAGTCAACGATAAACAGCTTTCCTCTTACTCCAATTCATCACGGACTACCTCTTGAGTGGAATAAATTAAGAAGAACGGAGAAATTAGAACTTAGAACGAGATAATTCCTTATGAATTCAAAGGATTTAAGGTGCGTAAAAAATTTTTTCTTCAAGCTAACGACGCGTTAAAGCGTGTGTTCCACATAGGTAGAACGCAGTGCTTCCACCAAGCCACTTTCATTCCCCAAATCTATTGTGATTCCTCAGTTCTGAGTACCGACTACTTTCTTGATCATGTGTCATCTGCACAAGGAAAGAAGTTGTTTTCATCTTCAAGACTCAGGGAATTGGCACTGCCCGCAGCAACCGCTCAATCACAGTTCTTGCCCTTCGACCTCCTGTTAAAATCAGGCGATGGCAAAGAACATGAGGAGCCAAAAATTTCACATCATCAGGAATAGCGTAATCACGACCCAAAAGAAAAGCTAAAGCTTGGGTTGCCCGTTGTAATGCCAGAGTACCGCGAGGACTAACGCCAAGAGTGATTTCTTCATCTTGCCGTGTTGCCCGTACCAAGTCGAGTATGTACTGTTGCAAAAAAGTATCCAATTTGACTTGATCACAGATTCCGCGCAGTTCCTGTACTTCTATCAAAGAAATGCCGGGCTGTGAATCACTTCTCAAGAAACCTGTTTGCTCAAAAGAACCTAATTTTTGGTGGCGTTGCAGCATCTGGAGTTCTTCAGCTTGAGTGGGGTAGCCCAAGCTTAATGACAACATGAATCGATCCATCTGCGCCTCAGGCAAGGGAAAAGTGCCTTGGTACTCGATAGGGTTTTGAGTAGCAATCACAAAGAAGGGCGTGGGAACATCACGAGAGACGCCATCTACTGTAACCTGCTGTTCTTCCATAACTTCCAACAAAGCTGACTATGTGCGGGGTGTAGCACGGTTAATTTCGTCTGCTAGCAAAACATTGGTAAATACCGGACCAGGAAGAAAGCTAAATTCACCACTTTTGGGGTTCCAAATGTTGGTACCAGTGATGTCAGTTGGCAGTAAATCGGGGGTGCATTGTAGACGTTGAAACCTTCCATCGATAGAACCAGCCAGAGATTTGGCAAGGAGAGTTTTGCCAACCCCAGGAACATCTTCTAGTAGAGCATGACCGCCAGCTAACAAAGCAACTAGCATTAAGCGTATTGTCTCGCTTTTCCCCACAATGGTAAGAGACAGGTTTTGTGTCAAAGCGTCAATTTTTTCTCTCATGCACTCATTAATTAAGGAATAGGGAATGGGGAATAGGAACTAGCTTTTCCCTTAGACATTCCCTATTCCCTTCATTAGTATTCCCTCAGGAGAGATAAACTAACACTCGGCACTAAAAAAAGCTCTGGCGATAGCGCAATCTTGCTGAATTTGTGTTTTCAGGGCTTCTAGAGAAGAAAATTTTTGTTCCGGTCGCAAAAATCTTTCTAGCTGCACCACAAGCTTTTTGCCATACAAATCACCAGACCAATCGAATAAATGGACTTCTACAGATTCAGACATACCATTTACCGTTGGGCGATGACCTATATTCATTACGCCTAAGTAATTATTCTCAGGAGTGTCTAGTGTCTCACCGATGGTAAAAACACGAACAGCGTAAACACCTTGGCAAGGCAAAAACTTGTCTTTTGGTATTTCTAAGTTGGCTGTGGGAAAGCCAATCGTTCTGCCCAGTTGTTGACCTTTGACAACAGTACCGATGAGAGTGTAGGCACGTCCTAACAGTTGGTTTGCTTGTTGAATGTCCCCACTTTGTAAGAGTTGCCGGATCAATGAAGTGCTGATGCGAGTTTCCTGGCTGGAAGCAACGCTGGGACGACTGCTATGTGTAGACTCATGAGATCCACAAGTTTCTAGAGGAACAATGGTAACGGGAATGCCGTACTTGGCGGCGAGCAATTGCAAATCAGCAGCAGTACCAGTGCGGTTGGAACCAAAGCAAAAGTCTTGCCCGACGCTAATTCGTGCAGCTTGCAGTTGTTGGACCAGAATTTTTTCTACAAACTGTTCAGGAGTTAAAGCAGATAATTCTTTGCCAAAGGGTAGTAGTACCAGTTGTTCTACTAACAGCGATCGCAAGGCATGGATTTTTTCATCCAGCGGAGTTAACCAAGTACGGCGTTGCCCAGTAAAAAATTCTTGTGGATGCGGATCAAAGGTGACAACCGTCGAGTAGACGTGTGAGGACGGGGTGGAGAGTGACGCAAACGCCGAAGAATTCCCCACGTCTTCTTGTGTCCTCATAGCGGGTAATATCGGTTGAATCACCCTCTGATGACCAAGATGTACGCCGTCAAATTTGCCGAGAGCAACAAAAGTTGGAGTTAGAGCCAATTCGGTCGAAGAAGTAACCCACACAGAACACCCATTTTGAGACAAATTTACCACGTCGATTCTGGGATTTAAGATTTTGTAGCTTCAAGCGAACCCTAGGGAAAGCCCTTCGGGGTTCACAGCAATCAGCTAGCACAGGTGTAAGTACTTAGTAACGAGTCATGAGTAGGATAACAAGTCACTCCACTCAGAACTTATTGCTCAGAACTTCCTGTGCGCTGACTGCTGAAAGCTCCTAATCACCAATCTAATCCAAAATCTAAAGTTGCTCCGACTGCAAGCTATAAGCAGAAAACTTACTAACAGAAAAAGATTCTGATAAAGGAAATGGTACAGGAACTTGGAGCACCATTCCTTCACGTGCCATAATAGCACCAGGAAATTTTTGTGCTGCTTCTTGTCCGACACGATCCAAAAACTCATCATCATGCGATGGGTCGTGGTGAAAAATCACCAGAGTTTTGACATTAGCGGCTTTGGCTACCTTCACAGCTTCTTGCCATGTCGAATGTCCCCAGCCAATTTTAGGCTTGGTTGGACAATTATACTCATCGTCAGTGTAGGTGGAATCGTAAATCAGGATGTCGGCGTTACGAGCTAACCATAAAACGTTTTCATCTAGCCTGTCAGGATAATGTTCAGTATCAGTAATGTAAGCAGCAGCGCCACCACGCCAGTTAACTCTGTAGCCTATAGCTTCACCTGGATGGTTCAGTGGAGCTGTTTCTACAGTAATGTCATGAATGTGAATGGGTCGCCCTGGTATAACATTGTGGAAATCTAAATTTGCCTGCATGATCTGCAAGGGAACGGGAAAATTTGGGTGCAGCATCTGGTCATTGAGACGCTGTTCAATGGTGGAACCATCGGGAGCGATCGCACCGTGAATATGAAAAATATTTCCCTTGATAAACCCTGGGGAAAAGAACGGGAACCCCTGCATATGATCCCAGTGGGAGTGGGTGAAGAAAATATTAGCCTCTATCGGCATACTAGGCAACAAAGATTGCCCTAAAACATGCAGTCCTGTGCCTCCATCAAAAATTAAGCGTTTGCCGCCCACTTGCATCTCAACGCAAGGGGTATTACCGCCATAACGGACGGTGTGTGATCCCGGACAGGGGATACTGCCGCGAACGCCCCAAAAATGCACGGTAAATTGATTTTCTATCCTAGACATGAGTGTTGCTTGCTGGACTCACCGGGCAATCAATACAAAAAATGGTGACTTATTTTGTTAAGTTTATGTTGTCTCACGGCTTTTGATGGTGGAGGAATTTCTTGGTAAAACAGCATACCTTGTTTAAGGTTGCTTTTTTGTTCATATATGAAAAATTTGCAGACGGCAGTCTCAGATTTTCCGAAAGTTTGCGTATGGCTGATCTTCAATGACGCTCCTACTTTATAACCTATATTTTCCTGTCATGCATTTATGAACCCTTGATATAATCGCCTCCATGCCGAAAAGACTTTACAGAAACTTAAAGTTCCATTGAGATAATTGATTCAAACCATTGGCATAAGTAAGATTGTATTGCAAGGGAGTTATACTGATGTAGTTTTTACGGATGACATGTACGTCTATAGGTATATTTTGGGGAATACTGAGATCTACGGTCGGTTCCACATCTTCTAAAACTTCTCCGGTTAACCAGTAGTATGTTTTACCACGAGGGTCTACTCGCTTATCAAACACATCTACGTAACGCCGCACTCCTTGACGCGTAAGAGCCACTCCTGCAATTTCTTCCCATTTAACAGCAGGGATATTTACGTTAAGTAACATCAAATCTGGTAGAGGGTTTTGTGCCAGTTGTCCTACCAGGATTTTGGCAAAGTTAGCAGCAGGCTGAAAGTCTTTACTAGTATGACTGGTAAGACTGAACGCTATACTGGGAAAACCTTCAATCAAACCTTCCATTGCTGCAGAGACAGTACCAGAGTAGAGAATTTCCGTTCCTAAATTAGCACCATGATTAATTCCAGACAGAACTAAATCTGGTGGAGAATCTAACAAAGCCCACAGCGCCAACTTCACACAGTCTGAAGGAGTCCCATCACAAGCCCAAGCTTTGACAGCAGGATGAAAAATCGAGTCCACTATTTCGGCACGAATTGGTTGGTGCATCGTTAAGCCATGCCCAGTTGCCGATCGCTCCCGATCCGGACAAACGACACTGATATCATGACCTGCTTCAGCCAAAGTGTTTGCTAGAGTACGAATACCTAGGGCAGAAATACCATCATCGTTGCTAATCAGTATTTTCATAGAGATTGCTCAATAGTCATTAGTGAGTGCAGTCCTGCAGGCGGTGAGACCAGTGCTGAAGGAGGGTTTCCCGACAGCCAGGCAACTGGCTCTCCCGTTGGGGTCTCCCGCGCCCAGGGAACTGGCGTTGGCGCAGCCTCTGGGGAGGAGATACCCGAAGGGTCATTAGTTATTAGTCATTAGTTACTACTTAAGTGTCAAGACCAGCAGGCACCCCCTACGCTCAAATTCACTATTTAGAGTCATACCTTCTACGTTGTGGAGTTCTCTAAAGCGGCTAAACTGGTAAAAAGAAGTTTGGGCTATACTACTGTCGCGTGACAAATCAATGGCATATTACGAAATGTTATTTGTCCAGTAGCCCAAAGCCTTAGACTAATGACTAATGACTAATGACTAATGACTAATAACTAATGACTAATGACTAACAGTTTAGAGGCTCAACTTTTAGAACTGCGAGAGGAAGGAGAAAAAGCGATCGCCGCCGCTGATACGCTAGAACGTCTGGAAGAACTGAGAGTCAGCTACCTAGGGAAAAAGGGTCAACTAGGGGCGCTGTTGCGGAGTATGGGGCAACTCAGTGCCGAAGAACGACCGACAATAGGAGCGATCGCCAATACAGTCAAAGAAGCCCTGCAAAACAGCCTAGATCAGCAACGCGCAGTCTTGGAAAGCGTGAAAATTCAGGCACAGCTAGAAGCTGAAGCTTTGGATGTCACAATGCCAGGAACTTACCGTCCTCAAGGTCGCGTTCATCCCCTCAATGGCATCATCGACAAAGCTTTGGATATCTTTGTCGGTTTGGGCTACACCGTAGCTCAAGGACCAGAGATGGAAACAGATTACTATAACTTTGAGGCTCTCAACACCCCTCCCGACCACCCCGCCCGTGATATGCAAGATACCTTCTACCTACCAGACGGCAATCTCTTGCGGACTCACACCTCATCGGTACAAATTCGTTATATGGAAACAGAGGAACCGCCAATCCGCGTTATTGCACCAGGGCGAGTCTACCGGAGAGATAACGTAGATGCAACACACTCAGCGGTTTTCCATCAAATAGAACTTTTAGCAATTGACGAAGGACTGACGTTTACTGACCTCAAAGGCACCATTAAAATATTTTTGGAGGCAATGTTTGGCGAGTTGCCTATTCGCTTCCGTGCCAGTTATTTCCCGTTTACAGAACCCTCTGCTGAAGTTGATTTACAGTGGAAGGGTCGCTGGCTAGAAGTCATGGGTTGCGGAATGGTCGATCCAAATGTCCTCAAAGCCGTGGGTTACGACCCAGAAGTTTATAGTGGATTCGCCGCTGGTTTTGGTGTAGAACGCTTCGCAATGGTGCTGCACCAAATTGATGATATTCGCCGTCTTTATGCTAGCGACCTACGCTTTTTACGGCAGTTTTAAATGGAGATTGGCGACTGGGGACTGGGGATTGGGCAGACTGGGCAATACTCTTCCCAATCCCCAATTCCCAATCCCCAATCCCCTAATTATGAGCAATTATCGCAGTGACCACAACGCCAGTTCTTCATCTCTTCCTCAAAACCAAAAGCGCTTAATAAAAAACGCCAGCGGCACTGCTTAGTCGTAAGATACTGATTCATCTGCTTCGCAGCGTGCAATTGTGTGACTGATTCAGTTTTCGCCCTTGAAACGATAGTGTAATGGAAAGGGTCAAGCCACTGGAGTTGTCCGCTGCTGTGTAGCAGAGAAAGAGCGATCGCCCCATCAGGAAATTCTCTCGCCACAGCATTCACTTCCCCTGTTTTTGGCAATTTTTTCAGCACTTGCTGCGCCGATAATTGTTGCTTGTGCAAATTCTCCTCAAAAAACTTTTGTCTTTGCTTATCCTCGGGATCTAACCACCCTGTCGGTTCACTGATCAACATCAGCGCCTCGGCTGGTTTTCCATCACGTCCAGCACGTCCAATTTCCTGCACGTACTCTGAAATCAACAACGGTGGGTGAAAATGAACCACCCAACGCACATCACTTTTATTTATCCCCATACCAAAAGCACAGGTACAGATAACAAACAGCATTTTTCCACTCAGCCATTGTGCTTCTACGGCGCGGCGTTCCTCTGCGCCCAATCCTGCATGATAAGCTGCTGTGGCGTAACCCATTTCTTGCAGCCATGCAGCCAACTCCTCGCTATCTCGCCTTGTGCGAACGTAAACTAACCCAGTTTGTTGTCGTTTATCTAAAAGAAATTTTAATAATTGTTGCTTTCTGCCTCTTGGCGTCCAAATTATGCGAATAAAAAGGTTAATATTAGATCGGTAAGGATAAATGCAAAAAACTGCAGGTTGCTGCAGCCCAAGAACTTCTCGAATTTTAGTTTGGGCTAGAGAGTCCGCGGTGGCGGTAAAAGCGGCTAGCGCTATATTTGTTCCCAACTGTTTTGCTTTGAGTAGCGCTGGTCGTACCGTCCCCAACCTTCGATAAGCTGGTCTAAAAGTGTCTCCCCACTGTACCAAACAATGCGCTTCATCTAGTATTAAGGCATTAATCACAATTTGCGGCTGACACAATTTTTCCCACACTGGCTTGCTCAGTAAAGTTTCTGGCGACAAGTAAAGTAATCTTAACTCTTGTCGTCCCAAAGCTTGCAAAGTTCTACGTCGCGTGTCAGACGGCAATTCACTATGCAAAAGGGCAGCGGGTAAATTGCGTTCCCGAAGTTCCTGCACTTGGTTTTCCATCAGCGCCACCAAAGGTGAAACAACGAGCGTTAATCCAGTTTGTAGCAGTGCTGGAAGTTGAAAGCAAATCGACTTTCCCCCACCTGTGGGCATGATAATCAGCGCGTCTTTTTTTGCCAACAAACTCTGGATAATTTCTCCTTGCGGTGGACGGAAATCTTCATAACCCCAGATTTTTTGAAATGCAGCGCGGACTTCATTCCAAGATGTTGTTGCAGAGGAATTCATGAGCCATAGTATACTGGAACCATACTGAATATATCCTCTGCGATCGCACTACTGGCTCAGTAATTTCATGCATGTTATCGTCTATAATTCCTTACAGAGTATGGTAAACCTATCTCCGTATGTAAACGCGGATCGGCGATCGCATCACCAGCAACCACTTGCAAAGGCAAAACACCTGCCCATACAGGTAAACTATAGTCTTCCTCATCATCCAGAGGTGGACCTGTCCGCACTTTGGCAGACGCTTCTGTAATAGGTAGAGAAAGCACTAAAGTTCCTTGTAATTCCTGACGATTGGGTGGGCGTACCTCTGTCCATCTTTCTGGTACGATATGCTCAGTAAAAGCTCGTAGCGCTTCTAGCTTTTGCTCAGTGTCTTGCACGAGGTTAGCTGTACCAAATATCACGACAGAACGGTAATTCATAGAGTGGTGAAACGCTGACCGTGCCAGTACTAAACCATCCAGCAAAGTGACTGTCACGCAAACTTCAATACCAGTAAGCAGAGAACGCAACATCCGACTTGCTGGCGAACCATGAATGTATAGTTTGTCTTCCACACGACCGTAAGCAGTTGGAATCACAAATGGCTGATTATCTACAACAAATCCTACATAACAGATTAACCCTTCATCTAAAATCTCATAGATCAGCTGACGCTCGTAATGACCCCGTTGAGAAACTCGCTTAATTTGACTGCGTTGTGTAGGAGTCAACTGTTCTTGGTTAATTGCGTTGTCTAAAGGACTCATAGTTTTGTACTCCAATTGTGATTCTATAAGTGGGATGGGCATCTTGCCCGTCCACATACATCAAGACTAGAAAGAACTGATATCAATTAAGTCCAACTGCATACCATTCCCATTGGAAAAACCAAGGCTTTCATAAACTGGTTTTCCCATGACAGAGGCGTCAAGACGTACTCGCGTACAACCAATTCCTTTCAAATAGTTAACCGTCGCGTTAGTTAATTGCTTGGCAATTCCTTGCCTGCGGTAACATGGTTCAACGTAAACGCCCCAAATGTAACCAGTTTTGCGAGATTGCTGCTTGAGAATATTTGGGTAAAGACCTTTGATTGTATAGAGTTGACAACTTGCAGAACCTACAATTGCACCATCAACCTCTGCCACAAACGCTTTGTAAAATAAATCTTGACGAGCCTGTTCTATAAACTGAAGAATAATATCAAGCCAGTCAGGATTGATATTATCATCAGGAACACCAAGGTCTTTCGACATCTGGTAAAAGTGCCTTGCAATAATAGGATCTTCCTGTTGAGTAGCTTCTCTAATAGCAATTTTCATTTTTCATAAATCCAACTGCATAGCATTGCTATTAGAAAAACCAAGACTTTCATAGACTGGTTTGCCTAAGGGAGAGGCGTTGAGAACCACCCGCGTACAACCCAGTGCTTTCAAATAGTTAACCGTTGCGCTAGTCAGTTGCTTGGCAATTCCTTGTTTGCGGTAAGATGGTTCAACATAAACGCACCAAATGTATCCATATTTGCGGTATTCTGAGGTAAAAACATTCGGGTATAAACCTGTGTAGAGTTGACAACTTGCAGAACCTACAACTCCACCATCAACCTCTGCCACAAACGCTTTGTAAAATAAATTTTGACGAGCTTGTTCTATAAACTGGAGAGTTATCTCAAGCCAATTTGGGTTGATGGCGTCATTAGGAACGCCAATATCTTGCCACATTTGGTAAAAATGCTCTGCAATCAGTGAGTCTTCCTGTTGAGTCGCTTCTCTGATAGTGATTTGTTGCTCTATCAGCATTTTTAAGAAGTTTTAATTCAACCTATATCAGCGTAATTCTTCAAAGTGGTCTTTTACAAGAGCCACTTTTATGATTTCATATAAGTCCACTTTCCTAGCTGTGAAGTTATGGATTTTGTCATTACGCTGGATAGCAATTCTCCTTTTCCACTTCATCAACAGCTTTACGAAGAACTGCGCTACTGCATTCTTAGCGGAAGGTTATTACCAGGAAAACGTATTCCTTCCACACGCCAGCTTGCCAAGTCTCTAGGGATTTCGCGCACGACTGTGACTCAAACCTACGACCAACTTTTAAGTGAGGGCTATATAGAAACTGTCGTCGGTTCTGGTACGTTTGTTTGTACTCAACTTCCTGATGATTTACTAAATTCAACGCCAATTCAATCGACTGGGAAAATGGTTCGTCCACCAGTCAAGCTTTCTAAGTATGGCGAAAATTTAATTAAGACGGAAGATGTCCCCAGAATTACTGAGCCTGTAAAGCCGATTAACTTCCGCTATGGACGACCAGCCTTTGACCAATTTCCGATAAAGCTGTGGCGCAAGTTACTTTCTCGTTACTGTTGCTCTAATTTAGAATGGCTCGACTACACAACAGATATCCTAGGGTACAAACCTTTGCGAGAAGCTATTTCTCGTTACCTCTCTCGTTCGCGCGCTGTTAACTGCGAACCAGAGCAAGTGATAATCGTCAATGGCACGCAGCAAGCACTCGATTTAATTGTGCGCTTATTCATTGAACCGAATGATGTTATTGCTGTGGAAGACCCAGGCTATTTAAGCGCACGGCTGATCTTTCAGACACACGGTGCTAAACTCTTAGCGATCACTGTGGATGAGTGTGGCTTAGTGGTTAAAGACTTAGCTCACTATTCCAGTGAACAAGTCCGGCTTGTTTACGTGACACCTTCTCATCAGTTTCCCACAGGTGCAATACTTTCGCTACCCCGACGATTGGAATTACTCACTTGGGCAAGGCAAACGGGGGCTTTCATCATTGAAGATGATTACGATAGTGAATATCGCTATGGTGACAGACCTATTCCAGCTTTGCAAGGCTTGGATCACAGTGATTCTGTATTCTATATCGGTACGTTCTCAAAAGTGCTGTTTCCTTCGCTACGAATTGGCTATTTGGTGCTGCCAAAAAGTTTGGTTTCTGCTTTTGCTCGTGCTAAATGGTTGAGCGATCGCCATCTCCCATTACTAGAACAACAGGTTCTTGCAGATTTTATCGAACAAGGGCATTTAGAACGGCATATCAGAAAAATGCGATCGCTCTACGATAAGCGTCGTCAAGCTCTTGTTAAAGCATTAAACGTTCATTTTGGGGAAAAAGCAACGATTTTAGGCGAAAAAGCAGGGCTTCATGTGATGGTGCGATTACACACGCCTTTCACGGATGAAGAGATTATTGAGCGTGCTGCTTTGCTAGGTGTCGGGATGTTCTCTGCTGCACCTCATTATCTCAAACCAGATTCTCAAGGTGAGTTTATCTTTGGTTACGGTGAACTGACAGAGCAGCAGCTTGTGGAGAGTATTTGTAGGATAGCTCAAATCTTATTGGTCAGCCCATGAATCAAAACCATTTTTTTAGACGCCTCAAGTTATCTCATCGGTCAAATTTGGGAAAACTAAATAAGAGCAAAAGTACGGGTTAGTACAAAATTTCTGAGTGAGTGTGCTAACCCCGTTTATCTAAATGCACTTGTAAACCAAAACACTGACAACTTGTAGGCTGGGTATCTCCCAGGATTGTTAAACATTGGAGTCGAATTTTCTATGTTAGACCCCAACATTGGTCGTTTACTCAGCAAACGCTATGAACTCCAGGAGATGATTGGTGCTGGAGCAATGGGTAAAGTTTATCGTGCTAAGGATGTTTTGTTGGGAGGCGTACCCGTTGCGGTTAAGTTTCTTGCTGTATCAATGGAAAATCAACAATTGCGAGTGCAGGAGCGCTTTGAGCGAGAAGCGAAAACCTGTGCCTTACTGGGGCAAAAAAGTATCCACATTGTCCGAGTCATGGACTATGGCGTAGACGAGAATAATATTCCCTTCTACGTTATGGAATACTTACAAGGAGCAAGCCTGAGCAATGTCATCCGCAAGCAACAACTGTCTTTACCAAGATTTTTGAGCATGGTACGTCAAATTTGCTTGGGGTTACAGTGCGCTCATCATGGCATCCCAGTTGATGGCAAAATCTACCCAATTATCCATCGCGATATTAAGCCGAGCAATATGCTCGTCATTCAAGACGATAGTTTTGGCGAATTAGTTAAAGTTTTAGATTTTGGGATCGCTAAGTTACTACAGTCAGATACCGATCATACTAACTACTATTTAGGTACTCTCGCTTATTCTTCTCCCGAACAAATGGATGGCAAGGAATTAGATAACCGTTCTGATATTTATAGTTTGGGAGTGATGATGTTTGAAATGCTTACAGGTAAAATTCCCTTCATAGCATCAAGCCACTCATTTGGAGTTTGGTATAAACTACACCACTATCAACAACCGCGTTCTTTAGCTGAGGTTGCTCCCGCTCTACAAGTACCAAAAGAAGTAGAAAATTTAGTTATGAGTTGTTTAGCCAAGGCACCAAGCTCAAGACCCCAAAGTATAGACGAAATTCTTAAGGTTCTGGCATCCTTGGAACAGCGTTATGGCACAAGCAAAACTTTGCCACCCATTAATGAACCATCCACTACCCTTCCTTCAGCAAAGAGAGATGTTGAACACAAGACTACCCCAGCATCTGCATTGATTGATGAAATTGCCAAGCAAGCTTGCTGGCCGGCGAATAAACCCATCGCCGATATCGTCTTTCCCAGTCGTCTCTCTTCTAATGGAGAGGTTTCACCAGCTTTGTGGGTGATGCTACCACTTTTAGAAATTCAAAAACGTTTAGTTTGTACGCGCTACAATCAATTTCTTTTCATTACTGCTCCTCACCCGATGCTGCTGTGGATTACCTTGATTTACAACCGTAGGTATGGTGCCAAATGGTTGCCATACTACCTCGACTTGAAAACAACTTTCGGGCAAGAAATCACTCGCTTATTGGGACAAAAAGGTTTTTACCGTATACTGTTCTTTACTCGAGAGGCTCCAAATCGTTGTGTTCATGTATTACTTTCAAGTATTGCCTCAGCACAGCACCAGCGGCTGCAACAGTGGGAAAGCATAAGTAACAAGCTAGTATCGTCCGCTGAAGCACAACTTAGTAAAACTTTACTTAAAACCGAATACGAAAAGATTAAGCCTCAAATTTTGGCAAAGATACAAGCACTTGATACAGACTCCCCATTAGACCTTTCCGGTTAGAGCCAACATTTCCACTGTAACTAGTGGAACAAGACGCAAACAGTGACTCCATAAGCTTTTTACGTCTTTTTCAAAGGGAGGATTATTCCAGCTGCGGTGCAAAGCGTGCAGCATGACTCATCATTCATATTAATTATTGTTAAACATTATGTATGTGCTTGCCAAAAAAGTTATAAGAAATGTAAATATAAATAATATGAGCAGCAAAATTCAGATAGACTAATTGCTGTGATTACCTTTGCTCGATGAGTCAAGCACTGTTTCAAAAGAACAGGCACAGCTATTTGTGTAACGCTAGCGTGCGACAAAGCAGGAGTTTGGCGAATGCACAGAGCCAGTGACTCGCAATGTCAATTGAAACGATATAAGGTATACAGCCAGTTTATTTGGTTAGATGAGTTATCTTCTGTAGATTCTCTAATCACAATCGCTCATTTCAGTTGACGCCCCGACATCCCCAGCTCTTTTCCTCCTTGGAACTAAGCAAGAGAAGGAGGTCGCCTACTACGGCGCTACAACTCTATGCCAAACTGGAACCAGAATCTAGCCCCCACTGATGCTTGAGAAGCTCCTTATAGGTTGCTTCCCGCACCATCATCTGTTCGTAAAGCTTAACTAAAAAGTCTTTAGCTTGATCAGGACTCATATGCTGCACTTGAGTAGCAAATGACCGGATGCTGAATTGTTGTTCAAGGCTTAGTTCGATAGGTTGGTTCATAATTAACTCCTAAAAGCAAAAAAAGTAAAAGTGATATAGCTGTCTGAAGACCAATAGGGTTAAAAAGAGGACTTTTGTTTGCCGGACATTTGTACCTCCGTATTACGAAAGATAACAATTGTTTGACTAATTGCCCACACCCTAATGGGTAGTTTTTTAGTTGATACACCTTGTTCCTCAGCCCACTGATATAGATCCCAAGTCTGTTGAAGCAGATTTCGGAAAAATATAAGTTTTTATACCATGCATGGTGGCTGGAACTCCCTTATTCCCTGTTTGAGATCAAGTGTAGGATTTGCAATGTCATGAATTTTACGTTGCAACAGTGACAACATAGGCGCAAGCCACTGCGCCCTTGTCCTCTACACCTTGCCTTCTTAAGGGATGTAAGGTAGGTAAGATTAAATTATATTCGTCTTACCTTATGAGGTGCAAGATGTCAATTACACAAAACGCTTGAATTAGCCTCCCAAGTTAGAAATTTGGGAGGCTAAAACTATATGTATCAAATTGTAAATGAGAAAAATGCTCAAATTGAACAAATTTTGAGTGGGTATAGGGAACAGGTGACAAAATGTAGGGTACAGGGGGAAAAAAATTTGTCACCTAAACTCTAAAACTAAAAATTTATCACCGCTACCCCTATTTCCTAGTTCAGTGCGACTATAACGACTGTGATGTTATCGTGTCCACCATGTTGTTTGGCAGCTTCAACGAGGCACAGAGCAGCCTTGTCTACCAAAGAGATTTCTTTGAAATAGTCAGCAATCTTCGGATCGGCGAGTTCTTCTGTTAAACCATCACTGCATAACAGGAGGCGATCGCCCGGTTTCACATCCAGTTGTTGCACTTCAATCTGACGTAGATCTTCACGCCCCAAACAGCGGGATAATACATGACGAAAAGGATGAACCCGAGCTTCTTCTGGCGTAATTTCACCCATTTTCAGAGCGCGGGCGACCCAAGTATCGTCTTCCGTGAGTTGCTCTAATTCGGAATTACGAAAGCGGTACAACCTTGAGTCACCAACGTGAGCGCACAAAGGCGGCTCTTTCGGGCGAAAGATAACGGCCACAATCGTTGTCCCCATGTCCGAGCGTTCCGGATGATTTTGCTGATCGAGCAAAATTGCTTCATTTGCCTGTAACAAAGCTTCCTGTAATAACTGCCCAGAAGGTTTAGAGGAATTCCAATTAGCACCCAAATACTCCTGAATTTGCCCAGTAGCAATGCGGCTTGCTTGCTCGCCTCCTGCATGACCACCCATGCCATCGGCGACAATGAAAAAACGCCCCTCTGGGTCTATGTAGTAAGCATCCTGATTATTAGAACGAATAAGTCCCGGATCGCTAACACCGGTGAAATTAAGTTTCATATACTTTTTACAACATTTATGACATACGGTCGTAGCGGTCGAGGCGCATAAGTAGTCGAATCAGCAAGCCTGACACTGCGGCTGCAATTATAAACCCAAGCGTCGCCAACCATACATATTTTTGTACCAATAATATTGTGGCGCTAAGTGTAAAACCAGCCACAATTACAGCGTAAGTCGTGCCTAGCTGAACATTGGTTTGCCGTCGCAGCAAGCGTTCTGTTTCTAAAGACCTGACACGCACGCGTATATCTCCCCGTTCTAGCTTTTCTAGTGTCTCTTCCAGCCTGCGTGGTAGTCCTAGTGCAGTACTGCTTACCTGAACTGCTTGACGGCTCAATTCATTGAGAAAGGTATTCCCCTCAGAACCATTCATATTGGTCATAAGCTGCATGGCATATGGTTTAGCAACTTCCATAAAGTTAAATTCTGGATCTAACCCTTTCCCTACACCTTCGAGTGTTGAGAAAGCTCGCATCACGAAAGTGAAGGTCGCTGGAAATCTAAATGGTTGATCATACGCTATTTCGTACAAGTCGTCACTAATAGCGGCTACCGATTGGTTTTCAAACGGCTGATCCATAAAATGATCCAGCATATACTGGACGGAACGCCGCACAGGTCCCATATCTTCTGTTGGTGCAAGCGCTCCTAAATCAACCAGAGATTTGACAACGCGATCGCCGTCTTTTGAAGCAATGCCAAACAGCGTTTGCATCAGTCCTTCACGCACGTTGGTCTTAATGCGCCCCATCATCCCAAAATCATAGAATATCAAAGCACCAGTCGGACTGACGGCAATATTGCCTGGATGAGGGTCAGCATGGAAAAAGCCATTATTGAGTAGCTGATGCAGGTAAGCTTCGGCACCCTGGCGGGCAATGACTTTGCGATCCAAACCTGCTGCTTCTATTGCTTCATATTGGCTAATTTTTATCCCAGGAACATACTCCAGCGTCACCACCCGTGAGGAAGTGTAACGCCAGTACACACGCGGTACTTTCACCCATTCGTAGCTACGAAAATTGCGGCGAAAAGTATCAGCGTTGCGCCCTTCATTGAGATAATCAATTTCTTCCCAAAGAATGCGACAACACTCCTCGTAAATGCCGAGCCAATCTCGCCCCCGTCCCCATTTGGGATGGTTTTGGAAGTAGCGAGTAATACCCTTGAGAATTTGTAAATCAATTTCAAAGAGCTTCTTGAGTCCGGGGCGTTGTACTTTGACGACAACTGCTTCCCCGGAATGCAGCACAGCTTTGTGTACTTGTCCCAAGCTAGCAGCAGCCAAGGGTATAGGTTCAAAACTTTGGTAGAGTTCGGGGATTTTCTTGCCTAGTTCTTGTTCAATAATTGTTTCTACCTGCTCATAGCTAAATGCCGGCACTTTATCTTGTAGTTTGGCAAGTTCTTCGACATATTCGCTGGGGAATATATCAGCACGGGTAGAAAACAGTTGCCCAACTTTGATAAAGGTTGGTCCTAAATCTAGCAGGGTAGTGCGAATCCATACTGCTTGAGCTTTACGTCGAGCAGCTTGCTTGGCTTCGGTAACTCCTCCTGGGTAACTCCAAGATTTGTTGTATCGCCAAAGCTTGAACATCAAAAGCAAGACAAACGACCAAATGTCTAAAAAGCGGCGTCTACGAGAGTAGTTTTCGCTATTCCAACGGTATGCCTTATCTGAATAACCTTTTTCCATATGCTTTGCGTACCGCTGGTTTTTGACCGAGTCAGTA
Organism: Kalymmatonema gypsitolerans NIES-4073; assembly: GCF_002368435.1. Taxonomy (GTDB): domain Bacteria; phylum Cyanobacteriota; class Cyanobacteriia; order Cyanobacteriales; family Nostocaceae; genus Kalymmatonema; species Kalymmatonema gypsitolerans. The sequence goes on from NZ_AP018268.1 coordinate 9,238,977, forward strand.
GGAAGAAAAGACACTCTGATTCCAAAACTGTTTCTCTCTCATTTTCTAGTAGAAAGGTTGCAATGCAACGTCTCTACAGAGAATTACTGCTGCGATAGCGTTGTAATTCTGTTCGTAATGTGGCAATTTCTGCTCGCAAATCATCAATTGTGGCTTGCAAGTCAACTGACGCTGAACCGGGTTCTCTATAGCTTGTCGTTTGAGCAGCACCAGCAGCTTCGGCTGCACGATTTGCTCGCTCCAGGACTTCGTCTGTAAAGTGTCGCAGTTGCTCTTTGGTTTCAGCATCCCATTTGCCGAGTTCCGAGAGAGCATCAGTTAAGGCGAATTCCAACTTCTCGGTAAGAACCTCAGCAGCTGCTCTACCAACGAAAAATGCTTGTAAAAGGGGGTCACTCATAAATTTTTGTTACGTTCATCTGCAAAAAATTATAACTTGCCCGTCTGCTTTACTGCTTATGCCTGAGTGCTTGGCTTTTGTGGCGAAGGAAATTTGGCTTTGCAGATTTTTTCACAATTGTTATTTTGTAGTCTATATTACCAACATCTATTGCTCGCGATCGCACTCCAGAGGATATTGCTCAAATCTACACATCACTGACCCTAGAACAAGTTTATGCAACAATTCTTTATTACTTACAAAACAAAGAAGTTGTAAGTGCTTATATGAAAAACTGGATAGAACACGCTCACAGAACCAGGGAAGAACAGCGACTTAATCCCCCCACCAGTTTCCGAAAAACTTCGCCAACTTAGTACATGATTCCATAAGTTCATAGCGAAAACTTGAACGAAGACTCTGTGTACCTTTGCGTCTACCGAGAGCGCCCCTCTGCGTTTAAAAACGTTACGAATTAATGAAATGCTGTACTTAGAGCAGAAAGAAAAGCCAAGAAACAAGCAAATGGCATTGAAATATCTGATTGATGAAAATGTCAATCCTAATCGAAATTATCCACCATGGTAGCCTAGTAGTTCTTGGTAGTATTCCTCCAATTCACTGGGCAAAGATGTCGTCACCTGCAACTCTTGCTCACTCAACTTGTAAGCTTGAGTGATATTAATCCGGCTTAAGAAATCCAAATCGTGAGAAATGACCCAAAGCGCACCCTGGTACTCGTTGATACCTTCTACCATTTGGTCAACCGTTTCAATATCTAGATTATTCGTCGGCTCATCGAGAATTAGCAGGTCAATTTCCGAAATGCTAATCATGGCGATCGCCAATCTTGCCAATTCACCTCCACTGAACACCGATGCGCTTTTGTGTACGTCATCGTATTTAAAAAGGAAATGTCCCAACTGCTGCCGTAAAAGCTGATAATTTAAATTGGGATTGGCAGCTTGCATATTTTCCAAAATTGTCTGCTTTCGATTTACGAGTTCATACGTTTGATCCAGGTATACGGCTTGCATTGTGGGAGCAAATAAAATTTCACCTGACTCCAAAATCGTTGTTGTACTATCCCTGTGCAAAATTGCCTTTACCAAACTAGATTTACCTGAACCATTAGCGCCAGCAATGGCTATTCTGTCACCAGAGGAGATATGAAGCTGGATGTTCTTAACCAGCAACTTTTTACCTACCCAAAGATTTGCTCCTTGAATATCAATAAGGTTTCGGCGTTTTTGGCTTGTTTGTTCGAGTTGAATACTCGTCGCCTTCGTCGTTTTTACCTTCGTCTGTGTAACTTGTTGAGTAGCGTTTGCTACTGCTGCTTCATGTTTCTTTTTGGCAATCCCTGCGGACACCTCGGCTTTGGATTTAAGCAGTTCTGCTGCTTTTCTGTCTACACTACCCTTAAGAACCTTAGCGCGACCATTTCTGCTAGATTGTGCTGCTCGTTGCTGCTCGTGTAACGCCGTCGTTTTGGCACGTTTGAGTTCTTTTCTCGCCACTTCGTGCAATCGCAATCTCGCCTCTAACTCTATTTCTTTTTGCTCTCGGTACAAAGAAAAATTTCCTCCATAAACTTTCACACCTTCTGGTGTCAGTTCCCAAGTTATATCAGTAACTTGGTCTAGAAAAAATGGCTTGTGAGAAACAATGACAAACGCTCCCTCAAAGTCGTTAAGAAAAGCTCTCAAACTCTCTAGCGCCATCAAGTCCATATGATTTGTTGGTTCATCCAGCAATAACAACTGAGGTTCAAAAGATAAACCGATAGCCAGAAATAACTTTGTGAGTTCCCCACCACTTAAATTCAAAAGTGGTAAGGATAAGTCAAGGGTAGTGCTGAATTGCGCCTGCAAAATTTCCTCAATTTTCCACCATTCCTCAGAAACAGAACTCAAAAAATCGAGTACTGTCTCTGCTTTGATGTTCTGTTTGATGGTACTGATTTGAGGCAAATAGTAAACGGTTCCATTTCGTGTCACAGAACCTGTGGTGAGGCTAAGTTGACCTGCAAGAATCTTTAACAGAGTAGATTTACCAACACCATTGGAACCGACTAAGGCAATGCGTGGGCGATCGCCCTGCGCAATGTTTACCTGAACATTTTTAAATAAAGTCCTCGTAGTGCTGAGTTGATAAGCTAAATTCTCAGCTAACAATATTGATTTTTTCTGCATAATTTTCAAACTTCAAAGTGGCTCAACTGTAGCTACCTGTTTATTTATAGCCAGTTACGGTTATCTGTTTTGGCATTAAATAAAGACGTAAATTTATGTCTGTCCTCGCCTGTGCAAATTTCCGCATCTAACGTTTACACGACAGGTGCTTGTAGATATAAGTTGTTCAAAAGTTTTTTAACTAAGCTGCTTTTAAGCAAAACGCCTAGTTGCCTGTGATTTTCTTCAGTTAACATCCGCCGCCTTCTGTGCAACGGTTCTTTGCGACTACTTCATGTCAGTTATTTCGTTTGAAGCGTGTTGAGGTTTGATACTAGCTACATCATAGCAGCAATGGATTCCAGAGAAGGGTCATTTATTTCGGGCAAAACATTGCCGCAAACACAAAGAAACGCGGCTTTTTGTTGAGATAAGTTGTTACAAAATCTTCCAAGCATGGTTGCTCATTAGCAAACCAGCCGAGTTGTGCTTGATACTTTGTTTGATACTTTATGTGTTTGATAATTTATCAATCACAATCCGTCGCCTTCTGTGCAACAGTTTTTTGCTACTACTTCATGTCGGCTATATTTGAGGCGTGTTGAGGTCTGACATTAGCTACATCATAGCAGCAAAGAATTCCAGAAAGCTGCTTTAAAATGACAAAGATTTTGTGAAGTTTCCCAGAATACCTAAAGAATTTATGCAGAGAAAAATGGTTATGTTTATCATGTTTTCTTGGTCAGTAGTTATACACAAAAAGTATGTCAACAACGGTCAACCCTAATCCCAATCGCATTCTCAAAGATGCGGCGACCATAATCGATTTCAATAACGATGGTAAGAGTGATCTCTTCTGGCGCAATAAAAACACAGGAGAGAACGCTATTTGGTTGATGAATGGTACCAAACCAAACTACGATACTTCTACGGCTTTTGTGGCGAGCCTTGCCAGAGACTGGGATTACAGTATTGGCGATTTCAACGGTGATGGCAAGACTGATCTGTTCTGGCGCAATTCTGACACAGGTGAGAACGCCATTTGGCTAATAGATAGCACTAACTTTACCCCTGCGCCTGTGCAAACTCTTGCCAAAGAATGGAACTTCAGCATTGCCGATTTGAATGGCGATGGTAAGAGCGATATCTTCTGGCGCAATTCTGACACAGGTGAGAATAGCGTTTGGTTGGTCGATGGCACCAACGTAACCACTCAAGCCCGTGTACAGAGTCTTTCCAAAGACTGGGATTATAGGATTGCTGATTTCAATGGCGATCGCAAGGCTGATATCTTGTGGCGCAATGATTTAACAGGAGAAAATACTATTTGGTCGAACGATGGCAATGGCTTCAACAATGTAACTTCTTTGACGCCCGTTGCTGGCAAGGATTGGGATATTAGCATTGCCGATTTCAATGGTGATGGCAAAACCGATCTGTTTTGGCGCAATGAAAACACAGGTGAGAATGCCGTTTGGTTGATGGATGGTACCACCTTAACCAATTCAGCTTTTCTACCAACTGTTGCTAAACCCTGGGATTATAAAATTGGCGACTTCAATGGTGATGGCAAGACCGACCTGTTCTGGCGCAATTCTGACACAGGACAAAATGCCGTTTGGTTGATGGATGGTACCACCTCAACGAATCGAGAGTTTCTACCAACTGTTGCCTCCTGGGATGCTGGCGTTGCCGATTTCAATAATGATGGCAAAACCGATCTGTTCTGGCGCAATGAAAACACAGGTGAGAATGCCGTTTGGTTGATGAATGGCACCAGTGCCACCGAAACGGCTTTTCTGGCGACAGTTCCTGCGCCGTGGTCAGTTGTATAAAATTGAATCGTGAGTGGTGACTTCACCGAGGATAATGCTTTACCAAAAACTCAAGAGCCTCAGTTTTGTTGCAAATCACGCTATCCAACGTAGCAGCAAGTAAATCATCAAGCATCTGCCGATACTGCGGTCCTGGTTTATAGCCAATTTGTTGCAGATCATTACCATTTAAAATAGGCTGCACGTTACGCCAGATAGTCAAATATTGCCAAATCTTGTGCCTAATAACTCGTGGACTTTGCACGGCAATTAAAATCAGCAAGGGTACATCGTACTGCCGCAGCAACTGCACCACCTGACTGGGACGATTTTTCTCAGACGCTACACCTCCTCCCCTCTGTGCTTCCAGAGAGGGGCTGGAGGAGAGTGTCTTGACAGTATCTTGTGCTTGTGCTAATTTTTCCAATCTAGCAATGCTATCCTCTGGCAATTGCAGATTTCTTGCCACACGCCCTCGGTATTCTGCTGCTAAATGAGCGATTAAAGCTTCCAGGCGCATTTGCCAGTGGATGAGGGTTTGCTGCGAGTCAAACCGCCGCAAACAGCGTTCTAACAAACGCAATTGCCGTAGAAGTTCCTCATCTAGTTTGAGGGTGGGATGAATGCACTGTAACGCCCCTAAGTCTGCAAGTAACTGCAAAGCCAATTTCCAATATGGAGCTTCCAGGATATGCTTCAATTCTGCTTTCAGTCGAGTTTGCAGTGCGGGAGTTTTGCTATTTTCTCGGGTAGTGCGATCGTAAACGCCGCTGTCGATCGCATAGCGGATATACTCTTCTGTTTGAGCCTCCAAGTGAAATCCTAGTCGCACAGCAAAGCGTACGCCGCGATAAATGCGGGTGGGATCTTCGATAAAACTGTTAGCGTGTAACACTCGAATTTGTTTTGCCTGTAAATCCACCAACCCACCAAAAAAGTCGAGTAATTCACCAGCACGGGGAGGAGTCAGCCGCAGTGCCATTGCGTTGATGGTAAAATCTCGGCGATACAGATCTTGACGAATCGAACTCGCCTCAACTTCAGGATTTGCCGCAGGATAAGGATAAAATTCTGTTCTGGCAGTCGCAATATCAACCCACAAAGAATCTAATTCTGGATCTTTGTGCCACAGCAAAGCCGCAGTTTGAAAAGCGCCATGAATTTCTAGACGTGCGCTTGCGTAAATTTGCTGTAGTGCCTTTGCTAATTCTACACCTGCACCCACATCAGCAGATTTGTGAAAGCCATCAACCACTAGGTCAATATCTTTGATCAGCAAAGTGCCTGTTGCTTCTTCAGCAAGTAACAAGTCGCGTACTGCTCCCCCGACAAGGTAAAGATGCCAACCGCGTTTTTCTGCCTCTAGTGATGCTTTAGTCAACAATTGCCACAACTGAGGCGCAAGCCGCGAATGTAATTCAGTCCTGAGCCTTGAGTCCTGATTTCTGAGTGCTGGTTTAGACTCCTGTAGAGACGCGCCATGGCGCGTCTCTACACTTTCTTGATGTAATTCCCGCAAAACATCAGTACGGGTGACAAATCCCACCAACTGCCCATGTTCTAATACTGGTAGGCGTCCGATATCGTATGTCACCATTAGCGACTCGATTTCTGGCAATGTGGTATCTGGGGTAATTGTCCTCATATTGACTGTCATGTAGCCCTTGACAGGAGCATGACTAAAGCCGTGATGCAGGGCAATATCTAAATCCCTTCGCGAAATAATACCTACTAGTTCCCCTTCGGCATCAACGACACACAAACCCGAGTGTCCGTAGCGCAACAAAGTACGCTGTGCTTCGGCAATTGTGGTTTCTGGACGAATGGTGCGCACAGGAGAAGACATCAAGTCTTTGGCGGTAGGCGGGTGGGGAATTGTCGCTTTTATGCCCTCAAGGAGTTGGTTTAATATTTCCTCGGCGTTTACGCCTCGCAAGTTGAGCGCAGCGGCTTGGGAATGACCACCGCCACCCAGTGGTTGGAATAATTCGTTAAGATTGATGCTTTGAATTTGCGCTCTGCCAATCACGATTAAGCGTGATTCACCTTCGGCGAGAGGATATTCATTCAAAAGCAGTAAGGCATCTATTTCTGTTAACTCTACCAACTGCGAGGCGAGACTCGATAACCCTGGCACAAAATTATCTGTTTTCAGAGTCACCCAAGCAATTTTATATCCCCCAATGCATATAGTTTGTAGTTTTTCCAGCCCTACCTTTAAGAGTTGTTGCAACTGGGGAGACAAACCAGGGTCAACGTACTGACTCACAACTGACAAACTTGCCCCTTGTTGCATCAACCAAGCCAAGGCTAAGGCATCTTGTGGTGTAGCATAGTCAAATGTCAGAGAACCAGTATCCACATGGATACCCAAAGCCATCACGGTTGCTTCTGCAGTTGTAAGGGAAATTTGTTGTTTTTGCAATTGCTCGACGATGAGAGTTGTTGTTGCTCCAACAGGGGAAATGTGTACCTCCGTAGCGGGAATATCCCCAAGTTGTTCTTGGTGATGGTCATAAATGATAATTTCCTTAATATGGGGTAAATCTAACCATTCGGCTGCCTTACCTAGGCGATCGCGCTGTTGTGTATCCACCACAATTAAGGAACGAATTTCCTTTGGATTGACCGAACGCCGTTCAATCAACTGATACTCATCCCGATGCAACGCCAAAAAATCTCTTACGGGTGGATGAGAACCACCACTTAGGACAATCTTACTTCCGGGTAACAGGCGTGACAGCCCGACAGCTGCTCCTAACGAGTCAAAATCAGCTGTTGTATGGCACAGAATTAAGTCCATAGTCATTAATCATTGGTCATTGGTGAGTTTAGTGCTGTGCCTCCGTATTCCCAGTAGTTGGGGCGATGGCGTCTCCCACAAAGCAATTTGTGTAGCTCACTTCGTTCAAGGATGAACAATCCGCTGCTTCCCCTAGGAGTGATAAATACTCCCCGCGATTCGATTGCTGGGGAGAACGTCAATAAAGTGTGCCAATTTTCTGCTAGCTTAACAAATAAGGAAAAACTGTCAGTGTTGACCTGTACAATATTCTATCTTTAGTAACTAGTTTGCTGTTTTGGGAGAAGGGAAGATGACAATTGTATTTCAAGTTGCTTTATTAGCTCTAGTTGCGCTGTCTTTTGTCCTAGTGGTTGGCGTCCCTGTTGCCTATGCCACTCCGCAAAACTGGAATGAATCTAAAAGGCTGCTGTGGATTGGCTCAGGAGCTTGGATTGGCTTAGTGTTTTTAGTCGGTGCATTAAGCTTTTTCGTAGTCTAAACGACTACTTGTTTGATAGCGCTGGCAAATAGCATAGAAACTCACGAGCACCAAAGACGCGGCGACACGCAGGCTTAGGGATATTTTCCCTGTCTGCGTTGCCGCGTTTTCCTAAGCTTTCGTGTCTGTTGATTCTCTTGCTTCTATATTTTTTGGAGAACAAATGTATATTGGCAAGAAGTATAGATGATTTAGAGGCAGTTATGGCAGTTTTCGAGGGAACTTTTACTCAGACAGAACCTTTGCGGTTTGCAGTGGTTATTGGTCGATTCAATGACCTCGTCACCACCAAGCTGCTCGAGGGGTGTCAAGATTGCTTGAAACGCCACGGTGTTGATGTCAATCCTCACGGCTCTCAAGTAGACTATGTTTGGGTACCAGGCAGTTTTGAAGTTCCAGTTGTGGCTCGCCAAGTAGCGCTTTCTGGTCGTTATGATGCAGTCATTTGTCTGGGAGCTGTTATCCGAGGGCAAACGCCTCATTTTGATTATGTCTCTTCTGAGGTCGCCAAGGGTGTTGCTGCTGCTGCTTTTCAAACAGGTGTACCTGTGATTTTCGGCATTTTAACAACAGATACTATGCAGCAAGCTTTAGAACGAGCAGGCATTAAAAGCAATCTTGGCTGGGAGTACGCCATGAGTGCTTTGGAAATGGCTAGCCTCATGCGACAATTGCGTTCTAACCTCCAAGAACCCTTTTCTGGAAATTCTCTTTCGCCAGCATCCCTCAAAAGTGCCAGCATAGGAGAATTGCCAGCAGAATAGTTATTTGTAAAAGGGACTGGGGTTTGGGGATTAGGGATTGGGTACAAAGCGCGAAAAATTATGTCCGGGGCAATAAAGACCTAGACATATTTTGGAGCATTTCCCCCCAACAACCGTCCCCAGTATCCAACACTCGGTCTTCGGCATTCCTCTGCCACCAACGCGTGTACGTATGGTGGAGGACTCCGTAGCCTCACCAGTTGAAAAAGTCAGAAGCCAGAATTCAGAATTCAGCTTGGGGAAAAAGCAACAGTGATGTTCATTTTTTCTCTTAACTCCTTTTTTGGTCATCCTTCAGGTGCATAGAATTCTTAAAGCGAGTTCTGGCTCCTGATTTCTGACTAGTTATGCAGATCATGAGTCCTTTGTCCGATAACTCATGACAAAGGACTCACGGCAAATAACAAAAAAAGGTGTTGACAAACCATGAATTATCTGACATATTAAATATACGTTGAGTATTGCGGGTATAGCTCAGTGGTAGAGCGTCACCTTGCCAAGGTGAATGTCGCGCGTTCGAATCGCGTTACCCGCTTGTAAAGGATAAAAAAAAGTGATGAAATATTTTGTAAAGAAGTGACGTTATTAGGCGCACGAAATTACAAAAATGAGAATTCATCATTCATAATAATATTTAAGTGTAGCTAACGAGTTATTTGTAAGATGCACTACAGTTAATTCAGGGTGACGAAACTAAAGAATGAAGTAGAAAGGCTAAAAATCAAAAGTTTTTTGATTTGAGAGTACAGACTTCAAACTTAAAATGACACAATAATTTCAAAACCTTTGAGTGCCAAATTTGTTTTGCCACTCAATTTAGAAAAAATATGTCCAAAGGCAATGAGCAACCCAAACTGACTAATGTTATAAAGAAAGGTCATGGGAGGGTAGCCAGCCCGAAAGACATAGATGAAAGGATGCTATCCTCACTAACTTAGGACAAACACGCTCAAGTTAAAAGTTCGCTTGTGCAACCTCAAAAAGCAGACAAAATTGACTTCAATAGCGAATACCCGTGTCCCTGTCGTCGTCGGGGGCGGTTAATTCCGATTACACTGACAGAAGCATTTGGTTGCGATCGCTGTCAGCAAATCTTCGTGGTGGAAGATAATGGTCATGTACTGGAGCAGCTTTCTACCACCTATCCCTACAAGCGAGCTTGGCGCTGGACAGGGAGTATTTGGCAAGTTGTCCATCCTCGGTTAGGAGAAAGCTATTTGCCCGTAGCGCTTGGCATTATTTTCGTGCTAGTGATTATATGGTTACCATTGGCACTACGATTGGCAAATGGATATAGCATTATTGCTTGGGCAATGGTGGCCGTGCTGTTGGCAATTCTGCCAGCACTCATGGTCTGGCTTACCTACCGACGATAACGATGCGGACAGTGGATGCTTTTGATGTAAACCCAGAACCAATTACCAGCGCAAGACGCGCTCATCACGCTGCGCTCAAGTTGGGAACCACAAAAGGAGCAGACAGAAGTCGCGCCGTGTTGGCAATGGCACAGGCGATAACACGGTCATTTGACGACATTCTAGAAGCAAATACCTTGGATCTAGAAGCAAGTCGGGAAATGGCAGTGCCAGATTTAATTCTGGATTGGCTGAAGTTGACTCCAAAACGGCTGGAGATGGCAGTAGACATTTTGCAACGGCTGGGGGAATTATCAGATCCACTGCGCCGAGTCAGACACGGTGACTATCAACTAGATGACTCTCAGACTTATACGCAGTTAATGCCTTTGGGTGTGATTGCGTTTATTTATGAGGCGTTTCCAGAGTTGGGAGCGATCGCAGCAGGGTTATGTATCAAAACCGGCAACAGTCTGATCCTTAAAGGGAGTACTGAAGCCAGTCATTCTAACGCGGCGATCGCTAACGCACTCCTGAGTGCGGTGACTGAAGTGGGTTTACCAGCAGGTTGTTTACAGCTGATAACAGAAGAACATGGAACTTCGATTCGGGACATAGTGACGCAAGACCAATGCTTGAATTTAGTCATTCCCTACGGACGTTCAAGCTTGATACAGCAGGTAGTGCGTCACTCCACTTCCCCAGTTCTCAAATCAGCTATAGGCAACTGTTACCTTTACTGGTCGCCAAATGGCAGTTTAGAAATGGTGCGGTGGCTGATTATAGATAGCCATCAAAGCGAACCAGATCCGGTGAACGCAATAGAAAAAGTCCTGATCCACCGACAAGCCTTGCCATCATCCTTAACGACATTGTGGAATAGCTTAAAGGAAAAAGGCTTTGAAATAAAGGGAGATGCCGAACTGGTAGAAGCCTTTCCTCAGTTACAGCTTGCTAAGGATGGAGAGTGGCAAAGCGCTTATTTAACCAAGACAGTCGCTTTTAAATTGGTAGATAGTCTAGAGGCTGCCATTTCCTGGATTAATGGGTATAGCAGTGGTCATGCCGACTGCATTGTCACCGAATCTTACCAGGAAAGTCGGCAGTTTGCCTTAGGAGTGAACAGCGCCTCTAGTTACATCAACGCTTCCCCGCGTTTTTCCCGCAACCCGTCACGAGGAGAGTCAGTATTTCTAGGAATGTCTAATCAAAAAGGTCATAGACGCGGATTGATTAGCCTAGAAAGCCTGACGACTGTCAAGCATATTGTGCAGGGAAATGGGCGGTTTTAAAAGTTAGGAGTTGTACAAACGCTTTTATTCAGCACGTCTGTACGAGAGTGAGGAGTTTTGAATTTTCATTAACTCCTCACTCTTAATTTTTTATTCGTCTTTTGCTAATTTCTTGTGGGATGTGTAGTAAACCTTGCCTCCGGTATCTGGTACAAAATGACAGTTATTGGACGAACGCCATAATGACGTCAAAATTGGTTCATCAGATTTGTGGAAATATTCACCCATAATCGGTTTAATCGCCTCAGTTGCCTTCTTCAAATTGTAGTGAGGGATGTTCAGAAAGATATGGTGAGCTACATGAGTACCGATATCATGATGGATGTGATTGATAAAACCGTAATCGCGGTCAATGCTAGAAATAGCACCTTTCAAGAAAGTCCAATCTTCCCCACGATACCAGGGGATATCTGGCTCAGTGTGGTGCAAAAACGTTACCAAGTCTAGCCAAATGACAAATACAAGATAGGGTCCAACGTAGTATTTCAACAACCACATCCAACCCCATTGATAGGTAAGGAAACCCAGGAAAGCTACCATTAAAGTCCAGAGTGTCGTGCTGGTGATAACATCCCATTTTTCAGAGGGTTTGAAAAGTCGGCTGCTAGGTAAAAAGTGAGAGCCTCGTTTATTAGGAGAACCCGTAAACAAATACACGGGATAAGCCAATAAAAACAAGTAATTTCGACCTATATTATGCACCCAATTCACGCCTTTGTACTCTGACTCAGTTGCTGGATACCAGCTTTCATCATTTTCGAGGCTACCAGTATTTTTGTGGTGGGTTCTATGGCTAATTCGCCAACCGTGGTAAGGAACAAGTATTGGTGTGTGGGAAAGATGTCCAATCAAATCATTAAGCCATTTCTTCTTAGAAAAAGATTGGTGTCCGCAGTCATGTCCGACGACAAATAAAGCCCAAAACATCGTTCCTTGCGTGACCCAGAAAATTGGCCAGAAAAACCAAGAATCTAGGTAATGAGCAACTGCATAAAGCAGAGCGATAATCAGGATGTCACGAAAAAAATAGAACAGTGATTTCCCCACTTTGGGCTGAAAGCATTCAGGTGGAATTGCAGCTTTTAAATCTTGAAGAGTGAAGGGCAGCTTGGTTTTATCCTCAAATGATTCAAAACCATGAGGATTGTTTGATTTGATTGTATTTGATTGCACTTGATTCTGTGATTGGAATATGAAACGGGTGTTAAAGTTTTTTAGGCAAGGTAATGTAACCTCTGCAATGCCTAAATCTTTGCAGAAGGCTAGTATCTGGCAATTTCCTTAAGTTGTTGGGCGTCCAAATTGCACATTTTTTGTTAACAGTGACTCGGGACTCGGGACTCGGGACTTGGAACTCCGGAACAGTCTGCAAGAGTCCCCAATCCCTAATCCATAGACGAAAAAACGCGCTCTAGTACACAGGACGCGGAAATAAAGCTAGCCTTCGGGTATGCGCAAAGCGCACGCAATCATGCGTTCACGTAGTGTGCGCTTTGCGCTTACAGCAGTCGCCTGCTGTCGGGAAACCCTCCCAAGAGCGCTGCTTCACCATTCACTCATCAGCAAAAATCTTGTGATGTAAGCTTTTTGAATGCCTGAATTTAGAATGCCTGAATTCCGCGCCTGCAGTACTAGTGACTTGATGAGCATAAGTTGCGCTCATGGTGAAGCTTTAAGGAAGCAGTATTTATCGCCCTGCGTAATAGTCTTTAAAAGACTGATAGCTACTATCGGTTGTGTACAGGTGACACTGATCTGTAATTCGCTTCATTAAAGACCAAGAAAACCGACATTCATCATGCAGATACGCTCCCCAATTTTCTTTGATACTGCCATAAGCCATCCGCAAATTATAAGAAGGAATGGCAGTGGAAATGTGATGGGGAACGTGGACATTGATATCGTGGCAAAAGATTTCTACCCAACGGGGGTAATCGCAATGAACCGTGCCATATAGCTGGGCTAGAGCCTGGTTCCACTTAGATTCTGCCAGAAAAGGAACATCTGGAGCAGTATGGTGAACCAACGTAAAGGTACTCATCCAAAAATGGTAAACCAGCCACGGAAGTAGCCAAAATTTCACAAATCCCCAAATCCCCGTTGTGGCGATGAGAATTGGGAAAGCGATCGCGGCAAATAGAACAACTACAGCCACAGAAAACTTCACGCTCGATTGGTCTTTTTTTTGAAACTTAGACCAATCAAAGTGCAAAATTCCACAATGAACGATTGAGCCTATCCACCACAATTTATAGCGCAGAAACAGCTCGAAGCCCCACTGCGGGATTTTTCCACAACTTTCAAAAAGTTCTATAGTGATTGGGTGCCAAGCGTTGTCCTCATCCAGTTTATTAGTGTGAGAGTGGTGATAATTGTGCTGAATCCGCCAACTATGGAACGGATAAATCAACGGCATCATCATCAAATGCCCCACCAAATCGTTGACCCAGCGACGCTTGGCAAATGAACGATGAGCGCAATCATGCCCGATGACAAAAAAACCAGTCAAAGCAGTGCCAGTAAAAATCCATGCCAAGGGTAGGAGAAACCAAGGAGCAATGGTGAGACTGAAGTAGCCCAAGCCAACCATCAAGACACTGAGTACTACTTTTGTCCAAGCTTTACGGCGATCCTGCTCAAAACATTCTTTTGGCAGGCTTTTGATAATATCTTTTAGCTTAAAGTCCGAGTTGCCAAAGTCATAACCTGACTTCTGGCTGTTGATTGTTGATGTAGTCATGAATACCTGAAAAGACAACAAACCTCACTACCAAATCACTAAACTAAGTGGCTGTCGCAAAGTTTTGTAACATTCGCGTTTTGGATTATAGCAATCTAATGCACCCCAGCGCACCCGCAATAAACCCCCGCTGATGCTTAAGCAGTAGTCCAGAAGCTGCGGGGGAGAGTAAGCAATTCAAAATACCCTTTGGCAAGCTGCCCTCCGGGCGATAAGGATTGAAAATTGGATAAGATAAGGATTGCTAACTACTAACCGCTTACTACTTTTCTGGTGCCAGCTTCACATTCGTAGCCAGACCGAGTACTTGTAGCAATTGAATGGTCATCCAAGTGAGGTCGAATTCCCACCATTTCAACCCGTGACGAGCTGAGTACTGAAAGGCATGGTGATTATTGTGCCAGCCTTCACCATAGGTGAGTAAAGCTACCCACCAGCAGTTTGTGGAGCGATCGCTTGATTCATAAGTCCGATAACCGAATTTATGAGTAGCACTGTTGACAAACCAGGTGCAATGCCACACAAAGATCAGGCGAACAAAAATCCCCCATACTACAAAAGACCAGCCACCTAGCAACAACAGTACTACACCCAGGGCGACCTGGATGAAAACCATATTTTTCTGCAAAAACTGATAAACTGGGTCGTCGGCAATGTCTTTAGTAAAGCGAGGAACTTCCGCGAAAGCAGGTGAATGATGAAGCATCCAACCCATGTGACTCCACCAAAAGCCTTGGTTAGAATCATGGGGATCTAACTCTTGATCAGAATGCAAATGGTGTATCCGATGCATTCCTATCCAATCGATTGGTCCTCCTTGGCAGGCGAGTGTCCCGCAAAAAACGAGAAAATACTCTAGCCACTTGGGAGTTTGAAAACTGCGGTGGGTGACAAGGCGGTGAAAACCTAGGGTAATACCCAAACCACCAGTTATCCAGTAAAGCAACAAACATACGCCGACTGCTTTCCAGCTAAAGAACGCCGGAAACAAAGCCAACAAAGCGCCGATGTGCAAAGGAACGAAAAATGCGATGTGAAACCAATTAAATTGGGGTTTGGTTGATGTAGCAATTGTCATGCAGTAACCTGAATAGGAATTGTTCAGACTCATCTGCGCGATTTAAAAATCCGCAAATCTTAAGTTTTTGTGAAAGAGGAACTAATGGACAGCTTGGAGCAGATGCATGAAGCAGAACAGGCACTGTTACAGATTTTTTCTGGAATTGACGCTCAGGTCAAGCAAAATGTTCAACGAGTATTAAATGCCTTTCGCCATCAAAGAGTCGGCGCACACCATTTTACAGGTGTTACAGGATACGGACACGACGACTTAGGGCGAGAAACTTTAGATAAACTTTTTGCGGAGGTGGTGGGCGCTGAGGCGGCTGCTGTACGAGTGCAGTTTGTTTCCGGAACCCACGCGATCGCTTGTGCTTTATTTGGTGTTCTCCGTCCTGGTGATGAAATGCTAGCGGTGGTAGGCGCACCGTACGATACCCTTGAAGAAGTTATTGGATTACGAGGTCAAAATCAAGGCTCACTAAATGAGTTTGACATTCATTACCGACAATTAGATCTTACTCCAGAAGGAACCATAAATTGGCAAGCTTTAAGCCATGCGGTGGAGGAAAAAACTCGTTTAGTACTCATTCAGCGTTCCTGTGGCTATTTTTGGCGTCCTAGCCTATCTATAGCGGAAATTGAAAAAATTATCCACTTCGTCAAACAGCAAAATCCCAACACTATCTGCTTTGTCGATAACTGCTACGGCGAATTTATTGAAACTCAAGAACCGACTCACGTTGGCGCTGATTTAATCGCGGGGTCATTGATTAAAAACCCTGGTGGTACGATTGTGACTGCTGGTGGTTATGTCGCCGGTCGCGCTGACTTGGTAGAAGCCGCCGCTTGTCGCCTCACCGCGCCAGGAATTGGCAGTTATGGCGGTGCGACTTTTGACCAAAACCGCCTGCTGTTCCAAGGGCTGTTTCTCGCGCCGCAAATGGTAGGAGAAGCGATGAAGGGGACTCACCTTACTGGTTATGTATTTGACAAACTGGGTTATCCAGTCAATCCAGCACCGTTGCTTCCACGTCGGGATGTCATTCAAGCAATTAAACTGGGTTCTGCTCAAAAACTCATTGCTTTTTGTCGGGCAATTCAACAGCATTCACCCATCGGTTCGTACCTCGATCCCATTCCAGATGAAATGCCAGGTTATGAAAGTAAGGTCGTGATGGCTGGCGGGACTTTTATCGAGGGGAGTACCTCGGAATTTTCCGCCGATGGTCCCTTGCGCGAACCTTACATCGTTTATTGCCAAGGTGGAACCCATTGGACTCATGTAGCGATCGCCTTGCAAGCAGCAATAGAAGCTGTGGGACCAGCCTAGTCGCTTTGCTCCAATTCACGCATTCAAGATATGCCCTACGGGCACGCTACGCGAACAGAATTCAAAATTATGTTTTTTGTATGTTTTTTGAATTTTTAATTTTGAATTCCCCCAAACGGGGGTTGGCGTTCAATAGCATCTCTTGTGGTTTTGTAAGCTTCAATAAAAGTTCGGAATGATTCTTGAGAAATTTCTTCTAAAATCAGTTTTTCGGCGACTTCTTTAAGAATTTTATCTATTTTTTGTTGAAGTAAATCCTTACTTTGTTTGCTATCGCGCAGCAGTTCAACAACAGCCTTGATATAGGTTGCAGAAACTTCTCTTTGCTTGTGTTCTAGTTGTTGCTGAGCAAGTTGTCCTTCACGCTCAATCGCTTCCCGAGTCGTTTTGTAAGCTTCGTTAAAAGTTCGGAATGACTCCTGGGAAATTTTCTCATAAATGAGAGAATCGGCGGCTTTTCTAAAAACATCATCGAGTTGCTTTTGCCTATCTTCAAGATTGCCTTGACTGGCGTTCATTAAATTAATAGCTCTAGCAATATATTCATCAGCCTCATTCTTTCTACTACTTTCCATCCAAAGCTTCAGTTGCCGAATCCAGGAAAATGCTAGTAGGATAACTGTTAAAATTAAAGCTAAAAAGTCGGAATTTTCTTGCACAAAAGAGGGTTTATCTCGTTCATAAAAAGCAACTGCACCTGGATGAATCGGAGGGATACTACCACCTGTATCGCTTGGACGGTCGATACTAGCAATCAAAGGTTTAACCTCAGAATGCTTTTGAGAAATGGCATTGGCTATTTCTTGACGATGCTCAAATATGACGCGAGTTATTTCTTGGATAATACTTTTATCTACTGTATCTCTTGCTACTAAAATTCTTGAAACTGCGACTGTTGGTAAGTCTTCGTCAGGTACGGCGACATTGCCTTTGTATGCTCCTTGAGGAATTTCAGTGCTTTCAAAAGCAGGATGTTGAATTTTCATTGCTTTCGCCTGTTGAATAGGCACCAATCTTCCACCGTACTCTTTAACAAGTGTAGAAATACCTTGGTTACCTATAGCGCGGACACGAAACAAAGCATCTGCTCTTTGAAATTTAAAATCTTCTTCCGCTTGCTTATCGTCGTAGTCTTGACTCTGATTTAAACCTGTAACTTTAATATCTAGTGTGTTTTTGTCTTCTTTAAGTAAACCGTAATGCCGTGCTACTTTTTCAAAAGACTTATATTGCCCGCCCTTAATAGGTAAAGCAACTGTCTTACCCCTGAGTTGAGAGAATTGCTTAATATTAGGGTCTCTCACAACTAACTGGAACAAATCTTTATACAAGACAGCTACGGTTCTGACTGAAGCGTGTGATCCTTCTGGCTTTGATGATTCTTCGTTATGAGTTGATACATCCATTTGCTCAGAAGCAACGTCTGCTTGAGCTGCTGCTAACTCTACACTACCTTCTTCCAATTTTTTCAGGCTGTCTGCTGTACCGCCAGTAGGTATGACTGTAATGTTAATATTCGACCTGCGTTCAACAACCTTTTGAATCGCTTCGCTGATAATATAGCTTTCCCCTTCCGGGTCCCCTGCTGCAAGAGTCAGGTGAGGTGCTGTCAAATAACCAACAACCCTCCAAGTGGTTAGTGCAACTAAGCTTATGCTGGCAAACCCTAAGCAGATAAAGATGAATTTAGATATGGGATCAAGATTGCGAAAAAAGCTTGGGAAATTGACTTGAGGAGAAGCTTTCAATGCTGCCATAACTGTTAAATTTTAATCTTTGGCAGAGATTAATACACAACGAGTCTCCCCCAACAGTCCAATGTTCCATTGGGTAGCGTTGTATTTTAGCCAGATAAAAACAGTTATGAATACAAATCGTAATGACAGCATTCCAGAATTTTTACCAAACTTTTAGTAAAACACCGTATGTTGCCTATGGTAGAAGCGGTACCAGCATAAGATAATTTCCCGCAAAGACGCACTAGACGCAAAGGAATTGTTTACGTCTTTGCGCGAAACATTAGGGATTCATTATCCAATTTGTGGGGCGGGCAAGGATGCCCGCCCAGTTTATAGGACGGGCTAGAAGCCCATCCCACAAGAAAAGTTGGATATTTTTTAATTTGGAAGTCCCTTAAGCTTTGTTCCAAGGTCCCCAGATAGCAAAAGTGATTCCAGGGGTTTGGATATTCACAAACAACGTCTGACCATCTGGAGAGAAGCAAGCACCAGCAAACTCTCTGTCGTTAATGGCGTTACGAGCAAATTTGTAGAGTTCCCCTTTAGGAGTCACCCCGACAACAAATTGATCGTCATCACCATCTTCACAAAGGATCAGATCCCCAAAAGGAGCCACGACTATGTTATCGGGCATATCTAATATGCTTTTATCGTTTGGCTCGACAAAGAGTTCAATAGTGCCACCTTCTTGAGCATTTCTGCCAGGAATGTAACGCCAAACCTGACCACCACTGTTAGCGCCGCCACTTGTAGCACAGAAGTAAAACTCTCCGTTGCTATACCATATTCCTTCGCCACGAGCAAATTGTGCGGCTCCTTTCTCAAAACCTTCTTTGCGTACGGTGTCTTTATCAGGATCGTAATCTTCAATACGAACCCACTCAGCCTCGAATGATTTACGTACAGGGAAATTGGTTTTGGTATTTACTTTAGGCATATCCTTAATTTTTAGAGCCTCAAGGATACCACCTGCCTGTAAGTTACCTGGTTGATTGGGGATGAAGCGATAGAAGAGACTATCTCCCTGGTCTTCTGTCTCATAGACAATTCCTGTTCTGGGGTCTATGGCAACAGCTTCGTGGTTGAACCGACCCATTTCTACTAAAGGTACAGGGTCAACAGTACCGTTTTTGGGTCTACGAAGTGCAGGAACTTCAAAATTATAACCGTGGCGCTTAGAAACTTTGTTCGGATTAGGTACGAAGATACCAGAATTTGCTGGCTGTTCTATCGTCTCAGGAGTCGTCTCTGGAGTAGAGGTGTTTTCTTCACAACTAATCCATGATCCCCAGGGAGTTGGACCACCAGCGCAGTTACGATAGGTTCCTGCTAGCGAAGCATAATCTCTAATGAGTTTGCGATCTGGACCAACGATTAATGTCGTTGTGCCACCCTTACAAAACTCGTCGTACCTATTGCCGATAACTTCTGTTGTGGAGTTTGGGCTAAGTTCGTGGTTGCGAACTAAGATAACAGAGCGATTTGGTCCAGCGAAAGCTGCCATCCCATCATGACCACCAGGCACAGAATTGCCATCACTCATGAAATCGCCTGTGCGCGAAAATGCTCGATATTGAAATCCGCGTGGTAAGTCTAACAAGCCATTGGGGTCGGGGATGAGAGGACCATAGGCATCAGTTGTTATCACTGTCCCTTGCGCTCTCGCATAAAGACCCTTCAAAGCATCTCCAACAACAAGAGTTGCAGCAGTCGTGCCTGCAAGAGCAAAAAAACGTCTTCGTGAAAAAGCCATAGTCTCCTGATTTATTTGTATCTAAAGATAAGTAGATTTTGTGCAATACCTAGACCAAAATTAAGAAATATCTGTAGCGTTTCCATGCCTAAGCAGACTGTTTAATATGGTTTCCACCAAGTACATATTTCTCAAGTTTTTGCACAAAAATTTTCTATTTCCACACCGACGCACTTAACTAATCCATGAAGAGAATATACTTACAAAGTTAAGCTTAGTTAATCACAGTGTTAATTATGCTTTAAGAGGTATTTTTAAAATATAAATATCAATTTATATTTCTTTAATTGAAATAACTGCGAAGAGTGTGCGTGCGGTTTATAGAGCGTGAAAGTAAAATGTTAAAAATTGCATATATAGTGATAGCTTTTTGAGGCACTTTAATAAAGTAGGGTGAGCATTGCCCACCCTACTTAAACCAAATACGTATTGTCTTTAAATGAGAATAATTATAACTATTATTCTGGCAATTTATACTGTCCAACAATGCGCTTGGCAAACTCTGGAACGTGCGCTTCTAATTTCTCTGGGTGATTGCGCTTTACATAAAGATAATTGCGGGTGAAGTGAGAATCTATTGAAAAACGAGCGTACTCCAAACCTTTAGGACCAATTTTTTCGATAACCACACCCATCAATTTTGCTGCCCACATGGGAAGAGTGACACCTTTGTCGTAGGCGGGTATACTTTGTTGGACTGCTGCTTTGCGATCGCCCTTCGACATGACTGGCTGAGTTTCTATCTGGTCTTTTACCAAGTCCAGCATTTCCTTGCCTTGTTCATTTCTCACCACAATCCACTGCCAGCCAAAAGGTGCGCCCATGTAACCAACAACCAAATCTGCTAGAGAATTGACATAATCAAAGCAACTCATGCACGAGGGGGCAAAGACATCTTTAAGTTGGTTAGTCTTCAGTCCAAAGAAAGGCACTGTTTCGCTTGATCCATCCTCGTGTTTGAAGTGAACGCGAAAGTCTTGCATGAATTCGTAATGCACGACTGTATCAGGCGATTTGCTGGTTGTCTCTAGGAATTTTTGCAGCCCAGCACGGTTAACATTATCTACACAAGGTGTTCCCAAAACATACAGCTTTTCTAAGCCAAGTTGTTTTTCAACAGCTCGTAATGCCTGAATTTGACAACCAACACCAATCACCAACAGCCGCTTTAGCCCGGATTTTTCCACCTGTTCCAACACCGAAAGGTTAGGCGAGAGTGTTGGTTTGTTTACTTTAGCTGCCAGTATTTCTTCTGGAGTACGAGCGATGACTGGCATGGGTTGAAAGCGGTCTTCTTTGGTATTTTGTACGCAGACAACACCCTCAACAATGCCGCGATTCAGCATTTCGATGGCAATGGTACTCACAATGCCCGTCCATTGGGCACCAGGGATAGGCTGCTTTTTCTGCGCCGCCATCATGTCTTGATGAACACCAAAATATAGCTCATCAGGGTTGTCTAAATCGCGCGATCGCGTGTGGGTTTGTTCTTCCAATTCACCTATCTGCTGATTAATAAAAGCGCAGGCTTCCTTGACATAGTGAATATAGTATGTATCGCAAAGCCCGCACTCGCTACAGAGTTCTTTTGCAGGGCGACGGCTATTGGGTTTCAGGGCTTTGGCTTTTTGGTGAGGAGACAGGGAGGTCATATTAAGGGCGATTTATTAACTAAGAACATAAGATATTCCAAAGCTTTACTTTACACAAACTTTAGAAGTATTAAGCAAGTGTTCATTGATTCTTACGAAGCTGTAACAGTTCACTTAGCCTAAACTAGCGGTGGTACAAATTGCTGTTTAAATGCTTGACAGGCTAAAGGAAATTATAGAGCTATGGAACAACTGTTTCACCGCATTAGCCAAATGGTTAAGGCTGAACTAAACCATATTAATCGTGAAATTGACACAGATAAATATAAAGATGCTACTGCTACAGCGTTTGCGGCGATAGGAGGCATAGCTGGTGCTTCTATCAAAGCACCCTGGGGAGGATGAGAACCCCTGCCTTTCAATCCGGGGATGAAATCCGACGCAACGCCGTTTTCACTTGTTGTTTCTCTTTTTCCCTAAGCATACCCATGTTTAAGATGTACAATATTATTACAAGTGGTCAATGAACCACAGATTAAAGGTATCTCAACCTTGTTTGGGCTTGTCGAGACAAATATCACCCTAGAACATGTAATGGTGACGCGACCTGTAATACGAAGCAATTAGAAATTGCAGAGAAACAAACCCATAAAATTCAGATCCATCTGGGGAGGGACGCTTCCTGGATGTAAAAGTAAAATGCTTGCGGAGACGGTCTGACGGGGGCGTTCGTCACGAGACGAAGCGTAGTTAAGAGTCAAAGAAACAGGAAGAAGAATTGCTACGGAGTAAAGCTTTAGCTTTCGGAGTAGCAACCTTTAAGAATCCTCGTACATTTATGCCGAGGAGTGCGTCAATGGCAAAATAGGAATACTGGCAAAAGGTACTGGTTTTAGCGTTGGTGCTGTTCCCTTGACTGCTGCTGGTGCCTTAACTGGTCTTGGTTTGTATGAGGCTATCAGAGCAGTAGTAGAGGGGGATGCTTCGTCTGCTGGCGCAGCAGCAATTGGAGCAGCCGCAGGGGCTAGTGTTTCTGCTGCCATTGGCGGTGTAGGAGTAGCCGTAGGCGGAACAGCTTTTGGTGTTGGCATGGCTTCTATGGCAGCTGCTGGCTCTGTCGCTGGGCTTGGTATAGCTGCTTTGAATCGGCTGCTTCAAGAAGGAACTGACCCAGAAAAGCTGCTAGACTTGGCTGTTGAGGATATGCAGGAAGACTTGCTCAAGTTTCGTCAGGCTGTAGTCCCAGTGATAGCGGCTAAAAAACGCACTCTGCAACACTACGAACAAGCCCAAGCTGAAGAGAACAAGTGGCAACGCCGGGCTTTGTTGGCTGTGCAAAAGGGCGATGATAATCTAGCACGGCAAGCGCTGGAGCAAAAGAAAATTTTTGCTGAGAATGTTAATACCCTCAAAGTTAACTTGGATGAGCAAACCGCTCTAGTGGATAGCCTCCAGAGTAAGCTATTCGCCTTTGAAACTAAGGTTTCTGAAGCAAAGGCGAAAAAAGTAATGCTCAAGGCGCGGATAGCTGCCGCCAAAGCCGAAGCGCGACTGCAAAGCACTGTTGGGCGGCTAGGTAGTAGCAGTGCGATCGCTGCCTTCGAGAGAATGGAAGAAAAAGTCTTGCTGCAAGAAGCCCACACTCAATCGCTAGCAGAATTGGCTAGTGCCAATTTAGAAAGCCAATTCGCCGCTTTGGAATCTAGTGGCGACATTGATGATGAATTGGCAGCTTTGAAAGAGCAAATGGCACTGGGACTTGCCACATCGGCACAACAAGCACAACCTTGTGAGCAACCATCTAGCTCCACATCTGAGCAAGTCGTTGATCAAGAGTTGGCAGCGCTGCTAAAACAATTGGATGAAATGTAACTTATACACTCCTCATCCAAAATATTTTAAAAAGCTACCGAATAGCGCGCCCTATACCTTTAAACAAGCTTTAAGAGAACTAAGGAAAATTTCATTTATTCTTACTGAGCAGCAACAGTTCCCTCGTTTAATGTATATGTAATATTTCTGAAATTAAAAGACAAAATAGTGACACCACAAGACGAAGAACTCAAAGATAAAGTAGAAGGTGCAGCATTAGTCACTGGAGGAACCGTAGCGGGTGCGGGTGTATCCGCAGTTGTTGGCGGCATGGGATTAGTTGGAGGTTTCGGAGGGGTAGCAATTGGCATGGCTCCGGTTGCTGCTGCTGGTGCGGTTGTGGGTACAGCCGCTTACGGAGCTAAGAAGGCAATAGAAGAGGGAGACGCGACAGCTATAGGTGCAGTGGCAGGCGGAGCAGCAGCAGGTGCAGGGGTTGCGGCTGTAGTTGGTGGTATGGGTTTAGCACTAGGAGGAACTGCTGTGGCTATCGGAGCTGCTACAACCGGAGCAGCTGGTGCAGTTGTTGGACTAGCAGCTTATGGGTTGAACAGGCTCTTTAACAAGTAATGACAAAACAGCCTCCCAACCCACTGCAAAAACTGGTGCGTGGTGTCATACGGGATTTGATTCATCAGGCTAATACTCCAAAAGCTGATAAACCCAAAAAGCCAAAGACTAAAAAACCAGCTGCGACCAAATCCCAAATTAAAGCAAAGCAAGATAGTAGTAAACGCTCCCGCCACATTCGCAAATCAGTTCGTGTTTCAGTTTTACACACAGACGGTTACAAATGCGTTTTTTGTGGCATCAGCGCGCGGCAAATTGAGCTAGAAGTTGACCACATACTGGCATTCTCCAAAGGTGGCAGTAACGACATTAGCAACTTACAAACACTGTGTATAGATTGCAATCGGGGTAAGGGAGCGCGTTTTTTGAAAAAATAAGGCTGAGTGGAATTATTATGTTATTTGAAGTTTTTCAAGCAGGAATTTCTTTATTTCGTGAACCACATGAAACCAGATGGAATCCTTATGGTTTACAAGGAGACCTTTTGCTATTTTTTAGGGATTTCAAAAAATCCATTGACTCGAAAGATGTACAAAGAATTCAGAACTTAATATCTGATAATTATTAGAGTAACTCTTTTGTAAACCAGAATAAACAACAGCTACTGTCCTGGTTCCAGGAAGTTTTTCAAAAAATCCCATCAGTTGTATACCCTTCTCTAGAAATTGACGTATGTAAAGCACCAGAAATAAGAGGTGAAAATGAAGTTTACCTTGTACTTAGAACTACCCTGAATTTTCACATTTTAGGAGTTAATTTAGCATCTCATTTATTTGGGACTAACAGTCGGATATCTATGCTTGTAGAAAGAAATACAAATTCTGGTTTATTCTCTATTACCAATATGGAAGAAGTTTAAGAAAAGTAAAAAAATAGTCAAAATACCAAACAATTGTTAAAAGTGTAAACCAAGTAATACAACAAGTTGGATAAGCGAAAATATGGCTTACATACACGAAATTAAATTCTATATCAGCAGCGAATCTGGCAAATTAAAAGTAGCTCTCTATGACAGACCTGCAATTTTTTGCAACGAATTTTGGATCAAGAATGTCGATGCTTCAGAGATAGGTTTCACCTGCATACCAGAAGGTCTGAAACTTGAACAAAAATACAAAGTAGAAGTACTTGGTATTAAACCTTTTCATGCTTATAAGCCTGAATTTGATTTTATTGACAAATGCGCTGAAGTAGCTTTTTATGCAGCTAAGCAAGCAGCTATCCAAGCAGTAATACCCAATCCGGGTGTACTACCCCCTTTGTGACTGATGGGGTGCAAGTAGGTTAGGTAACTTAAATTACATAAGGACGACAACAAGTGGGACAAAATTCCACAACAGGCGCAGCATTTATTGCAGGAGGAAGCCTAGCGGGGGCTGGTGTTTCTGCAACACTAGGCGGGATGGGATTAGCGGGAGGATTTGGAGGCGTTGGAATTGGGACAGCTCCTGTAGTTGCTGCTGGTGGTGTAGTTGGTGCAGCTGCTTATGGCGCTTTTAAGGCGATCGCACAGGGAGATGCTGTTGCTTTCGGTGCAATGGGAATTGGCGCAATAGGCGGTGCTAGTAGTCTGCCAAGGGAACTTTGCAGGGTAGCACATCTTACTGATAAGCTACTTAAAAATCAGGAAATAGCATGGCAAAGAAGTACATTGTGGATTTGAGTGAGGACGAAGTTTCTCAGCTGCAAGCATTAATTAAAAAAGGTAAGCACAAGGCAAGAACCATCACCCGCGCAAACATTCTTCTGATGGCTTCTGAGGGAGAAACAGATCAAGCGATCGCTGCCATTGTTCGAGTCCATGTTACGACAGTGGAACGGACACGAGAGAAATTTGTCTTCGGTGGGTTAGATTTTGCACTCATTGATGAACCTCATCCACCGAAGATTCGTAAACTTGAAGGAAAATCAGAAGCGTTTTTGATAGCTACAGCTTGTTCTGACGCACCGTCTGGACGGGTAAGATGGACAATGCAACTTTTGGCAGACCACTTAATAGAAGTTGGTATCGTTGATTCGATTTCAGATGAAACTGTTCGTCAGACCCTAAAAAAAACGACATTAAGCCGTGGCTGAAAGAACAGTGGTGCATTCCCGAAGTAAACGCCGAGTACGTTTTACGGATGGAAGATTTATTGGATTTATACAATGAACCATATGATCCCAAACGTCCAGTAGTCTGTTTTGATGAATGCTCATATCAACTGGTGGAAGAAGTCAGACAACCATTGCCACCTGAACCAGAGCAACCAGAACGCTATGACTTTGAATATAAACGCAATGGAACAGTAAATTTATTTGCTTATTTTCAACCTTTAGTAGGGTGGAGACATATTGAAGTAACTCAACGGCGTACAAAACACGATTTTGCAAAACAAATGAAAGATTTAGTAGATATTTATCACCGCGATGCTGATGTTATTCGTTTAGTAGTTGATAACCTTAATATTCATACTCCAGCAGCCTTGTATGAAGTTTTTGAACCTCAAGAGGCACGTCGAATTGTACAAAGATTAGAGTTCCACTACACTCCTAAACATGCAAGTTGGTTGAATCAAGTAGAGATTGAGTTATCTGTTTTATCTCGCCAATGTTTAGAGCGACGAATCCCGGATATACAAACATTATCCTCTGAAATTGCTACTTGGGAGAAACAACGCAATCTTCAACGTACAAGTGTCCATTGGCGTTTTCAAACTACAGATGCACGGAGAAAGATGGAGCGTTTATACCCGACTGTATGACCCAGCAAATTTCCCTTGGCAGACTACTAGTGTTTCTGGTGTTATCGGCGGTATGGGATTAGTTGCACCCAAGGTAGGTTTAGCTGTTGGTATTGGTACAGTACCTATGGCGGCAATTGGTGGTGTGGTTGGACTTGCCGCTTATGGTATTGCCAAGCTACTAGACGAGTCTGGAAGTGTGGAAACTCCAGCACAGGTTTTTGAGCGGATGGAAGAAAAAGTCTTGCAGATGGATGCCTATTACGAAGCTGTGATGGAGTTAGAGGCATTTTTATCTGGTGAAGACCTTAACCAAAAATTTGCAGCTTTGGAAGTTGAGGATGAGTTACAGGCGCTCAAGGCTGAATTCAAGACAAAAACTGAAACCTCTACTCCTAATATTGAAGCAGAAGTGGTATCCGTCCAACCAACATCATCTAAAACTTGGAGATGTGTACAGACTCTTTGCGGACACACAGCAGCCGTGAATGCGATCGCCATCAGCCCCGATAATCAAACCTTGGCTAGTGGAAGCAATGACAGAACAACTCGTCTATGGAACTTGAATACAGGAAAATGGCTGTACACTTTGGCTGGGCAAGAAGAGGCGGTTTTATCTGTTGCTATTAGCCCTGATAGTAGAATACTTGCCAGTGGCGGTGTCGCTCGCAAAATCAGCAGTTGGCATCTGGATACAAAAAAATTTAACCGTACATTCTTTTATTTAAATCCCTACAGTCATACTGGCTTTGTTTACTCAATTGCCTTTAGCCCTGATGGGACAATTCTTGCAAGTGGTAGTGGCGATAAGACTATTAGACTTTGGGGACGTTACACCGGAGAAGTAAAACGTACCTTAAATGGACATTCAGACGCAGTTTTGTCTGTTGCTTTCAGTCCCAATGGCAAAATCCTTGCCAGTGGTAGTGCTGATAAAACTGTCAGACTTTGGGATTTAAAAAATTGGGGACAGCCCCATATTCTTAATGGACATTTGAACGCAGTTAATACAGTTGTCATCAGTCCAGACAGTCAAACTGTAATCACTGGTAGTACAGACACCACAATTAAACTGTGGAATCTCCACACTGGTGAATTGCTCGATACTCTCACTGGACATTCAGCAGCAATTGTGTCCCTTGCCATCAACCCCGATAAACAAACCCTCGCCAGTAGCAGCAGAGACGGTATCATCAATATTTGGGATTTACGGACAGGAAAACTGCTAGAAACCCTTGCTGGGTGCAGTCCCATTGCCTTCAGTTGTGATGGAAAAACACTCGTGAGCGGGGGTAAAGGCGGCACCATCAAGATTTGGCGTCAAATGCTTGGTAGTAATGATGAACTCATACCTGAGTCTATGCCATCTGAGAAATGGTGGGAAGTCTTGGGCATAGAAAAGGCTGCTTCTCCAAAGGATGTAAAACGTGCTTACCTAAGATTAGCAAGGCAGTATCACCCTGATATCAACAGTTCTGCCAGTGCAAAAGCCATAATGCAAGCAATTAATCGGGCTTATAAAGAGTATCGCCAAAAAGTTAACAATCATTACCTAAGAACCCCACCCCCGTAAAGCTGCGCTTTACGTCCCCTCCCCGCTCGCGGGGAGGGGATTAAGGGGTGGGGTGCAGTTAACGTGGGAATCATAACTAATTAGGCGGACATGATATAACGCCTTGCCCTTGGGGTCTTTACTACGGTACTCAAGAGGTGAAATCATTTGACCTGTCTGGACGTTGTGACCGTAGTTCTGGCAGTAGTCGGCGCTGGTGTTGAACACGCTATTGGTGTAAAGACGCGAGGTGCCTTCTGGATTCTCAGCATTGCAGGGAATTTGAATGCCTGATTTACCTGTGAGTTTGGCATAGCTGAGTCCACTATAATCGCAGGGACGACCACGGGAACACTCTTTCCACGCCTCAAATGCCTGCTCTGGTGTCTGCCATTTAATTAGGGGCGCACCATCTTTATCTCGAAAATCCATGCGTCGCGCATAGTCAACAAAGATATCAAAGTCAGAACGGGCTTCACCAGGAGGTTCAATCGCCTTATAGGAAATATGGACGGTGCGATCGCTGTTGGTAAATGTCCCGGTTTTCTCGCCCCAAATTGCCGCAGGCAAAACCACATCTGCTCGTTGAGTCGTTTCTGTCATGAACCCATCCTGCACCACAACAAACAAATCTTCTTTCTCTAAGATGCGTCGAATACGCTGCCGTACTTAGACTTATCGGTCTACCATGGCAGGATGAACACTCTTGGTTGCTCTAGTTCTAACAGTCATAACCAAGGGCTTTTCACTATCAATACTGAAAGCAAAATATTTCGTTATACGAGTGACTAGCTTCTATCTAGAGAGAGGATTTCCACAGTCAATGCGAGCTTATCAAGTTTTAGGCGACAATAAGCGCGATTCAGGAGACTCAATTGCTTATCAAAATTTACGGTAGCTGTGTGCAATACGCTCCCACCCAAGGACCAATTGGCTCGTCTGGCAACTCTTTGGTGTGGGTCTCCTCCTTGTAAATTTGAAAACCCCGTGCCTGATAATTAGCCAGTGCATACGGTCCATCCAAGCTACAGGTATGTACCCACACTCGCTGTGCCCCCATTGCCCACGCTTGCTTGACTCCAAAACTTAGCAGGTGTCCCCCAATCCGCTGCCCCCAAAACTGCCGTAAGATACCGAAGTAAGCTATCTTGACGTTATTGTCCGACTGTGCTTCTAGTTCAATGTATCCTGCTGGTGTACCTGAGACATAAGCAACCCAAGTTTGTAGCTCCGGACTCTCTAGGTATTCTAGCCATCGGCTGTAAGTCCAGTCTAAGCGGTCTATCCAGTACCAGTCACCACCTACACTGCTATAGAGAAATCGACTGAATTCAGGAGAGGGAACTTCAGCCGGTGTTATGAGTAGCTTGGAATTGTTAGAAAAGGCAGGGCGCAACTGCCTAGGGTCTAACATTTCTAGATACCAGGTTGTGACATCAACAAGCATCGGTTGATTTTCATCAGAATATCAATTCAGAATATCAATATTGTATTGCTGCGTTACCAGTAGCGCTAACACACACCAACCAACCCCTACCCCTTAAATAATACCCCCAACAGATTCCTGCCTAACACCCAGCCGCTTACGTTCCTCAAAGAATATCTGCTGCATTCCTTCAATGTAAGGCAGCAACAGATCCTGCTGTTCTGGGTTGACACGGCTCATCATCTCGTCCGCCAACACTTGACACCATTTTTCTGTCATTTCCCACGGAATTTGCACACCCTGTATAACCATCTGACATAAAGGAAGTAGTTCGTTCTTTAATGGAGCCATACTCTGCTCTAACAAACACAGCCATATATAAGCTTGGAACATATTCAAGTCACGAAGACATGAATATGTAACCTCCGGATCGCTCAAGCCTCCTCTACGGCTACGATGATTGGGCAATAATTCCGCAAGTCGGCGGTAAACGGTTTTAGCAACGTCCCCGCAGACAGGTAACATTTGCTCTACAAGCGTTAACATTGGCGAACCTAACTCATGCTTGGCAGCAGCAGCGCAAACTCGATGCCAAGGCATAGCGATTTGCTCTTCGACAAATTTTAAATAGGGAGTCAGTAGTACTTTCTCTGGAGGTGTCAGCTTTTTGAGAATTAACTTATTGCTGAAGTTTAACTGCGTAGTCATAAAACCAAGGGCACGCCAGTCCTTGGATACTAAGTGCTGCTCTTGAAATACCATTAATATTGGTTCCAAGGCGGATACTAACTCTTCAACTGCTCCTATCCCCAACACAGAAACATTCTCCTCAACTGCGAGTGTCAGTAAGTTGTTTTCCAGGGACTGCTGTTGGTAAATTTCTAAGAGCTTCCTATAAACCCGGAAGGCAAATTGAGTGATTAACCTCGCCTCGTTTAAATCTAAGACATTAGGTATATATCCATAAAGGGCTTTTGTTTGAATCCATGCCATTTGGCAGTTGACATCTAGCACGTTATCCTTCAACTTAGCAGCGGTAAAAGCTTTGCCTTCTGGTGAAGCCGCTTCCTGCAAAAAATTGTAAAGCGATAGATTTCCTGAGGATAGGGAAGACAAGTCAAGTATGAAGCGCTGTGACCAAAGGTTAAGCAGTTGTTCAACCGAAGCAGTTTTCACAGTTGGAGAGGTTTTTAACATGAATTTTTCCTGTTCCTGTGCAATCTTTTTGCAAATTTGACAAATCGACCTGCCCTGAACTGTTGAAAATACGGTAGATGGTTTATTAATTAAAGTTATACATAAAAATTTAGTTGACGAACTAGTGTTTATGCTTAAAAATACTTATATATTGATTTACTTCTTTATATATTGGTTTATTTCTAGTTTTTTGCTTGAGAACTGATAAATGTGCAATTTGTAACTGTTAATTTTTATTAAAATATAGCAAGTCTAAATCATTTCTGAAAAATAAGATCCCCGACTTCTTAGAAAAGTCGGGGATGTCTGTCTTCAATTTTCACAACTGTGCTGAGGATTGCTATATTAGTTATCACTTACAAGGCGTGTTGTGTAAAGCTTATTTATACTTAATTACTAAAAAAAAACAAGATAAATATACGAGAGCAAATTTACCTAAATTATCAGTAAAAAACTTAACGTCCAACTTTACATAAGCTTTACAATAAGTATCAAATAATTTACGGATTCTTACTGAACAAAAAGATTTATTTTAGGCTATTCTGTATATATGGATACTGTTTCTTCTGGTGATTTTAGTTAAGACTCATGCAAAAAATCATAAAGAATTCTTAATCAGTGCTTATAAGGGTGTGTCTAATAAGGAATTTTGTGCGGTAGGTTACAAAGTTTCTCATCCACTGTAATGATTTCTACAGAATGTGATTCGAGATAAAATCAGTCTCGGTCACTCTTAGAGAGCGGGTTAGGCTGCACAGTGCGAGATTTCAAGGTAGACTTTTAAATCACATTTTCCATTGAATCAGTGTAATAGAATAGGATTCTCCTGTAGAGGAAGTACCCAAAGGTTATGCCGTCTTCCTAGAAAAGCGGTATGCATCTGTTCCTAGGGTCTACTTTTACGGGTCTTTACACTTGTTCAATACCTTACACCGTTAGCTGCTGCATTTTGGCACACAGCTAGTTGCTCTTGCTTTGTTGTCTTTGGATGAAGCACTCAGCTAAACGGTGAAAATGCCTGTTTTTGATAAGGATTCACTAAACGATGGAGTACTTGGCGAATGGGTGTCGAATGCTGTTAAACAAAAAGTAGATTTCGGTGTCTTCTAAACTGCCAAATCAGATAGCTTTGTTACTGTTTTCAAGACAAGTTACAAAATTTTTGTTGTTTCAAAAGTTACTTTATCTTCACCTGTATTGCTTATGAATTTTTCTGCAAGCCAGCGCGTAAAACCTGTATTATGCCTGTACTTTTGTACGCTTTATGTTATCTGTTTTATCTCTTTTACCTATTACAAGGTCGTCATTTAAGAGGAATTGAGGTAAAATAAGTAGCCTTTATTAAACTGTGAAAAAGAAAGTTAAAAATCATATTGCATCTTGTGAAAATTTGTTATAGATTCTTATCATATGGGCTTGGTCAAATTATTTCATTCATAGTCCAAATTATCTCTTTTTAATTTAAGTATAAGTACTTAAGAAAAACAACAAAATTATGCAAACATTACATACTAGCTGAAATATGTATTTGTTTGGTAAAACCAAGGTTCTTGGATTTCAAACAGAGCAACACATCATGAAAAAATAGGTTTATGCGACTGTTTGAAGTAAAAAAAACAACGGCTTTCATTTAGAAAGAGATAATTAACCCAAAGAAAATAACTCTCAATTAAGCCGCGAAAAATGAGGAGCTAGAGCCGTTGTTGCTGTGCTTATCGTTCGTGTAGCGGTTCGTATTTGCTATTCAATTAATCAGCATTGTTATGATGAGAATAGCAGCAATAACTTCATCATTGGTGCATCTACAACAAAACCACAATTGACTAAATAAAAGGAGTTTTCCCTACAATGCAATTAGATGACTTGGTATCGAGTGAAAGTATAGAACAAGAAGCATGGACAGCGCTAGAAAAGTCGATTCTCTATTATAAAGGTCGTCCTGTAGGGACGGTAGCTGCGTATGATTCAACAGTAGAGGCGCTGAATTACGATCAGTGTTTTGTTCGGGATTTTGTATCTTCTGCTCTCATTTTTCTAATGAAAGGTAGAACGGATATTGTCCGCAACTTTTTAGAAGAAACCTTAAAATTACAGCCTAAAGAAAGGCAATTAGATGCTTATAAGCCGGGTCGAGGTTTAATGCCGGCTAGCTTTAAAGTTGTCTGTGATGGTGAGGAAGAATATCTCGAAGCAGATTTTGGCGAACACGCTATTGCGCGAGTCACACCTGTTGATTCCTGCTTGTGGTGGGTGATTTTATTGCGTGCTTATGTAATTGCTACAAAAGATTTTTCTCTGGCTTATCAACCTCAGTTCCAACACGGTCTTAGATTGATTATGGAATTGTGTTTGGCAACTCGGTTTGATATGTACCCAACGATCTTGGTTCCAGACGGGGCTTGTATGATTGACCGTCGTATGGGTATCTATGGGCATCCCCTGGAAATTCAAGCTCTATTTTTTGCTGCATTGCGTGCTGCTAGAGAACTGTTGATTTGTCAGGGTAACGAAGATATTGTGACAGCGATCGATAATCGCTTGCCGCTTCTACGGACTCATATTCGCCAGTATTATTGGATGGATCTTCATCGCTTAAACAAGATCTATCGCTTCAAGAGTGAAGAGTATGGCAAAGCAGCAGCTAATCCCTTCAATATATATGCAGATTCGTTACCCTATTATGAATTGGACAAATGGCTGCCAAGAAAAGGCGGTTTCCTCGTTGGTAATGTTGGACCTTCACAGCTAGATACTCGCTTCTTTTCTTTAGGAAACTTGGTGGCTGTTGTTTCAGATCTGACGAGTGAAGAGCAATCACAAGCAATTATGAATCTCATTGAGGAGAGATGGGATGATTTGGTGGGAGATATGCCCATGAAAATTTGTTTTCCAGCTTTGGAAAACGACGAGTACAGAATTGTCACTGGATGTGACCCTAAAAATAGACCTTGGTCGTATCACAATGGTGGAAGTTGGCCAGTCTTATTATGGTTGTTGTCAGCGGCTGCTGTGAAAACCAATAGAATTGAGCTTGGACATAAGGCTGTTGAAATTGCAGAAGCACGCTTGCATCTAGACGAATGGCCAGAGTATTACGACGGTAAGAAAGGGCGACTGATGGGCAAACAAGCCAGAAAATATCAAACTTGGACAATCGCTGGATTCTTGTTAGCAAAAGAACTATTGCAAAACCCCACATTTTTACCTTTAGTAACTTTTGCGCCATTTACCGTAGAACCTGCTTCTAGGGCTTGTGAGTTTGAACTGGTTCAAGTTGACACTGTGTACTTGAGTTAAAACTTGTAAAGTAACTTAAAGTTAATTTTCATCCAACCAGGGTGCGTTACGGTCACGTAAACGCACCTCATCACATGAATAGACTTCTTGCATTCATTCAAAAAAAAAGAATAATTAACCACAGATGGACACAGATAGATTCTACTTATGCAATCTTACTCCATGAGCTTTTGCTCACAAGGAACAATGAAAATGATGCTGGAACGATTTTGCGTGGTTTCAGCCTCTATTTTCATAGGAGGTCTAATGCATTTCATTTGTACAAGCAAGACCGCTAGGATACTTGCTACCATCGGCTTGTCCAATTTTGAATTTTGAATTTTGAATTTTGAATTGCTCACATCCCCCCGTCAACTTGCTTTTATTGCCTTGCGAGACGTTCACAAGGGGGCTTATGCTGACATTGCCCTAGATAGAGTGCTGCAAAAAGCAAATTTACCTGATAGCGATTGCCCAAGGGGCAGTGGCGAAGCCAATCGCCGCCTCCTCACAGAATTAGTCTATGGCTGTACCAGAAGACAGCGTACCCTTGACGCCCTCATCGACCAATTAGGTAAAAAGAAATCTCATCAACAGCCAAAAGACCTCCGCACGATTCTGCATTTGGGCTTGTACCAACTACAGTATCAGGAACGAATTCCTGAAAGTGCTGCTGTAAATACTACCGTCCAACTCGCCAGAGAGAATGGGTTTTCTGGGCTGACGGGTTTTGTCAATGGTTTATTGCGGCAATATGTTCGTTTGGCAAAGAAAGAAGATGGAACAATCAAGAATGAAGACAGTTTTTTATCTTCTTTCTTGTCTCTTCAATCTTCTGACCCCGTGGAACGCTTGGGTATTTTATACAGCTTTCCTGACTGGATTATTCAAGTTTGGGTGGAACAATTCGGTTTGGCAGAAACAGAACAACTTTGCTTATGGATGAACAAAACTCCTACAATTGACCTGCGCATAAACCCCCTTCGCACTTCAATAGAAGAAGTTGAGGCGGCGTTGTCATCTGCTGGTGTTGCGTCTCAACGTGTTCCTCACCTACCGCAAGCTTTACGATTGATAAGTAATGCTGGTCCTATTCAAAATCTGCCTGGTTATGACGAGGGTTGGTGGACTGTACAAGATAGTAGCGCCCAGTTGGTGACTCATTTACTCGACCCGCAACCAGGTGAGGTGGTGATAGATGCTTGTGCTGCACCAGGAGGTAAAACAACTCACATTGCAGAGCTGATGAGGGATACAGGGAAAATTTTTGCGTGCGATCGCACTTCCTCTCGCCTCGTAAAACTTCAAAAAAATGCCCAACGGTTGAAATTAAAATCTATCGAAATTTCCACTGGTGACAGCCGTAATATGCCCCAGTTGGAAAACACTGCTCACCGCGTATTACTGGATGCACCATGCTCTGGTTTGGGTACTTTACACCGTCATGCCGATGCTCGTTGGCGACAGACACCAGAAAGTGTGGAAGAACTCTCGCTGCTTCAAAAACAATTACTTGCACATACATCGACTTTTGTCAAGCAAGATGGTGTCCTTGTTTATTCCACCTGTACGTTGCATCCAAAAGAGAATGAAAACGTGGTTTCGTCATTTCTAGCTGACAATCCAAGTTGGGAAATAGAGCCTCCTAGTGTAGATTCTCCTGCTGGTGCGTACTCCACTCCACAAGGCTGGACGAAAGTTTTGCCCCACCGACAAGACATGGATGGCTTTTTTATGGTGCGCTTAAGAAAAACTAAGAATTAAGGAAAAATACTATTTAAAATGTAATATTTTTCAGTGAAGGAGGAATGAGGAATAGGGAAAATAAGGAAGAAGACCAATTCCTAATTCCTTGAGGAAAAACACATGGTTAATAATTCCAGTGTGACAAATTTAATTAAAATTTTGATTGGTGCAGCTTGGATTGATGGCAGAATTCAGCCAGAAGAGAGAGAATATCTTCGCAAAATAGCTCAGGAAAAGGGTGTGGCTACCGAGCCGGAAATTCAGCCTTTGCTGCATGAATTGGTTGCTGTGCAGCCAGAACAGTTTGACGAGTGGGTGAAGGAATATTTAGGCGCGAGCCCTAGCACAGCAGATTACCAAAACCTGATTGAAGCCATCAGTGGCTTGATTTACAGTGATGGGGAAGTGGCAACAGAAGAAGCAAGACTCCTGACGAAATTACAACAATTATCAGACAAAAATGATTCAACCCAACCTGGGTCTAACGCCATTCTCAAACAAATTCAAAAGCTTTACCGCCGTTGGGTTGAGGTTCAGAACTGAGGGTTCTTTCAGTTCTGAGCAATGAATCCAACAGAGTCCTGAGTTGTGAGCAATGAATCCTGAGTAAGTACTTGTCTTTCTGTAAATTATTTTTTGTTATCAAAATAAAAAAATCAGAACGTATGATACTAGCTCTTGAACACTCACAACTCAGTACTATCTAGGACTTCGGCTCACCCAACCCTGGAGTTGGATCTTTATCAACTTTAGGCACAAAGTCAGGACGCTCTTTGTCTTCCCAACCTGCGGGGCGCTTAGAGTTGTACCAAGCAATTGAGCCGATGGTGACAGCAGCAAGAAAGCCAATCACATACACAGCTGTGAAAGCCCAAGGAAATTGGTATGGTTCTTTAGCTGCTTGCGCTGCTGCTTGCATGAAAAAATACATGAGTATAACCTCCTATAGTAGGCAACACTACATTAGACCCTATAGAAAGAGCGTATCACCAACATCCACCGCAGGGGAGAACAAGAGAAGGGGAGTAAGACAGGGCTGCTTAATTACTACAGACAAAACATCGTACTACACATTTGATTGTTCACTCAAAGCAGAAAATTGCTCCTCATTAATTCGTCCGGCTTGATACAGGGTTTCCGTGATTTCCGACATCGTTAAAACAGAATGACCCCGATAACCATTTTCTTGTAACCGATTTTTTACCCCTTGTTCATGGTCGATAAAAACCACGATGTCATTGACATTTAATCCCACAGATTTTAACTTTCCTGCTCCTTCCATTACACTTTTCCCACTGATGAGAATATCATCAACTACCACAACTGTCTCTCCAGGAGAAAACTCACCCTCAATTAACCTTCGAGTTCCATGTGCCTTCACTTCTTTACGAGGGAAAATCATTGGACAATTGAGACGTAAGGCTAAACCAGTTGCGGTAGGTAAAGATCCGTAGGGAATACCTGCGACTCTATCAAATTGCAAGCTTTTCAAAATCTCCTGATAGGCATTGAGAACTTGATTAAAAACTTGCGGATTAGAAATTATTTTCCGTAAATCGACATAATAAGGAAATGTGGCTCCTGATGCTTGGACATAGTTACCAAACATAATGCAACTAATATCATAAAGTTGCAGAATCAAATCTTGTAGAGGGTGTTGTTCTAACAAACAAACATCGGGAAACCATACAGAACAACTAGAAGCATCATAGGTAATTTCATTTTTTGCTTGATTCACTTCTGCTTGCAAAGACTGAACTTGATCAGACAAATCTTCCTGTGTCAACATATCTTGAGGAACAGGAATCAGCAGACCATCACCGTTAGCATTCAGACCAGCTGCTAAAATTTTGGAAAGGTTGTTACCCTCTGCCCAGATGCTACGAGCCATAATAATTCGTTCGGGAGAAACTGCACGAATACGAGCCAAAATATCAGGATTCGTCGTTCCCACTTCTAAACCCAGTTGTTCTGGAGTTCCCCAATTTTTTGATTCCTTGACAACTTGTAAATAAAGAGGTGCCTCAGTCGAAGGATATTGCTGTAAAGTGACAGCAGTAGGATTAGAAGTACAGCACAAAATAAAAACAGCCTTATCTGGGTAAACCAAAAAAGGGGCTACAAGGTCTTGTCCTATATAGGCGGTCAAAGTTATAGCGTCTACATTCCATTCTGTAAACACAGTCTGAGCAAAGATAGTACTTGTGTTTAAATCACTATGTTTGGCGTCTAAAATAATTGGAATCTGGGCGGGGATAGCTGCTAGAGTTCGTTGCAGCAATTCTATGCCTGGAGCACCTAAAGCTTCATAAAATCCAAGCGTAGGCTTATAGGCACAGACTTTATCGGCTGTTTCAGAAATCATAAATTGTAACCAATCCCACAACCCAGAAATGATATCTTGAGATTTGTAGCGGGCGGGTATCATTTCTGGATTGGGATCTAACCCTACAAATAGTAAACTTTGATTTCGTGAGATTGCTTGATTTAACTTATCAAAAAAGTTCATAATATTTGCTAAAAAAATAAACAAATAAATAAAAAAAATTATAATTGGTAAATATTTATAGCGGTTTCCAGTCTACTAAGGTATGAATTTCTCTGTGTTTCATAAGCAGTTAATTACTTATTTGCTCAGAGCTTGCACCCAACACGAGCCAGAGGCTCTAATATCTCGTTACCAGGTTCAACCTGGTAACGAGGGTTTGGAGGCTTCGCCTCCTGGATCGGAAAACGCTGTTTTGAATTTTGAATGAGCGATTGAATGAGCGAATTTTTAAAGCCCTGCAAACCATTCATAACCTTGGTCTTCCCAGTAGCCTCTAAAAGGGGACAATTGGCTCACAAGGGTAATTTGAGTAACCCACTTACTTTGCTTATATCCAAGTTTAACGGGAGAAGCTAAACGCAAGGGTGCACCATTTTCTACTGGCAAAGGTTCACCGTTTTTCTGATAAACTAATACAGTTTGGGGATGCAAACTTGAAGCAATATCCCAGCTTGAATAGTAACCATCAGCCGATTTAAAGTAAGCATATCGGATATTAGCCTTAGGCTGGGCAAGAGCAACGATTTCTTGTAGACGAACGCCTCCCCATTGTACAATTGCCGCCCAACCTTCCACACAAACATGGCGAATTATCATCGACGTTAAAGGCAAAGATTGAATTTCTGCTAAACTTAAGCTCAGAGGATTATTGACCTCACCGTCAATAATTAAACGATATTTTGCCGGGTCAATAATTGGAGTATATCTGAAGCTATTAATTAACAAACCTTCTGGTTCAATCTCACTGGGAGAGAATTCTGGCACCGGCTTTTGTGGGTTAAGTATGAAAGCTTCAAGCTTCTGATTGAGCGGTTCAGAAAGTTTGCCCACAACATCTTCAAATATTGGTGTACCACATCCACCAAGAAGAACACTCATGCTAGAGAGTCCAGAAACTTTTAGAAACCGACGGCGTGATAATTCAGGACGATTGACACGAATTAAATTCATAGTATTAGTTAGTTGGTAGTTGTAGAGACGCGCCATGGCGCGTCTGTACATAAGTTGGTAGCTGGTAGTTGGTAGTTGTCAAATTTTCCATGAACTAACCACTAACGACTACCAAAACATTGATTCAGTTAACTCCTCACCTCCAGCCTTACGTCCTAATAAAAAGTGAACCGCTACAAAGGAAATAACCATCGGTACCGAAGAAAAGTGAACGATTCGCAGTGCTTGCCAGCTGCCAAACATATCTACAATCCAAGGGAACTGAGCAGGTTTATACATTCCTATACCAGTAAATATAGCCAGCAGCAAAATAGGAATAATGGCTGTATATACGATGCGGTGCCAAGCATAAATTAGGCGTTTGGGATTTCTACTTTTTTGCAATGCTTTAACGTCATTGACACCTACAAATCGATGTCGCCAGCGCCGACTGATTAAAATATAAATTCCATACCACAAAAGATTAAGCGAAAATAGCCACATAGCAGCAAAATGCCAGTGTCTACCTCCAGCGAGCCAACCTCCTAAAGTAAATATAGGGGGAATGTGCAAACCTGCTCGTCCACCAAAAACAGGATTGGCGTTGTAAATTTGCAATCCACTGGTGAGCATAATAAACAAACTAATTATGTTAATCCAGTGGAAAATCTTGGCTCCTATTGCTTGAGTTGGAAATTTGCCAGTTTTATGGGGAATAGTCGAAGTCATAGATAAGCTTGTTCACATCTCTAGCTTATAAATTTGGGTTGAGAGGGGCGCAAGATATTGTACTCCTATACTTTACACCTTACTACCTAGTTGATAGGTATGAAAAATGAAACAAAAAGAAGGGGTCTAAACCGATTGGTATCAAAAATCACGTTCAAACCTTTATTTTACGTTGATTTGACCCCATGCCTTAGTAAGGCCAGGGGCGGTTTTGGCGCAAGATAAAAACAGGGTGGGGTTCTACGAAAATTCTGGCTACCTAAAAGCTACCGTGTTTGATGATATCGGTGTAGTGCTTTGATATTTATCTCGATGACAAACTCTGTACCTTTACCTAACTGAGAATAACATTGCAGCTTACCCTGATGTCTTTCGACAATTATTTGTTGGCTTATTGATAGCCCCAGTCCGTTGCCTTTGCCTTTTGGTTTGGTTGTAAAGAAGGGCTCAAAGATATGTCTTTGAATGTGGGGGAGAATACCTTTACCGTTATCAGAAATGTGAATGACAATTTTGTGTTGTTTCAATGGTTGTTGATCATATTTGCTAACCAACGATAGATGGCTTTGAATAACTTCTGTGTGAACCCAAATTTTGGGAGTGAAATCATCGTATTTCAACCTTTCTTCTATGGCATCAATTGCATTAGCCAAAATATTTATAAACACCTGATTTAGCTCATCAGGATAGCACTCCACTAAGGGCAAGTCCGCAAATTCCTTAATGACCTCAATTTGTGGTCTATCTGGCTGTTCTTTGAGGCGATGCTGCAAAATCCTCAAAACATGACCAAGTCCTTCATGCAGGCTAGCTTTTCTCATTTGACCATCGTCAAAATTTGAAAAACTTTGTAAGGCAAAAACCATTTCTTTCATGCGCTCAGATCCTGCTCGCATTGACCACAACAATTTCAAAAAATCTGTCTTAATAAAATCAAGGTCGAGGCGTTGAAGCTGTGAGGCAATAACTGACACAGGATTGGGATAGTAGTATTGGTAAAGTTCTAAAAGCCGGATTAATTCTTCAGCGTAATCGCTAGCAGAATACAAGGTGGCGTGAATGAAGTCAGTGGGGTGATAAATTTCGTTAGTTACTTCTGCCACAACTTGACCGAGATTAGCCATTTTGTCATTCTGCAATAACTGCTCTCGGGTATTTTTGAGTTCTTGTTGCGTATTTTCTAACTGTTGAGATTTTTTCTTTTCTTGTGCTTCGACAAATAGCCTTGAAGCAATTTCTGTTTGGATTTGTTCAAATTGGCATTGCTTGAGGGCGATCGCCCGAAGCGCATCACCCTGTAAGGCGATCGCAATTTCTACACTCAGTTGTTTAACAGTCTCTATCTCCCATTTTTGCCATTGACGGGAACTGTAACAGTCATAAGCTATGAGTAGTCCCCATAAATGATTTTGACTCTCTCCTAAGCAGGAATTGAGAAGCGCTAATTGTGGATTTTGGATTGAGGCGGATGGCTTGTTCTCATCCTCTTGTACTTTTAAGAGAATGGGAACAACCAAACTGATTTTGGTGTGATCTTGAATGAATGAATCAACCAGGTATGGCTCTTTGACTGACTCAAAAACGACCATACCACTTCCGTCTGGGTGAAAGCGGTAAATAACTGTTTGATCAGTTTGCAAAAACCGCCGCACTTCATCTACAGCAGTTTGGAGTATGAGTTCCACCCGAGAAGAAGAATGGATGCGCTTGCGGACAGCATTAAACAGTTGCTCTCGCTTTTGTTGCTGCTGTAAAGCTTCTTCTAACCGTTTTTCCTTAGTAATATCCTGGTGCGTTCCCACCATCTGCACTGGCTTTCCAGATTCGTCCCAGTGCAAAACTTTTCCCCGATCTAAAATCCACTTCCATTCACCGGATTTAGTCAACATTCTAAATTCGACTTCGTAAACTGGTGTACGCCCTTGTAGGTAGTCGTTCACAACCTCACAAAGTTTGGGTAAGTCTTGTGGATGTACGTGCCGCTTAAAAGATGTGTGATTGTTTTCGATTTCTTCTGCTTCATACCCCAGGATGTGCTTCCAGTGAGGGGTGTAATAAATGTTGTCAGTCACCAGATTCCAATTCCACAACCCCAAACCACTGGTTGCTAACGCCACTTGCCAATCCGCTTGCAAGCATTGGCACTTTTCTAATAAGACTTGGGCTGTTTGCTCTTGCTTTGGGATGTTTTGGGTGCTTTGTGATGAGATCTGTAACTCCCATTCGTTGGTAGCTGGTTCTTCGGTATACATAGCTGCTGTACGATGAGGAAGATATCCTGTAGCTCCTAAGCTGTCTTAGCACCCTGACGACAGTATAAACATGGAAAGTGTCGGATTTGTTAATATTCTTTTAACTTTTGTGTGATTAACTTGGAAATCAATCACCCCTACCACTAATTTGAATTGAACCTAGAGAAACGTACACGCAGGAATGTAACCAGTCTTTTGGTCATTAAGACATTTATTGAGAAAAAATAGGCTACATTTCCTTGATTAACTCTGTAAAAATGTCTTCAAGTCAGTATAGAAATCTACAACAAGTCTAAATTCTAATACG
The DNA here is from genome assembly GCF_002368435.1 of Kalymmatonema gypsitolerans NIES-4073. Classification (GTDB taxonomy): domain Bacteria; phylum Cyanobacteriota; class Cyanobacteriia; order Cyanobacteriales; family Nostocaceae; genus Kalymmatonema; species Kalymmatonema gypsitolerans. The sequence continues at coordinate 9,281,383 of NZ_AP018268.1, forward strand.
TCACAAGATTTTTCAAAGAACTATAACCTAAATTAGGCTGAGGATTCATATTTAAAAAAAAATGTCAATACTTTTTTGTAGCTTTTTTGAACAAGACAGACTATCCTCTCTACTGAGGAGCTACATTGAGGTTATTCTGATTACTTAAAATTTTCCAAAGAAAAATTATTTCAGGAACTCTTACACAGAAGTCGGACGCAATGACTAATGACTATAGAAGAAGTCCTACTGTTACTAAAAGCAACCCTTCCAAACGCTTTAACTCCACTCCAAGAAATAGTGCTGCGCTCTGCGTGGGATGGCAAAACTTATGGTAGTGTAGCCTCGGAAGCCCACTACGGAGAAGAGCGAGTTATAAAAGTAGCTTCTCATTTATGGCAATTACTGAGTGAAGTTTGGAAAGAACCGATAAATAAATCCAACTTCCGTCAGACTTTGGAACCTCGACGCTTGAATAGATCACAACAGCAGGTGATTCGGGAATTCAACCGTACAGCGATCGCCATATCCCTAGAATTTCCTAATGGTCCAGTATCGCTTGATTCTAGATTCTACATTCCTCGCCCACCAATTGAACAGCTTGCTTACGCAGAAATAGCACAACCAGGGAGTGTCATCTGCATCAAAGCTCCTAAGAAGATGGGGAAGAGTTCCCTGATCTTACGCATTCTTGCTCACGCAGCGAATCTTGAATACAGCACCGTAAGTTTGGACTTTCAGCAAGCAGACAAAGCAGTCTTTGCCAACATCGATAAATTTTTGCGCTGGTTCTGTGCCAATATTAGCCGGGAGTTAGGGCTAGAACCAAAACTCAATGATTATTGGAATCAGGAAATTGGCAATAAAGTCAGCTGCTCTTTGTACTTTCAAGAGTATTTATTGCCTTCTCTGAAAAATCCCCTTGTCTTAGTATTAAACGAGGTGGATTGGGTGTTTGAGTATCCAGAAATTACCGACGAGTTTCTATCATTGCTGCGCTTCTGGTACGAGCAAGCCAAAGGTGTAGAAATTTGGCAAAAACTTCGTCTTGTCTTGGCTTACTCAACGGAAATTTTTCTTGTCCTCAGACTGACTCCATCTCCATTTAATATCGGATTACCACTGAAGTTACCGCCGTTTACAAAAGAACAAGTGCAAGATTTGGCACAACGTCACGGACTGGACTGGACAAATGGTTCCGAAGTTGAGAGATTGATGGCAATGGTTGGAGGACATCCTTATTTAGTTCGACTGGCTTTGTATTCTCTCATGGGTAAGGGTGGGTTACAACGGGATTTGGAGCAACTGTTGCAACAAGCACCTACAGAAACAGGAATTTACAACGAGTATTTAAGGCAATATGTGCTAGCACTGCGAGAGCAGCCAGAATTGGAAGCTGCTTTTGCTGAAGTCATTTTTGCGACAAGCCCTGTGAAATTAGAGCCAGTTGTTGCATATAAATTACAGAGTATGGGGCTAGTCAACTTGCAAGGCGAGTACTGTACTCCAACATATGAATTGTATCGTTTGTACTTTAGACAGCTTAAAGCAAGGCAGGATGGGAACAATTCTCGGGTGAATCAGTTGGAAAAAGAGAACCAGCAATTACGCGTTCTTTCTAGTTTGGATGAACTCACTCAAGTGATTAGTCGCCGCAACTTTCACACTCACTTGCAAATAGAGTGGCAAAAAGCGACTTGCAATTGCACTCCCCTATCACTCATTTTGTGCGACATTGACTATTTCAAAATTTATAACAAGAACTACGGTAATACAGCAGGAGATGATTGTTTACGGCAAATCGCTAAGGTTATTGATAATTGCGTCAAGCGTCTGCTGGGTTATAGCAGTTTCTCACAAGTTAGCACTGTTAAGAGTCCTGTGTGTACCAGCGATGAACGTACTTCAGTATTAGTTGCTCGTTATGGTGGTGAAGAATTTGCCATTCTCGCTCAAACAGATGCGATGACTGCTATATCTATCGCTGAAAACATCCGCGAGCAAGTCAAAGCTTTGGAAATTTCCTGCGAGTATCCTGGTATGGGTGGTCTTCCAGCTAATGTTTTAACTGTGAGTTTGGGTGTTGCTAGCATCATACCAGAATCTGAAACAGAGCCTGAGACTCTGATCAATGCTGCTGAAAAAGCGCTCATTCAAGCAAAACGCAAAGGACGCGATCGCGTTGTCCTTAAATAACTGTTATGGCGGTAAGAACCCGGAGTAAGGTACACCAAAGAAATAATCAACCACAGATGGACACAGATGGACACAGATAAATAATTACTTCATTCAATTGAGTTGTGTGATAATAGCCTATTACGCTAATTAGTTATGATTGCCACGTTGACTGCACCCCACCCCTTTATCCCCTCCCCCTGCGGGTTCGCCAGTTGCCTGGCTGTCGGGAAACCCTCCTGCAGCACTGGTCTCACCGCGCGCGGGGAGGGGAGCCTAAGCGCAGATGATTGCGGGGTGGGGTTCTTCACTGGTGTTTAGACTAAAAATAGGCGATCGCCAAAAAATAGTTATTTTGTACTAAAACGAGCGCGGTGATGTACTAGTATAAAAAAATAGAGGGCTATCTGCGGTTGAGGCAGACACCCTCCAACGGAAGATGAGAGAAGAACGACCAACTCTCACCTACCAATATGAAACGTGCCAAATTAGAAGAATTTCGTCAAGCGGCGTATAAGTATTTAGGTAGAGCGCATGACGCAAATGCGTGAACTAACGGATGCAATATTGCTGACTCGTAACGCCTATAGTTTAGCTGATTTATCACTATCACCAATATTTAGACGCAAGTGGCCGAGTATTTATGAAGCGTTACAAGATAGCAGAGCACAGCGACAAAAATTGATGCAGTTATACATCAAACAGATGCCAGCACAGGGTCGTCCGTTATTGGCTGGCGACCACACAGCTTGGTCGCGCCCAGATGCGGTAACTCTACAGGAACGGACGATTGAACACAGCAGTGTCTCAATCGGAGGAAACAAACCAATTACCGTTGGTCAGGGCTATAGCACGATTGCTTGGATACCAGAGGATTTGGGCAGTTGGGCGTTACCCCACCAGACATGAGCGAATTACCAGTTGGGAAAACCCAATTGAGAAAGCAACATGGCAGCTACAACAAGTGTGTGAACATTTACCCCAAAGACCAATTTCGGTTTGGGATAGTGAGTATGGCTGCGCCCCTTTCGTTTTGAAGACTACCAACATTAAAGCTGATAAGAAGAGTACGTTTGCGTTCTAACCTGTGTTTATGGGGCGCACCACCAGCATATTCTGGTAGGGGGCGACCCAGGAAACATGGTGACAAATTCAAACTAAATGAACCCTCTACATGGAGTGAAGTCACTCAAAGTATAGAACTAAACCATCCCAAGCTGGGACGACTCAAGGTGAGCTTGTGGTCAAATTTACAATGAACGCAAAACCGCTACACGCCCGATGTCCCTGATTCGGGTTGAGCGTCTTGATGATCTTGGCAACTTGAAAGTATTAAAACCTTTGTGGTTGGCTTGGGTAGGAGAACAAATGCCGACCTTAGAAGAAGTTTGGCAACTCTACTTGCGTCGTTTTACTGTTGACCACTGGTATCGATTTTTGAAGCAACGCCTACACTGGACACTACCTAAGCTCAGTACACCTAAGCAATGTGAGCGTTGGAGTGACTTGATGCCAATGATGACTTGGGAATTGTGGTTAGCGCGTGATATCGTTGCGGATAACCCTTTACCTTGGCAAAAGTCATTAGACAATTTGACCCCTGGAAGGGTTGCCCAGGCAATGGGGAGCATTTTAGCGGCGATTGGTACTCCTGCGCGATCGCCCAAACCTCAAAGGAAAGTCCCCAGGCTGGAAGAGCGGACAACCACGACAACGTAGAATTCGCTATCCCATAGTTAAAAAAACTACCACTCTACCTCGCAAAGAACAACCAGAAACTGCTTAAGATTGTCGATTTTCATCCCTGAAGCTTGTTTCTTTTCAACTCAGCATTGCTGGGTCGTTTCTTGTTGCTTAGTCTAAACACCAGTCTTCAGGAATGATAAGTAATCAATGTAATCTGCTATAACTGTTGCACTTTCCCAGAATTATGAATTATGAATGATCATTCTTTTTACAATTCATAATTCATAATTCATAATTTTTAACTATTTGAAACTCCAAGCGGCAAAAGCTAAAGCACCCCAACCTGCGATCAATGCTGCTCCCCCGATTGGAGCGATCGCTCCTAAAGACTTAACACCGCTCAAGCTCAAAGCATACAAGCTCCCTGAGAAAATAGTAATACCAATGATGAACAGCCAGCCACTTGCTAAAAGAATCAAGGGAGGTGACTCGATACGGCTGAGGAGTAGTGCGACGACGAGCAGTGCTAGAGCATGATACATCTGATAACGAGTGCCGATGTCAAAAATTTCTAGCGATCGCTCACTGATTTTTTCCTGCAAAGCATGGGAGCCAAAAGCACCTGCAGCTACAGATAAACCGCCTAGAATAGCTGCTAAGCTCAAAAAAATTTGCGTCATGGGGTTCAATTTCTGCCAAATTCCTCTTTAAATATAAAAATCGTAAGAGATTCCCCCTTCTTCACTTACCTTAAAGTTAGCATTGAATAATTTAGCTTGCTCATCTAGATATTGCCTGGCGGTTGCTGGTGGGAGTTGTGACTGCATTGCAAAGCTAACAAGAGTAATGCGTCCATTATTCTCTTGAATCATCTGATAAAAGGTAGATTGTAGCTGATTCTTCGCTTGTGCCTTAATTGCCTTTTTCTCCTGCCGACTTTCACGGTATGCTCCCAATGCTAGCCATACTCCCAGAACTGAGGTAGGAACGCCAAAAATTAGACCATTCAACGCAGTATTATCAAGTACAGTGATTGCAGGCTCATTACGAAAATCTTGATTACGAAAATCTGGAAAATCTGTAACTGGTCTCCATGGTGGTAGAATTTCCTTCTGCATGTCATTTTTCTGCATGACTGCAGAAGCTGATAGGGACAAAAACATGAATCCGAGTGTAAGTAGCCAACCCGCAGCCAATTTCTCAGCAGTCTTCATAGTTGTTATCTTTGTAATTAAAACCTTGTCTGTGATTCTAACCTCACTTTCCTCAAGCTTCCACTCACTAGTAAAAACAGCAGCAATACAAGTTGCAATAACTTTTAACTTTCAAGTAAATTGCTCCTCTAACTGTAAAATAAAATACTTTTGTTAATAAATAAATGGAAGAAAAGCTTTAATTTAAAATCGCAGCAGAAGATAGAGCTTATCTTGCCGCGATTTTCAGCTTACTGGCGCGTTGCTTCCAATAGGCGAGAGAAATAGAAGCGCGTGCGAGTCATAGACTGGCGTTGCACAGTAAAGCCATTACTTGCCAAAATTTTCACCACATCAGCTTCACGGTGCAAATAAGCGCGAGTCGCTTTACTCGCACCTGGAAAGAAACTACCTATTTTCTTTAACAAACTCAGGGCAAAGGTTTTCGGTGCAAAACTGAGAATCAGCCGTGACTGTGCTAAAGAACACAAATGAGAAATCATCTCATCTGCTTTTTCCTGAGGATAGTGGATGAGAACGTCCAAGCAAATCACTGTATGATAGCTACCACTTAAGGTTTCTAAATCTTGCACAGCAAATGTGGGATTTTCGGTTCCCAAGATGCTAATGGTTCTTTCCTTGGCTTCCTCCACCATTTTTTCGGAAATATCGCTGGCGTAGACCTTTGCTCCAGCTTCCGCAAGGGGTATGCTGAGACTACCTACACCACATCCAGCATCGCAGATAGATAGACTTGCTAAATTGTTATCAGCTTTCAGCCAGCCCAGTACCTTATCAACTGTTTGTTGATGTCCATTGCGAATATCTAGCTGGACTTTGTTGACTTCGCCATCACCGTAGATACGTCTCCAACGGTCAAAGCCTGTGGAATTGAAATATTCTTTAACTATCGTTTTATCGTCGGTTGCGTTCATGAAACTCAATATCTAACCATTCCAATGCTTCAAAGTACCATGTGTGCGAACACTAAGAATATCTTTGCTGAGTTGTGGTCTTGGCGCAAAATATTAAGACAACAAGCGCCGCCATGAGAGTTCTTGTGTATACTCATCTAAATGCCAACGCAATAATTGACTAGTAGCAGCACCAGAGAGAATTGCTGAGGCGGCAATAGCTTTTCGTGGTGCAATGGTAGAAAGTGCGATCGCCCTTTCTACATCACATATTCCCCACTTCACTAAATTTTGCACACCTACCAATAAAGGTAAAGTCGTCCCCGATAAAGTTCTATCCGGGAGTCGTGCCGTTCCGTTCTTCACTTCAATTTGCCGATTATCCCAAGGATACACCCCATCAGGCAATCCCAGAGGTGCAAGCGCATCACTAACAAGGAAAAGTTTTTGTTTGTATATCTCCCCTTGCTCAACGGACACTTTGCTCAACGGGGGGAACCCCCGCACGCAAGTGTCCTCTTCTTGAGAAAAGGAGGGACTGCTGGCACGTAGTAAAATTTGTAGCATCGTGGGTGAGACGTGCTGACCATCAGCAATAAAACCACACATAACATGAGGATGAACAATTGCCGTCCCCAACAATCCTGGTTCACGGTGGTGTAATGGTGGCATAGCATTAAAAGCATGAGTCACCATTGTTGCACCTCGTTTAAAAGCACGTTCCGCTTCTGCTGCTGTGGCTTGGGAATGCCCTAAACTGACAGTAATACCCAAAGAACGCAAATAAGTCATCACTTCACCTGTTGGATCTAACTCCGGTGCTAAAGTCATGACTTTCACAATATGAGCGTAATCACCCAAAACCCGCTTTACTTCCTCCAAAGTAAGAGGTAGCAGGTACTCTGCTGGATGTGCGCCACGCTTTTGAGGATTCAAAAATGGTCCTTCTAAATGCACTCCTAAAATTTTGGCACTACCCTCCCCATACAAAGAGGGGTTGGAGGTAAGCTTCATAAAATCAGAGATGACAGCAAGCGATCGCTGAATATTGTCTACCGAAGTTGTCACTAGGGTAGGTAAAAAAGCGTCCACTCCCACATCCCACAAAAATTCACAGATCTTTACCAATTGGTGAGAATTTTCTGCTGATAAGTCAGGAAATGCCAATCCCAACGCGCCGTTAATCTGCAAATCCACACCGCCTAGGGAAATCCAGTCACCAGCAACATCCAACACTTGCAAGTCAATTGGCGGAACCCGTTTGAGGACTTTAGACATTGGTAGGATTTGCTCAACTATGCCCTGCGGGTTAATTGAGAGCATCTGCAAATCTGAACTGCCAAGTACTCGAGCATTGATAATGTCTACAGGAGTACCAATCAGGCTTTGTGTTGCATCGGTCATCACGTCAGCAAGAAGATAGTTCAATCTGACCTGATTTTAGAGGCAATAGGCAGTGATAAATCAAAAATCGCGATTGCGGATGTCAGCCACTATATACCTCTAAATGAGATGATTATCTACATCAGTAAACGATTCCACCACTAAAGTAAAGGGGATTAGGGATTGGGGATTGGGTAAGAGAGCCGAAAAATTATGTCCGGGGCAATAAAGCCTCCCCAAGTCGGAACCATATCCCCAGTCGCCAGTCCCCAGTACCCAGTCCCCAGTACCCAGTCCCCAGTCCCAAATTTGAATTGCTTATGACTCCCCTTGTCGGTATCATTATGGGCAGCGATTCGGATTTGCCTACTATGCAAGGCGCGATCGCAGTTTGTGAAGAATTTGGTGTTGCCACACAGGTAGCAATTATCAGCGCCCATCGTACTCCAGAACGCATGGTGGAATATGCCAAGTCTGCTCACACGCGTGGTATTAAGGTGATTATCGCTGGTGCGGGTGGCGCGGCTCATCTTCCAGGAATGGTAGCATCTTTAACCCCACTTCCTGTTATCGGTGTTCCTGTTCCTAGCCGTCACTTACAAGGAGTTGATTCATTGTATTCAATAGTACAAATGCCTGCTGGTATACCAGTGGCGACTGTTGCTATAGGTAATGCTAAAAATGCTGGTCTTTTGGCGGTACAAATTCTGGCAACTCAGCAAAGCGAATTACTCGAGAAGGTGCTGCAGTACCGTCAAAACTTGTCGGAAACAGTCATGGCAAAGCAAGCAAAACTAGAACAACTTGGTTACGAGCAATATTTAAGGCAGATGCAATCACCATAAAAATATAAGTAAAAATATTTTTATTTTTGTATAAAAACATACTATTTTTTCCCTGCTATAGCCATGAGCATTAGTAGTGCCTGATCTGATGTTTAAAGCTGGGTTCTTCACATCAAGATATCCATAAATAACAGCTTAGGAATATTTTTTATAAAAAATTAATAATTACATTTGACGGTTCTATATTCCTGTTGAAAGATAGCAAGAATGTAATGCAAGTAGTGAATTTGAAACTTTCAAAAAAACTGTATTAAAAACTACAGAATTTTAGTATCACAATTTTCATCATTGTATTGACTTGTTTTTATGTTTTATGCTTTTGAAGCAATGTTTATAGGTGGTTTATCATACGCTTGAAGACTCAGAAAGGTTCAGTACAAACCATTTGTATTCAGCACGTAGAAACAAATAAGAGAAGGTAAAAAGAAGAACGTAATAGAAAACAAGACAAATATTGTCCTTTTTGCTGGTTAAATTTTGATTTTTTCCCTAAAAACAGCCATTATGCTCTTTTCAAAGACTTCTGTAGGAATGACTAGTCATCTAAGGACTATCTTGTTATGATGAGTTCACTCATTTGGATATTTAATCTTGTCAAAGATAATGCCTAAAGAGTTAATGCAGTAGACTTGACTACTTTGGAAACTACATAATAGTTTTTTAAGAATATTCTTAATAGCTACACAAGTAGCATTAGCCACTGCTGAACAGGTTATTTGATATCCTGTTCAAACAACCACTTACTGGTAATCAAAATCAGTGACTTTAAACAGACAGCTAACCTAAATGGCAAATATCAAAAACAGCTTTTTTTAGCTTTGGGTATTAGCTGTTGATACTCAACATATTTTCTGATTCAGGATGCTTGAGCGCATGATGATAAAAATCCCAAACAAAAACAAATCGAGAAGAAAAAATAGGCAGCGACCAGCAAAATTGTTAGGTAGCAATGCACAATATATATCAAGTGTCAAGAGATTGAATGGAGTCATTAAGCAGTTGTCTCCTAGCTGGCAAGCCTGCATCCCCCTAGCTTGTCTGATTGTGCTGGCGTGGGGTTATACAGCAGTTGCCCAAACGCCTGCTCCAGCAGGACCAACCACAGCAGAACTCAAAGTTGCAATTGACACTCTTTGGGTAGCGATCGCCGCCTTTTTGGTGATTTTCATGAACGCTGGTTTTGGTATGTTAGAAACCGGCTTCTGTCGCCAAAAAAATGCCGTCAACGTTCTTGCTAAAAACTTGATTGTCTTTGCTCTCGCCACCGTTGCCTTTTGGGTGATCGGTTTTGGCTTGATGTTTGGTAATGGCAATGATTTTATTGGATTGAATGGGTTTCTGCTGCAAGGTGCAGATAACAGTCCTGCAACAGCAGATGCTTACAAAGGTGTCTTCAGCGCTCTCAATTGGGCTGGTGTTCCACTAGCTGCCAAGTTTTTATTCCAGTTGGCTTTTGCAGGAACAGCAGCAACAATTGTTTCTGGAGCTGTTGCCGAACGGATTAAGTTCGTTGACTTCTTAATTTTTAGCCTGCTACTTGTAGGTATTGCTTACCCCATCACTGGTCACTGGGTTTGGGGTGGTGGTTGGCTAGCAGACAGAGGTTTCTTTGATTTTGCGGGTTCTACAGTCGTTCACTCTGTTGGTGGCTGGGCAGCTTTAATGGGAGCAGCATTCCTGGGACCACGCATTGGAAGATATCAAGACGGGCAAATGGTTGCCTTGCCTGGTCACAACATGAGCATTGCCACCTTAGGCTGTTTAATTCTGTGGTTGGGTTGGTTTGGTTTCAACCCCGGTTCAACTATGGCTGCTGATCCAAATGCCATTAGTCACATTGCCTTAACCACCAACTTAGCAGGTGCTGTCGGTGGACTGGCTGCCACAGCTACAGCTTGGTTATATCTGGGTAAGCCAGACCTTTCCATGATTATCAATGGTATTTTGGCTGGCTTGGTTGGCATCACAGCAAGTTGTGCTTACGTCACTCTCGGCGGTGCTTTCATCATTGGTTTAGTAGCGGGAATTTTGGTAGTTTTCGCTGTGACTTTCTTTGACAAACTCCGTATTGATGACCCAGTGGGAGCTACCTCGGTTCACCTCGTATGTGGTATTTGGGGAACTCTAGCGGTTGGTCTGTTTGCTGTCGGTCCTGGTGTAGCACAATTCCCCTGGTATACTGATGGTCTTGGTCCTGCAAAGGGTTTATTTGCAGGTGGTGGCTTAGGTCAATTCTTTACTCAGTTGCTTGGTGTTCTCTCTGTTGGTGGTATAACCGTTCTCCTCAGCACCATCTTTTGGTTAGCACTCAAGGCGACTTTAGGTATCAGAGTCACTAGAGAAGAGGAAATTGAAGGCTTGGATATCGCCGAACACGGTATGGAAGCATACAGCGGATTTGTCAAAGAGGCTGGTGCAAGTGGATTTTCCGATCCAGCTAGCCACGCTGGTGGAGTTTCGCGCAGGGGAGATTTACCGACAACTTTATAATTTCTAGGCTTTATAGTTCTAGGTTGTTTGATTTTTTAGCTGATTAGCGATATACCCACCCTCTTTGTCTTTTGTATAGGGGGTGGGTTTAAATTTTGTAATGCTCGAACAAAACAGAAAGTCAAAGTATGAGAATACACAATTATAAATAATTAACAAGTAGATTTAGCCGGATTTTTTTATTAAGTTTTTGCAAAAGTCAAGTTTTCGTAATATTTCATACGGAATCACAGTATCATACAATGCTCAAATCTATTTACCTAACACAAAACTGTTGGTGCGAAAGGACAAAAAAGTGTTGAAAAAAGTATTGATCATCGGGGTTAGCGCCCTACTGCTTTTAGGTGGACCGCTCATAGGTAATGCTTTTGCTGCACCCGTTGATGTCAACGCAGCAATTTCTAATGCTCAAACGGCTGCTGATACAGCGTTTATGCTGATTTCAGCGGCTTTGGTGCTGCTGATGACGCCCGGGCTGGCGTTTTTCTATGGTGGATTTGTGCGATCGCGCAATATCCTCAACACCCTGATGATGACCTTTGTGCTGATGGCGATTGTAGGAGTTACGTGGATTCTGTGGGGCTATAGCCTCGCCTTTGCTCCAGGTAACGCCATCATCGGTGGATTGCAATGGTTTGGTTTGAATCGTGTGGGATACGAGCTAACCGATTATCTCAAAGGGTCAAATCCCGCTGAGATGCTTTCCTACGCTCCGACAATTCCGCATCAGGCATTCATGATTTACCAAGCCATGTTTGCCATTATCACCCCAGCACTGATTTCAGGGGCGATCGCAGAGCGGATGAACTTCACCGCCTACTCTTTGTTTGTGCTGCTGTGGACAACGTTTGTTTACAGTCCCCTGGCACACATGGTTTGGGCTAAAGGTGGATTGTTGGGCTTGTCCGGAGGCTGGGGTGCCCTCGACTTTGCTGGCGGCACAGTCGTCCACATCAGTTCTGGGGTTTCTGCCCTAGTAGCCGCGATCGTCCTCAAACCTCGCAAAACCTATCCTGAGCGCCTCAGCCCTCCTCACAACGTTCCTTTTATTTTGCTGGGAGCAGGCTTGCTGTGGTTTGGCTGGTTCGGCTTCAACGCTGGCAGTGCCTTGGCTTCTGGTGCGTTGGCAACAGCCGCTTTTGTTGCCACTAATACAGGTGCGGCAGCAGGGGCTTTAACCTGGCTGATCCTAGAAAAAGTGTTGCGTGGTAAACCAACAGCAGTCGGAGCAGCCACAGGAGCAGTTGCAGGCTTGGTGGGCATCACCCCAGCCGCAGGATTTGTCACACCAGTGGCAGCAATTTTGATTGGTAGCATTACCGCTGTTGTTTGCTTTTATGCTATTAGCTTCAAGCACAAACTCCAAATTGATGATGCGTTAGATACATTTCCTGTGCATGGCGTAGGCGGTACAGTGGGGGCAATTCTCACAGGCATCTTTGCTACCACCACAGTCAACTCAGCAGGCAAAAATGGCTTGTTGTATGGCAATGCCGGTCAATTGATTACACAAATCTTAGCAAGTCTTGTTGCCTATATCATCGCTGGCGTGGGTACCTTCATCATTTTGAAAATTCTAGATGCCACAGTTGGTCTGCGGGTTAAGGAAGAAGCGGAATTACAAGGTATGGATATCAACGAACACGGTGAAGAAGGTTACAACGAGGAGTTCGGAGAGCGCATCAATTTCAGTAACAAGCACTAAGATTTATTGGCATATACGTCTAAAATCTCAGTCAAAGATTTGGTAAGTCTTGCTACTCGTGTCTACTCCTGCAAAAGCCTTTCCAACCTGGGCATTTTTCTCTGTACTAACCAACGTTGTTCTCATGTTGACAGTCGCCCTGCTCATTTATCGACAGCAGAGAGCGACTACTTTTTTGGGAACAATCACTTCCCCCACACAAGTCAATCGAGACACTCAACCCCAAGCTGTCACACCTAAGTTAGGTCGGCGTCACAAACTGAATTATCAGCAATGGGTAGACATCCTTAAACAAGAAGCCACTGTTGCCGCCCAAAAGCCTCCTCAGCATTTAACCATACTACTGGGAGATTCTTTGAGTTTGTGGTTTCCTTCTGAGTTATTACCCCAAAACAGAAATTGGTTAAATCAAGGAATCTCTGGGGAAACGAGTACAGGATTATTAAAAAGATTAGAATTATTCAACTCCACCCAACCAGAAACAATTTTTGTGATGATTGGGATTAATGACTTAATTCGGGGCGTAAGCGATAAGATAATTTTAGACAATCAGTTGCAAATTATACGTTATCTCAAAAAAGTTCATCCGCAGACGCAAATCGTTGTGCAGTCGATTTTACCACATGGAGGAGAACAGACAACTTGGGAAAGGCGAGAAAAACTTTTGGCGATTTCCAATAGTCGCATTCGCTCCTTGAACCAGCAGCTCCAAGCTATAGCTCAAAAAGAAGGCGTGAAATATTTGAATTTGCATCCATTGTTTGCTAACAACCAAACTAACCTGCGCCCGGAACTGAGTACAGATGGGTTACATCTAAATTCACAAGGTTATTTAGTTTGGAGTTCTGCCTTGCAATTATATAGCCAAATTGAACTCGAAGCGCAAAAAAGATAATTTTGCCCAAAGGAGCAAAGAAATTCTTCGCGTCTTGAGCGTAAAGCGCGAGAAAATGATAAGTGGCAATTTAAGAGAAAAAACAATGGATACCAAAGCTTTTAAACGTTCGCTCCAACATTCAGAAAATTATCATCGTAAAGGATTTGGTCACCAAGCAGAAGTCGCGACTCAGTTGCAATCTGAATATCAAAGCAATTTAATTCAGGAAATTCGCAATAACAACTACACTCTGCAAAGAGGAGATGTTACTATCCGGTTAGCAGAAGCCTTTGGCTTTTGTTGGGGTGTAGAACGTGCTGTGGCGATGGCTTATGAAACCCGCAAGCACTTCCCCACTGAGCGCATTTGGATGACGAATGAAATTATTCATAATCCTTCTGTCAATCAGCGGATGCTAGAGATGCAAGTAGGATTTATCCCCGTTGAAGCAGGTAAAAAAGACTTTTCTGTTGTCGAGCCTGGGGATGTCGTTATTCTACCAGCTTTTGGGGCAAGTGTTCAGGAAATGCAGTTGCTTAACGAGAAAGGTTGCAAAATTGTTGACACAACTTGCCCTTGGGTTTCTAAGGTTTGGAATACTGTTGAAAAACATAAAAAAGTTGATTATACATCAATTATTCACGGCAAATATAAGCACGAAGAAACTGTTGCTACGAGTTCCTTCGCAGGGAAATATCTGATTGTGCTGAATATGGAGCAAGCAGAATATGTTGTTAACTACATTTTGAATGGAGGAAACCGAGAGGAATTCTTAGCAAAATTTAGTAAAGCTTGTTCCGCTGGATTTGACCCTGATAAAGATTTAGAAAGGGTTGGGATTGCGAACCAAACCACAATGCTCAAAAGTGAAACCGAGCAAATTGGGAAACTGTTTGAGCGGACAATGATGAAAAAGTATGGTCCCAGTGAGTTGAATCAGCATTTCCAAAGCTTTAATACGATTTGTGATGCCACCCAAGAACGGCAAGATGCAATGTTGGGCTTAGTCGAACAAAAGCTAGATTTGATGATAGTTATTGGTGGGTTTAATTCATCGAATACAACACAATTGCAACAGATTGCAGTCGAACGAGAAATTCCTTCTTATCATATCGATAGTGAAGTGCGCGTTCTGTCAAGAAATCAAATTGAGCATCGGGAATTAAATGGGAATTTGAAAATCACAGAAAACTGGTTACCAAATGGGGAAATTGTCGTCGGAATTACCTCTGGTGCATCTACGCCAGATAAGGTGGTGGAAGATGTGATTGACAAGATTTTGCAATTGAAGGCGACGGCGCTGGTATAAGAACCTCACCCCTCTAACCCCCTTTCCGCAAGCACCAGAGGGAGAAGTATTGTCCCCTCCTCGCTTGCGCTTAGCAGGGTGGTTTCATACAAAGAAAGAAAAAACCTTTTGGATTTGATTGGCTAAAGCACGTTGAGCTTGAGGGATAGTGCGAAAACCAAGAAATCTGGCAAGAGTGATGAAAAAATTATGTAATATTGCCCAGTTAACTGGTGCATTGCCACCTCGTCGTAGTGGAAAGTCTGAAGGAAAAGGTCACATCGCGAACCCAATGGAGCCGGTTTTCAATTCCCCAATGTTTCTGGGTGTCGGTTAGAGCATCTTGAGCCGACATGATCTGACTACAAATATAGAACTGACGCTCTTGAAATGATTGACCATCACGAATACCAGAACGTTCAACTTGGACAAAGGTTTTAAGTCCAGCCCATTGACTTTGTAATTTTTCTGGAGCGGCGAATACCTGACAACAACGCTTGACCGAGCGATCGTGAGTATCATCTTCTGTTGTAGTACTGCTCAAAGGTTCCTGTTTGTGTGACTGAGTTTGAGCCATTTTGTAGAGCGTCGGTTGATTTTCTTTTAATCCAATCATGTAGTCGTTGCCACCATTAATAATCAGCGATACTGTTTTTTTTGGCAATGCAAAGCATCAAGAGTGAACATCACTTGTTGAGCACAAAATTCGGATATTAATTGCTGTGCGATCGCCATCTCACTAATTTTTTTGTTCGACATTGGTTGCATCCTGAGTACAATGCCCCGCCCGTGACTATAAACTGATACTGTACTGATAAAGTTTTGGTAGGACTGACTGTAATCTGTTACTGTGCAGCGAATACCTTTACCATCAATTGCCAATCTTTCTCCTGGCATCGGTGGCACAAGAACTGATGCCCAATTATTGAATAAGTCGGTGAATGGCTGAAAATCTAATGTTTTCAGTACTCGTCGGAACGTTGAGTAGGATGGAAACTTGATTGTCTCATCTAGGCTTAACAGTTCAATCAAGCCTTGTCTGTGTACTCTGGTAAAATCTTCCAATGGTCGGTAGCCCCAATACCCTGTCATTGCTCCCAATAAGATCAACAATAATACCAACCAGAAGTCATGTCTTCGTCCCCGAATATGTCGATAGTCTGGGATTTGCTGCAATTGTTCGATGAGATTCATACTTTTTATTTATCAATTTTTCTCCACCCTCTACAAATTATTATTATTTTTCTTTCTTTGTATGAAACCACCCTGCCTCCTCGCTTGCGCTTAGGGGTTAGGGGTGGAGTGAAAATTGTATTGCACCCAAATGTAAACTACTATAAGACTGGTATTCATTTAAGAGTTAAAATTATAATAATGAAAGTTTGATTTATGAACGCATTAATGTCATGACACGTGCTGAACCTTTAATCTCAAGTGCCATAGCATCAGCAGTCAGTGGTGTAGCCTTTCCCATTTTCCAGAGTATCTGGGGAGGCTGACGTCAGCTTCTGCGTTGGTTTAACAAAAATCTAAATAAGCAAACTAAACAAATCCTGTTTGTATTTCAAAAGTATGAAAAAAACTATAAGGAACGTCATGGCATTCTGAAAGTATTAGGAATGCGGCAGCCTCTGGAATGAGAATCTGTATATACTGGTGTGCAATTTTTGGATCGTGGGGCTATCCATCGTTTTGAAGCGAGATTTATTTTAGACATTGGTTGACAACCTTTTACAAACTTAGCTCAATGCTTTCAATCTTTCTCCAGAAATGGTCAATTTATCTCAGGAAGAAAGCGCAGCACTTGACAATTATCTCTATGCAAATTAGCTCATAATTTCAGTGCAAACAAGCACCAGTGCGGGTGCTACCCAAAACCTGGCAAGCAATTGAAGAACGGATGTTGTTAGTTCCGGACAATTGAAATCTTGTGGTGAAGTTAAAGTCAAAATAGGAAGTGGAAAGATAAACACTCTATGAGTTCATTACAACAAGCTAAGGGCAAGAAAACTCGAACTTTGACAGCGATCGTGTATTGGGAAGAAGATGTTTACGTAGCAGAATGTCCAGAGGTGGGAACTGCAAGCCAAGGAGAAACAATAGAAGAAGCCATTGCCCATTTGAAAGAAGCAACAGAACTTTATTTAGAGGAGTTCCCGCTTCCTGAAACAGCACCTCGTCTGTTGCTAACCACCTTTGAGGCAGTTTGTGCCTAGGCTACCACGAGTACCAGCCTGTGAAGTTCTTTATGTTTTGGAACGCTTGGGTTTTGTTCAAGTACGACAGCGTGGAAGTCATGTGATTTTGAAGAAACAAATTATGGCAAAAGGCGAAGAGCAAAAAGTGATTGAAGTCGGTTGTGTTGTGCCTGTGCATCGTAAAACAGTCGCTGTCGGAACGTTAAAGAGTATTCTGAATCAAGCAGGAGTTTCTGTGGAAGAGTTTTTAAATATTCTGTAAAGTGATTCAACGCAAGCTGTGTTCTGTGTCTTGAAAAGTTTGCTCTGTCGGAAAACCAACGCCAGCCACTTAGGTTGGGAAACCCTTTCGGCAGTCGCCCCTTCGGGGTTCGTCAGTCGCTCATGGGGGAAACCCCCAAGATCGCGCTGACTCACCTGCTGCGGGAAACCGTTCGGCTGAGCGCTCACGGCGAAGCCCTACCAAGAGCGCTGCCTCACTGCATGGCTAGCGCTCCTCCTCACAACTTTTCGTTGCGCCTTATGGAAGAAGAACTGTAACAAAGTTGTAACGACAATCAAAGTAATACTTTAGTTTTGGATACAGTTATCAACGTTTAATGCACACAATAAAAAATAAGTCAAGCAAAAAAGCTTGGGCAGAAGCGCTTGCCCAAGCCGCCCAAGAATTCCCTCCCACCCAACTGCAAATCCTTTCTGGCAAAATACCTGAAGGCTTACGCGGCACACTCTACCGTAACGGTCCAGGAAGGTTAGAACGCGGCGGTATAAGTGTGGGACACTGGTTTGATGGAGATGGGGCAATTCTTGCTGTACATTTTACGGATGCAGGTGCAACCGCAGTCTACCGCTACGTGCAAACTGCTGGTTATCAAGAAGAAGCAGCAGCAGATCAGCTGCTTTACGGCAATTATGGCATGACTGCACCGGGACCAATTTGGAATCAATGGTTGAAACCACTTAAGAACGTTGCCAATACCTCAGTGCTGGCATTACCAGATAAATTACTGGCACTATGGGAAGGCGGTAAACCTCACGCCCTGGACTTGCAAAGTTTGGCAACTTGCGGCGAAGATGATTTAGGAGCGTTGAATATTGGATTGCCTTATTCTGCCCATCCCAAAATTGACCCCAAAACAGGTAAAATTTTTAACTTTGGCATCTCCCCTGGATTGAATGGGGTACTAAATATTTACAAAAGCGATTCCACAGGTAAAATTCTACAAAAAACATCGTTGGAACTCGATGGTATCCCTGTAGTGCATGATTTTGTCTTAGCTGGGCAATATCTGGTATTTTTTATTCCTCCCGTGCGCTTGAATCCTTTACCAGTGCTAACAGGCTTTAGCTGCTACGGTGATTCTTTAGACTGGAAACCGCAATTGGGTACTCAGGTTCTCGTATTTGATAGCGAAACTTTATCTCTCGTCAGTCGCGGCGAAACCGAACCTTGGTATCAATGGCACTTTGGGAATGGGTATGTAGATGATAGTGGATTGATCATTGTCGATGTTGCGCGTTATGAAGACTTTCAAACCAACCAATATCTCAGGGAAGTCGCAACACGAGAAACTTACACCCCGGCTGTGAGTACTTTATGGCAAGTTCATCTTGACCCTAAAGCTGGTAAGGTACAAACAATTGGGGAAATTATGGAGCGCCATTGTGAATTCCCAATTGTACCACCGCAAGACCGGGGACAACGTAGTAAGCAAACTTATCTCACAGTGCATCGGCAAGGAGTGGATCATCTTAAAGAAATATTTGGGGCGATCGCCCGTTTCGACCACAAAACCGAAACCCTGACAATTGCTGACTGCGGCGAAAATCGGTATCCTTCCGAACCCATTTATGCGGGTGATTCCCAAAATCCTCAGCAAGGGTGGATAATCACAGCTGTGTACGATGGCAATTCTGATAGTAGTGAAGTTTGGGTATTTGATGCGGATAGGCTAGACGAGGAACCTGTTTGTAAACTGGGATTGCCCAGCGTTATACCTCACAGCTTCCACGGTACTTGGAAACCAGCTTAGTGAAGTAGGTTGGGTTGAGGAATTTAAACCCAACCATTCAAGCATTTTTTCTTAACTTGAAGCATAGGTCCTACCACCTTGTAAATCAGGTTGCCTTGCCTACAGTTTAATAGAATTGAAATAAAGCATATAGACATTACTACTGATTTAACAAAGTTACCAATGACCACTTCATCCCGTCGCTATCACATTACTACCTTCGGTTGCCAGATGAACAAAGCCGACTCAGAGCGCATGGCTGGCATCTTAGAAGACATGGGCTTTGAATGGTCAGAAGACCCAAATCAAGCAGATTTAATCCTATACAACACTTGTTCTATCCGGGATAATGCTGAGCAAAAAGTATATTCTTATTTAGGTAGGCAAGCAAAACGCAAGCACGATCAACCAGACCTCACCTTAATTGTTGCAGGTTGCGTTGCTCAGCAAGAAGGCGAAGCGCTGTTGCGGCGCGTACCAGAATTAGATTTGGTGATGGGACCACAACACGCGAACCTCCTGAAAGATTTGCTACAACAAGTGTTGGACGGCAACCAAGTTGTGGCAACCGAGCCAGTTCATATTATGGAAGATATCACCAAGCCACGGCGTGATAGTAGTGTGACCGCTTGGGTGAATGTCATTTACGGCTGTAACGAACGCTGCACTTACTGTGTGGTTCCAAATGTGCGCGGTGTTGAGCAATCTCGTACACCAGAAGCAATTTGGGCAGAAATGGCAGAACTCGGGCGACAAGGTTTCAAAGAAGTCACCTTACTTGGTCAAAATATTGACGCTTATGGGCGGGATTTGCCGGGAGTAACACCAGAAGGTCGCCATTTGCATACCTTGACAGATTTACTTTATTATGTACACGATGTGCCAGGGATAGAGCGGATTCGGTTTGCAACTTCCCATCCGCGTTATTTCACCGAACGGCTGATCAAAGCTTGTGCAGAATTACCCAAGGTGTGTGAACACTTCCATATCCCCTTTCAATCTGGGGATAATGAAGTGCTCAAACGTATGAGTCGGGGTTATACTCACGAGAAATATCGCCGGATAATTGACACAATTCGGCGGTATATGCCGGATGCGTCGATTAGTGCGGATGCGATTGTGGGTTTCCCCGGAGAAACGGAAGAACAGTTTGAAAATACGCTGAAACTGGTAGATGATATTGGCTTTGACCTATTGAATACCGCTGCATATTCGCCACGTCCAGGAACACCAGCAGCACTGTGGGATGAACAATTGAGTGAAGAGGTGAAGAGCGATCGCCTGCAACGGCTCAATCATCTAGTTAACATTAAAGCAGCCGAGCGATCGCAGCGTTACATGGGACGCATCGAAGAAGTGCTGGTAGAAGACCAAAACCTTAAAGATAAAACCCAAGTGATGGGGCGTACGCGCGGTAATCGTCTCACTTTCTTCGCTGGTGATATCAACGAACTCAAAGGCAAGTTGGTTAAAGTAAGAATTACCGAAGTTCGTGCTTTTAGTTTAACGGGTGAACCAGTGGAAGTGCCGGAAGCTGTATTAATTCCTAGCTGAACTGCAAAAGCAAATTCATGCACTCTCCAGTCATGATAAGTATAAGAAGTATTACGAGTTCAAAAAAATAATAAGCAAAGAGCATGGATAACACAAACGAAGTTGATAGCACTGCAAATAATTCGGATCAAAATACAACAGATACTCAAGCGAACATTATTTCTCAGCCATCATCTAACGAATCAAAACCAATTCCTAAAACAATTAATATAGATGGTCAGCGTCCGGTTGATCCAAGTTCTTTTGAGGTTAAAGGCACTTTCGATATAGATGGTCAACGTCCAATTGTTTCAAGTGATATTCAGATTCAGGACACAATTGACATAGATGGTCAGCGTCCAATTGCCAAGAGCGATTTTCAGGATCACGATATCATAGCTGTAGACGGCAAACGCCCGATTGACAAAAGTGATTTAGAAGTTAGGGATACTCTTGATATAGACGGTCAACGTCCAATTGCTAAGAGTAATTTTGAAGTTCAGGATACTCTTGACGTAGATGGTAGCCGTCCAATCACTTCAAATAACACTGAAAAATCTGAAATAACAACGGATTATGTAGACTAAAATCACGCGCTTGATGTGAGTGGAACGCAAGTCTCTTGTTTACAACTTAGCGCTCATTCGTATGGGTTTTACTCGCGTAACAATTGGGCGCTACTGGCATAAAAATTGGAGGAACTCCCGCTCGTTGTGCTAGGCTATCTGAATTTAAGAAGTGAGTGAGGTATTTCAGATGACGAAGCTGCGGGTGGGATTGCTCTTTGGTGGTCGTTCGGGAGAACATGAAGTTTCTATAAGTTCAGCACGGGCGATCGCCAACGCCCTGAGTGCAGACCAAAATACTGCTAAATACGAAATACTGCCTTTTTACATCCAGAAAGATGGACGTTGGTTGGCTGGGGACACACCGCAACAAGTCTTAAAATCAGGAACTCCGCAGCAATTACCAGATTCTACTTTGCCAAGTACTCATTCTGAATCATCAGTTGCCAAAACTCAAACACTTAGCCCTTGGCAATCTCCTTCCCAAGTCGCCGAAGTCGATGTTTGGTTCCCTATTCTCCACGGTCCTAACGGCGAAGATGGGACAATTCAAGGGTTACTCACTTTGATGCAAGTTCCCTTTGTTGGTTCTGGAGTGTTGGGTTCGGCGGTAGGAATGGACAAAATTGTTATGAAAACAATTTTTGCCCAGACAGGATTGCCACAGGTCAAATACAAGGCGTTAAATCGAGGGCAAATTTGGTCGAATCCTTGTGTTTTCCCGAAACTGTGTGATGAAATTGAGGCAACTTTGGGCTATCCCTGCTTTGTTAAGCCTGCGAATTTAGGTTCATCGGTGGGCATTGCCAAAGTGCGATCGCGGCAAGAATTAGAAGCAGCATTGGATAACGCCGCCAGCTATGACCGAAAGATCATCGTTGAAGCTGGAGTTGTCGCACGAGAATTAGAGTGTGCCGTTTTAGGAAATGACAGTCCCAAAGCTTCAGTTCTCGGTGAAATTACTTATAATGCTGAGTTTTATGATTACGAAACTAAATATACAGAAGGCAAAGCAGATTTACTGATTCCAGCACCTGTGCCAGAAGCTGTCACTCGTCAAATTCAGGAAATGGCTTTGCAAGCATTTGCAGCGGTTGACGCGGCTGGATTAGCAAGAGTAGATTTTTTCTACGTGGAAGCTACCGGAGAAGTTTTCATCAACGAAATCAACACTTTTCCAGGTTTTACAGCAACGAGTATGTATCCCCTACTTTGGGCGCATAGCGGTGTCTCTTTCCCGGAATTAGTTGATAAATTAATCCAACTTGCTCTTGAAAGACATTCTGTTCCAACAAGGGAATAGAAAATTCATTCCCAGTATTTGCGCCGCAAAAAGTACTAAAACATACCGAATATAGCTAAAAAAATATCGGATTGAGTCGCTTCCTTAAAAAAAGATACTTCAATCCAAAATTTTTCTACGGATACATGATGGTTGACCCTTCAGTACAATCAATAACTGGAGGGTATAAATCTGAAAGCCATTATGGAAAATAGCCAGAGTGTACAGCAGCAGTCATCTCAAGCAGAAGCATCTATACCGGAGTCGGGGAAGAAAATTTCAGGGCGAACAGGAAGCAAGAATCGTCTGATACATCTGCTTGTACATTACCCCTGGTTATTGCCGACGGGGCTGTTAGGGATTTTTGTAGGGGCAAGTGCTTTTTCGTTATACAGCTTAACCCATGTAGGGCGTATCGAACAGCAAGAACCAGAAATAGCAGAAGCTGAGATTGTACAACCAATCAACACGCCCTCTGAGAATACCAATCCCATGCCTCTATGGATGGTGCTTGCTATTATTCTTAGCTGTGCTAGTGGTAGCTTAATATTATTCCTACTGCTAAATCGTCCAACGCAGCGTCAAAAGGTCAAGAATCACATTAACCGTCATCAGGCACGCTTAGCACAACGTCCCCAAAATGTAGAACCACGTCCGAAAAATCTGCCAGTTTTTGTGCCATCTCAAGCAAAAACCCGCGTTGTACCAATTCCAATTAAAACGCAACCTGTAGTCACAGTTTTACCACCACAGCAAAACCTCTCGCGCAGTCAGGGGAAAGAATCTTTGGCAAATACTTTAGATATACGCAAACACACTCCATTGTCTTCAATATTACGCAAAGATTAAAAAATATATAATTCGTAACTGCCTGTTAACAACGAATTACCGTAGAAAATGGAACCGACGATTCGTCGTGTGACTCAAGCTGAGGTACCCGCACTTCACGAAATTCTTTTGGCATGCGGTCTCGATTTAAAAAACCGCTTCGGGCTGAATTACTGGTTAGGACCAATCTATCCACTTGAGAATATGCTCAAAGATGCAGATGAGCATCAGGTTTATGCACTCACAGTGGGTGAGAATTTAGTTGGTACTTTCACATTGGAGATGACGACAGAGGTTCCATTCACCTATATCAAGTATGGAAATATTATTTGGCAAGTCTGGGATGTTCCTGCGGTGTATGTGCATAAACTAGCGATACTTCCAACTTGGCAAGGACAAGGACTAGGGACGTGGTGTATGCAAGCGATTGAGGAACTTGCATCGGTTGGAGGTTCTCATGCTGTACGGGTGGATGCAGTAAAAACGCACCAAAAGCTTTTGTCCTTCTATGCAAACCGAGGTTATCAGCAGGTAGGAGAACTGATTTTTAACTCAGATAATATGTGGGTTGATGCGATCGCCTTCGAGAAGGTTTTGGTGAGAGACAAGGCTTAGGCTTTCTACTGACAACATTAAACAGCCTGTTCGACAATATCAGCAGCCCTGCTCACTCCTCCTGTTCCCTCAATAGCTTCTTGTAACCGAGTTGCATTTTGTTTGTACGACTGTTGTGTACATAGTCGTTTGATAGTTTCTCGTAAAGAGGGAACACTTAAGCGAGAAAGTGGCACAAATTCCCCTGCACCACTCCATGCAATACGTGCTGCTACTCCTGGTTGATCGTCGGTAACAGGTATAGCAACCATCGGCACACCGTACGAGAGCGATTCTAGGGTAGTATTGAGTCCGGCATGAGTTATATTGAGGCTAGCTTTTTGTAGTAGTTCTAGTTGCGGTGCATATTTTACTACCTTAATGGGAGGTCTGGAGGGCGATAGTGCCCCCACTACAACGGTACTCCGTGAGCGTGGTGGGGTACATGGACCCTCCAGGTTCTTTCTGTGGGTTCAATGCCCACAGAAAGAACAATCCTACGTTATAATTTTAAACGTAGGATTGAGGAACGCCATGCTAGTTTTTGAGGCAAAGTTGCAAGGAACAGAGGAGCAGTACAGATTGCTAGACGAGGCAATCAGGACTGCTCGTTTTGTTCGCAACGCTTGCCTTCGACACTGGATGGATGGGAAGAACATAGGTCGATATGACCTGAGCGCATACTGCAAAGTATTGCGAGAACAGTTTGATTGGTGCAAAAAGCTGTCTGCACAAGCGTGTCAAGCTTCTGCTGAGCGTGCCTGGTCAGCAATCTCTCGTTTCCTTGATAATTGCAAAAAGGCTAAACCAGGGAAGAAAGGTTATCCCAAATTCAAGACAGAGCAAACCCACGCAAGCGTAGAGTACAAAGTCGATGGGTGGAAGCTTTCAGAAGACAGGAGGAATATAACCTTCCGTGACGGTTTTAGTGCGGGAACCTTTAAAATGTGGGGAACCCGCGATTTGCATTTTTATCAAATCAAGCAAATCAAGCGTGTGCGCGTCGTGCGCCGAGCAGATGGCTATTATGTTCAGTTTTGTATTGACCAAGAACGAATTGAGAAACGTGAACCAACTTATACGACAGTAGGGATTGACGTTGGACTAAACCACTTTTACACGGATTCAGATGGGAACACCGCTCCCAATCCAAGGCATCTGCGTAAAAGTGAAAAGTCGTTAAAACGATTGCAACGTCGTCTTTCTAAGACCGAGAAAGGCTCTAAAAATAGAGCGAAGTTTAGACAGGTGCTAGCAAGGAAACACCTCAAAGTAAGTCGCCAGCGTAAAGACTTTGCCGTAAAGACAGCAAGGTGCGTAGTGATGTCTAACGACCTCGTGGCGTATGAGGATTTGAAGGTGCGTAACATGGTGAGGAATCGACGCCTTGCCAAGTCAATATCAGATGCTGCATGGACTCAGTTTCGAGAATGGGTTGAGTATTTTGGAAAAGTGTTCGGTGTGGCGACAGTTGCCGTCCCACCTCAATACACAAGTCAAAATTGCTCCAATTGTGGCTCCGAAGTCAAGAAAAGTCTCAGTACTAGGACGCATAATTGTTCTCATTGCGGACACATTCAAGACCGCGACCACAATGCAGCACGAAACATACTAGAAAAGGCATTACGTACCGTGGGGCACACGGGGAGTCACGCCTCTGGAGAGACCGACCTCTGTCTTGGTGAAGCAATTCCTCAAGATAAGCCGACTCACAGAAAGAGGAAGCCCAAGAAGTGATTCTTGGAATCCCCCGCTACACCCGCAAGGGTTAGCGGTGGGAGGATGTCAATAAAGGACTTCCGGGTAGGTTTGGGAATGCTTCTGGATCAAGTCCACCACCAAGGGAAATGACGAGTTGGGCGTCTAGGTCTGCACAGGCTTCTGCTATGGTGCGAAAAACATAATCAAGATGATTTTGCAAAGTTCCCATTGAGGCGTAAATTAGGGGTTTGCCGTTTAATTTCTCAAAGGGGAATTCTACAGGTTCTCTTTCTATAGAGTTATGGAATAGTCCTGTGAAGTGGAAGTGTGGCGGTAATTGACGAGGAAATTCAAATTCGCTTATGTGGCGGGTGATGATAGCAAGTTTGGAAAAGATATCGTTAGTGTGCTTGTATGCAGGTAAATTCCACTTTTGACGATGTTGCCAGATGACTTGCCAAACAGGTTGTGCTAAGCGGTTAACTAAGCTGTAGCCGACGCGGTTACGCAGTTGTGCCCACAATGCCGGATTATATAACCAAGTTGTAGCAATGGGAGGGATGGTTGGGTCTTGGTAAAAGGGTAATACACAGCATACAGTGACATAGGGAAGGTTGAGATGGTCGGCTATTGTCCCTCCCTCAAAGATAGACAAGTCTACTAGCAGTGCCTCTACACCGTGTTCTTTTATAATTGCTGGAGCTTGTTGTAGTCTGGTTTGAGCTATCTGTGCAAATTTTTGTAAGGTGTACCGTATGCTTGCTAACCCTCTGAGTTTCTGCTTCAAAATACTTACCTAAACTTGGTTAAACCTCCTAGGCGCGATTTCTTCCTGCTTCACTCAAGGGAGTCGGCTCCTTCTTGTCCACAGGCGTTAAGTTCCGGCTAAGCCAGCCGTACTTTGTCATCAGGGGCGAATTCAAGATTTACCGCTGCGTTCTCGTCACGGTCTTGAATGTGCCCACATTGAGGATTTTGGCATTGAAATACTCGTTCTGAAAGCTTCATTGGCTGGATGTGACTGCATCTAGAGCACTTTTTAGAACTTGGGTACCATTTGTCAACCAATTCTACTTTAGTGCCGTAGTGGGCTTGTTTATAAATTAGCTGGCGACGAATTTCATAGAAGCAGTTATTGCTAACTGCGCTGGCTAATTTCTGATTTGCAATCATTCCCGAGACATTCAGATCCTCAATCCGTATTGCGTAAGCTTTACGACTTAAATCTGTTGTCATCTTCTGCGTAGTATCTTGCCGAATATTGGCAATTCGCGCATGTTGACGAGCAGTTGCGTTGTAATACTTACAAGCGTTTTTAGATGCCGAAATCTTCAATTTCTTGCTACCTAGAGTCTTGTTTCGATTACGCCATTGAAGCTTGCCGAGCTTGGTTTTCGCCCGAGTCGTGGCAACAGGCATATCGTATTTTGACCCATCAGAGCATGTTGCTAGCGCTTTCACACCCAAGTCAACACCAATCCTTTCAATTGGATGAATGATTGGTGGAACCTTTTCAGCATCTAAAACAAACGAGACGAACCATTTATTAGCAGTTCTAGAAACAGTAAAAGTCTGAGAACTGCAATAAAAATCTATTCGTTCTTTTAGCCGAAATTCTTTCAAACCTGGCAACTTAATTTGCTTTCCAGGACTAATAACAACCCGATTCGTAAAAGGTATTGGCGGTTGTCCTTTCGCGGGATAAACGCCAGCCGTTTTGTAAACAGTAAAAGAGTCGCCTTTCTTCTTGGATTTCTTGCAAGGAAACCCAGACAGCCCTTCACGCCACCGAGCGAAAGCTCTTTTCAAATCAATAAATGCAGACTGATAAACAGTAGAAGGATATTTCTTCATCCACACGTTTTCAGGCTTCTGCATTGTGACTTGAGTAAAAACTTTCTTGATAGCATCAATTCGTTTTGCGTCAGATGCTTGTATATCTACAAATTCCCAACTCGCTTGAACCAGATCCAACCCAAAGTTGTAAACCCAGCGCTTAAAGCCAGCATTGCCGCGAAGAAGCGAAGTCTCAACCTTATTCAGTTTTAACTCTCGCTTAATGGCGTACATTGGCTAAACTTCTGTTAACTTTCCTATATAGATAAGTATAGCCGCTCATGAGCAAGGATCAATACCATCTACGATTTTTTTCACCTTGTTTTTATACTTCCGTAAACCGTATAATCGCGACGAGAAGCAATGGATAATAGACAGCAGATCTTGTACTAGTTCTTTTTGTGGAGACAAGGTTTCAGCGTTAGCAACAATGATTGAACCACCTGCGGATTGTACGATGTATTCAACCAATTCAAAACCAAAACGGCACAACCGGTCTTTGTGTGCTACGTACAGTGACTTCACTTCACCCCGGATAGCCCACTGAATAATTTCCAGGAACTTGGGGCGCTTAAAATTTAACCCACCGCCTATCTCTTGAACCGAATCAGTAATCACCGCTCCTTGGGACAAACAGAATCGCTCCATCGCCTCAACTTGGCTTTGCAGGTCGTCTTTTTGTCCACTCGACGAGACGCGACAATAGACAATAACTCGATTTGGTACTTTACCACCTTTCAAATTTCGAGCGATACCAAGGTGCTCCTCGGTATAAATGCGTTGATTCCCTAGTGTCCGTTCCGGAATTAACTTCTTTTCCCTCTCCCAGCGTCGTAAAGTGGAAGAGGAAACTCCAACAAGCTCTCCAAACTCTGCAACTTTCCACATGAATATACCCACAGCAGTTAACTATGGGCAAGTTTAGCAAACTATTTCCAGACTAAGTCAGCCTCTACTTTTGCAGATGCGATTTGGGTTTTCCCACCTGGCTTGCGATCGCCAGCCAAATATATGTCGCAGAAGCTGAAACCTGCTGCTTGTGCTTTAGTTTGTCCGCCTGAACCGCTAAAGACGGTGACACAATGTCCGCGTCGTTGAAGTTCCCGTCCAAGCGGAAACATTGTGTTCAAGTGACCAGTAGCCTCTAGACAGAGAATGCCAAAATGAGTCATTGCTTTAACCTCTGAATAGTCTATTGACAGGAACATCAACGGGTTATCACAACAAGCCCTATGAAGATGAAGCTTTAAGCAGCGATCAAGCTGGGAGAGGCGATCGCTCCAATAAAGCGTTGCCCAAATTATACGATCAATCTCCCACGTATCATCTCTAGGACATTGCCTAGCACAATACAAACCCACACGCGAGCTAATATTTTCTTTTTGTCCAAAGTCCAATACCTTTGAAAGGCGTTGGAAATGAAGGAAGTACGCAAAAGAATTGGAATAAAGTTTTAAGCTAAACGTGAGAAAAGTTCCTCTTTCATTAGAAGAGCAGGCAGAACTCAGAAGACATTGAATTGTAAATTGCTACGGATTAAGGGGTGCGACCCATCATTTATTGACTTCAATTAAGGGGGGTGTGACCCATCATCAATTTAAATAAGATTAAGGGGGTGTGACCCATCATTTATTGACTTCAATTAAGGGGTATAACCCCACATTCTTTAAAATAAAAATAAGAAAAAACCTACCTAGCGAAAGCTTTTCAGGCAATTTCAGCTATAATTCAAGCTAGCCAATACAGAAGACCATTTGGCTAAAAAAAAGAAAATAACGTTTGATAAATTACCAATTTGTGATGTTCTTGACATTTTTTTCAACAAATAAAAAACTTGCCAAAATGGCAACTGACATATGAGGAATGTGGTTAAATTAAACAAGGTAAACGACTTCAAGGGTGTTGTTATCGGGGTGTATCACATACCAAATTAAATGTGATACACTTTCTACCAAAAAACCAAGGATACAAATAGAAAGTATATCTTTCAATGGTGTACTCACTAGTTGTAATAACAAAGAAATATCAATAATTAGGTTTACATTTGCCGC
Source organism: Kalymmatonema gypsitolerans NIES-4073 (assembly GCF_002368435.1). GTDB lineage: Bacteria > Cyanobacteriota > Cyanobacteriia > Cyanobacteriales > Nostocaceae > Kalymmatonema > Kalymmatonema gypsitolerans. The sequence goes on from NZ_AP018268.1 coordinate 9,310,519, forward strand.
ACCAGGAATGTTCAGCCCGTACGGGCGTTGTCCTTGACCTGCACATTAGCCCCCTAAATCATGGCAGCGTCTGTACATATTCCTGTCTCTTCAGCGGTAAATGCGAAGTGGGAGCGTGATAGCGTTTGGTATGCTTGCTCCCACTCTTTTTTTTTATATATTTTATTAATTTTTTAATATTACAAAAATAACTTATAGAGGGGTATCACCCCACATCCAGCCATTGAAAACGAAACAATTCAGAGTAGGAAAGCATTTTCCCTGCTGACAGTATACAAATGAAATCTCTGGAAGCTTAATCTGTGCTCAAAAGAGTAACAAAAGCAAGCAATAGGCAACTTTCAAGGCAATTTACACTATAATTTCAGGTAATCCAGATAGAAGATAATTGGAGGTAAATAAAAGAGGAACTATTTTTATCAATCACTGATTTGTGCTGTTGTATGCGGTTTAAAAGATAAATCAAAAACTTGCCAAAATGGCAACTAAGCTATGAGGAATCTGGTTAAATTAAAGAAGGTAAACGACTTCAAGGGTGTTGTTATCGGGGTGTATCACATACCAAATTAAATGTGATACACTTTTTACCAAAAAACCAAGGATACAAATAGAAAGTATATCTTTCAATGGTGTACTCACTAGTCGTAATAACAAAGAAATATCAATAATCAGGTTTACATTTGCCGCACCAGGAATGTTCAGCCCGTACGGGCGTTGTCCTTGACCTGCACATTAGCCCCCTAAATCATGGCAGCGTCTGTACATATTCCTGTCTCTTCAGCGGTAAATGCAAGTGGGAGCGTGATAGCGTTTGGTATGCTTGCTCCCACTCTTTTTTTTCTTAATTGAGTTGTCGTTAGGGTAATTTCATGTTCTTGCGCTGCATATACTCAGTCCTGGCAAGTGCAGCAAACAGATAGTGACCTCTCCTACGCGCTTATCGAAGATTACAGCTAGTCGCTTCTCAACAAGAGCGATTGAGCCTTCCTGGTTATTTCCCTGACGGGAGTTGCACCACTTACCTAGAAAAGATAAAAATTACGTTCTGGCACTATGGTTACTACATGAAGTTTGTAAATAGTTACCGGATATGCACATGAGCGCAAGTATTAACTTATAAATTCGAGATTTACCGATAAAAATCAGTGAAACAGCATAATATACAGCAGATATCACACTTTATCGTTTTAGGAAGCGATGATAAAGACCAAAGCTACCTGATTTTGGAGTACAACGCGACACAAAAAAGCGAACCTGAAGTTTACTGGTGCCATGCAAATCAGCCTATAACAGTGGGAGACGTGGTTCGAGGTAAGTTGCTTCGTGCAAAGCATTTAAAGGTAACTGAGGATGCTTTCCTGACCTCACAACATCAAGAAGACTCTCTACCTACACTACTGGTGGAGGAGTAGACAAGAATAACTTATTATTAGGTTCATCGGTTCAAACCCTAGAGTTAAAGAGTACTGATTTCCTAAAAAGTATCAATCAGAATGTGGTGGAGTAGAATCGTACTGTTGACAGGAAATATGAAATATATATGCAGTACATTTTTGTATCATGTATGCTGCGATCGCTTACGCGGCTGGCTCTCGAATACACATCGGGGCGCTGTATGTGGTATTTTATATAAAAGTGGTGGAAAGTAAACTGTATGAATCCCTATCAGGGATTGAAATGAAATAAAATATGTCACAACATACCTTTTCACCACCAGCAGACAAAAAATCCAGAAACAAGAAGGGCAAGTCACTTCCTCCAAAGCTCATAATTAGGTTGGGAAAGTTTGTCTGGACGACAATGTGGCAGATAATGATGTCGAAACTAGCTCCCAGCAATAAGTCGGGAGAGTACATTCGACCAAGCAGCGAATTCCGAAACTTTATTGGGACTCAGGAAGGCAATCTATATCAACCAGCAATGGGGCGCTACAATCTCATCGTTGGGCTAGGTTGTCCTTGGGCACATCGTACTCTTGTTGTTCGGGCGCTCAAAGGGCTTGAAGAAACAATATCAGTAACAATTGTCTCACCTTCTCCAATTGAAGGAGGTTGGGTGTTCAACCAGGAATATGAGGGTTGCGGTACGCTTGCTGAATTGTATGAGCAAGCAGAACCTGGTTACGGTGGACGCTTTACAGTTCCCGTGTTGTGGGACAACCAGACAAAGAGTATTGTCAACAACGAGAGCGCGGAGATTATAGTGATGCTAAACTCCGAGTTCAACGAGTTTGCTAAGAACCCTACGCTAGACCTCTACCCACAAGAACTTAAAGAAAAAATTGATTCATGGAATGAGAGGATTTACACAAACGTAAACAACGGCGTGTATCGTTGCGGCTTTGCTCAAACACAGGAAGCATATGACAAAGTTTGTCATGAACTGTTCACCACGTTAGATGAAATTGACACAGTTCTGAATACCACTCGATTCTTATGTGGAAACACTATCACATTAGCGGATGTCCGTTTGTTCACAACATTATTCCGGTTTGATGCTGTGTACTATGGGCTTTTTAAGTGCAACCGCAGAAGAATTCAGGACTATCAGAACTTGGGACCTTACCTGCGTGATTTGTATCAACTTAAAGGGGTTGCTGATACCTGCGACTTGGAGAGTGTAAAACAGGACTACTACGGAAATTTGTTCCCGCTTAATCCTGGCGGTATTATTCCATCTGGTCCTGATCCGACGTTCCTTAAAGAACCACATAATCGTGAGAATATGGGCAAGGAAGCACATCCTGTATAAAAAACTTTCTATTCTGGTCTCAAGGTAGTCCTCAGAGTTACGGCGCGATCGCTCATCAAAGCCTCTCGCATTGCTTTTTCATCGCTAAAAGTTTGCTGTAAAAGCCGTCCCTCATAGACCAAATCTACTTCACTTTCTTGAAAAGACCACGGAGATACTGCTACTTGATGATAGTTATCTTTAACTTCTTTCAATGTGAGTTTGAGTGTAATTTCACCGTTCATCGTGGGTACCTCAGAAACCTGTGCTTCAGAAGTAAATCCTTGACATAAAATTATTGATAGTGCGTCCCATGTAGCCACTAGCTTTTTATTATGCTTGATGACTTCTGATGTTGTGTAAGCTGTATAGTATGGGTCATTTTTGAGAAAAGCAATAAGCTGTTCTTGGAAAGCATACTCGCGCTTGAGGAAGTCCTGCACGATTTGAGAAGAAGTTTGTGAGTTCTGCCAGGTTGTAAATCTTTCATATAATCCTGTCCCATGAAGTGAGACCAGTAGTGCTACGTACCTACCTAGAGGAAGTGCGAGATGTTTAGCGCCAGACCAAATGTTTATATGCTCCTGTGTTGAAAGTTCCGTGAATTTATGGGGGTAGCCAGTTTGCGGGTTCAGCGTGGGGGCTTGTTCCCAATAAAGCCAACCAATGTCATGTTGTTCCGCAGCGAAACAAACTTCTTTTTTTGGAGCAAACTGACCAAAATGTTCATTTCCCCAAGCCTGTGCTAATTGACCTGAAAGCCAAGCGTGATTTGGTTGAGTGATGCAAATAAGTCCGTGTTTTGTTAAACGATGCAGCATGAGTAAAAAGCTCAAAGCAGTGTTCTGCTCTTTATTTTGAACTAATCGCTAAACAAAAAACTGATGCTACATGAATGAAATAAGGGCTAAGCAAATCTTCCATTAGGTACTTGTTACGCTTACAGAGACGGATTTTTTGAACCCGGACGCAAAGTCGTAGGAAATGTACATAAAAAACTATGAATCCTAAAACTCCAAATAGGAATTTGGTTATGTTCAAGCGACTTTTGTTACTGTTATGTTGTGCTATCGGCGGTACTGGTGCTGTTTTATTTTTCTTTTTGCAACAAGCAATTCAACTACCTGCTGGACACACAACAAATCCATCAATAATAGCAAGTCCAACTCCGCTTACTGACCAAACCCAAACCCAAATTCAACAATCACAACAGCAAGTTTTGAGTAAAATTTTCGAGCATCTTAAAGACTCAAATGCTAAAGGTGAAGTCGAATTAGATGCTAATGAAGTTAATACGCTTATTGTTTCAGGAATTGCTAAAACAATTGATAAAAGCCCACTTGCTCAAGCAGTGGTTAGTACAAATACTCAAATTCAAGATGGCAAAATATCCGCAGGTGCAGTGATTGATTTAAGAACAATTTCTGTAAAAGAGTTGCCAGCACAAGAACAAGCAGCAATTTCTCAACTGCTATCGACTGTACCAATTTTAAAATACCGCCCCATATATATAGAGGTTGAAGGAAAACCTTCGATCCACAACAAACAAGTAACCTTGGATGACAAAACACGCGTTAAGCTTGGAAATCTTAGCTTTCCTCTCTCGGATATGTACCAGCGTTTTGGGATTTCCGAAGAAAGCTTAAAGCAACAAGTTTCCAAGGAATTGAAGAATCTGCCCGTGGAGGTAAAAGACGTTGAAGTTATGGGCGATCGCCTAATCGTTCGTGGGCAATGGCTACACGATAAGAAAACCTGAAGCGTTACGATTCCAAAGATACCAGAGATGATCAAACTTTGCCTTTAAATATCTGCCAAATTTTGATTGTTTTGTCAGAACTACCACTCACAATAAACTCACCATCTGGGCTGATTGCAACAGAATTGACTGCTGCTGAATGTCCGTTCAGGGTTTGCAGCAATTCTCCAGTGTCTAAACGCCATATTTTAATTGTTTTATCAGCACTAGCGCTTACAAGAATTTGTCCAAACTCACCTTCGCCGTAAACTTTGCTTTTGTGGCTATCGCCTACCGTCTTTGAAAATACCCGAACAGGGCTGACAACGACAGATTTTACTTCATCTGAATGTCCAGTGAGCGTATACAAGACGTCACCCGTGTCCAAATGCCAAATTTTGATGGTTTTGTCTGCACTACCACTGATCAAGATTTGTCCATCAGGAGAAATGGCTACTGCTTTCACCTCCCCTAAATGTCCACTTAAGGTGCGTAATGGTTCCCCTGTACGTGGATCCCATATTCTAATCTTATGATCACTGCTACCACTGGCGAGGATTGTACCATCTGGGCTTATAGCAGCGGCATAAACTGCGGATGAATGCCAAAGGGTACAAATGCGATCGCCTTTGTGCAAATTCCAAATCTTGATTTTGTTACTACCACTAGCAACAATTTGTCCATCTGGGCTGATAACTACGAAGTTAACAGGTTTTTGATGCCCTAAAAGAGTATGCAGTAGTTTACCCGTACCTAGACGCCATACTTTGACGTTACTTCTAGGGGTATCGCAGCTCCCAACAGCGAGCAAATTTCCATCAGCGCTAATAGCCACCGATGAAACTTCTCCTATATCTTCAGTTAAAGTGCGAATAACTTTGCCTGCGCTGAGATTCCAAACCTTAATGGTTTTATCTGCACACCCACTCACCAAAGTTTGCCCATCAGGACTGATGGCTACAGATGTCACTTTAGCGGAATGCCCAGTAAGAGTGTGGCACAGATAAGCGTATTCGTCTTGGCGTTTGTGTTTCAGGTTGGCGATCGCATGCAAAAGTTCTTCAACATAGCTCATACTGTGGCGATCGCCAGCTGCTGCAAAAAATTCTCTTAGCTTTTCGACATATTCCTCATCTTCTATTCTCAAAGCTGATTGCATCGCCCTTAATGGATGGCTTCCTTGCTCCTGAGGAACTTGGCGTAGTTGCAACCATGTATTAACTGAGTAATCTACCTGTTCCTTTGCAGATGTCTCATCCGGTAAATGTGATAAACTCTGTGCCAATTCCAACGCCAACTCAGGAATCCAGTAACGTCGCTCCACCTCTAGAGCTTGGTAAAGTTGTTTATATCCTGCGGTGAACGCTTGCAGTGATTTTAAATCAACACTATCTGTCAGCAAATTCGGCAGTAATTCAGGTAAAAGCGGAGGAACATCATGATGAACTAAGTGATAAGCATCCGCTACCCAGCCAGCAGCTAGAGTATGACAGGTAATCAAAACTTGGCAAAGTTTTTCAATATCCTGACGATTAACTTGGTATTGTAAAGATAGCTTACTGATATCAATTCCCTTTTCTTTCCATTTTTGTGACTTTTCCAGAATTGCCAAGTTAATAACATTTTCTCCACCAATATTATTAATTTCTTCTAAGTTTTCTCCGAGTGCAATGAGTTCATCTCTAATTGTTTTCCATTCTAAAGCACGATTTTTGGCAGAATTATAAACAATTTCTTTATAGGGTAGCCGAGAGATGGTTTTATAGTAATAATTATCTTGCCCAATTCCCCAATATCCAATCCGAAAATTTAGATAATCTCCATCAGCTTCCGACTCTAAAATTAAAATAGGCTCTGTTTGCAACATTCCAAACAGAGCCTTAATACTTGATTCACTATGAAAACGCTTACTATCCCAAGCTCCTGCTAAAAACTCTGTCGGTCTTACTGGATTATGTAGAGAGTAATGCTTGTTAAGAAACTCGCGTAAACCTTCAGCTAACATGAACTCAATATCTGAAATGTCTTCTCCTGTATTATCAAATTTATCAAACTTGACTTTAGGAGGAGCTAGGAAAATTTTTAACGGAGTGCGTTGATGACTGACTTGAGATTCTAAAATTTGCGAAGGCGATAATCGCAAAGGCCAACTTTCAAAAATTTTATGAACTTCTGGTAACTTGAGTGCTGTTTCTCGCTGATGCGTTGCTATCTGTAATTGCGTTTTGTGATAGTAAAGAGCTGATTCGTGTTGCTGAATTTTTTCTTTATCAAATCCTCCTCCATAGCTTATGGTTTGAGTGGAACCGTTAACAGATTGGATAAATTCTTGAATATGTTCCGGAGGTTGGTATTTTTCTATAGCTGGACGTTCTTCATTTCTCTTTTGTACGAGAGTTGCAATGATAGGTGCCAACTCTAATACCAGTTGAATAAGTAATTTTACTCCTTGCTCCATAAAAAGACGCCTGCCAAGTCAATACAATTAACTGTGTTTAATATTTATTTCGATGATAGCTTAATTGTGTTAAACCCTGCTATCAATCCAGCAAGTGCAGATACTGCTTATCCTACTACTTGCTGGCATATCTCTTTATCAACAAACAAAGAATATGCAAGAATTCATAAAAAAATAACTTATGGAAATGTTTAACTAAAAATAATAGTTAAAACAAGTTAAAAAGATACAAAAATCGATTTAACAACCCAATTAAGAATTTATCCCATGACTAAATATTTTTCTATAAACAAGGTAAAAGGAGAAGAAAACACCTCAATGAGCTTTATAAAAGCGAATTCAGAATTTATCTTGCGTTCAGACGCGAATTTTTTGGTAAGGTGTGTGGAAAGCTCTGTTCCAGACACCCTTACAAAACGTGTATACAGAGAAAAATTAGAATCTTACACCCAGTTGTCGGTTAATTCCTCGAACAGAGTTATAACCAACATCAACGAAAACGTTATCCCTAGCGCCTAAGAGAACCCTGACTGAAAAGACAACACCTTTATCTACCCAATAGTATCTACGAGCGCGTCTGCTTTAAATTTATGGGTAAATGAATCGCTGAAAGCCAGTAAAAATAAACTTTTTAGACTTTGCATTCCCCACAATTTTAGCCTAGATGCGCTACTACTAGCTAGGGTTAGGATGAGATGAGGTAAGCTTGAATCCACGAGCTATCCCTGGATTTAAGCAGGTGATGGCACAAGCACAGGCGATCGCTCAAGCAGGATTAAAATCTACCTTAATGGGAGGTCTGGAGGGCGATAGTGCCCCCACTACAACGGTACTCCGTGAGCGTGGTGGGGTACATGGACCCTCCAGGTTCTTTCTGTGGGTTCAATGCCCACAGAAAGAACAATCCTACGTTATAATTTTAAACGTAGGATTGAGGAACGCCATGCTAGTTTTTGAGGCAAAGTTGCAAGGAACAGAGGAGCAGTACAGATTGCTAGACGAGGCAATCAGGACTGCTCGTTTTGTTCGCAACGCTTGCCTTCGACACTGGATGGATGGGAAGAACATAGGTCGATATGACCTGAGCGCATACTGCAAAGTATTGCGAGAACAGTTTGATTGGTGCAAAAAGCTGTCTGCACAAGCGTGTCAAGCTTCTGCTGAGCGTGCCTGGTCAGCAATCTCTCGTTTCCTTGATAATTGCAAAAAGGCTAAACCAGGGAAGAAAGGTTATCCCAAATTCAAGACAGAGCAAACCCACGCAAGCGTAGAGTACAAAGTCGATGGGTGGAAGCTTTCAGAAGACAGGAGGAATATAACCTTCCGTGACGGTTTTAGTGCGGGAACCTTTAAAATGTGGGGAACCCGCGATTTGCATTTTTATCAAATCAAGCAAATCAAGCGTGTGCGCGTCGTGCGCCGAGCAGATGGCTATTATGTTCAGTTTTGTATTGACCAAGAACGAATTGAGAAACGTGAACCAACTTATACGACAGTAGGGATTGACGTTGGACTAAACCACTTTTACACGGATTCAGATGGGAACACCGCTCCCAATCCAAGGCATCTGCGTAAAAGTGAAAAGTCGTTAAAACGATTGCAACGTCGTCTTTCTAAGACCGAGAAAGGCTCTAAAAATAGAGCGAAGTTTAGACAGGTGCTAGCAAGGAAACACCTCAAAGTAAGTCGCCAGCGTAAAGACTTTGCCGTAAAGACAGCAAGGTGCGTAGTGATGTCTAACGACCTCGTGGCGTATGAGGATTTGAAGGTGCGTAACATGGTGAGGAATCGACGCCTTGCCAAGTCAATATCAGATGCTGCATGGACTCAGTTTCGAGAATGGGTTGAGTATTTTGGAAAAGTGTTCGGTGTGGCGACAGTTGCCGTCCCACCTCAATACACAAGTCAAAATTGCTCCAATTGTGGCTCCGAAGTCAAGAAAAGTCTCAGTACTAGGACGCATAATTGTTCTCATTGCGGACACATTCAAGACCGCGACCACAATGCAGCACGAAACATACTAGAAAAGGCATTACGTACCGTGGGGCACACGGGGAGTCACGCCTCTGGAGAGACCGACCTCTGTCTTGGTGAAGCAATTCCTCAAGATAAGCCGACTCACAGAAAGAGGAAGCCCAAGAAGTGATTCTTGGAATCCCCCGCTACACCCGCAAGGGTTAGCGGTGGGAGGATGTCAATTAAATACCAACTTCTGTTTAGACTAGGACATAAAAAAAGACCCAGCGCTTGTGAGATAGTGCGAGCCCGCTCTGTCGCCCTCCCACAGTTGAGCCATCTCCACCTGAGTTTTTTCGCCATGAGCCTTAGCAAACGCCCGAAACTGCTCCCAGTCTGTAATGGGTGTGGTTGTTGCCGGAGGGCGGTTGGGCAATACTCAATATCTCCTGTTTCGGCTTTCCGCTGCAACCACAGGTTGATCGTGTTGCGGCTGATATTGAAGAGTTCACTGGCGAGAGCATTTCTTCAGTCCATCTAGCTCGATGGCTTAGATTACTTTCTGACAGAAGTCCTAACTGTAGGGTTTAGGCAAGAATGGTTTCTAGAAAAGAGATAGCTAAAAAGGTTATACAGTAAGACTTTCAGCCTCAGAATGCTCCTGGTGTCAGCTATGCTATATCTACGTCAAATAAGACACTGCAAATATGCCAAATACATTAATCTTTAATTCCGGTGGTAATACAGTAAGTTTTTTATCAAAATTGTGTAGAAAATTACTATATTAATGCAGTGTACCCGCTACAAAAAGTATTATAAAAACAAGCTTAAGGAATTGGATAATGATTTATAGAGGTGAGAAATATAACATATAACAGTTTGAAGAAGATTGTTTTATACCTCAAAACGCCTATCCAATTGCAGGAGCTAAAATTGTCTTATAATTTCTCTCGTAATTTCTCTCGTCGCCAGATTCTTAAGACATCTGGCTTGATTACTGGTGCTGCTTCAGTAGGGAGTACAGTACTACTTGGCAATTTAATTACTGGTTCTCATACTAATAGTTCGGCACAAGCTCAAGAACCCAACAAGCTTGCAGCCCCGCAGATGGTCATTAATAGTCGGATGCTATACTTCGGCTGGATTCCTGAAGATCCTGCTGCTGTGAAGGCCTTAGTCCCAAATCGGTTCACGCCAAACAACAGGGGTGCAGTCTTCATGAACCAATATGTAGTCGATAGTGATGAACAAACTTCCGGCTTTGGCGCGTACTCGCTGACTTATCTTGGTGCTGATCTCCAAAACCTTGATGCTCCTGGTGGTGTCAACCCAGGTAGATGGTGGACTCATTACTTTAACTCTAGTTCTACCGTAATCAAATATGTTTTAGAGCGTGGCGTTCCTGCAACACCGGGACGTACAACTCTGACTCTTGATGGCAATACCCTAATAGCTACAACTGAATCTAACGGTGTCCCCATTATTCGCACTACTGCTAGGGTCGGTAATACTATTGCTAGTGTGGCGCGTGGTCAATTGCGATATATCACTAAAAAAGACTATGGGACATACACCAGTGGCGTTTATCCTTATGTTTCAGAGATCGTTTCGCCTTGGGAAATCGTTTCTTTGGAGTTCCTCCAACCAAGTCATCCTGTCTATGCTTTACGACCAAAACAACCGCTTGAAATCACCTTTGGCTTCTATGCTCCTCGTTCTTCCTTCTGTTATCCCGGTGGTGAAGAGGTAATTTAACTTTAACAGCTTCCTTTGACCAGTTATCAGTTATCAGTTATCAGTTACCAGTTACTGTTCACTATTAATTGGTACAAGCCCCTGTTTTTAAACATGGAAGTACATAGAAAGATGTCCTGCACGAGATACGTAGTACGAGAAATACGGCGTCCTTATACAAATCCCCTCAAGAAGATTGATGGGTGCGGCTGGTACTTGTTCACTGTTCACTGTTCACTGTTTTAAACTCCTCGCCCTACAAGGACAGCGACTCATACAGAGTGATTCATTCTGGCGCATGGAGAGCCCATCGGATCAATGTTGGCTTTGACGGTACTCGGATATTACTCGGCGGTATCCTAGCTGGTATGGGAATACTAGGAATAGTGCAAACACATCAGTAAGTTGTGTGGAATGCTAAATTCCACACACCCTAAGAACAGGTGTATACAGAGAAAAATTAGAATCTTACACCCAGTTGTCCGTTAATTCCTCGAACAGAATTATAACCAACACCAACGAAAACGTTATCGCTAGCGCCTACTTGAACCCCGCCGGAAAAGGCAACACCTTTATCTGCTGAATAGTATCCCAGTCCCACATATGGTGAAATTACGGGCAAACTAATAAATCTTAGTACATCTACACCGACAGCACCGTCAGGACCAAATCCTAACTCTGCTCCCAAATTTAAAGCTCTAGCACCTACAGAATAGGTAACATCACCTTCTTGACTACCAACTGACACCCAAGGTTGCGGTACTATCTGAGCATGAGCATTTTGTGGGGTAAGTAAAGTTAACAAACTTAGTGATGCGAACAGTGTTTTCGCAATAAACGCATTTTTCACGTTCTACTCCTTCACTTCGTGCAACATTGTAATTTTTTTATCTGAACAACCACGAAAAAAAAAGACTACGTAGATAGATAGCAACAGAATTTACTGCTGCTGAATTTCCAAGAAGTATTTGCAGCAGTTTGCCCGTCGTATGCTGACTGCTGTTAACCGAGGTTTGTCCAGTATGACTTATAGTGACGAAATTATCCTTGATTAAGTGCCTACTTTAAGCATTGGGTTGAGTCGGTTTTCCAAAAAACGATGCAAACTGGTCATTTGTCTTAATGTTTCTTTATAGCCTAGTTTACATAGCACTAAAGCCAAGTATGGATAATTACCTAGACGAACTCAAAAGCTATCTGGATGAACTGGGACGTGTGAAAGAATGGCCCTCAAAGCGCAACAAGGGAAAGTTCCGAAAGCTGGTATTGGAGTATTTAGCGTCAAAGTTTGAGGTTGGTGTCATTTACACAGAAAAACAGGTGAATGCACTACTAAATCAACACCACACCTTTGGCGATCCCGCACTGTTGCGACGAGAGTTATTTGAGAGAGGGTTAATTGACAGAAAGCGGGACGGTTCCGCTTACTGGTGTAAGATTCAAACGTGACACTCCTACACCTCTGTTCGAGTAGGTGTAGGCTTCTAGCAGATTTTATCTTTCCAGAAATTCGTTCGTGGTACTCCCATTGTTTCCCACTACCGCAGTTTATAGTCAGGCACCTGTCCCTCCCGACTTGAATGATTAAAAACCATTCCCTACGTTCCTTAAAGATTTTACATATCGGAGGCAGTAGTCGGCTGTTAAGAGCTTATTTAAGACCACACTTCCCGATAAAACCCTATATCTTCAGTTGTCTAGGTACAGATGGTTGACCAGCATTTTATTCTTTGTCAACACTTTTTAAGTTTAGTAAATTAGATAATGCAATGACTACTCGTTTTCAACACAGAGATAGCCAACTCCTTATCGACCTCCTCCCGCGTTGACCAAGGTCAACATATGTCAGAGGTCAATTCGTCTTGCCCGCCAGAGCAATCCCAGCACCAAGCTTTCAGCGGGCGGTGTGGGGCTTACGGCGAAGAAGCTAAGATTTAAAATTGACGTGACCAATCCTTGGGCCAGCGTTCTACTACCACTTTAGTTTGGGTAAAAAACTCTACTGCGTGATTGCTTTGACCGTGCAAGTCTCCAAAAAAGCTTTCTTTCCAACCGCTGAATGGGAAAAATGCCATTGGTGCAGCAACACCGATATTGATGCCAATATTACCAGCCTCGGCTTCGTAACGGAACTTACGCGCAGCAGCGCCACTGTTGGTAAACAAACAAGCCATATTGCCGTATTGACCGCTGTTAACTAGGGCGATCGCCTGGTCAATAGTATCTAAATGTATCAAACTCAGCACTGGACCAAAAATTTCTGTACTGGCGATTTCACCAGCAGGATCAACATTTTGCAAAATCGTGGGACGGATAAAATGACCCTTTTCATAACCAGATATATTCGGCTGTCGCCCATCTACCAACACCGTCGCCCCTTCATCTGCCCCTTTTTGAATTAAATCCTCAATTCGTGTCTTACTCTCAGTTGTAATAACTGGTCCCATTTCTACACTTTGGTCTAAACCATTACCGACAACGCGCTTTTTGGCAGTCTCAGCAATAGCTTCTGTAAACGTCCGACGCGCTTCTCCCACAGTCACTGCTATTGAAGCAGCAAGACAACGTTGCCCAGCACAACCGAAAGCACTATCAGCAGCAATGCGTGTCGTCATTTCAAAATCTGCATCTGGCAAAACAATCAGCGGATTTTTCGCACCGCCTTGGCATTGGACACGTTTGCCATTTGCCGCCGCCCGACTATATATATATTTAGCGACTGGTGTAGAGCCAACAAAGCTAATCGCTCGAATTTGTGGATGATCTAAAATTGCATCTACAGCTTCTTTCGCACCATTGACTAAATTAATCACACCTTTGGGCAATCCAGTCTTTTCTAGTAACTGAAAGACTTTTTGCATTGTCAATGGTACTTTTTCCGAGGGTTTGACGATGTATGTGTTGCCACAAGCAAGGGCATAAGGCATGAACCAAAAGGGAATCATCCCTGGAAAATTAAACGGGGCGATCGCCGCAGCAACTCCTAAAGGTTGCCGAATCATCATTTCATCAATGCCCCTAGCAACGTCTTCCAGGATAGTTCCCTGTATCATCATGGGAATACCGCAGGCAACTTCCACATTTTCAATAGCCCGGCGCATCTCACCTGTGGACTCAGCCAAAGTCTTACCACATTCCAGCGTAATTGTGCGAGCTAAATCCTCTAAATTCTCTTCTAACAGATTCTTAAGTTTAAATAGATACTGCACTCGTTCCGTGGGTGGAGTGCGTCGCCAACTCACAAAAGCCTCTGCTGCTGCTTCAGCAGCTTGGTATACCTCAGAAGCTGGCGATAGTGGTACTTTAGCCAGTACCTCTGTTGTCGCTGGGTTGATAACATCCAAGTATTCTGTAGCGCTAGATGTACACCACTGACCATTAATGTAGTTGGGTAAAGTAGAAGTTGCGTTCATGAGGATGATTTTGGATTGGCAGAATGTAAATGCAGGAATATGACTATATTAGTCTTTCAGAATTTCCGACTCACCTGATTACTTACCTTCTCAGTCTAGGTCGGCGCTTGTTGCCAGTCCAATAACCTCCTTTGAAGTCACGTTTATCGCTAAGGTTTAACTGAAAATGTACGAACACTTGCTTCAAAGATTGGTAAACGCTGTTCAAATTCATCTACATTAGTACAAAAAAGTACATACCATATAGTGCCGCCATCTTTAAAGAAATAGTACAATTGTTTGCCACTTTCGCCTAATACTGATGCTTCTGCGATTATCTGTCCTACCTCATAGCCTTCAGCAAAGCCAATTTTCATATCCACTACATGAATCCCCGTAGGAAATTCCTTACTCATCCTCTGCAAGTAAATTTCTAATTTAGTTGTAGAAGAAACTTGTCTTTTTGCAACAATTACAGAGTCACCTGTGTTTGAGTCAAAAGCCCAGATAGAAAAGGCTGAGGGTTTTTGTTCCAAATATTCAGCCAACTCCTCTCCTTCTATACCTAAAGCTTTTAAATTACTCACAATCTCATGCAAATTTTGATTGGGGTCAATTACTTGATAACTTTCTGGTAACAACAATTCTGTACCACCTCCCGAAAACTTCCTCCAACTAGATGGAATGACTTCGGAGGTCTTTTCATCTGAAATAGGGAGTTGTTCATTATTTGAATCGCTAATTAGTGGCTGATGATTATTTCCATTTTCCTTTGAATGCGCTGATTCTTTTTCAGTCTCTGTTGAGGTAGCAACTTGCGGACTACTGGCTTGAGAGCTAAAGTACTTAACAACTTCCCGAGGTCCAAATTTAAGTAATATCATTACAATAATTCCAATTACTGTGTACATTAACTGGAAAAGTTTTGTAGATAATGTATTTTTTTGATTATTTGAGGATTTAAGTTGATTAGTCGCAGAAGATTGAGTTTGTGTATTGTTACGTGAATGTTGTACTAATGTGGGTAGTAATTCTTGTGAAGCAGAGAGTATAGATGACCGTTGATTTTGGTTAATCTCAGATATACACTGCAAAATCGTTTGGGCATTTTGAGGACGCTTGCCAGGAAACGGTTCCATCAAGTAATCAATCAAACCAGCTATCTGCGTAGAGACTTGCAAGGTACTGTCTCGCCACATCAACTTACCCGTTCGCGGTTCTTCGGGAAATTCATCGGGAGACTTGCCAGTGAGCAAATAGACAAATGTGCGACCAAGGGCAAAGAAATCTGATTGTGGCACAGCCTTGCCATTTGCTTGCTCCATAGGCGTATAGCCTAGTGAAATAATTCCTGTGACCTTTTGCCCTGCTGCTTTTTGAACATAAGTTGCAGTGACTTCCCGTGCCGTGCCAAAGTCAATCAAAGCCAGATACCCATCTGCTTTAAGCATAATGTTTGTTGGCTTGATATCTCGATGGAAAAAGTTTTGCTGATGCACCTCATGCAAAATATTTGCTAGCTGAGTTAGCCACAGGAGTGCTAAATTTTGATCAATGGGGCGATTACCCCGTTGTTCCAAATACTGCTGCAAGTCCAACCCCTCAATCTTCTCCATGACCAGACAGTGCAGTGGCAATTGGCTATTTTTAGGTAAGAAGGTAAAATATCCATCTGGCTTTGGAATTCCTGGATGATTCAACTGGCTCAATACTCGTGCCTCTTGCTGAAATAGCGATACTGCCTTGGCATCATCCAGCATGAGAATTTTTAAGACTTTGAGGGTGTTGCTATGGCTGACTTCAAATGTCTTGCCAAAGCCACCTTGCCCTAACTGGCGAATCACTCGATACCGTCCTTCTAAAAGCAATTCGGAGCCACAAGCTTGACAGAACAGGATATTTTCAGGATTTTGCGGTCTTGAACAGTAGGGATTGAGGCACAGGCTCATGGTGTCATTTGCAACACTAGTTTGCCTGATAGTCTAGCCTTGCTGAGATATTTACGTCACCAGTAGAAACTAGGATAATGTGCGCTTGCATCATCTTACTGGCGATGAAAAAAGTGATCTCCCATCGCATCTAACCCATTTCGGCCAATCAACTAACTACTACTCTCTTACTCTAAAAAAGATAATTACAGAATGCGGCTTAGTTTAAAAGCCAACCAAACAAATCTCCTATAGTCAGCCGTAAGTCACTAGCAAATTCTGGTACAAGAATCAAAGCCTCTGCTTCATCTAACACGACTGGCTGTTGATTCTGTATATACGCAAAAACAGATTGCTCTTCTGGATCAATCAACCAGCCCATTTGGGTTTCATAGCTTAGGCAATGGAGAATATTTTTTATAACTTTTGTTTGACTTTGATCCGGCGACAGGATTTCAATTGTCCAATCAGGAGTCGCCGGAAAAACGTTAGAAATTTCGCCATTTTTATCACGAGGAATTCTATCCCAAGTAAACACCGATACATCTGGTACTATTGACCGTCCACCAAAGGTACACCGTAATTCTGGAAAAGCACGAGCAATGCGCTGAGGCTTCACCACTGTGTTGATAGCAGAAACCAGTTCACCCTGAATTGTGCTGTGTTTCCCTTGCGGCATTGGCTTTTGAATAATTTGACCATCAATATACTCGCTTGCAGGTTCTGTTTCCGGTAGCTTGAGAAACTCTTCCAAAGTCAGTGGCTTAGATGGTGCCCGTACCATTTGCGATCGCCTCCCAAGAAGTTCGTACTTTGCGTCTAGGCACCTTCATAATTTCAAACTATGAAGGCGCAAAGGACACGAAGAAAGATATTGCTTCCTACATTCTCTCTAGAACTCCAATTCCCAACAACGAGAGTCCCAGCTTCAGAGTTCTAGCCGTCAAATCACACAGCACCAAGCGCGATGTTCGCGCAGGTTCCTCAGCTTTAAGAACAGGGCAATTTTCGTAGAACTTGTTAAACTTATCGCTGAGTTGATACAAATACTCACACAAGCGATTTGGCAGCAAATCTTTCTCGACTTCACTGATAACTTCGTCAAGCTGTAACAAGTGCTTTGCCAAAGTTAATTCTGTTTCTTCCCGCAGGAGAATTTCGGCATCTGCTCCGAGCTTTTTATAGTCAATGTTACCTTCACGACTAATGCCCTGAGTCCTAACATAAGCATAAAGCATATAGGGCGCTGTGTTGCCCTTGAGTGCTAGCATCTTTTCGTAGTTAAAGATGTAGTCGCTGGTGCGGTTTTGGCTTAAATCAGCGTATTTCACCGCACTGATGCCAATGATCTGGGCAACATTGCTGATAAAGTCTTCAGTTTCAGAGCGCTCTTCTTCTTTGATTCTGTTTTCTATGTCTGCACGAGCGTGGGCGATCGCACCATTCAACAATTCTCGCAACAGCACAGCTTCCCCAGAACGAGTTTTCAGCTTTTGACCATCTTCACTCAGCACCAAACCAAAGGGAGCGTGAACAAATTCTACATCGTCCGTAATCCAACCAGCCTTTCTTCCTACCTGAAAAATTTGGGTAAAGTGATTTTTCTGTTCTGCACCAACTGGGTAAATCACCCGTTGCACCTTATCTACTTGAACCCTGTAGCGGATTGCTGCTAAATCTGTAGCGGCGTAGTTATAGCCTCCATCTGACTTTTTAACAATTAGGGGTAAAGGTTCACCCTCCCTGTTAGTAAAGCCTTCAAGGAAAACGCACATTGCCCCCTGATTCTCCACCAGCAGACCTAGTTTATCCAATTCCTCTACGACTTCAGGCAGCAAAGCATTATAAAATGACTCACCCCGTTCAATAAAAGGAGCAATCCCCAGCAAATCGTAAATAACTTGATATGCTCTACTGGAAAGTTGACAAACTATCTTCCATGCCAGCAGTGTTTTTTCATCCCCTGCTTGTAGTTTTACCACAGCTAGACGAGCTGCTTCCTGAAATTCCTTATCTGCATCAAACCGTTTCTTTGCCTGACGGTAAAACGAAGACAAGTCACCTAAATTTAAAGTCTCATTGGTGGTCAAAGCTTCTGGGTATGCTTCTTCTAGATATGCAATGAGCATTCCAAACGGCGTTCCCCAGTCTCCTACATGGCTAATCCGTTGAACTTCATGACCAACAAATTCTACAATTCGGGAAAGGCAATCTCCAATCACTGCTGGACGCAAATGCCCTACGTGCATTTCTTTAGCAATGTTGGGGCTAGGGTAATCTACAATTACCCGCTTGGGATTTTTGGTTGGTGCTATTCCTAATCTTGGATCTGTTTGGATTGCCTTCAGTTGTCCTTCCAGGTATTCTGTTTTCAGCTTCAAATTGATAAAGCCAGGACCAGCAACTTCTGGGGTTTTGCAAATATCGGATACGTCGAGTTTGTCAACGATTTGTTGTGCGATCGCCCTTGGTTGCTGTCCCAACTGCTTTGCTAAAGGTAAAGCAACATTTGCTTGATAATCACCAAATTTAGGATTGCTCGCTGAAACTAAAATTGGGTCTACTCCAGCATATTCTGTGCCAAAAGCTGCGCCCAAAGCCTCTTGCAATTTAACTTTTAGTTCTTCTTGTGTAGCTTTCATGTTTATTATTTTTTCTATAAGTAAGGTTATTTTATCTACTTATCATCCATTCACTGCCAAGATATCGCAATAAAAAAATATTACGCTGTATCCATTGACATATTAACTTTTTTTGCTTAAAGAGGTGTTCTCCAAAACCCATTCATACCCTTGTTTGAGTTTTTGCTTTCCATTTGTTTCAATAATGCTACCGTGAGCCATAATGACTCGATCAAAGTCCCAACCGAGTATCTTCTCAACGGATTTTTTTACCTTTTCCTTATCAGTTATAGCTAATTTGTCTAAGCGTGATGGACTCAATACCTTGTATGACCCCAAAATCTGGGCTGCAAACCGCGTTTTTAAAGAAAAGGTTTCATCAAAATTAAAGGCTATATCGGTCACTATCAAAGTCCGGCTTTTTTCATGGAAGAAGACAAATTCATTAACTATTGATGCTCCACTTAAATCAAGAACTTTAAATCCGTCAAACAATGAATAATAAACTTGTTCCAGAATGCTACCTTCTTCATTAGTTATGACTTTATCAAAAGACAGTTCGGGTCTTTTAGAAACTAAACCTGGTACAACCCAAAGCTGCGCTTCTTGATGAATGGACTTAAAGTCATATACAAAAAGATGGTGATAGAGATTTGGTGCAATAATATAAGCAACGTTACCAATTTCATTGAGTTGTTTAATAGTAGTTTTGTCGGACTGAATTGGGGAAATAACTATTAATTTGCCAGTTGTCAGGCCAATAACTGTCATCCGCGTACCAACCTCAAGTCCCCAATACTTTAACGGTTGTTCTGCAACCCAAATATTGTTGTCGATTTCTCTGAGCATGCTTTATCGCTCACAAGCAGTGTGAATCAACTTCAGAATACTTTAATATTGTTACTGTCGAATCCTCATACTTAAATCCAACCAAGAGGATTGAGTAATTGGCGCACTACTAGAAATATAGTCTACTCCTGTCTCGGCAACTGCACGGATAGTTTCTAAAGTAATATTGCCAGAGGCTTCGATTTTAACCCGACTATCATGCTGTCGAATCATCTGCACCGCCTGATGCATCATGTCAAGAGGCATATTGTCCAACATAATAATGTCAGCCTTATGCTGCAAAGCTTCCTCCACCTCGTCTAAACTTTCCGTTTCTACTTCAATCGTTAACGGATAAGGAATATCTTGGCGAATGCGGGAAATTGCTTTGCCAATTCCTCCAGCCGCTGCAATGTGATTATCCTTAATCATGACTGCATCATCCAGCCCCATTCGGTGATTTACCGCTCCTCCCACAGTAGTTGCGTACTTTTCCAATAGTCTCAGCCCTGGTGTGGTTTTGCGCGTATCCACTAATTTTGTGGGTAACTCAGCAATTTGCTCTACATATTTCCTAGTTAGGGTGGCAATGCCACTTAGACGCATAACTATATTAAGAGCAACCCTTTCTCCCGTTAGTAGTGCATCTAATGAACCATCCATTTCAGCTACCACTTCTCCCGGCTGACAAGAACTCCCCTCACCCACAACAGCCACAAAGCTGACTTTTTCATTCAAAAGCTGAAATACCCTTGCCGCGACTGGTAAACCCGCTATGACCCCAGGCGCTTTCGCAAGCCACTTCGCTTGTCCTACTTCTTGACTTATTAGAGCACCTGTTGTGCGATCGCCCCGACCAATATCCTCCAACAACCAACCACGCAACAGTGGGTCTATGACAAGCCTTGGCGGCAAAACACCAAAATTGCTCACAGCTTTATCGCTTCCTTCACGAGTCTCAGAATTACTATACCTTAAAGTCTTTACAACGTAAGGGTTTCAAGAATCTTTCAACTTTTTTTGGAAAAATTTTGAAAAAGGAGTTGACAATGCAGGAGTGGGTGGATATATTAAATAAGTGCCTGAAGAGCGGACGCCAAAACAAAGGCAAAGCCAAAGGCTCAGAACCTTGAAAATTTTATAGTTTTGAAAGCTAGTATACACCTTAAGCGTTGCGGTAGTAAAGAATAAAAACCGAAGCTGAAGGTTAAAAAAATCAGCGAAAAGAGCGTACATGAGTGAGATTCACTCTTTGTACAAGGAATCAAAACGGAGAGTTTGATCCTGGCTCAGGATGAACGCTGGCGGTATGCTTAACACATGCAAGTCGAACGGACTCTTCGGAGTTAGTGGCGGACGGGTGAGTAACGCGTGAGAATCTGGCTTCAGGTTCGGGACAACAGTTGGAAACGGCTGCTAATACCGGATGTGCCTTAGGGTGAAAGATTTATCACCTGAAGATGAGCTCGCGTCTGATTAGCTAGTAGGTGTGGTAAGAGCGCACCTAGGCGACGATCAGTAGCTGGTCTGAGAGGATGATCAGCCACACTGGGACTGAGACACGGCCCAGACTCCTACGGGAGGCAGCAGTGGGGAATTTTCCGCAATGGGCGAAAGCCTGACGGAGCAATACCGCGTGAGGGAGGAAGGCTCTTGGGTTGTAAACCTCTTTTCTCAGGGAAGAATAATGACGGTACCTGAGGAATAAGCATCGGCTAACTCCGTGCCAGCAGCCGCGGTAATACGGAGGATGCAAGCGTTATCCGGAATGATTGGGCGTAAAGCGTCCGCAGGTGGCAATGTAAGTCTGCTGTCAAAGCGTCTGGCTCAACCAGATAAAGGCAGTGGAAACTACATAGCTAGAGTAAGGTAGGGGTAGAGGGAATTCCTGGTGTAGCGGTGAAATGCGTAGAGATCAGGAAGAACACCGGTGGCGAAAGCGCTCTGCTGGACCTTAACTGACACTGAGGGACGAAAGCTAGGGGAGCGAATGGGATTAGATACCCCAGTAGTCCTAGCCGTAAACGATGGATACTAGGCGTTGCCCGTATCGACCCGGGCAGTGTCGTAGCTAACGCGTTAAGTATCCCGCCTGGGGAGTACGCAGGCAACTGTGAAACTCAAAGGAATTGACGGGGGCCCGCACAAGCGGTGGAGTATGTGGTTTAATTCGATGCAACGCGAAGAACCTTACCAGGGCTTGACATGTCCGGAATCCTGACGAAAGTTAGGAGTGCCTTCGGGAGCCGGAACACAGGTGGTGCATGGCTGTCGTCAGCTCGTGTCGTGAGATGTTGGGTTAAGTCCCGCAACGAGCGCAACCCTCGTTCTTAGTTGCCATCATTAAGTTGGGAACTCTAAGGAGACTGCCGGTGACAAACCGGAGGAAGGTGGGGATGACGTCAAGTCAGCATGCCCCTTACGCCCTGGGCTACACACGTACTACAATGCTATGGACAAAGGGCAGCAAGCCAGCGATGGCAAGCAAATCTCGAAAACCATGGCTCAGTTCAGATCGCAGGCTGCAACTCGCCTGCGTGAAGGTGGAATCGCTAGTAATTGCAGGTCAGCATACTGCAGTGAATTCGTTCCCGGGCCTTGTACACACCGCCCGTCACACCATGGAAGCTGGTCACGCCCGAAGTCGTTACCCTAACCTTTCGAGGAGGGGGACGCCGAAGGTAGGACTGGTGACTGGGGTGAAGTCGTAACAAGGTAGCCGTACCGGAAGGTGTGGCTGGATCACCTCCTTTTTAGGGAGACCTACTTTTCAGTCAGGAGTGACCAGTAAACAGTAAGCAAAAAAACTGGTAACTGGTAACTGATAACTGAACACTGAAAAGACATCCCGAGGTCGGTCGCAATCTTAAGGAAAGCTTTCAAACTATAAACAGGGTTCGATTATGGGCTATTAGCTCAGGTGGTTAGAGCGCACCCCTGATAAGGGTGAGGTCCCTGGTTCGAGTCCAGGATGGCCCACCTGAAGACAGTGAACAGTCAACAGCGAACAGTAAACAGTAAAAAACTGGTAGCTGGTAAGTGGTAACTGAAAACTGACTTAGGGGGGTTTAGCTCAGTTGGTAGAGCGCCTGCTTTGCAAGCAGGATGTCAGCGGTTCGAGTCCGCTAACCTCCACCTACTCCAAGTGAAAAATTGCCACAAAAAAAGTAAGAAAAGACTTTGGTGTGGCGAAACGAGTATGATAGAATGAGAAAATGTGGATGAATTCAGCAACATGACATTCGTCAGACTGCTGGATATTATCCAGCCAGAACCTTGAAAACTGCATAGTAACGCGAAGCAGGTAGACACAGACATTTTATGATTGCATAAATGAAAGTGTTTGCTATTGATAGATATCACCAATTGTTGAGTGGTCAAGCGAATAAGGGCTAATGGTGGATACCTAGGCACACAGAGGCGAAGAAGGACGTGGTGACCGACGAAACGCTCCGGGGAGCTGGAAGCAAGCGACTGAGCCGGAGATATCCGAATGGGGCAACCCCAAGTACTGCCTGTTGAATATATAGACAGGTTAGAGCCAACCCAGCGAATTGAAACATCTTAGTAGCTGGAGGAAAAGAAATCAATCAGAGATTCCCCAAGTAGTGGTGAGCGAACGGGGAAGAGCCTAAACCAACGAGCTTGCTTGTTGGGGTAGTGGGACAGCAATATCGAATCTGGCGGTTAGACGAAGCAGCTAAATACTGCACCAAAGAAGGTGAGAGTCCTGTAGTCGAAAACTTAAGGATAGTAGCTGAATCCCGAGTAGCATGGGACACGTGAAATCCCATGTGAATCAGTCTCGACCACGAGATAAGGCTAAATACTACTGTGTGACCGATAGTGAACCAGTACCGCGAGGGAAAGGTGAAAAGAACCCCGATAAGGGGAGTGAAATAGAACATGAAACCATTAGCTTACAAGCAGTGGGAGGACGATTCAACGTCTGACCGCGTGCCTGTTGAAGAATGAGCCGGCGAGTTATAAGCACTGGTAGGTTAAGTCAAGGACGTAGCCAAAGCGAAAGCGAGTCTGAAAAGGGCGTTGATCAGTGTTTATAGACCCGAACCCGGGTGATCTAACCATGTCCAGGATGAAGCTTGGGTAACACCAAGTGGAGGTCCGCACCGACCGATGTTGAAAAATCGGCGGATGAGGTGTGGTTAGGGGTGAAATGCCAATCGAACCCGGAGCTAGCTGGTTCTCCCCGAAATGTGTTTAGGCGCAGCGGTAACGACTATACCTGGGGGGTAAAGCACTGTTGAGGTGCGGGCTGGGAGACCGGTACCAAATCTCGACAAACTCAGAATACCCAGAGCACACGTTGCCAGTGAGACGGTGGGGGATAAGCTTCATCGTCAAGAGGGAAACAGCCCAGACCACCAGCTAAGGTCCCGAAATCATCGCTAAGTGGCAAAGGAGGTGGGAGTGCACAGACAACCAGGAGGTTTGCCTAGAAGCAGCCACCCTTGAAAGAGTGCGTAATAGCTCACTGGTCAAGCGCTCCTGCGCCGAAAATGAATGGGACTAAGCGATGTACCGAAGCTGTGGACTTAGAAATAAGTGGTAGGGGAGCGTTCCGTAGTAGAGAGAAGCACTAGCGGCAAGCAGGTGTGGACGAAACGGAAGTGAGAATGTCGGCTTGAGTAGCGCAAACATTGGTGAGAATCCAATGCCCCGAAACCCCAAGGGTTCCAGAGCCAGGTTCGTCCACTCTGGGTTAGTCGGGACCTAAGGCGAGGCTGAAAAGCGTAGTCGATGGACACAGGGTCAACAATCCCTGACTATTAAGCCGGAGCATACACAGGACGCATAAAGATAAGCTATACCCTGACTGGATTGGGAGCTTTCTACGGAAAGCGCGTAGTGAAAATAGTGCCAAGAAAAGCCGTGTATGTGATGAAAGCTTAGTACCCGTACCCCAAACCGACACAGGTGGGGGGGTAGAGAATACTAAGGGGCGCGAGATAACTCTCTCTAAGGAACTCGGCAAAATGACCCCGTAACTTCGGGAGAAGGGGTACCCGAGCAATCGGGTCGCAGTGAAGAGGCCCAGGCGACTGTTTACCAAAAACACAGGTCTCCGCCAACTCGTAAGAGGAAGTATGGGGGCTGACGCCTGCCCAGTGCCGGAAGGTTAAGGAAGTTGGTCAGGGGTTCGCCCTAAAGCTGACGACTGAAGCCCCGGTGAACGGCGGCCGTAACTATAACGGTCCTAAGGTAGCGAAATTCCTTGTCGGGTAAGTTCCGACCCGCACGAAAGGCGTAACGATCTGGGCACTGTCTCGGAGAGAGACTCGGCGAAATAGGAGTGTCTGTGAAGATACGGACTACCTGCACCTGGACAGAAAGACCCTATGAAGCTTTACTGTAGCCTGGAATTGGGTCCGGGCTTGGCTTGCGCAGGATAGGTGGGAGGCATTGATTCACTCCTTGTGGGGAGTGAGGAGCCAACGGTGAGATACCACTCTGGCGAAGCTAGGATTCTAACCCGTTTCCGTGATCCGGAAAGGAGACAGTTTCAGGTGGGCAGTTTGACTGGGGCGGTCGCCTCCTAAAAGGTAACGGAGGCGCACAAAGGTTCCCTCAGCACGCTTGGAAACCGTGCGTTGAGTGTAAAGGCAATAAGGGAGCTTGACTGCAAGACCAACAAGTCGAGCAGGGTGGAAACACGGTCTTAGTGATCCGACGGCACAGCGTGGAATGGCCGTCGCTCAACGGATAAAAGTTACTCTAGGGATAACAGGCTGATCTCCCCCAAGAGTCCACATCGACGGGGAGGTTTGGCACCTCGATGTCGGCTCATCGCAACCTGGGGCGGAAGTACGTCCCAAGGGTTGGGCTGTTCGCCCATTAAAGCGGTACGTGAGCTGGGTTCAGAACGTCGTGAGACAGTTCGGTCCATATCCGGTGCAGGCGTAAGAGTATTGAGAGGAGCCCTCCTTAGTACGAGAGGACCGGGAGGGACGCACCGCTGGTGTACCAGTTATCGTGCCAACGGTAAACGCTGGGTAGCCAAGTGCGGAGCGGATAACCGCTGAAAGCATCTAAGTGGGAAGCCCACCTCAAGATGAGTACTCTCACAGCAATAAGCTGGTAAGGTCACAGGAAGAACACCTGTTGATAGGCGGGCGGTGTAAGTGCAGTGATGTGCTCAGCCAACCCGTGCTAATAGACCGAGGGCTTGACTTCAACAACATTGATGAATGAAATTCGCGTTACTGTGCAGCCTTCAGGGTTTTGAATCACTTATCAGTGAACAGTTATCAGGCAACACGATGCCCGATAACTGGTAACTGGTAACTGTTAACTGACCACTGTTTTTCCTGGTGCCTATGGCGCGGTGGAACCACTCTGACCCCATCCCGAACTCAGTTGTGAAACGCTGCTGTGGCGACGATAGTTGGCGGGTAGCTGCCTGTGACAATAGCTCGGTGCCAGGTTAATATTTAAGCAAAAAGCCTCTCTGATTAGATTCAGAGGAGCTTTTAAACTTTTTAAACTATGGTTAGGTTTTTAGGGGTTGCTGAATCAAAGTATGAATTACGCGATTGCCCAAGGGGCACTGCGCTCTGCGCAATCGCCTCAAGCTTGCGGGCGCTACACGCCCGCAGCGCCACGGAAGCGTACTTCATAATGCCTAGTAGATTGTTTAATATACTGGTTCCAAGGTTCGTCTTGACGCAAGCGAGTTCTTTTTTCGCATCGCTTTTAATGCGATTTGACGCTCTTTCTAGCAGGTTATCTTCCGCAGTGTAGTCTGTGTACGCAACAGGCGATAAATTTCGCTACCTGGCGGTCGAATTAGTTGCAGGCGGAAACGTTCTAGCGGTAGAGCAAAACAAAGTCCTAGGAACGCAGACAAGTTCCTGCAACAAAATAAATGCATTTGAGTTTGAAAAATCATAACTTATAGCTCATTGCCATAGCTATAAATTTTATAGAAAATCTTTCTACAGTATTATTGAATTCAATGACAGTAGTGTTGTGAAACTGCCTAGCTACTGAAATTAGTTATTTAATCTCATTTAATGATTGTTCTACTGTGTAAAATACATAATTTATACGATTTTTTACCAATTTTTTTGCAGTTTTCACGTCTTCAACATTTCTTCAAATTGGATCAGTAAAATCACTGATTTCAAAAAATATTTTCAATTGTTATTAAATAGTTTATAGCTACATTTTCTGTGTTTTAAGTCATTAATAAAAGTTACTAAGATTAGGTAACTATAGGGATTGCATTACCACAAATAAACCCAAAAACGCATTTGTGCGAAGGAATAAGATATGCAAAAATCCCTGGGTGATGTTCTTGAGCAATATATTGTTGAAGATGCCTATGTAATTTGGCAAACAGGACACATTCCTACCAGCTTTATTGCCAATTTCACTACAGCAATGGAAGCAAATCGTTATTACTATGACAATCCTCAATGGGCTAAAGGCTATTTTGAAGCCTGCCACAGGGACGAAGCATTTAAGGGATGCTGGCGTGCTGCAATGGGTAGTTGGGATGACAAAATTGTCGTTGATATAGGGTGCGGTCCTGGCAATTTGTATGCTTCATTGGGTGGTTCACCAAAACTACTCATTGGTGTAGATATTTCGCGCACGTCTCTTGAAATGGCGCGAACAATTGGCTACACACCCATCCTTGCAGACGCCCATAATTTACCATTTATCGACGGGTTTGCAGATATCGTTGCACTCAATGCAAGTCTACACCATTGCGACAATATGTCTCAGGTTTTGGCAGAAGCAGCGCGTCTGATTCGTCCTGGTGGATTGTTGATTACAGATCATGACCCACAGTTAACTGCTTGGAACTGGAAAGGTTTGGGTATGCTTTTGTATAAGATACGGGTACCGATATATTGGTTAATGAGTGGTGGGAAATTTATGTCGCAAGAAGAACATGATGCCTCACATCTTGCACCAAGAAAAATTGATGGTACTTCGTCACTCAGTATGAAAGCAAAAGTCCTTTATTTAGCGAGAAAAGCCAAGAAAAATAATGTAGCTTTATCGCACATGTTTTTGGTTTGTACGGGCTTATACGGTTAGGTGCAAGATGTGAGATGCCATGATTGCAAGCGAAACCCACCACAAACCCGGTGCTGGTCTCACGGCAGAACTTTATTACCAAACTTTGGAGCCTCTTGGCTTTAGAGTGAAAGTATATCCTCACAACCACACAGTTGGAGCGGAAGTCTTACAAGGCATTTATGGTCGCTCGCACATGAAGTATCGTTTCAGCCAATGGTTGTCTGGTATTAATCCCAATTCACCAGAAGCGGCATTATCTCTCATGTGTGTCGCCAGACGCAATGCCTAAAGCTCAAAACTTGCATTCTGCTAAACCTAAATAACGCACACCTTCTGGGTTAACTTCAAAACGGCAAGGTAAAACTTCTAAACCAAGATCCATGCCAGACCTTAACAGTCTACCATACATAGGGTCAGCACTATCACCAGGAGCAAACTCAGTGCAATCACCTCGATTTATAAAGTAAAGCATGACTGCCCGACTTTCGGGTAAGAGTGCTGTCAGTTCTCGCAAATGCTTTTGTCCTCGTGTTGTTTCCGTGTCTGGAAATAGTGCCAACTTGGTCTGCGCCCAAGTTGTATTTTTTACTTCCAGATATATATGACGGCTATTTTCAGTTAATACCAATTTACCACTATTTAGAAACAAATCGCTAGATGGGATGTTGAAGTTTGTATGTGGAAATAACAAGAAATCCACCCGACTTGATTTATTTTCCCCGTAGGCAACTTCGGTGCGAATTTGGCTATATGCCAATTCTGGAAAAAGGTATTTTTCTAAAGCTAATTTGATAATCCTATTGGGTAAATTAGTATTTATGCCTACCCAAGTGGGTTCGTTATCATGTACCTGGATCATTTCCCAGGTATAGGGAAGTTTGCGGTTAGGATTATCACTGTAAGACAGTTGCACTGCACTACCAGGAGTACAAAGTCCTGTCATTGGTCCTGTGTTGGGGCAGTGCGCTGTTACAATTTCCCCAGAAGCAAGTTCAACATCGGCAAAAAATCGCTTGTAGCGTCTTAGCAAGACGCCAGGATACAGCGGTGGGTAGCGGTAAAGGTAGTCATTCGTCATTTAGTCATTTTTATGAACAATTTGAAATGAGTCAACTGAAGACTGAAATCTGAAGTGTAAAGTATGAAGTACTTCACCCTTAAGCTTTCAACCTGACTTTATCGTGCAAAGAAATGCCATGAATGACGAATTTTACAATAAAGGATTGGAAAAAGCCCAGCAAAAAGACTATGCTGGAGCGATTGAGGAATTTACCCGTGCTTTGCAGCTAGCACCTTACTTGGCTGAAGCTTACTATCAACGGGGTTTAGCATATTATGATTTAGGAGAAATACTCAGTGCTGTTTCTGACTTCACAGAAGCGCTGAAGCTTAATCCCCAAAGTGTGGAAGCTTATTACTGTCGGGCGTTGGCACGAGCGGCGCTGAAAAATCTGCCAGGGGCGCTTGCAGATGTGGAACAGGTGATTCGTCTCAATGTAAATTATGCGGCTGCTTATAATTTACGGGGGACAGTGTGCCGTAAACAAGGGTACATTCAAGATGCGATCGCCAACTTTAAAAAAGCAGCAGAATTATATCTACAGCAAAAAGACACAGAAAACTGTCGCCAGTGTCTAGAAAAGATTAAACAGATCCAACCAAAAGAACAACCTGCTGCAATTGTGCAAGCAAGTCCCACAATTGCGCCAATCAAATCTGAAAAAGAATATTTCGCGCAGTTAGTGGAAAAAGCAGAAAAGGGAGACACCCGGGAGGCGATGGAGGATTTAAGCTGGGCGTTGCGGGTTGATCCACAAGATGCACAAGCCTACTGCTGTCGAGGGGTTGTGCGTTGCAAACAGGGGAATTATCGGGAGGCTATCTCAGACTTTAACCAAGCGCTGCGACTGAATTTTGATGATGCCATAGTTTACCGCAACCGAGGAAAAGCGCGTTCTCATTTAGGAGATCATACTGGGGCGATCGCCGATTTTAACTCTGCACTCCAGATGCAACCCCAAGACGCGATGCTGTATATTGCTAGAGGCAATGCCTATCGAGTCATGGGGAATTATCTTGGTGCAATTAACGACTATACCCAAGCACTGCAAATAAATCCCGATGATGCAACAGCTTACTACAATCGTGGCATTGCCTACACTTGCCTAGAAGAAATGGAACGCGCTGTTGAAGATTATCAGCGTGCGGCAAGTATGTTTTGTGAAAAAGAAGACTGGGGAAATTACCAACAAGTCTTAGATAGCCTAAACAAAATCAACTCCCCTAGCTCTAACTCAGCGAATGCCAGGTATAAGTTACTACGACAGCGCCTGTTGAGACTGGTTGGAGGATATTGGGAAATAGCCCAAAGATTGATTGATCAGGCGAAGTACGACTATCCAGGAATGTCAGAGGAATGGTATTTGCAAAAAGTGATTGGTGATTGGGAACGCGATAGAGGGTAGATAAGGTTTAGTGATGCAATGATTCCTATATCAACTGCAATATTCGCCGCTATGCCGATAACGCCCGATCACCAGAATTTCAGGATATGCGATCGCATGGAGGAAGTCCCTATGAATGTAACCTTACAATTACCCCCAGTTCTTAAA
Organism: Kalymmatonema gypsitolerans NIES-4073; assembly: GCF_002368435.1. Taxonomy (GTDB): domain Bacteria; phylum Cyanobacteriota; class Cyanobacteriia; order Cyanobacteriales; family Nostocaceae; genus Kalymmatonema; species Kalymmatonema gypsitolerans. The sequence goes on from NZ_AP018268.1 coordinate 9,340,568, forward strand.
CTTACTGATGAGCAATTTGAACAACTAGCCGCTGCTAACCAAGGCGTGAGATTAGAACTTACTGCCAAAGGACAATTATTGATTATGCCACCCACTGGGGGAGAAACAGGAAACCGGAACTTTGATTTATCAGGTCAACTTTGGTTCTGGAACCGTCAAAATCGTTTGGGAAAAGCTTTTGATTCCTCTACAGGTTTTCGGTTACCTAACGGTGCAACTCGTTCCCCTGATGCTTCTTGGGTGAAAATGGAACGATGGGATGCTCTCACTCAGGTGCAAAAAAAGAAATTCTTACCATTATGTCCCGACTTTGCGGTAGAACTCGTTTCAGAAAGCGATGAGCTAGAAGATGTTCAGGAAAAAATGCAGGAGTACATTGCCAATGGGTTGCGTTTGGGTTGGTTGATTAATTCTAAAGATAAGCAAGTAGAAATTTATCGCCATAACCAAGAAGTTGAAATTTTACAATCTCCTCGCACTCTTCAAGGTGAAGATGTATTACCAAGATTTCTTTTAGATTTGCAGCCGATTTTTGAATAGAAGTACCTCACCTCCTAGCCCCCCTAGAACATCGATTCACTAAGCACAAACCTAACCCCCTAGCCCCCTTTCCTATAAGGGAAGGGCAGGGTGGTTTCATACAAAGAAAGAAAAAACCTTTTGGATTTGATTGGCTAAAGCACGTTGAGCTTGAGGGATAGTGCGAAAACCAAGAAATCTGGCAAGAGTGATGAAAAAATTATGTAATATTGCCCAGTTAACTGGTGCATTGCCACCTCGTCGTAGTGGAAAGTCTGAAGGGAAAGGTCACATCGCGAACCCAATGGAGCCGGTTTTCAATTCCCCAATGTTTCTGGGTGTCGGTTAGAGCATCTTGAGCCGACATGATCTGACTACAAATATAGAACTGACGCTCTTGAAATGATTGACCATCACGAATACCAGAACGTTCAACTTGGACAAAGGTTTTAAGTCCAGCCCATTGACTTTGTAATTTTTCTGGAGCGGCGAATACCTGACAACAACGCTTGACCGAGCGATCGTGAGTATCATCTTCTGTTGTAGTACTGCTCAAAGGTTCCTGTTTGTGTGACTGAGTTTGAGCCATTTTGTAGAGCGTCGGTTGATTTTCTTTTAATCCAATCATGTAGTCGTTGCCACCATTAATAATCAGCGATACTGTTTTTTTTGGCAATGCAAAGCATCAAGAGTGAACATCACTTGTTGAGCACAAAATTCGGATATTAATTGCTGTGCGATCGCCATCTCACTAATTTTTTTGTTCGACATTGGTTGCATCCTGAGTACAATGCCCCGCCCGTGACTATAAACTGATACTGTACTGATAAAGTTTTGGTAGGACTGACTGTAATCTGTTACTGTGCAGCGAATACCTTTACCATCAATTGCCAATCTTTCTCCTGGCATCGGTGGCACAAGAACTGATGCCCAATTATTGAATAAGTCGGTGAATGGCTGAAAATCTAATGTTTTCAGTACTCGTCGGAACGTTGAGTAGGATGGAAACTTGATTGTCTCATCTAGGCTTAACAGTTCAATCAAGCCTTGTCTGTGTACTCTGGTAAAATCTTCCAATGGTCGGTAGCCCCAATACCCTGTCATTGCTCCCAATAAGATCAACAATAATACCAACCAGAAGTCATGTCTTCGTCCCCGAATATGTCGATAGTCTGGGATTTGCTGCAATTGTTCGATGAGATTCATACTTTTTATTTATCAATTTTTCTCCACCCTCTACAAATTATTATTATTTTTCTTTCTTTGTATGAAACCACCCTGCTTTCCTATAAGGGAAGGGGGAGCCAAATTCCCCTGCCCTCGTAGGGGAGAGGTTCTTCCAAGTACTAATAGTTGGCTTTCTACTATTTTTGAACATCGGCGCAGATTCAACAAAAATTTGCAAGCTAGCCCTAGTTTGAAAAAATACTTTTTGGAAGCTCATGATTGACAATTATTGCTGGCATTAACACCCACTTAACTTACGCAACTAGCAACGGTTTTGTAGGAAGCATTCTCGGTTCTGGTAGTGGTTTATTCTCTTCTTTCAACATCTCAACAAAAGTCTCAATTACTTCCTGACCATTTTTGGCTGCTTCTTCATAAGTCCTACCATGCGTATGAAATTGCTGCCAGGGGAACTCAGGCAAATGTACTAAAAAAAGTTTATCTTCCTCCGACCATTGAATTACCATGCTGTAGTGATAGCTCATTCTTCTGGCTCCTGTTTTTCTTCGTTTTCCGTGTTTTCCATTTCTTGCAATTTTTTCAGCACCCGTTGGATATTTTTTTCTAAATATAACGGAGCATCATCGCCGTCTTTGCCCGGTATGGTTAGGGGTTCTTCGGGTAACAACGGATGCTTCCAATATGTATGACTTCCTTTACCTCTTCCTGGTTGAAGGATATAGCCAACTTTTGACACCATTGCTTTCAACTCTCTCACTTTTTTCGGCATTACCCCTCACAGCCAACTCTCATTTATTTTCTCTGCTAAGGAGCCAAAAATCCAAGTCTAATTGTCAGTATTTTAGATGTGATACCCCTGCATAAGTGGTTGTGGCGATAAGCAAAACTCCGCCTGAGGCGATCGCACTCCATCCCATCAATCCCAATAAATGCGTAGACGCACACCGGCTTGTCATCAGACATCGCACTTTCCCATTAATCCAATAAATGCGTAGACGCACACCGGCTTGTCGTCAGACATGGCACAAATCCCAACATCACAGAGGCCATCTGCAGCAAAGCAGCAGCGCTAGCCCCGAAGAGGGCGCTACGCAAACGCTATCGCACTCTATCTCCTCAACCCTAACGCTCTTCTATGACTCTGGAGAGAGAATAATTGAGGCACAGGTGCGGCTACACAAACAAAGTCCGCCTGCGCGGACTAACCTAAAAATAGGATCTCAAATTTAATCTGACGAGAGTAATAAAAGAGCGCTAATAAATGCGATCGCGTTTCGGTGGGGGCTTGGGCATCGCACTCTATCTGCTCAACCACAATAAAAGCGAACGACTTTCGTCGCGCAAGCTAGAACTTCGTTCAGCTTCGCTAACGCACTTTCCCCTCAATTCTAATAAATGCGTAAGTCCTAGCACAGCGACTTGTCGTCAGACATCCCACTCTCTTATCAACCCAAATGCAATTTGCTGCAAAGCAGCAGCGCTAGCCCCGATAGGCGTAGCCGTGCCGTAGGCATAGGCGGCGGACTCAAAGGACGCTATCACACTTTCTCCCATCAATCCAAATCCGATCGCTTTGGGACTTTGGATATACTGAAAATAGAAAGAACTAGTCAAGAACAATTGAATGCATGACAAATCGTGAAGAATTGATCCAGGAAATCGAACAAGCTCCTGATGATATAGTTGAGTTGGTATTAGATTTTTTTCATAGAGTAAAAGCAACACGCAAAACCCATCCTTTGGCAAAATTTGCAGGTATTTTAAGTGATAGAGAAGCGGAAGAATTAAAAGAGGCGATCGCCACAGAATGTCGGCAGGTGGATGTGAATGAGTGGTGAGATTGCCCTGGATACCTCTGTGGCAGTGCGTTTTTTGAATGGAGACACAGCCATCGTTTCACGGGTACTAGCATTACCAGAGGTGGTTCTGCCTACCGTCGTAGTGGGGGAGTTACTTTTTGGCGCGGAAAACTCTACTCGTCCATTACAAAATTTACCTCGTTATCTGGAGTTTATTAAGGCTTGTGTAGTTCTGCCATTAGGTCGAGAAACAGCAGCAGTCTATGCTCAAACCCGACTGGCTTTGAAACGGAAGGGACGACCAATTCCAATGAATGATGTTTGGATTGCGGCACAATGTTTAGAGCAGGGTTGGATATTAGTGACAGATGATACAGACTTTGACTATGTTGATGGCTTGATGTTAGAGCGTTGGTAATTCAATCTATGGATACTGAGTACGATTTTAGTCAAGGTAAACGTGGAGCAATTGAGCCTACAGGCGAAGGTAAAACAAGGATTACAATTCGGTTAGATGATGATATTTTGATGTGGTTCCGCGAACAAGTCCATCTTGCTGGTGGTGGAAACTATCAGACTTTGATAAATAATGCATTGCGTGAATATGTGCAACAGCGTCGGGAACCTTTAGAGGAAATTTTACGGCGAGTTGTACGGGAAGAATTGAGTCAGATAAATATGCGGGTTAATGAGTAGGATAATCGCACAAATTCCAATATTACAAACGAGATCGCACTTCCCCAACATCATAAATGCGTAGCGTGGCTATTTATTATCAGGGCAAATTTCTTTTCGCAAATCAGGACGGGAAGCAAGGTATTCTTTTAAATGGTTGCAACCTCGCGCTAGTGAACTATCTAAACTTTGAACCCGACGCAACTGCACAAAATTATAATCTACTACAAAAAAATGTACATGAGTACTCATGAAAAAAATGCGTTTCTGGTTGGCTATGCTGATTTTAAAAATGATGTAACTCAGATTCCCTCAAGTGAATTATTAGATTCTGTTCTACAAGCTATGTTAAAGGATGGGAAAAAATTACTCAGTCAGCAAAATATTAATCTAGGTGCATATCCCGGTAAAGAAATTAAGCTGTGGGATGAAAAAGAAGGAATGACTTTGACAGGTAGAATTTTTATTGTTAACCAACGGTTGTATATGCTCTTGGTTGGAAGCGAGAAAAACCCTCAAGTCAGCGATGTTAGGAAGTTTTTTGACTCCTTCCAATTGATGCAGTAATCATCAAATTATATCATGTTCGGATAAACACTTATAAAAAACGAGGAACCTCACCCCGCCCTTCGGGCACCCCTCACGCCAGGTGCTACAACGGGGGGAACCCCAACGCCAGACGCCTCAAGTCGGGAAACCCGCCCACGGCGCTGGCTCCGCAACGCACTGGATCTCCTTAATAACGAGAGGGGCAGGGGGTGAGGTCTTTTTATTTTTTATTGTAAGTAATTAGGCGAACTTGATATTACAAGTTGCAAAATAGATTTTTTTGACAATTATAGTATTGTAGAAACGCGCTGAAAATAGCTCTTTTCCATGAGAATACATCGCGTTTCTACATGATTTATTGGGTCAAAAATTATTTCGACAACAACTATTCCAAATTTTGCAGTCCCATTGCAATCTTGCTGTGCTTTTCAATTTGCCCCATCACTTGTTTTGCCCGTGCAATCACAACTTTGGGTAAACCCGCCAACCTTCCCGCCTCAATTCCGTAGGACTTATCAGCGCCACCTGGTTGGACTTGGTGCAAAAAGATAATTTGGTCTGGTAACTCCTTCACCGTCACCTGGTAATTAGCTACATTTGGCAACAGTGAAGCCAACTCATTCAACTCATGGTAGTGCGTGGCAAAAATCGTCCGCGCCCGAATCTCTGTTGCAATGTACTCCGCCACCGCCCAAGCAATAGAAAGACCATCAAACGTCGCTGTCCCTCTGCCAATTTCATCCAACAATACCAGCGACCTTGATGTTGCATGGTTGAGAATATTCGCCGTCTCATTCATCTCTACCATAAAAGTCGATTGACCCGTCGCCAAGTCATCTACTGCACCCACACGAGTAAAAATGCGATCGCACACTCCCAACCTAGCAGACCGCGCAGGGACAAAACTACCAATTTGCGCTATCAGCTGAATTAACCCCACCTGACGCAAATAACAACTCTTACCACTTGCATTTGGACCAGTGAGGATGATTAAGTCAGGATGAGAAGAATTTCCCTTGTCCTCCTCTTCCCTTCCCAACTGCGTCGAATTCGGCACAAAGAAACCCGCAGGCAAAGACTGTTCCACAACCGGATGACGCCCATCCACAATCGTAATTTCTCGTCCTTCCACCATTTCTGGACGACAGTAACCTTGATGAACCGCTAACTCTGCCAAACCACACAACACATCCGCCGCCGCCACAGCACGAGAAATATTGCGAATCACCTCGGCTTGTGAACCCACTTCTTCGCGCAACGCCACAAAAATCTCATATTCCAACTGGTTCAAATCATCTCGCGCCGTGAGAATTCGCGCTTCCCGTTCCTTCAACTCCGGCGTGATGTAGCGTTCTTCATTAACCAGCGTTTGCTTGCGTATATAATTAGACGGCACTTGGTCTGCCTTTGCACGGGAAATACTGATATAATAACCAAAAGTTTTGTTAAATCCCACCTTCAGCGTCGGAATTCCCGTCTTTGCTCTTTCGTCTACTTCCAAGTTGGCAATCCATTTTTGGTCGTCTTCGACAGTAGCACGTCTTTCGTCCAACTGAACATGAACTCCAGGGCGAATCAACCCGCCTTCTTTGATATGTATCGGTGGCGACTCCACCAGATGACCGCGAATTTGCTGTGCTAACTCTTCTAAAACAGGCGGTACCTTCTGCAATGCTTTCAGGAAGGGTGAACGAGCATCAGCGACCAAGCGAGATAATTCCGGTAAACGAGATAGAGAATCTGCCAAAGCAAGTAAATCTCTTGCATTAGCAGTACCAGAACCAGCGCGTCCCGTGAGCCGATCTAAATCATAAATTTGACGTAACAACTGCCGTAGTTCTTGACGGAGAGTTGTATTTTCTACCAATTCTTGAATCGTGTCTTGCCGTGTCCGAATACCTTTAATATCAAGTAGTGGTTGCAACAACCACCGCCGTAAAGCACGACTACCCATCGCCGTACTGGTTTTATCCAAAGCCCAAAGCAGGGAACCGTGAAAAGTGCCATCGCGCACAGTTTGTGTAATTTCCAGGTTGCGGCGAGTTTGATGGTCAACAATTAAAAAGTCAGTGAGGGTATAGGTGCGTAGCGACTGGAGGGGGATAGCGTTTTCCTTCTGCGTATCTTCCAAATATTCCAGCAACCCACCTGCGGCGCGGACGGCTAAAGGAAGATGATCGCAACCCAATCCTTCTAGCGATCGCACTTTAAACTTTTGCAACAATCTTGCCCGAGATTCTCCTTGAGAGAACGGAATTTGCGATCGCAACGAATAACAAAAAGACGGTGGCAAACATTGCGGGAGATGTTCTGATTTTTCTCCTGGACGCAGTAAACTGCCCAAGTCTGGTGCGTTGGTAGGAATGAGCACCTCCGCAGGCTGCAAGCGCATAACTTCCTGTGTCAAATGCTCTAAATTGCTACCTTGCGTTGTGAGGAATTCACCAGTGGAAATATCTGCATACGCCAAACCCCAATGCTCCCCAGCAATCACCACAGCCGCCAGGTAATTATTGCGACTTGACTTTAGCATTCCCTCCTCTAGCAAAGTGCCAGGGGTCAGGATGCGCGTGATTTCCCGCCGCACTAATCTGCCAGCAGCTTCCGCAGCATCTTCCACTTGGTCGCAAATGACAACAGCATATCCTTTTTCTACCAACTGTGTCGCGTGGCGTTCCCAGGCGTGGTGCGGTACACCACTCATCGCTACCCGTCCAACTTCCCCTACTGACTTGCTGGTGAGGGAGAGTTCTAATTCCTGCGCCAAAGTCACAGCATCTTCAAAGTAACATTCAAAGAAATCTCCCACTCGATACAGTAGCATCGCGTGAGGATACTTATCCTTCGTCTCGACATAATGCTGAAACATTTGAGTCAGCTTACTGCGATCCACCAATCGAGTGTCAGTGTGCGGCGCAGTCGGGTTATTGGGTTGGGATGCAGAGTAAGAAGCGGTCATGAATGTCTACCAATACACATGGCAACCTGCCAATATCCGATGATAGCTTGATATCAGCGATACTCTCAAATTGTTCAAGGTTTGTTAACTCTTCGACTACTTCGCCTAGGAATTTGGACAGGAGACGTTGGTTGGTAAGCCTTCAGTCCGTCATCACCCGTGAGAATTTCCACCTGACAACCGATTTTGGCGTAGTATTCAGCTACAGTCTTGATAGTCGCATCACCGATAGAAATACGTTGCACTGCTAAGTTAGACCATTCAGCCGCTAGCTTTTTCAAGCCTTCTGCGTCCCAAAATTCTGCTTGTTCAGTGAAAGCAGCCCAAGGTGTTGTCGCGTCTGCTGCTTTCACCATCAAATCAGCTAAAGCTTGAGCCATTTCATATCGATTCAAATTTGCTTGTGCAATGTGATTACCAGTTTCTATGATGACGGCTAGAGGTAGCACAAAATATGCACTGTCTTCTTCTTTTTTGAGAAATTCATCAACTTGCTTTTTGTCCCACTTATTCTGATCTGTTCCACAGGTATCTTTGCCAGGAACCCCCAAGTAAACACACAGTATCGATGTATCGATAATCAGAACCTTCTTCATATTTGGCGCTACTTGGTATCAGCAAGGCTCCTTTCAATAGCACCCTTCGTTGTCAGCTTACCTAGTGTACCAGATGCCATTAACTTAGGCAGGTTCTCAATATCTTCTAGTAAAGTCAGCTTACTTTCTCCAGTTTCAGAATCTCGATGCGCTACTACGACAAATGGCACTATTTCTGGTCCTAAAGCATCAAGCAAAGCTGGGTTATGAGTAGTCATTAATATGTCAATTTTTCTTTTTTCACCAATTTCTCGCAGCATTCTTACCAGTAATTCTGCCCGCGAGGGATGCAGCCCGTTATCTATTTCTTCAATTACCAGTTGACTACCTTCTGGTCGGGTAAGAAGCGCTGTAAGGATAGCTATAAATCTCAGCGTACCATCCGACATACTTCTAGCATCTATCTCTGTGATGTGACCTGGTTTCCATAGCTCCTGACAGTAAAGCATGGCATCTGTACCGAACCTACCGACTTTTTCTGCCCATATTCTTTGAATATCTCCTTCTGGCAAATTCTTAGCGTAGGCAGAAATAGTTTCTTCCACCTCAGCTTTTTGCTCATCAGGTAATGCTGCTAGCACACCTGCTATGTTTGATGCATCGCTTTCAAGGGTGTCAGAAAGCCGTGAATAATCCCGCATTTTAGAAGGAATGGGATTCAGAATTAAAATGCTTTCTAGAGCATCGAGCACAAAAGTTTTAACTTCATTTATAAGCTGAGATTTGTGCTTCAATGCATTTTCCCATTCTTCCTTAGAGTATTTAGTCATCTTAGAGAGATCAAATTCATCTCTAGGAATTGAACTACCTACTTCTTTTAATCCACTTTTTGTTATAAAATAAGAGTTTTTAATATAGTATTTTTCTAAATTAGCTTTAAGACTATCTCCATTTTTGTGACAATCAATATATTCTTCTATAACTCTGAATATCGGCTGTGTTTGTATTTTTAAAACATACAAATAGTCTGTTTGATCATCCTCGCCCTGAATGAGTGCTTTTAATGTAAATTGAGTTTCATTCTTTAGTGCAGCCCACTCTACACCACTTCTAATAGAAGGAAGCATTTTATCTCCAGCTAAAGCAACTTCAACACTTTCGCTTCTAACTATTCTTTGAAGAAATTCCAAAGCTTCAACGACATTCGATTTACCACTCGCATTCGTACCAATAAGAACAGTCAGTGGGTCAATCGGAAGTTCTGCATAACGAAAACTTTTCCAATTCTCAAGGATGAGTTGCTTAAGCATGACCCACTCCAAAACTCTAATAGTTGACTTTTCTTATTATCGCTTTATCGCTCTAGCAAAACAGTTGGGGTTTGTTCACTAGAAATGCTATCACCTGAGTTATGTTCCGCAGGCGGTAGCCTAAATCCCCCCTCACGCCAGCTATCCGCCACATCTTTGATAAAACTGGCTATAGGTATAGCAACCAATAAACCCAGTAGTCCTCCGAGTTTGGTTCCTAACAGCAAGGAAATGACCACCCACACGGGATTTAAGCCAGTCAAATTCCCCAAAAGGCGAGGAGCAACAAAATTAGAATTGACTTGGTCGATCGCCACAGAAACGGCTAAGACTTCTATCCCTAACCAAAAGTTCTGCAATCCCACCAATAAGCTTACTATAGCAATACCTATACCCGTGCCAAAGGGGAACAGAGAAAAGAATCCAATGACAATACCAAAAAGTAAAGCCAAGGGAACTTGCAGCGCCAAAAATACAAGTATCAGAGCAACCGCTAGCAAAGCACCCAATGTTGCTTGACCAATAAAGTAATTTTGAAAGTCCTCGCGCAATAATTGCCGTACTTGCGAACCAATATGAGGCGAGAACCACAGAAAAATTCCATCCCAAAGACGTTCTCCGTTCAATACTAAGTAGATAGTCAGTACGACCGTCAGCAGCACGTTGACCACACTACCAATGGTATCCACGGCAAAACCGAGGATTTGACCGGTAAAGGACTGAAGTTGATTAGATAATCTGTCTAACACTTGAGTCAATAAGCCACTCAAATTCACGGGAAGCTGTTGAGCCGCAGCCCAGTCTTGGAAAGCTTGCAGTTGTTGCGTTCCAGAATCAATCCAACTTGGCAAAAAATTAGCCAGTTCGTTAAGCTGTTGCAGAATCAGAGGAACTAAGGTAAGAGCTAAAGCGACTACAATCACTACAGCTAACAACAACACACTCCCAACAGCTAAGTTGCGTTTTACCCCTCGTTGTTGGAAAAACCGAATGGGATAGTCTAGAACAAAAGCCAGCAAACTGGCGGCGACAAAGATGCTGACCAAGGGTTGAAAATAATGCACAACCTGAAGCAATACCCAACCGTTGAGTACAGCCAGGGGAAATGCGAGGCTCAAACTTAACCATCGTGGTAGTTTGTAGTTAGTCATTAGTTATTAGTCAGATTAACACTTGAGTCAGAAGACAATTTATCGTGTCTCTCCATAAAATCTAACAAAATCTGCTGATGCACAGGTCCAAGGGGTCGCACGTCTCCTGATACAGCGGAATAACTCGCACCCAAGCGAATGTCTTGCGGTGTTATTAAGCCCATATCCCAACCTTCATTCAGAACCAGTTGATTTAATTCCACTGTCAGGGGTGCATAGAAGACATGACGAACCGCAATTTTGTCGGGATAGCAGCCAAACTTAGAAAATGTTGGTGGTAAAGTATAACCAATTTCTTCTAAAATTTCCCGTTGTACCGCAAACTCTGGGGTTTCACCAGGTTCTATGTGTCCGCCAAAAAATGCCCAGTGACCGGGATAGACAATATTGGGGATGTTATCCCGCAACTGCATGAGAAATTTGTTGTTTTGATAGAGAATGGCGATCGCCACTTCGGTAGCCATATTCACTCCTGCTTGTCAGGATTTACCTGTTTAGCATAAACATTGTCTATCATGCATGACTACCACAAAAACTTTTACTCTTTCATAAAACCCTTGCACAGCAAGGGTTTTGAATGTTATGCAGCGATATTACTTGGGAGGGTTAAAGCCAGCTTTTTGCGCGGTAGCTGTATCTGCAAAGCAGATATTGGGCTTGACCTTTTCATAATCGAGTGACTTGGGAGCATGAAGTATGTTACCCCGCTTCTTGGTAACTACGCCCTTAACAGGAGCATTGCTAGGACAAGTGGTCTCTCCTTGGGGCTTAACACCTAACTTCTGAGCTTCAGCCGAAATCCCAGTAGTTGAAGAAGCACCAGTTGTCCCTGTTCCAGGACTATCTGAGGTTCCAGTCCCACCAGACGGAGCAGTTGTAGATGTAGACGCGCCAGAGTCGCTAGATGGAGAAGTATTGCCTTCCTCAGCCTTTTTCCCACAACCCGAAAGGGCTAAGATAGTCAAAAGTGCGATGGAAATAGTCCATTGATATCGGAATATATTTTTCATAGCCTGTTTTGATTGCTGAAATTGCACCCATTAGACCCTAAGTGGGTCGGTTTCATTAAACTCAATGTAAAGAAGCTAAGGGTGAGGGATTTGGGTAAGTAACCTTCTCTTACCCTTTCCCTCTACCCTTGTACAAGTTTTCCGTTTATTTACGCCGGTGCTGCTTATCTAACCGACACTGACTTCGTCAGTTGTAACGTCTGTTGCACCGCTAACACTGCTTGCAATCTCTACCAGTTGGTCGAGAATCTCTTGACTGGGAACTGACCCTTTGAGAACAACCGTACCGCCTGTTTGTGCTACGTACAAGCTGTCAATATTATCAAATTCGGGGTTTTCATCAAAAGCTAGGGCGACCCGCTTTGCTAAACCACTCTGGTCGTACTCTCCATTTAACCCCACTCGCTCTAAAGGAATGTCTTCGCCTGTATCGTTGTTCTGACTAACTGTAGTGGGATCGGGATTCACTTGAGCATCTTGAGGCTTTTCCAGTCCAAAAAGTCTTTGTAACCAACCCATAAACTTTTTTCTCCAAATATCAAACACTTCATTGTTGGTCTACTTCAAATTAGGGTTATTTGCTTCTCACCCAACCCGTGCAGGTTTGTGTTCCCTACTATTTGTTCATAAATTTTCTAGTGGGTTTAAGGACAAACGAAATAGCCCTGCCTTGAAAGCAGAGTTGTTGCTTTATCAAAAGGGACGCAATAAATAAAGTTAAAAACTGATAAAAAATTGTTTCTTTCTCTATCTAAAGTATGTCTCTGTTGTCTCTAAAGCAACGGTGTATAATAATGATGACGACTTCGTAGATTACAACACATACATAAAAAAAATGCTAAAGAAAAAATAATTTTTTTACGACATTAGGATGACTAGAGTAAGTTAACAAATATAGCCCCTGTCATTCGGTTAAAATTTTGCTTTGATATAAATAATGTCAACACCCCTGCCTAAAGGCGAGGGGCTTAAGCGCCTCAAGTCAAGCGGATTAGTTGACCAGACTAAAATCTCTATTCCTCCAGATTGCTAGGGGCTTCTCGATGCAAGAAGCTCCCATAACTTGTTGGGCTGACGTTCCAATTACTGCTCCTCTATATAAACTTCTCCATATTCTTTGCCAGCTAAAGGAATACTTTGGTGGCGAACTTTACCCTTAATCACCACTTGCTCTCCCTCGCCTAGACCAGTTTGATTGGTGACAACCCAGATTTTCCCTGTAGAATCATTAATTTGATATGCATATTGATTCAAAAGTGGAATTCGCTTTTCTACCTTACCTTGTACGTAGACTGTAGTACCATCGTCTTGTTGTGGTTTCAAGTCTTGAATTTGGGTGATGTTGGCTCCTATGGCATTCATGCCAAACTGCCCCAAGTTACCACAACTTAGCAGTCCCCCTATAAGGCAAAGGATCAATCCCAGGCGTATGGGTACGACAATGCCATATTTGTATAAAAATGAGAAGTTGAAATTTTTCACGAGTTGCATAACGAGTACCTCCACTCGCAAATTTTGGCATCAGTGCTTGGGTTGTGACAATTTTAATTTAACAAGTGATTATCAATACTTTATGTTTCAGTATCAAAAACTCGCAAAAAGCAACTCCTCACACCATTTTGGGTGGATTTTGGATGGGTGGATTGTGAAAATCTTGCATAGACTCAGTTTCACTCAATTATGTGTCGTATTCTTTTTTCACACTTGCTCTCCTAATCGTTTTCCTTGAAAATCTAAAATTCTTTCCTGGTTGGGGAACATTCTAAATTCTGGGTTCTCAAGTCTTGTTAGACAACCAATCTGAGAAGATAAAGAATGTGGTCTTGCTGTTTACGCTCAGGCATCTGACAGCAACGCCTTGGCGTAGCGTACTTGTGTTGAATTCTCATGGAAACAAAAACAGCCAAACTTCTTGATGGTAAAGCGTTAGCTGAAAAAATTCAGCAAGAACTTTCTGCTAGCGTTAAAGAATTGCAACCCCAAATAGGACGCCCGCCAGGTTTAGCAGTGCTGATGGTGGGCGATAACCCAGCGTCAGCAGCTTATGTACGCGGCAAAGAACGAGCTTGCCAGAAAGTGGGTATTGCTTCTTTTGGTAGACATTTTCCCACGCAAACGACCCAAGCAGAACTAGAAGAAGTGATTGCTGCACTTAACAATGATCAAAGGGTGGATGGCATTCTCGTGCAATTGCCCCTCCCTAACCACTTGGATGCTGTGGGACTTTTGCATCAAATAGAGCCACATAAAGACGCTGATGGACTGCACCCAGTGAACTTAGGACGACTGGTACGGGGAGAACCAGGTTTACGCAGTTGCACTCCAGCGGGAATCATGCGGCTGTTGCAGGAATATGCAATTCCCTTGCAGGGAAAACAGGCGGTAGTGGTAGGACGTAGTATTTTGGTGGGCAAACCAATGGCTTTGATGCTCTTGGAGGCAGATGCTACTGTGACTGTAGCTCATTCGCGATCGCACGACTTGCCATCCATCACCAAAAATGCTGATATTCTGATTGCAGCAGTAGGTCGTCCAGGACTTATTACGAACGAAATGGTGAAACCGGACGCTGTTGTGGTAGATGTGGGGATGAATCGCGTGAGCGACTCAAACGGCAATAGTCGTCTAGTAGGCGATGTTGACTTTGAGTCCACTGCTAAGGTGGCCGAATACCTCACACCAGTTCCAGGTGGTGTTGGTCCGATGACAGTAGCTATGTTACTGCAAAATACTTTTTCCAGTTATTTAAGGACGAATCAAAAATTATGAATTAAGAATTATGAACTATGAATTATGAGTTATTATTCTTCACTCTTGACTCTTAAGTCCTAAATTTTTTCCTGACTCCTCACTCCTCATTCTTAATGTGCCAAAGCCTCGTAAAATTGTTACTCATATAACAGAATATTAAGGAATTCAAGAATGGTAGCAGCAGATAACATTCAAAAGACTCCTGAGTCAGCCAAATTTGACCTAAGAGCCTATCTCAAAGAGCGACAAAAGCTTTGTGAAGCTGCTTTGGATAAAGCGATTCCCATACGTTATCCAGAAAAGATTTACGAAGCAATGCGCTATTCACTCTTAGCAGGAGGTAAGCGTTTGCGCCCGATTCTTTGCCTTGCTACCTGTGAGATGATGGGCGGTACAATCGAAATGGCACTTGCAACAGCTTGTGCTGTGGAGATGATCCACACAATGTCGCTGATTCACGACGACTTGCCAGCAATGGATAATGACGATTACCGTCGCGGTAAGTTGACAAATCACAAAGTTTATGGTGAAGATATAGCAATTTTGGCTGGGGATGGCTTGTTAGCTTATGCTTTTGAGTATGTGGTAACTCACACCCAGAATGTACCACTGGAGCGAGTTGTACAGGTAATTGCTCATTTGGGTCGTGCTACGGGGGCGACTGGCTTGGTCGGGGGTCAAGTGCTAGATTTAGAATCGGAAGGAAAGACAGATATTTCCCTAGAAACATTGAGTTTTATTCATAGTCACAAAACAGGTGCCCTCTTAGAAGCTTGTGTTGTTTCTGGTGGCATTTTAGGAGGAGCATCATCTGAAGATGTGCAGCGACTGTCTCGGTATTCCCAAAACATTGGGCTTGCCTTCCAAATTATTGATGACATTCTAGATATCACTGCAACCTGTGAGCAATTGGGCAAAACTGCTGGGAAAGACCAAAAAGCTCAAAAGGTGACGTATCCCAGCCTTTGGGGACTCGAAGAATCAAAACAAAAAGCTCAACAGCTGATTGAGGATGCTTGTGCAGAATTAGAACCCTTTGGAGAAAAATCTTTGCCTTTAAAGGAACTGGCGCACTTTATCACCAATCGCAAGCACTAAATCATGAATGATGAATGATAAAGGCTGAGCGACTTTACAATTCATAATTTATCATTCATAATTCATATTTCTTTTCATAATTCATCATTCATAATTCATAACTTCTCATCTAAGCAAAATAGCATGCAGGACATAGGCGATATATTAGACAACCGAGTGCTGTGGGTTGCTCTAGTAGCTTGTTTGATGGCTCAAGCATTGAAGCTCGTCTTCGAGCTCATCAAGAATCGTAAACTGAATATAAGTGTTTTAGTCACAACTGGAGGTATGCCTAGTGCTCACTCAGCACTGGTAACAGCCTTAGCAACTGGAGTAGGACAAACTCTTGGTTGGGCTTCTGCGGAATTTGCGGTGGCGATGATTTTTGCCATTATAGTCATGTATGACGCCGCAGGAGTTCGTCAAGCCGCTGGAAAGCAAGCCCGTATCCTCAATCAAATGATTGATGAATTATTTCACGAACACCCAGAATTTAACGGCGATCGCCTCAAAGAATTGCTGGGACACACACCCGTTCAAGTCATTGCTGGATCGGCGTTGGGTATAACTGTCTCTTGGTTGGCGAGATCAACCGGCGTGTTGGTTTTTAGTCCATAGTCAATCCTGCTTTTCAAAAGAAGCTGACGGCTACTGCAAACGCACAGTTGAGCGCAGTAGCACCACTTTACGGCTATCTACGAGTAGGGCAAAAAAACCTTGTTCGCTCAGCTTCTCCAATGTGCTATATGCTTCTTTTTGGTTAGGTGTATAAATAGCCAGCAAATAAGGGCGTTGTCCGTAGGAAACAAAACCTACGTCTCCTCCCACCGCTTGGCGCACTTGATTGGCAACTTCCGGGCGGTTGTAGTAATCTACCAATACGGCAAAACCCCCTCCCAACCGTTCGGGTTTATAGCTGACTGGCTGAGGCTGAGTCTGTACCACCTCTGATGAGCGAGCAGTTTCTGATGGTCGAGTGGTGATAATACCAGACAAACCGGCAACATTGTTGATATACTTTGCCCAACTGTTAGCATCGTCTATCTTAGTAAACCCACCTATGCGCGTCACTGTATCTTTGAGATATCTACAGGTGGTCGTTTTAATGTTAGACGGTAAAGCGTGGCGCAACTGCTTCTGATTATCTGCTGTGGGACTAATAACCAACAAAAGATACTCACCTGTATTCGGAGGTTGACAGACGGGAAGATCTTGTTGTCGTTGAGCGAAAGCAGAATTGATGCCGCCAGAAGAGCCGACAAGGGCTAGCACTAAACCACTCACTAAAGCATTTGGTATCTGAAATTTCTGGACAACAGTCTTAAACATAAATTTATCTTGAACTTTTCTTTTAAAAGATTATATTTAGTTATTAGTCAATAGTCTATAGTCCAATAACTAATAACTAGTGACTAATGACGATGTAGAGACGCGCCATGGCGCGTCTCTACAATAACTAATGACCATACATTAAGACACGGCAGCCAGAGATGCCAATGCATCAGGAATTTCTGGTGAAGGAGCTTGAAATTCGCCTGTCACGACGTACTCCAATCGAAGTTTCAACCAGGTAATAAATTGGGGATTGGTGGAAATAATCGCCACTGCTGGTTGAGGACACTTCGCCTTAACTTCTGCCATTTGGGGTGCTTCCAAAAAAGCTGGCTGCTTAACCACCCAAAAATCAATTTCTTTTTCTTGTTCGTGGTAGTGACGGGTGCGTTCCTTGAGAACTTCCTCCATCGGTTCTTCTTCAAGAAGAAAGCGTTGAGAAGCCAAAACGTAATAGTATGTTTGCATTTTCTTCCTTTGGTTGCTAATGAATAATGATAAGGGTACAGTGCTGCTCACTGTACCTCTATCATCTAACTGAACCAAAATCACCTGATCAAAGCACTCAAGGGACAACGACTCGCTTGCAGTTCGCCAGTTGCTTGTTTTTGTGTTAATCCCCAAAGTCGCCTGACAAAACCCCAAAAACTTCCTTGCTGTTCACCAGTTCCTTTTTTTGCACCAGTTGTCAGCTTTTTAAGAAACAGGCTGTTGTCGAAGTAGTGTTCTATGGAAAGAACTCTCAAATCATCAGTGACACGCGCCACGCTCATACCGACTATCTCCACCGTCTCTCCTGTAGGTGCATAGTCTTTGTATGAACCGTTAAAAGTTCCCCAATGACGCCATTTGAATGTAACATTTGGTGGACCTGAGTAAACCTCAAGCACTTCCCACAAAAATCCTTTGGGAAATGCTGTATGGAAGAGATTGGCTGATGATTCAAAATCTTCCTCGGAAGCCTTGTAATCTTCAGTATCGCCGATAAATAAGTTGTAAGTGCCTGCCTTTACCACATCTGATGCTGTGTACGCTGCACCACCATTACTACTCATGCGAAACTGTTCGTTCACAACTGACAACCACTCAGAAGGGTTGGTTTTGAACGATGCTTCCATCTCAAAGGTTCTCACCAAGTTTTGGACAAGAGCCTCCAGTGAACCTTCAAGATGGTTCTGTGTACTTTCCTTTGCAAGATTTTCCTTTGAGCGGGTATAGTCTGGAGGCGTACCATAGCGCCACTCGGCATCGCCACTATGTGCAATAACTGTGTCTCTGCCCTGTACCCAAAGCGGAGTGCTGTTCGACTGAGTTGCGCTCATAAAATTTTTGGAGAAAGAATAACCCTAGTTTTGAACATACCAAACACTTTCTAGATTTACGCAGTCGAACCCCAAAATTGTCTTTGCAGTAGCCGCTACAGTTGACCTCGCATCGCTAATTTCATTTCGCGGACTGCTCTTTCCATCCCCACTAATGCTGCCCGACTGACGATGGTATGCCCGATGTTCAGTTCTTCCATACCTGGAATGCCAGCCACGCGATAGACGTTCCAGTAGGTGAGTCCATGACCGGCATTGACTCGCAATCCTGCTTGAATCGCTTGCTCACACCCTTCGTCTAGCAAGGCTAATTCCTGGTCGCGACTAATTTCATCCTTAGCCTCAGCATATCGTCCAGTATGCAGTTCAATAAATTGTGCCTGCACCTTGACAGATGCTTCAATTTGTGCTTGTACGGCATCGATAAACAGACTTACTGGAATGCCAGCGCTTTGCAATTTATCAACCACTTCTCCGATTCTACCAATTTGACCGACGATATCCAGCCCGCCTTCTGTGGTGACTTCTTCGCGCTTTTCGGGTACTAAAGTCACATAATCGGGTTTGATGTCGAGGGCGATCGCCACCATTTCATCAGTCGCAGCCATTTCTAAATTGAGGTGCGATCGCACCGTTTGCCGCAACAGGCGCACATCTCGTTCTTGAATATGCCGCCTATCTTCCCGCAAATGCACAGTAATGCCATCTGCACCTGCTAATTCTGCCAGTACCGCCGCCGCCACGGGGTCTGGTTCCACCGTCCGCCGCGCTTGTCGGATAGTGGCAATGTGGTCAATATTTACACCAAGTGTTGGCACCCCTACAATCTCCTTATCCACACTCTCAGGTCTTGATTTTACAGGAAATACGGGTTGTGGGGTGAGTGAGGCTTCAAAGTGGATGCACTAGCAAGTGAAAAAATGGCAAATTGGAGCCAGAAGCGGACTGTTCAAAAGTTTAAGGTAAATTGGGGGAATAATGGGGAATACTTTATGTCGCAACCAACTCAAAAAAAATTAATTCAAAAAACTCCAGGAGTTTGTGGATGTAATGCACGTATTCGTGATACCCGCATTGCTGTTTGGACTCTCGTTTCTTTTCGTCAGCAAGGAGCTTTAGATGAGGAATTACTGAGAAATTATCCTGCATTAACGCCACAAGATTTGAAAGCAGCTTGGTCATATTATAAAGAACATCCAGAAGAAATTGACCAAGTGATTGCCGACGAGCAATAAAATGACAAGATAGAGGCGCTGCTGGTGATGAACAAAAAAGTAACGGCTATATTTGATGGCAATGTTTTACATCCGGATGCACCTTTGGATTTAAAACCGAACACGCGCTATGTCATTACAATTCAAGAGTTAAGCGAACCACCTGTAGTAGGTGATGCTTGGGATGTGCTGGAGGCGATGACGGGAACGATAGAAGCACCGCCTGACTGGTCTAGCGAGCATGACCATTATTTATACGGTACGCCCAAGCGGGAGACAGAAGGCGCGGAATGAGTGATGAGCGCTTATTTTTGGATACGGTATTTATCCAGGCTTTGTTGAATAAACGCGACCAGTATCATGGAATAGCTAGAGCGTTTGTGCCAAGAGTGCGAGCAGCGGCGGCTGTTTGGGTTACGGAAGCGGTGTTGGTGGAAGTTGGTAATGCCTTGGGTGCTGTCAATCGTCCTGCTGCGGTGCAATTTATCCAACAGTGTTACTATACAGCTAATTTGCAAGTGGTCACGGTGGATACGCCACTGCTCACCCGTGCGTTACAGCTTTACAACGAGCGTCCTGACAAAACTTGGGGTTTGACAGACTGCATTTCCTTTGTGGTGATGTGGGAGCAAGGTTTGACTGATGCAGTCACTGCTGATGTGCATTTTGTTCAAGCGGGTTTTCGGGCGTTGTTGCGGGAGTGATTGACGAGATAAATTGTCAAAAAAACTTCCTACGGGTGAGCTTGATTTTACAGGAAATACGGGTTGTGGGGTGAGTAAGTGGTAGGGCGATCGCCCCACCACTTACTCACCCTGGTCTAGAATCCCAGTTTCTTGAAGGCTTTTTATCATTTTTTGACCTTGTTTTGTCAAAAGTAGATTGGCGTAGGCTTGACCAGCTTGCTCTTCTGTTTGACCATTTCGCTTAACCACAACGTATAAGTCATGAGTTAATGGGTACTCACCGCTGTAAATTGCCTCAATGTTAACTCGATTACGGTTGCCAGGACGACATTGAGTTGGTTGTACGAAGTTCTTTTGTTGGTATGGAGGAACGATTTTACCCTCCTTATTAACAAGAGGTAAGGTCTTAACGGTACACTGTGGCACTACCTTTGATGCCGAACTCACAAAGATTCCTCCGGGTTCTTTTGCAATTTGTTGCAGTGCTTCACTCGTTCTGTTGACATAATTAATCTTTTTAGCAAACTCTTTAATTCCCAGGCTTTTTTTAAACTCTTCAGTGCTGCCTGAATTATTACCACGCATATAGAGCTTAATTGGGATATCGGCTAAAGCGCCAACCCTTTTCCAGTTGTCATACTCACCACTGAAGATTCTGCTTAATTGTTCTTTGGTCAGAGAGTTGATTTCCAATTTGGGGTTAACGGCTACTGCTAAACCGCTTGTGGCAACCGGAATTGCTTCGAGAGTGAAACCTTTTTCCTTAGCTAGCTTCTCCTCGTCAGGTCTAATGAGACGGGAGGACAGAGCAAAATCCAGTCCATCCTGTCCACCGTCTATTAACTTGTGAATACCTATTCCAGAACCCTTGACCAAGTCCTCTCTTACTTTTATATCAAACTGACGATGAGCATTTTTAATTTCTGATTCTAGCTTTGGATAGATAGAAGTCCAAGAAGTACTGCCACCGTATTTAAATGTTCCTTCAGGTAGATTGCGAACTTCCGCAAATTTATCTGCAAGTTGCCTCTGTGACGTTATCTCTGGCGGAACTGGACATTTATAGCGGTTTATATACCAAATTAGAAATGGACATTTATATGAGTTTGTATACCAAATTGGAATTGAAAACGATACAAAAAGAAAAATCCCAAAAATAGCTCCAATTCCTGCCGGTAAATATGGTCTTTCCCAACTAAAAATATTTGTATTGTGTGCTACATTTTTCTGCTGTTCCGCAATTATAGGAGCTTCAACTAGGGCTATATCTTCATCTCTTAGTCCTGACGCTTGCTGAAGACGTGTCAAATCAACGCGAGTTTTATCACTGAAAGGAAACCCACGTTCAATTTCCGTACGTAACGCCTGCTCATATCGCTGCAATTTTTGCTTGTAGACTTTGATAGGTTCTAAAACTTGAGCCTCAATTGCGGCAGTCTCTTCAGATGGTAGTCCCAACGTATTTCGTTTCTCGTCCAATGTAGTGCGACCAGTAAAAGAAATCTCGCCGTCGCCGCCCTTCACCCAATACTCAACTTCTCGACGATATATGAGCTTCGGGTCACCAATGGGTGCTTGGGCAAGCTTGATTTTATAGCCTTCTTTGATGGCATATATCTCCGGTTTCATTGCAGGAGCAACTTCTTGGACTTTTTGTTTGGCATACTCATGCAATTCATCAACAGAGATCCAACCATCTTGATCCCGATCTGCTGCACCAGTCCCCAGCCCTTCAACTATATACCGGGTATAAGTTGAAATATCGGCTCCTTGCTGTTCAAAAGAGTATTGAGTTGAAGTCGAAGATGTGAGAACAGCCCGCCCGTCTTGACCCAATTGGTTTTTGACATCTACAAAACCATCATCTTTAGCTGATTTAGCTGACATACCCTCAGCAAACGCACCACTGAAGCAACAATCAAGAATCACTACCTGCTGTCTGGGTTTGGGGCGGCTATTGCTCATGATGTCATGTACAAAGCTAGCTGCCACTGCTGTTGATCTAACAAGTTCTCCTTTGTCAGTTTTGCGGGTGTTGCGAGTGGCGAAGTAAAGCTTGCCGCTCTCATCCTTGATTCCATGACCAGAGAAAAATAGCAGCACTAAGTCATCTTTTTGACGACCTGAAAACAAAGTTTCGATCGCTTCCTCCATCGCCTGTCGTTCCGGATTGAAGAGCGGTTTTACCTCATCAAAACCACCAATCTCTGGATGCTGCAAAATTCGCTGCATTGCCTCCACATCATTTATAGCTGCAAGCAACGGGGTAAGACCTTGTTCGTACTCACTCACCCCAATCAGCAGGGCAAACTTAGCCATTTGCAAGCTCCTTGCCTGCTACAAATTGCTCTGCTATCTGAGCAATGGTAAGTCTAATGTTGCATTGTCCTGCCATGTTGAACTTCAAAGCGATGGTATCATGCAGTTATTATAAAAATAACCGTATTTTCTCGCTTGATATCAGGACAAAATTATAATTTGATGCCAGTGGCGTATTCGCTCCTAGGTGTTCCTTAACTCGATGCACTCGTATAAAACCGCAACGCAAACTGCCAAAACCTGGAGGAAACAAAAAACAGTGCGATCGCCAACACACCTGCGCCTACTACCCAACCGATTTGACCCCTACCTAGCATCGCTTCCGCAGGTATAGTTGTTAAAAAAGCGACAGGAACAACATACGTGAAGAAAAAGCGGTATGCAGTAGGATATGCTACCATCGGATATCGCCCAGCTTCCAAAAAACCCCGCAGGACTTCGGTGACGTTGTAAATTTTGACAAACCAAATACTCGTGGCTCCTAGCATGAACCACAAACTGTAAAGAATGACCAAGCCAAAACTCAGGGGAATTGCACTGATCAGGTAGTCGTGTATTCCTAAACCAAGTTTTCTACCTGCGTAGCCAATTATGATACTCCCAAAGATGATATCTGGCAGTCCCCAAGGTGAGACGGTACGGGTGGAAAGCCAAAACTGGCTACGGATGGGTTTGAGTAGCACAAAGTCCAGTGTACCTTCCTGTACATGGCGGACAATGCTATTTAAGTTTGGGGCAAGGAAAGTTGCAGAAAAACCTTGCAGCAGGGTAAAAATTCCCAAAACTACCAAAGCTGCTTCCCATGACCACCCTGAAAAGGTGTAGCCGTTACCGTAAAACAAGAATAGCCCGAAGAGACTGCCTGCAAGATTACCCAAGCTGCTCAAGGTTGCTAAGAGGAAGTTGATACGATACTCCAGCTCAGCCTCTATGGCAGCGCTCCAGAATAATCTTAGTACTTTTAGGTATCTGTTTCTCAAGCTGAAGAACAATCAGGGCAAAACTAGGTTCAATGCTTTTATTATCTCATCTACGTCAAACTTTTTGCTCGCGCCTACTCGTTTTCTTTCTGTTCTACAGTTTGTTCAAATACTTGTTTTAATAAAATCAATCCTTCTTCTATCTGAAGAATTTGTTCTTGTGTGAGGTGAGTGAAGAGATCAGCAATGCGATCGCGAGTTTGTTTGCGAGCTTGTTCCAAGTGATGCAGCCCGTCTTCAGTCAGCTTGAGGACAACACGCCGCCGTTCTTGGGGGTGATCATTGCGATGGACATAGTTGCGCTGAACAAGCCGCTCTATAGTTGCTGATGCTGTCGCGCGAGTCACTCCCAAGTGTTCGGCAAGGTCAGAAAGTGAAGTACCAGGATTACGATCTAAAAATGCGAGCGTCCGGAATTGAGGGACGGACAAGGTAGTAGAGCCTATAGCACGCATATCTGCTCGGATTGCTCGCATAACCAATGGAATTGTTTCCATTACCTTAGCCGCACAATCTTTTGAGGTTGTTTTTTGAGAAGTTTGCTCTAAGCTCATTTTATTGTTATTTTTCCTAACTCATTGCAAGTTTAACGATGCAAAGTTGTCATTCTACCTTAGAGATAACAATCTCTTAACCTCTGCTGCCACTTTTATTAAATACAATCAGAAGACAGCAAAATCATAGGTAGAGCAGATGCTTTACCTACGATACATAGATTTCCGTTAAGAAAAACGCTAAAACTTGCAGTAATATCAAGTCCGGTTGATTAGTGTCTATTCCCCCAGAACCCCACCCCGGCTTTGCCTTACGCCAAAACCCCCCCTCCCCTTTACAAGGGGAGGGGTTGGGGAGCCAGCGCCGTGCGGTGAGACAGCCCTGCAGGCGGGTTTCCCGCCGTAGGGGACTGCGAACCCGAAGGGGGGTTCCTCCCGTTGAGGCGACTGGCGTGGTGGGGTTTGCACTCTGGTTGGTAATGATGAGTGTTTAAACGGACTTGGTATGACTTAGAACTGAAGGCAAAGAAAAAATCGCATGAGTCTGCGTGGAATAAGTTACATAACCACGCGTGAATACAGTCGTCCACTAATGACCGTCATAACCACAACTGCAAATAGCAGAACTGTAAAGTCTACAGCAAACCCATATGTGCTTGTGCCATTTGCCAACATTGTACCTCTAAGAGCATCAACCTGATATGTTAACGGATTAAGGTGTGATATCATCTGCAACCATTTTGGCATCAGCGAAATCGGGTAGATCGCATTGCTCGCAAAGAACAATGGCATAGTCATTAACTGCCCAATCCCTGTAAAGCGTTCTCTTGTTTTCACAAGACATCCAATAATCAGTGAAAAGGTCGAGAAACAGACTGCTCCCATAACTACAATCAGCACAACTCCCATAATGGCGAGCGGATTGAAATTTAACTTGACACCCAGCAGCAGTGATAATCCATAGATAATGACTATCTGAGGTAGACTTCGCACCCCAGAAGATAGAGATTTGCCCAGTACCATAGCTACACGGGGAGTGGGACTAGCCAGGAATTTATGAACAATTCCTAAGTCTTTTTCCCAAATAATTGCCATACCACCTGTGAAAATTGCCATGAATAGCACGCTTTGAGCCAAAATTCCGGCAGCCATAAAGTCTAGATATGGCAACCCATCGGTGGGAATGGCACGAATGCGGCTAAAGACTTGTCCAAAAATCAGAAGCCACAATGCAGGTTGGGCTGTACGCAAGAATATATCGCTTGGATCATGCAATAGCTTGCGTACTTCCAGTTCGACAATCACGAGTGTCTTTGTTATCAGGTCGGAGATGGCAGCCAGTAAATTTGCTGAACGAGAGCGTCCGTTAGCCCAACCGACGTGCAGCGCGTCTGATTCTCGATGTCTCATGGTAGTTGACTCCTGATGCTAGTTGGTCACCTGTGTAGTGGATAAACACATCATCTAAAGTTGCATTACTTTTAGCCAAAGAAGCTTTCAATTCTGTGGGTGTACCAGTTACAACGATTTTGCCTTGATGCATAATTGCCACTCGGTCACATAAGCTATCTGCTTCTTCTAAAAAGTGAGTAGTTAACAGTACAGTCGTGCCATAATTCTCAAGGAGTTGTTGCACAAGCTCCCACACCTGATTGCGTGCGATCGGGTCTAGTCCTACAGTTGGCTCGTCAAGAAACAGAATTTTAGGCTGATGCAGAATTGACTGAGCAATTTCCAGCTTGCGGATCATGCCACCAGAGTAGTTTCGCACGAGTCTGTGGGCGACATCCTGCAAACCCATAAATAATAGAGCCTCCCGGATTCGATGTTCGCGTTTTGTCCGGGGAATATCGTACAGCTTGGCAAAAATCAGCAGATTTTCATAACCTGTTAAATTGCCATCACAAGAAAGTGCTTGGGGGACATATCCAATGACTCGCCTCACTGCTGGCGCTTGATGAGTCACCTCAAATCCAGCTATGACTGCTTGTCCTGAACTAGGGGGTAGCAGAGTTGTCAACATCTTAATTACTGTACTCTTGCCTGCACCGTTCGGTCCGAGCAAGCCAAACACCTCACCGACTTCTATAGTGAAACTCAAGGCATCGACTGCAGTAAATTTGCCAAACTTGCGACTGAGGTCCTGCGCCTGCAATGCAGCCTCAGTGATAGTCAGTTGCACCACGGATGAAATTTCCCTCTTTTAGTTAGATAGTCTAACAATTAGTATTACATATCTTGATTGAAGGAGAATACTTACGTTTCATTCACAGATGCAGAACTTAGGCACTAAAACGGTCTAGGCACATTCTGGCTAATACAGGAGTTTTCAATTGGGTAGAACGCAGGTTTTCCGTAGGGGCACAGCAAGGCGAGCGTGCCTCTACCATGTAGTTTGTAGTTTATGTTTTTGAAAGCGCTGTATATTGACATCGTGTTCTCTGCCTTTGGTGTATGCAATGGAAAAGCGTGATAAATCAGTTAAAGTCAAAAAAATTCTGATATTCCTTGGAATTTTGTGTTAAATAAGTTATTGAATGAAAGGATTTTCTATGCATTTTGATTTAGTACAAATAATAAAATCACTGGGCTACTTTGGAGTATGGGGAATTATTTTTGCTGAGTCTGGCTTACTGATTGGCTTTTTTCTACCAGGTGATAGTTTGCTGTTCACTGCTGGATTCGTAGCATCTCAGAAACTACTTAACATCTGGGTTCTCGTAATTGGCACTTTTCTCTGTGCAGTCCTTGGCGATAATGTGGGTTATGCAACTGGACACAGATTTGGTCGTAGGCTCTTTCAGAAAGAAGATTCATGGTTATTTCATAAAAAACATTTGGTAAAAACAACAAATTTTTATCAAAAGCATGGTAAGAAAACACTTGTTTTAGCGCGATTTGTGCCTATCGTGCGGACTTTTGCGCCGATTGTTGCTGGAATTGGTGCGATGGATTATCGTACATTTATGTCCTATAACTTAATTGGCGGCTTACTTTGGACATTCGGCATCACTCTGTTAGGATTTTTCTTAGGAAAATCCTTACCTGCCGAACAGGTAGATAAGTTTTTGTTACCAATTATTGGATTAATTATTGTTGTTTCTTTAGTGCCATCAATTATTCATCTTGTCAAAGAAAATAAGATGAACGGACATTGAAGTGGCAGTCGTATAAACAGGTGCGTTAAGCGCTTCTCACTGTATCATTGGTGCAAAGTTAGAAATAATCTCTACCTAAGGCACTTACTACTTTTGGCTTGTGAGTGTTGAAGTCTTTAGTGGTATTTCTGTACTAAGTTTCTAGAACAAGGTAATTTCGGTATTTTATGGCTAGACTTTCTAACGAATTACAGCGCTTTTTTTTTGAAGAAGAGCGACCATCACAAGTTAAGTTGGCAGACATTCTGCTGCTAGCAGGAGAACGAATTTTTGGTTTTTTGTTCGTTATCCTGTCTTTACCTTCAGCTTTGCCAGTTCCTGCGCCTGGTTACTCTGTTCCTTTTGGTATCCTGATTTTTTTACTAGCGATGCAGTTGCTCGTGGGTTCTAAAAGCCCTTGGCTACCACAACGGATGATGAATCATCCGATCAAGCTGGAAACTGTCCAGAAGTTTTTGAAAGCAGGGCTACCTTGGTTGCGAAGGATTGAAGCCCTCGCTCGTCCCCGTATGACCTATATCTGTACGACTGTACCAGGTAGAGTGACGATTGGCAGTACGATCGCCCTGATGGCAATTTCGATGATGATTCCCATTCCGGGAACAAATACTCTACCCGCAATGGGAATTTTCGTGACTGGCTTTGGTTTGCTAGAAGATGATGGTGCTATTAGTCTCAGTGGTTTAGTCCTTTGTGTGATGGGTGCAATTCTAACTACCTCAATTTTATTTGCGTTAATTTGGGGTGGTTCCAGTCTTCTTGACGTGATCAAGACTTGGTTGGGTCGTTAACTAACTATTTGTTCAAAGAAAATAAGAGTAAGAAAGGGGGGATGTCTTCAATGGGAAGCAAATGTTGAGCAGCACCGAGTGCCAGTGCCTCTTTCACCATGCCAAACGCCACACCATTGTCATCTTGGGCGATTGTCAGACCTCCTACTTGAGAAATTGCCTGTAAGCCTTGTACACCGTCATGACCAAGCCCAGTTAATAAAACCCCAGCGGTTGTTTTGCCATAGAAGCTAGCCATAGATTTAAACATAACTGTAATCGAGGGACAATGCTTTTCTCCTGGTACAGCTCTTGAATAAATAAACTTGCCTCGAGAGTCTAATTCAAGATGATTCTTCTCTGGAGCAAAATAAACTGTTCCTGGTTCAGGGGACTCACCAATTTCAGCAACTTTGATTCTCAACTTACACTCCAAGGACAACCAATCCACCAATTTTGACAAAACGCCTTCACCTACGTGCAACGTACAAATAATCGGCAATGGGAAATCAGCCGGCAGTTTGCCCAAAATCTTTTGGATAGCTTGAAGACCTCGTGTGGAAGCCCCTATACAGATCACCCTGAAGGAAAGAGTCACATTTGTTACTGGTGTTTCAGCTTTTAAGGACGACCCAGATGTTGTCGGCGACCCAGGAGGAGTCAACGGCTGTTTTTCTTGTTGCGGTTTGGCAGCCACTTTCATACTCGAAAGGACTTTAATTTTGGCAATCAACGCTGCTCTGATTTTCTCGTAGTCAGTCGGCGAACCAGTGGTTGGTTTGGGGAAAATATCTGCAGCACCGGCTTGCAACAGACGAAAGATAGTGTCGATGTCGGTGTTTTGGACAAAATTGCTAATCACCAAAATTGGTCGCGGGTCTTGAGCCATGACACGCTTGGTCAACTCCAGACCATCCATATTTTCCATCATCAGGTCTGTACAAATCACATCCGGCTGGGTCTTGGTAATCACTTCCAGACCCTCCTCACCATCGCGTGCTGTACCAACCACAGCCACCTCTGGTGAGGAATTTAGTAATCGTTGGAGAATTTCCAGAGCAACAGGGGAATCCTCAACCAGAACCACTTTCTTTTGGCGTATACTCATTTATACGAACTTCCTTAATGTATCTAAAAACTCTCCTTGCTCGAATTCGCCTTTGGTGATGTAAGCGTTTGCTCCCACCTGTGCGCCTTGGCGCTTGTCCTCCTCGGATGCCATCGTTGTCACCAAAATGACAGGCAATTCCTTGTACTCTGGTAATTCCCGAATTTTAGCAGTCAGTTCCAGCCCATCCACATTTGGCATTTGGATGTCCGAGATCACAGCATCGAATTGGCTTTCCCTGAGTTTGTTAAAGCCGTCTTGACCGTCTATAGCAGCAGTGACTTCGTAACCAGCACTTTCCAAAATCCGCCTCATTTGGGTACGAATGGGAATGGAATCTTCAACCAGAAGAATTTTCTGTTTGATTTGTGCTTTTTCGGTTAACTCCTTAACTGTAATAGAAACAACTGTCTTCTTGGCTGACTTGAACAAATCTGGAGGATTGAGCACCATGCAAACTTCTCCCGTACCGAGAATTGTGGCACCGGATATATTGCAAACTCTCTTGAGCAAATGACTCTGTGGCTTCAAGACAATGTCCTGTAGCTCCAATACAGTGTCTACTAGCAGTCCCAAACGCTCGGAACCAAGCTGCAGAATAACACAGGGAATGCTTTTGATGCCAACGTTCAAAGCTTGGGTTGATGCAGGCACTTTGACAGGTAAGCCTAATAAATCTGCAAGCCAAGCAACCGAGACAGGCTGTCCTTGGAAGGGGAAGGTTTGGCTCCCTTCCACCGCAAAGATTTCCTGAGGAGAAACCAACAGCATTGTTTCCACAAATTCTACAGGGATGGCATAGGAATTTTGGTTCACCTGCACAATCAAGACATGGGTCGTTGCGAATATGCTACTGAGCGTGATGCGAAATAAACATCCCTTGCCTGGAGTAAATTCTACTTGGATGGTTCCTTTGAGTCGTTCGACGTTGGCACGCACGACATCCAAACCGACTCCTCTGCCGGAAATCTCAGTGACTGCTGTGCGGGTGGAGAAACCAGGCGCAAATATCAATGCCTGAATCTCCGCCGTTGACATAGCTGCCAGTTCTGCTTCAGAGCGAATCCCACGGCGCATAGCTGCCAGTTTAATGGCTTCGATATCCAAACCGCGCCCATCATCTGAAACTTCAATACTCACGGTGTTGCCAGTTTGGTACACCCTCAAGTGAATTGTTGCTGTAGGGACCTTGCCAAATTTTGAACGCTCTTGGGGTGTTTCGATGCCATGATCTATAGCATTGCGGAGGATGTGCATCAGCGGGTCTTTCATCTCTTCAATAATCCGCTTGTCTACACTAATCTGTTCACCAACGATTTGAAGATCAACTTCTTTGCCTTGCTGCTTAGCCAAATCTCGTACCGTGCGAGGAAACAGATGAAAAATGGTGGATAATGGCAGTAGTCGCACAGAGGTGACTCCCGACTGAAGTTCATTGGATATGATTTCGAGTCTGGCAGTATAGTCAAACGCTTTCTTCTGGAGTCGATTGAGATACTCTCCCAGTTGCTTGAGGCGGTTTTCTGTTAAGGAGCAGGAATTTTGCATCTGTTGCACTTGACTACCTAGCCCGCGTCGCTCTAGGTCTCTGTATGCTTGACGGATCACAAAGGCTTGTCGGTTCAACTCTTCCCATAGGGTGATCATTTCGTCAATTTCAACAAGTTGGTCTGCAATCTGACCTTTGGTAACCACCAGTTCACCCACTTGTGTCAAGAGCTTATCGAGCCTTTGGGATTCAACGCGGATAGTGTCAATTTGGTAGTCGCTTTCTGCCGCAAAAGTGTCTGCGTTTGCTACCGTGGATTCACTAATTTCAACTGCATTATTGAATACCGTTGGTGGTTCTGCTAGGGTCGAGGAATCTTCCTCTGATTCGGCATCATCGAAGACCAAGGACTGTGCAAAGGGGAAGGTAGAGGAATCCTCCTCTGATTCAGCCATGTTTTCTGGTACGGTTTCTGGAATTTCCGACCATGCATCACTAGACTCACCTCTCATAAGTTGAGCTAGGACATGGAAGACGCTGACTCCTGCTGGTTGTCCGGTAACGGCTTGATGGGCAATTTTACGAATAGCATCTAGTCCTTGAGAAAGGCATTCGTAGAGTTGGGAAGTAAAAACTCGCTCACCCTGCTTAACGGATCCCAGAATTTCTTCGATTTGGTGGGTGAGGGTTTCCACATCTTTGACCCCCAACATCCGGGAATCACCTTTGAGAGAGTGGGTTTCTCGGAGTAATCCTTCGAGTTTGGCTTTGTCTTGGGGATTTTTTTCGAGATGCAGCAACCCTGCTTCGATTTTCTGTATGCGTTCGGCACTGGCTGCTTTGTACAGCGATCGCAGTTCTTCGTCTTCTATCATCATGGCTTTAAAGCTGTTTTGATGAATGATTTTGTTTTGTTTTGTTACAGCATAGCCTGAAGATTCTGAGCCGCTTCATTAAGGTCTTCGGTAGCTTCTTTCACCTGGGAGATGCCAATGGCTGTTTCTTTTGCCTCTAAGTTGATGGCATTCATGGCTGCGACGACTCTTTGCACCGCAACAGCCTGCTGTTTAGCTGTCATGGCAATATCTTGGTTGTTAAGGAACACCATGTTAACAGCGTCGGCGATATTGATGAACACATCACCTGTTTCTTCAGCTAACCTGATTCCTTGCGTCGCTTTCTTGGTGCCTTCATCAGTCACCATGATAGTGGAGTTAATTGCTGCTTGCACTTCGTTGACCAAAATATGAATTCGGTCAGCTGATTTCCTGCTTTGATCAGCCAGTTTACGAATTTCGCCAGCGACGACGGCAAAGCCTTTGCCTTGCTCACCCGCACGCGCTGCTTCTACGCCTGCGTTGAGAGCCAACATATTTGTTTGGGTCGCCAAATCTGCGACGATGTCAGAAACTGTGGTGATTTGTCCTGTTTGCTCAGAAAGACGAACAATTTGGTTGGCGATCGCAATCACCTGGTCTTTCAGTTCCGAGATACCGTCCATCGTCACACCCACTGTTTTCGTTCCTGACTCAGCCAGTTCTAAGGCTTTCTGCGCCCCAGAAGCAGAAATTTCGGCTTTTTGGGCGGATTGGAGCGAATAAGTTCCCACTTCCTCAATAGTCACTGTGGTTTCATTCACTGAGGAAGACTGCTGCAAGATGGTGCGTTCCTGTTCGTTGACTGTGCTAGTAATGTCTTTTGTCGAAGATGCAACCGCATTAGAGGCGTCTTGGATTGTCTTAGCAATACTCGACGAGAGGGCATAAGAAATGACTAGGGAGATAGAGGCAGCTAGCAATGTACCCAAACCGGCAATAATTTGTATCAAGACAGTTGCCTGTTTGACTTCGTTAATCGATGCTTGAATAATTTTGTCTTGCTCCTGTTCAAACTCTTTCTGCAACGCTTCAGCGTTTTGAATAAACGGTCTAGTTTTTTCTGTTTGAAATGTTTTGAGTGCCTGATCTCTCTTACCTGTTTTTACCAAAGTAATAGTCTCTCGACCAGATTGCTCGATTTGCTGTCCAAGTTGACGAATTTTTATCAATCGCTCTTTCTGCTGTGGGTTGAGAACAACTTTTTCAGCAGCGTCCAGGGATTTCTTATAGTCAGATACCCCTGTGTTAAAGGATTCTTCGAGATTTTCAGTAACACTAAATATTAAGAAGCCGCGTGTTGCCCGTTCCATCCTTGATAGACCCAGCGTTGCTTTAGATGCTTCCCCAGATGCGGTTTTGGCATCTTCTACTTGTTTGAAGGATTGATCGAATCTTCGAGAATTTCCAAAAGCTAGAGCGCTAATCACTATCAATAAGAACAGCGGAAATGAATACCCCAATAAAATTCGACCTCTTAACTTTAATTTTGCCAACATATGTTCATATCCTTCTGGGTGATATCTATAAATTAATTGAGAATTGAGTCATTTTTTTGAGTTATACTTAATACGAATTGTCGGTCACACTAAATTTGTTCATTCACTACCAGTCCTCCTTGAATCAGGATTTTAGGTAAATCTAGGACAATCAGCATTTTTTCCTCAAAGAAAGCTATTCCTTGAAGGTACTGTGCATCGCCCGTGAGTTTTATTGTGGGCAAAGGTTTGATTTCAGCAGGGTTGAGATTAACCACCTCCAAAACTTTATCGACAGGCAATCCGGCAAGAATATCATCAACTTGAACTACCACGGCTTTAGAACCAACTCTAATCGGGCTGATTGGCAAATTCAGAACATTCCTAATATCAACTAAGGTGACAATTTCTCCACGCAAATTCATATTGCCAATAATATGGTTTGGGCAACAGGGAATTGGTGTCAAATTGTCAATATCAGTGAATTCCCGCACCAGTTCTAAGTCTAGCCCATAGTACTCGTTACCAATGCCTATCACTGCTAAAGGCATCAGCTTGTTTGTCGCCTCTAAGTCTTCTAATGATTGCCTGAGATCAAGAGCCCGCTGTCGGAAAATAACTCTTTCTTCAAAAGTCGCATGGGGACAAAATAAGTCATAGAAGTTTGGTGTTTGGAATTCCTCAATCTGTTGGGATTCGTGATAATTTTGTTGTTGGTCATCACCTGTTATCATCTCCAACTGGCTTTGTGCATCCCAAATCAAGGTGACTAAAATATCTGGTTGACGAACTAATTTTTTGGAATCAAGCAAAAAAATTGTTTCTGAATCTATATTGGCGATCCCAGTAAGAAATGTCGTGTTGATATCACAAAGGAATCCATCAGAAGGCGCTGTTTCAATGACTTCATCATCTAGTTCTAACATTTCGTTTACCTCGTGAACTAGTATGCCAATTTGCAAGCCCTCCCACCCTAAAATAATTATGTAGTCGCTAAGATAGCAAACTTTCGGGGGATATCCTTGAAGCCAATCAAGATGTATTACTGGCACAATTTGCGTCCGCAAATTGAGGATGCCGATAATATCGGTACTTGCTTCAACAATGGGTATCAGTTCCGGAAGCGGAAAAATTTCTTGAACCAGCCCTGCTTCAATTCCATAGTGCAAATCATGTATACGAAATGTCAGGTATTTTTTGTTTTCCATTGCAGTTTTCTACTCTTGATGTTGACTGTTAACAATTAACTGTCAATGGTCAGACGACACTGATTTGAATACAATTTTATATAAGAAAAGGATAGGTAACAATACAAAATTAAACTGAAAAGCTTGCAATACTTTGTTATCGAAAGTTATATTTGTAAGAGACAGTTTTTAAAGTTTCTCGTCTTTCGCCCACAAATTTTCCCACAATTTCAAGTAAATTGTCAGGTTCAAAGGGCTTGGTTAAATAATGAGTGGTTCCAGCAATTTGACCTCGAAGTTTATCAGAGAATTTATCTCGTGCCGTGACCATAATAATGGGTAAATTCTTGAATTTCGCAATACTGCGTACTGTACGGCAGAACTCTAAGCCGTCAATATCTGGCATGGTGACATCCAACAGCAACAGTGCAATAGGATTGGTATTCATCAAACTCAGCGCTTGCAAAGCGTTATCTGAAAAAAGAACTTGATAACGTTCTCCCAATGCCCGCTTGATTAAAATCTGCACGACAGGACTGTCATCAACACTCAGAATAACTGGACGTTGCTCTTCAACATGAGAAACTGTTTGAACCACAGGTGTGTGCTGCCCAAAAGTTATCCAGCTCGATGCTACCCACGACCTATAGCTTCGTGCTATATCTAGAGGGTCTTGGTCTAATTGTTCAGCGATATCTATGAGCGATCGCCTACCATCCACCCACTTGTGTAAATCCTGCTGCCCAATGCTTGTTTTTACTGTTCGCCAACCTGGTAACAGTTGAGGAATCGCCTCCATGCTGGGAATAACAGAAGCAAGTGCAGTCCATTGGTGCTGGCGATGAGCAACATCTTGGATCAGTTTATTCCATTCCAAACCGTGAGCATCTTTTCCATAACTTAGATCAATCTCAACTGTGGGATCTAACTCTAACTTTCCTGGATAGGGCAATGTTTGTTCTAACACTTGCACAAATTGACTATGGATACAGGTTTCAATCTCTTCCCACTTAAACACTCGTATCCGCACGATTTGCTCTAAAAGTTCTCGAAAAGATGATGGATTTTGTAATTTTTGCGCTGCATATCCAACAGCAACCTTAGCCCAGTCGTGACTTAACTTAATTCCAATTCTTCTAGCAAGTTCTTGATTATTAACTATTTTTGACCCACCGTAAACAATCTTGCCGTTGTTCAAAAAGACAACACGCAATCTTGGCTTTTGCTCAGAATTTACAATTGCATTGATGCAAACAGATCCACTCTTCCCTGTACTTTGTAGATCCTCTAGCAAATCACTGAGTTGTCCAGCTTGATACTGCAATGATTTCAACATCCTATATTAAATAATTTACTATACATTTAGAGGTATATGTAGCGGATGAATCATATTTTGTCATTACCCACACTCAAGATGTGGACAAGCCATATGAATTTTGCTTTTCCGTCTTAAAAAAGAAAACCTGTCTATTCAAAATTCTGCCCTTGTCACCTACTTTGCTTAATTCAAAATATGCCTACGGCACGCTACGCGTGAACACCCATTAGAAATTCAAAAATTTTTTGAATTTTGAATGCGTGAATTTTAGTGCAGCGAGTGTCACCTACTTTGCCTCAAAGCGTAGGTTTACTAGATTTACCCCAATATATATAGCTAAAACAAACACTAACTTGCTATTCTATTGCCTATTCATAAATTAGCTAACTTAACTGGATCTATCCTTGCTCACACTAAAAAGTATGCGCTTAATGAATCATGAAATTTACGCTACAGATTTAGGGCAGTCAGTGTAAGCACCACAGCCCTCCAAAAAAGTAGGTATTCAAGAAGAATGAATCTTCACCTCTGGAAAATCCGGTAGATACCCCATAACCTCATTGCGACCGATAGCAAAAATGAGACACACCCAATCACGGTATCAAGAGGTTTTTCTCGTTGCGATCGCTTTCTTACGTATATACGTATATACGTATTTTAGTAAAAAGCGACAACAGAGTACGGTTACGTACTCAGCTTTAGTTGCATAACCAAAGTTACCAAACAAGACACTAAAAATCAAGTAGAATCTATGAAGGCTTTAAGAAAAGTTGTTTAATTGGGATCAAAGCTTTGATTAAGGCTTTGAAATGAATGATGTACCAGGTGAGTTCTTATACTGCCTTTGTCACTGTGATTGCTGTATGTAAAAATTCCAAAAAATAAGATTTATAGGCACATGATTGAATTGATTATTATTGATTTTTATTTCATTCTTTCTCTTAAATGTTTACATAAATAAAATGAGTAGAGGTTCAAATCCTACTCAAAGTTCCCAACTACTCACTCAATTCTTCCGATTCCCCAGTCCCCAATCCAAGCGTCCCCAGTCCCCGTTAACACAGTCATGGCTTCCATGAACTACCCCGCCGCACAGGCGGACGGGGTTTCACCCGGTTCCGCCGTACGGTTGGATTTTTGTCTCCTCACTTGCCCAAGTTGCTTCATAGATCCGGTATTCTTTCGTTTACTAGTCCTTGAAGTAGAGCTTAGACATCCGAGACTATCGAGGCTGGTTCCCAACCCCGGTTGCGCCTTTGTAACAACGTTGTACATCACCATTGTGCTACCCGCATCACGTGGCACATCAAAACCACAACTTGGACAGAGGTGATGGCGATTTGACAATTCTGCCCAACATGAGTGAACTGCTCCGCATTTTGGGCAACGCTGAGATGGCTTAACATCCTTGGTAGGTAGCATGATCATCAATCCGCCCTTTACCTCAATCTTATAAGTCAGCATCTTGTTGAGAGTGCCAAACCCGACTGAAAGGATGGACTTGTTGAGTCCTGCTTTTTGCTTTTTACGCTTACTACCTTTTTTAGCCTTTTTCGTCATTCCCCTCGTGTTGAGTTGCTCAGTTACGCCGATGTCATAACGACTCGCAATCTCTGACGTAACTTTGTGCTGCCAATCCCGGCGTTGAGTTCCAGCTAACGAGAGCAACTTCGCAACACGTTTGTTTGCTTTCTTCCAACGTCGTGACGCTTTGATTTTCTTATTACGGTTGGGAGCTTGTTTGCGTCGTAATTCTTTAGACGCCTTTTTTATCTTCGCTTCAGTTTTCTGGGTAAAGCGCGGATGAGATATCTGCTCAACATCCGTTCCGTTATAGGTTGTAATCGCCGTTTCGCATCCTAAGTCAAAAGCAACGATGGAGTTATACGCTAATTCAGATTGAGAACCAAACTTTGCTATGACCTCAGGAATCTCGACGGTAAAAGATGCAAACCACTGCTTCAAACCAGGTTTGTAGACAATAGTAAGCGTGGTTGGCTTGCCCCACTGTTTGGCTTGACCTCGCATCTTTATCTTGATACCAAGGTCGTTGAGATTCACGCTGCCATGCTTAAGCGATGTGTTAGCTTTCCATCCTGAAGTTGCAGGGTAAGTCCACCCTGAAAACTTGCGAATTGATTTGAACTTAGGAGGCTTTCGCAATCCCTGAAAGAAAGCGTTATACGCTAAATCAACTCGTTTTACCGTAGCTTGCAAGGCTTGAGAATGAAGATAAGCAAACTCAACCCACTCTTTTTTGTAAGCAGGCAAACAGTTCTGTTGTTCTAGGTACGAAACTGATTTGCGATTCGCCTTCCATTCGTACTTGCGGTGAGCAATACAGGCGTTATACAAATAGGCGTGGTCACGTCTTGCTTGAAGTAACTTGGCTTCTTGTCCTTTATTGGGATAAAGACGAAATGTCTGTCTACGAACTGCCATGTATTACTCACCTCCTTTTTTTTTTGCTAAGCTGTATTTAGCTTATTCGAGTGAGCAAGATATGTCAAGCAGAAAAGGGAAAAAAGCTGTGCGAGACGTTCCTCTTTTTTATGATGAAAAAAAGCGTGTTCACGGAATCACTCTTACTGATTTCGCGTGGCAAGGTCTAAGCGCGTTAGCTCGACAACAACAAATTAGTGTAAGTGAGTTTATTGAACGGTGGGCTAGAACGGAGATAGACAAAAACTCGAACTCCCCGTCAAGCGGTTAGCTGTGCCAACCTTCTTGAAGGGGAGTATCTCGTTTTTGTCCGGCGTGATGCACCCCACCGCACAGGCGGACTGTTGAATTCCGCCGAATTAGTTCAACACAAACCTCTACCTGTTTCTGACTTTTCACGTTATGTGGAAAAATCATCGCCTGACCTAACCCCCTAGCCCCCTGACCCTAATCCCCAACGCCAGTCGCCTAGAAATCGTTGTGTGGGTTGGGAACTATGTCTTAGCTGTAACGCAGTTACCAAGGCTACTGCGCTGGGAAGTTAAAGAAGATTCCGACATGAGTATTTAGTTGAGCTTTCAGAAACTAGAGAAAAGCTGATAGCGTCAAACAAAGGAGAGTATTTTTGTGGACGTTGTAGCTTGAAAACGCGCTCTAACTACTGGCAGCTTCTACCGTACATCCAACCCCAGTGGCAAACCCTTGTCAAGGGGTTCATTGGCATCTTGGGATATGTGCTAGCGACTTTGGCACTTTTGACTCTCGTGCGTCAATTCGCAACTGTTTTTGGGGGTGGTGATTTAAAAGCGATCGCCCTACAACTTGGCTTCATAGCAGCAGTGTTTCTGGCACGAGGATTTTTTCAATCTGTGCAAGATATGTACATGGCAAAAGCAGCACTGCGAGTCGCTTTTCATCTACGTAAACAGGTTTACTCGCACCTGCAAAAGCTCAATCTCAGCTTTTTTG
This sequence comes from Kalymmatonema gypsitolerans NIES-4073, assembly GCF_002368435.1. Classification (GTDB taxonomy): domain Bacteria; phylum Cyanobacteriota; class Cyanobacteriia; order Cyanobacteriales; family Nostocaceae; genus Kalymmatonema; species Kalymmatonema gypsitolerans. The sequence goes on from NZ_AP018268.1 coordinate 9,379,233, forward strand.
AAACAGCAAAAGCAGGTGATTTATCTTACCGCCTCACCGAAGATATCGACCGGGTTGGGGAAGTTGTACACAAACTCTTTCACGACTTTATCCCCTGCGTTTTGCAGTTGGTGGCAATTCCCATTTACATGATTTCTCTGAATTGGCAACTGACGCTAGCCACAGTCATTGTTGCACCGTTGATGGGTATTTTAATTGGTTGGTTTGGCGAAAAGTTACGCCAGTTTTCCTTAAAAAGTCAAAATCGTGTTTCAGATTTGTCAGCAATACTAACGGAAGTTTTCAGCGGTATCCGCCTCATCCAAGCTTTTGCAGCCGAAAACTACGAAATTGCCCGGTTTAGCCATGAAGCAGAACGCACTTTAAAAGCAAAATATTCAGTCGAACGACTCAAAGCAATTCAGATTCCGATTATCGGATTTCTGGAAGTTTTGAGTGTTTTAACACTGCTGTTCGTTGGCGCGTGGCAAATTGCTAATGATAACTTGACAGTAGCGGACTTTCTCAGCTACCTAACCGCAGGAGGGTTGTTGATTGACCCTATCGCTCACGTGACGAACAACTACAATGAGTTTAAACAGGGCGAGGCGTCTGTTGATCGGGTTTTTGAATTATTGGCAATTCAACCTACAGTGGTGGAAAAACCAGATGCTCTGTTGCTTCCTTCAGTGACTGGTAAGGTAGAATATAGTTCTGTGTCCTTTGCCTACAAATCTGGTGAACCTGTCTTAAAAGATATCAGTTTATTGGCACAACCAGGAGAAGCGATCGCCCTTGTAGGTGCTTCGGGTGCTGGGAAAACGACTTTTGTGAATCTTCTCCCGCGCTTCTATGATCCCAATACTGGTCAAATCTTAATCGACGGCGTTGATATTCGGGATGTCAGGCTTGATAGCCTGCGGAGACAAATTGGCATTGTTCCCCAAGAAACGATTATGTTTTCTGGGACAATTGCCCAAAATATTGCTTTCGGGCAAGACTTGTTTGATATCGAAGATGTCGAGAAAGCTGCTAAGATTGCTAACGCCCATCAGTTTATCACCCAACTGCCAGATGGTTATCACACTTGGGTGGGAGAGAGAGGCGTGAATTTATCTGGTGGACAGCGACAAAGAATTGCGATTGCGCGTGCTGTTCTGCTGAACCCCAGAATTCTTATTTTAGATGAAGCCACATCTGCCTTAGATTCAGAGTCGGAAGCTTTGGTACAACAAGCGCTAGAAAGGCTGATGGAAGGGCGGACTGTGTTTATTATTGCTCATCGCTTGAGTACAGTGAGGAGGTGCGATCGCATTTTAGTTCTGGAACGCGGTCAAATTGTTGAATCGGGAACTCATGAAGAATTGTTAACGCTGGGGCGTCGTTATGCCAGATTTTACGCCCAGCAGTTTAGCTAGACTTGACGTACTGTATGGATCGCCACCCAGTACCTTCAAGAATTCTACCAGAGAAACATGATTGTTAAAACCTGTCGTGTCACGTTTCATCCCCGGATTAAAAGGCAGGGGTTCTCACGCTCCCGTTATGCTTTGATAGACAACTCATAGGACAACTCATGGTCTTCATGAGGAGCAAAATCCCAGTTTAGGAGTTTTTCCAAAAGTTGACTCTGACGTTTGGCATTTTGCTCAATTTCTTTCAGCGCCACAATTGTAGCACTGCGGTCAAGTTGACCTTGACGCCATAGTTGAGTCAAGTGAGATGTGCGATTCAAACACGACTTGAACTCGATAGCCAGAGAATATTGAAACTTTCTTAACTTTTGATAGTGAAAGTCTACATTGAGTGACACACTTAAAGCATCAGAGTCGATTTCGTGAGGAGCAAGACGCCAGTTTAGGAGTTGTTCCAACAGTAGAGTCTGAAGTTCGGTGTGTTGCTCAACGATTTCAAAAGCTTGAAGAGTGGCATTGTGGTCGAACCGACTTTGACGCCACAAATGAATCCAAGATAGCAGACAGTTAAGGGAAAATCTAAATTCAATAGATATAGAAGATAGAAATTTTATATACTTTTGGTTAACGTAATCTGCATCTATCTTAGTACTGACTTTACTTTTTCTCATATCATACTTCCTAGTGTAGTGTTGACCAGAATCGGCGGTAACTACCGGAAACTAACGGAATTAACTCTACTCTACAAGTTTTCTCTACGAGAGTCTGTATACCTACAAGCAGATTTGTTCTACTATCTTGAGGAGTATCACTAAACTAAAAGTTTAAAAAGAATTCGGGATCACCACACGGATAAATCAGGGATACTCACCAAAATTTTTTGTTTTCAAAGAAAGAAAGAAGGGGACTGGGGATTGGGGATTAGGAATTGGGGATTGGAGGGTAACTCTGTAGCGACTTGGTAAAAATTTATAAAAATTAAAGATTAATTATAGGAAAAGTCAAGAGGGCATAAATGGCAGCCATTACAGTTCATCAAAAAGTCTTTGAAAAATTAAAACAAGCTTATATAGAAAAGTTAGGTAGTTCACCGAAACTTCTCATTACTGAGTTAAATCGTGTTTGTCAAGATAAAGACAGTTTGACAAAAGATGTTATTTCTGACAAAACTTTACGTAATTTCTTCAACAAGGCTGAACCAACAAAAATGCAGGAGAAGAATCTTAACTTCTTATGCAGAGTGTTGTTAGGATACGAAAGTTATCAAGAAGCTTTGAGACAACAAGCAGCATTAGAACAAGGACAAGCAAATACTAATCTTAATGAAGATTGGCTTGATCGGTACCAGGAATATCTCAGAATAAAGTGCGGCACAATGAAGGTGCTCACTATGACTCAACCTGTAGAATTAGATAGTATTTATGCGAATGTCAATGTTTTAGAAGCTATTAAAAGCAAAAAGCAAACAACAATTGAAGAGTTATTAGGTAACATTTCTAGCAATAGTGTCAATAGTATAAGCTTTAGTCGCATAAACTATACAGTGAGCAATATAAATATAGCAGCTTTAGATGCCGTTAAACATTATCCTAAGCTTCTGATTTGGGGTAAACCAGGAGCAGGTAAAACGACTTTTCTTAAACACTTAGCTTTGCATACTACCCAAGAATTAGGACAGCAAATTATCCCGATTTTTATTTCGTTGAAAGCATTTGCAGATGAAGAAGAGCAACATAGCCTTATTGATGCCATTAAACGAGAATTGCTCACTTACGCTTCTGTGTCAGCGTCACTTGTTCAGGAGTTACTAGAAGAAGGTCGTTGCTTGATATTATTAGATGGTGTAGATGAAGTCAGAGACGCAGAAAGCAAGCGAATATACAGAAGCATTAATACTTTAGTAGAACAATTTTCCAAAAACCGTTTTGTTATAACCTGCCGTTCCGGAGCTTCAGATTATACATTTGAATATTTTACAGAAGTGGAAATGGCAGATTTTAATGAACACCAAATTGTGATGTTTGTTAAGAAATGGTTTGCCTCTAATCAAGATCCCAAATTAGGAGAGGAATTCTTAGGAGAAATAGAAAAAAACAGTTCTATCAAAGAGTTAACAACAAATCCTTTACTACTCACTATGTTGTGTTTAGTATTTGAGGATTACTATAAATTGCCCAAAAATCAATACTCACTGATTGATGATGCTATAAATGTTCTGCTACGCAAATGGGATGCTAGTAGGCGAATTGAACGTAATTGGGCTAACCAATTTAACTTACCACATCAACGAAGAGTTAATCTGCTTAGCCAGATAGCTTATGAAGCTTTTAACCAAGAACCACAAAAGTATTTTTGGCAAACGAGTGAACTAGAAGAGTTAATTAGGGATTATATTGAAAATCTTCCTGAAATTTCTCCTAAGACGCTGAGGATTGACAGTTTAGCCGTCTTGAAAACTATCGAAGCCAATCATGGATTACTCGTTAAGCAAGCTCAAGAACTTTATTCATTCTCCCACCTAACTTTTCAGGAATACTTCGTTGCTAATTACATCGTGGAGAGTCGAAATCCCGAAATTTTGAAACAAATTATCAAGCAGCACTTAACCAACCATCAGTGGCGAGAAGTGTTTCTCATGATTGCAGGACGACTCGCCAATGCTGATGAATTTCTCAAACTCATTTTTAGCCAAATCAACAAGCTAGTCAATAGTAAAATTTTCCAAGATATGTTGAGTTGGTTGGATGATGTAACAGCCTTACACGCAGTCAAATCTAGTTCATGGAGAGCGTTTTATTTATTTGTTGATCAGGAGTTTGAACTTTATACGAATCGATTGACAAAAATTGATTCTAACTTGGCTTTAAAACTTGCAGTTATCTTGAAAGAGTTCAATGACGAACGAGAAAAAATTATCAAACGTTCACAAGTTTCCAATTTCGCATTAAATTTAGTTGATATTTCTGCTAAAGTTTCTGCTAAAGCTTACGAACAAGAATTTGAACCTCATAACATCAACCCTTTGTTAAGAAAAGAACTTCCTGTTAGTGTTAATGCTCCTCAACTCCGAGGTGGACTCACTATTGATAAGGAAAAGGGTATCATTAGTATTCATAAACAGGAACGTCAAATAACTCTTGATAAAGAACATTTCCCTTTTCCAAATGATAGCAATAGTGATATAGAAGATATAACTGAGGGTGAAGAAGATATCATTGCTCGTGCTAGACAACTGAAATATGACGATTTAGCAGATGAATTGATATATTTGCAAGATTGCTTTCCCTCTGATGACGCCCTGACATGGGAATGGCAAGAGTGGTCAAAAAAATTGAAAGGATTGATGAGGTTGTATTTACATATTGGTTTTGATGATGTGAAATTTTCCCAAAAGCAAATCAAAACTTTGAAAGATTATTTTTATGCCAATATTCTATTAATAGAATGTATTCGAGGAGATTGTTACTCTTCAAAAGAGTTACGCAACCAAATTGTTGACCACTTATTGTTGCCAAAGAAATGCATCCCTAAAACCCTAACCCTTGAAATATAGAAGTTATGTTCACAGGGCGTAAGGTGTAAGCTGTTATGCCTTTAAGAAAGCACAATTTGGGCGGGCAGGATGCCCACCCCACAAGAATTTAGCCTTGTTCCCAGTTTTTGGCTGGGAATACCATGATAGAGGCTCTGCCTCCTTTACTTGCTCAAGAGCCGCTTCAAGCGCATTTCCAGGTTCCACCTGGAAACGAGATTAAAGACAGGGTTTTGGCTTAAATTGACACCAATGACAGGATGCCCACCCCACAAGAATTTTATTTAAATATGGTAGGCAAATTATAGGATTTTCAGCTTATTTACAGGACTTAGGCATTTTAACGAAAAACTGTCATTCTGAGTGTAGCGTTAGCGGAACGAAGAATCTCCCTTGATACTGAGTGCCAAGGGCACACGCTGCGCGAACGCTACACTCCCTTTCGCGCCTCGCTCTGCGAGGAGCTACGCTAACAGTATGACATTCTCGACTTTGCGTAAGTCCTGATTTATTCCACTACACCCTTATTATTCCGTTTATTACTGGTTTTTACCGCTTATTACCGCCTATTACCTAAAATGCTATATTAATTTAGTACGCTATAGCATTAAGCAAAGAATGGCTGTATATGAGCAAGCAGGTTAAGAAAGTATGTAAGCACGAACCGGGTAAAGACTGGACTGACGGCTGTTGTAGCTCGAATCATGTAGATGACACGAGTTCTAGAAAGCCTGATGAACAAGTCACAAAATTTGCTTTCGAGCAGTCTTTTTCAGCCCAACCAGGGACATAAGCGAAAGCTACTTGCTGCAATTATTGTGGTATAATCAAGCCGGCAAATTATAACTTGCACTACCCAGTCCCTACCTTTTATTTCCTGGGGAGTTCATAGGGTTTCCAAATAGCTCAACAAATCCGCCATTTCTTGTGGGCTAGGTTGAAATTTCGGCATGGGTGGAGTTTCCCCACTAATGACTTGGTGAATCAGACCATACGAGGATTTACGCTTTGAGACTCCTTGTAAACTGGGACCTACACGCCCATCTGCTTCCCAGCCATGACAACCAGCACAGTTGATTTGAAAGATGGCGTGTCCTAGTACTTGGTCGCCTTTGAGGGATAGAACACTTTTGACGTATGGATCGGAAGCTCTGGTTATATCAACAGCAAAAATGCTCAAAACGACTGCTAGCAGAATCGCCAGCGCCGTCAGAGTGATTCGCCAAATCAGAGTTTCAGGTTTGGTAATCTGGTTATCCAAAAGTTTGCTGTTTAAGTCAAAGTGTACAAAAAGTTTTCATTTCATACACATAGCTTAAAAGTTCTTGATTGTGACTGCAAGCACAGACAAATGTTTTTTTGCTAACTAAGCAGGGAGTGAGGGGGATGAGAAAGTAATGGAGTGAGGGCTTCGCGGCTCGACTGAGCGTTCGACTGAGCTTCGCCGAACGTCCGAAGTCTTCGCCGAACGTCCGTGAGCGCTCAGCGGCTCGAGTGAGCGGCTCGAGTGAGCCTCGCCGAACTCCTTCGCCGAACTCCGAACGGAGTGAGGGAGTGAGGGGGATGAGGGGGATAGGTGGGTGGTGCATTCCGGCGAGCCTTTAAAAGAAGGGATTCATGCCAGATTTGGTAGAATCAAGAACGGGAACAAAATATTGAACGATAGCAACAAAGGAGATTTAAAGTGGTTGAACCCTTGCTTGACGGCATTGTGCTGGGTCTAATCTTCGTAACCTTGAGTGGATTGTTTTACAAAGCTTACCAACAATACAAGCGCGGCAATCAGCTAGGTTTGTAAAGTACTGAGTACTGAGTGGGGAGTCGGGAGTGAGGAACTTTAAATTTTGAATTTTGAATTTTGTGCCTCCTGCGGAGGAGCTGCGCATTAGCGTAAGCTCCTCGCTCCGCGAGGCACGCGTAGCGTGTCCGCAGGACATATTTTGAAATTTGAATTGTCCCCCACTCCCCTCACTCCACAACTCTGTAAAAGGTTAAAGCTGTGTTTCCGTAAACTTTTTCGCGGTAGATTTCCCAAGATGGAATGACTGGAGGTGTCCAATCTTGAGGATTATGTTCGACTGCTATTTCACCATTGGCGTCTAAAAGCCCAGAGTGAGCGATCGCCTCTAGCACTGGCTGGTATAATCCACTCGCATAAGGTGGATCGAAGTAAATTCTGTCAAACTGTCCTGACAATTTTGGCAAAAGCTGTACCACATCTCCCCGCAGTACCTTCCATTCTTGTTCGGCACTCGCTAAGCTCTGCCAGTTTTGTTGGATAATTGCACAAGCACGGTTAGATTTTTCAATCCCTACGACTAGGCTGGCTCCTCTACACAAAGCTTCTGCGCCCATTGAACCAGCACCGGCGCACACATCCAGCCAGCGACAACCTTCTATTGTCCCCTGCCAAATATTAAAAACTGCCTCCCGTACCCGCGCACTTGTCGGTCGGGTTTCTCTCCCTGGTAAAGTTTTTAATTGTCGATTACCGTAAATTCTTAAACTCATTAGTCATTAGTCATTAGTCATTAGTCATTAGTCATTAGTCATTAGTCATTAGTCATTAGTCATTAGTCATGATTTGCAAACATCTTTTTATTGGGTAAGCATCACCCACCAGTCACTTGTAAAGGTGGGCAATGCCATCCTATATGAAATTTACAAATTTTAACAATCAATTCTCAAAAAACCCTTTGACTATGAACTAGAGACTATGGACTATTGACGAGAGCGACAATTGTATTTAGGCAGCAACTTGTGACTAGAGACTATTGACTCATTCACAATTGTATTTAGGCAGCAACTTGTGTCCAAACTTGGGAGACAAAATTAGACAGAATTTGCAATCCAATATTAGAGGATTTTTCTGGGTGGAACTGAACTGCCATAAGGTTATCGCGGGCGATCGCAGCTGTTACAGTTTGACTACCGTGGGTAACATTTGCAGCACAGACTTGCGGATCTTGTGGATCAACATAATAGGAATGGACAAAATAGACCCAAGGTTGAGATGGGATATATTCCCACAAATTACTTTTTGGGTGAGTCAGTTCGAGTTGATTCCAACCCATATGAGGAATGGCGATTCCTGGTTCTCGGTGAAATCGCCTGACTGTTCCTTTAATAATTCCGAGTCCGGGTTCAACGCCTTCTGCACTTGACTCAAAAAGAATTTGCAGTCCTAAACAAATGCCTAAAAAGGGTTTGCCAGATGCAATTGCATCTTTGATTGGTTTTTCCAAACCACGTGCTCTCAAGTGTTGCACTGCTGGATCGAATGCACCCACTCCCGGCAAAACTACAGCATCTGCCTTTTCTAATTCCTTTTGAGAGTCAGTAATCTTAGGAGTTGCCCCGGCTTTTTCCAAACCTTTGCAAACCGAGTGCAAATTTCCCATGTCGTAGTCTACGACTGCAATCACTGTCATTTACCTGCTCCCTGTTAATTTATAATGGAGGGTATTTCTATATTATCTATATTAAATAATATTCGATATGAAGAAAAGAATTCTATTAACTTCTTTTGACACTTGGCTATCTGATCAAAAATCAAATTCTTCTGATGATTTGTTGGCAGAAGTTGCTCGGCTTAACTCGTTACCTTATGATTTAACCTTGTTGCGACTGTTGCCTGTAGATGTGCAGCGAGCCCGTTTTCGAGTCATAGAAAAAATCCATGAACTCCAACCAGACTGCATTATCTGCTGTGGCATGGCACGAAAGCGGACACTATTAAGTGTGGAAGTCGGCGCTAGTTGTGGAGAAAATGTGTTGCAGACAACAGTTGATTTAGAGCAATTAGTGGTGGGAGCAAGGGCAGTTGAGATCAGTCACGACTGCGGAAAATTTGTTTGCGAAGGTCTTTACTATTGCGTTTTAGATGAACTACGCCAACACCAATTAACAACCCCTTGCATCTTTGTCCACGTTCCTATTGTGACTGAAGAAAATTTGCCCTTAGTCGTTGACGATTTTTTATTGATTATGCACAGGCTGGCACTTTGGTAAAGCTGTTTGCGTCTGTAGCGAGAAAAATATATGTAAGTATATGTTGCCATTCTTACTAATTTTTCCTATCGCTCAAATCACTCCTCCCCCTGCAGCACCGCCACAAGAAATTGTGCAACAGCAACAAGTGCGTCCTTTACCAGGCAATCTGGATAGTGTGCCTGTATTTAACAGCAACAGTCCAGAAAAGGTTCTTAAAGAAGGAATTTTACTTTCCACCTTTCCATCCGAAGGGAAAAAAGTCCCAACAGCACACCTGAATTTTCCTTTTAAAGGACGATTTGATGTTTTTGCCCACCATGTTGCTCAAGCACCCACACCAGAAGACTTGCGATCGCTGTACCTCGGTATAATTCTGCATAACCCAGGAAAACAACCTGTGACAGTGAATATCTTGCAGGCGGCGAGTTATTTAAGCCAACCAGATGCGCCGTTTGCGGAGTTGCCATCTAAGAGTGAGAATATTTTGGGGACAATTTTCGCCGGACCAGGCGATCGCGTGATGTATGATGTTCTGCGGGGACAACGACAAGACACATTTCCTCCCCAAATTATCATTCCACCAGGCGAAAGCCGGATGTTGATGAATGCGCCCATTCCTGTGAACGGACTCACACCACCCTTAAATGGTCGGTCTACACTCATGCGACTGTGGAGTAACGATACAGTGTATGCAGCGAGTCTGGCAATGTTTGCACCAAAGAATCCTGATGGCAGCGAGCGTGAGCCTACTTTAGAAGAATGGCAAAATTTACTAGATAATGGTGATTTATCCGGACCACGCGATAAAGTCCCCACGCCTCTTGAAGAGACTAACAAACCAATCATATATGGTCGCGTTGCCGGAGTCGCCCAGGGGACTGAATGGAAAGCATTATTAATAGATGATCCAAAAACTCAGCATCTGACTATACCCAGTCCAGGACTTGCCTTTTCCTACGCCCTGAGTGCCCTAGATCGCGGTACCTTAGGAACGAGTCAAATACAAAGTGCGCCGATGCTGGTACGCTATCCTGACACCGCATATCGCGCTCATGGAAATTACACTGTGCAATACAGCCTAACATTGCCACTGTATAACAATACTCAGAACCCGCAAACCGTTATGGTGTCAATGCAGACACCAATAAAAGAAGACCAGTTGACAAAACAGGGATTGCGCTTTTTAAATCCACCAGCGCCGCAAGTGTTCTTCCGGGGTTCCGTAAGAGTACGTTACAAAGATGACCAAGGTCTACCCCAAACCCAGTATTTGCATTTAGTGCAGAAACGGGGACAACAAGGGGAACCATTAGTGATGTTAAATATGAAGGCAGGCGAGAAAAGATTAGTAGAAGTAGACTTCCTCTATCCGCCAGACGCCACCCCACCCCAAGTGCTGACAGTTCAGACGATGAATAATGTCGGTTCAACTAGTAGTTCATCGCATTAATTATGATGGTTGTATAAGTTTGTAGTCAGGACTTTAGTCCTAGACTGTTTGAGCGCTCTTTGCGCTCACTACCAAGCCTTCAAAAAAAGAAAAAATCCCACGCTTTCTAAGCATAGGATTATCAATCTGACCTTTCATTTCCCAAAACTTTCACCTTGACGACAACGTCATCATTGACCTTGACATAGACCTTGACCACCACTCCAAATGTGGGATCGACTTTGACGAAAACGTTGACCTTTACCACAATTTGCAAGAAACCCCGGTAGTTAAACCGGGGAAAAGGGGTTTTGTCGTGTACTTTGAGTCTTTTATGCAAGACCGCATTAATTTATAAAGATAGGCTTGTTTCAATCCAAATAATTGCCAAATTGCCAAGTAACTAAGCAAGAATAGCTAAAATAAAACCCCAGGCTTATTACCTGGGGTTGACGGTGTTTCAACCACGATGTGCATGACGGCTTATCGCCCTAATCTATCCTGTTGTTCTTACCAAGAGTAGCCAAAATGCCAAAAACACTTATCCACAGATAACTACTGAGTTTGCGACAATTCCCTCAACAACTATGTGTTCTTGGCGAAAAATCGTAATAAATATTAAGTAGAGTCAGCAAGGCACACCCTATAGACTAAAAAAAAGAAATTAAAAAAAATTAATAATTTGTGAATCAACAGCCTAACTATCAAACCACAGCACAATCCTCAAATGGCTGGCATGGCAAACTTAACTTAGTGTACGCTCATCGCCAAAATACAACAACGCTCATTCACAACCAAAATCAAGCACCCCTGAAGGTACAACGCCCGTTTTATCCAGAGGGGCAAGAGGTTTGTCATAGCGTGATTTTACATACAGCCGGGGGAGTTGTGGGAGGCGATCGCCTTTCTTGCAACTTTCACCTGCAACCGAACGCCCAAGCACTCATCACTACAGCAGCGGCAAGTAAGATATACCGCAGTAATGGCACTCAAGCAAGACAAAGCATTGAGATACAAGTTGATACTGGTGCTTGCTTGGAGTGGTTACCCCAAGAAACAATAGTCTTTAACGGGGCAATTTATCGGCAAGACTTGCGGGTAGAATTAGCTACAGGAGCAAGCTGGATAGGCTGGGAAATCAACCGATTTGGACGCAGTGCCAGAGGAGAGAAATTTGCAACAGGAGAATGGCGATCGCACACGGAAATTTGGCAGCAAGGCGTTCCTTTGTGGATTGATCGGCAATGGTTACCGGGTAGCGAAGAGGTTTTTCACAGTCCTCACGGCTTGGCAGGGCAACCTTTGGTAGGTAGTCTGGTATACGTTGGGCAAGAGGTTTCACAGGATTTGGTAGAGAAAGCGCGTTCTTTGTGGTGTGGGGAAGGGGAAGCAGGTGTGACTCGTCTTCCATGTGGATTATTGTGTCGATATCGTGGTTCTGCTACATCTGAGGTGAGAAACTGGTTTATTGGTGTCTGGCAGCTATTGCGTCAATCATTTTTGACACGTTCTAGTTGTGTACCAAGAGTTTGGCAGATTTAAACGAACCGCAAAGGCGCGAAGGGCGCAAAGGAAGAGGTGGGAGATGCAACTAACGCCGCAGGAGAAGGATAAACTGTTGATTTTTACTGCTGCGCTATTGGCAGAAAGACGCAAAGAAAGAGGTTTGAAGTTGAATTATCCAGAAGCGGTGGCGTATATTTCTGCTGCTATTTTGGAAGGTGCAAGAGACGGACGAACAGTTGCAGAATTGATGAGTTATGGTACAACGCTGTTAACGCGAGATGATGTGATGGAAGGCGTACCAGAAATGATTCATGAAGTGCAGGTGGAAGCCACCTTCCCTGATGGGACAAAGTTGGTAACAGTCCATAATCCAATTCATTAATTTAGCTTTGCACCTATTTCGTTTGAGGATGCTTATAAAATGCTTTCCCCCCAATTACAGATGAATATTCCTAACGTTGTAGAAGAAGTCAAAGCAGCTTTCAAACGCTACGAGCAAGCACTGATGACAAATAATATTACGGTGCTTGATGAATTATTTTTTAACTCACCCAGCACGATCCGCTATGGTGCAGGTGAAGAAAGTATTGGTTATCAGGCAATTCAAGATTTCCGCAAAGGGCGTAATCCATCTAACTTATCTCGTGATTTACAAAACACCATTATTACAACTTACGGACAGGATTTTGCGGTAGCCAGTACGGAATTTACTCGCACTACTTTATTAAACAAGTTAGGACGACAGCAGCAAACTTGGGTTCGCACTTGTGAGGGTTGGCGAATTGTTGCAGCTCATGTCAGTACGCGTGATTTATCTAGGTAAATAGTTATGATACCAGGGGAAATTATTACAGCAGTTGGGGAAATAGAACTCAACGCAGGTCGTCCTACTGTAAGATTACAAGTGTCAAATACAGGAGATAGACCGATACAAGTTGGTTCCCACTTTCACTTTTTTGAAGTCAACGCCGCGTTAAATTTTGAGAGAGAACAAGCACGGGGAATGCGTCTCGATATACCCGCAGGGACAGCAGTCCGTTTTGAACCAGGGGATGAAAAAGAAGTGACATTAGTCCCCTTAGTTGGTAGTCGTCAAGTCTACGGTTTCAACGCCAGAGTTAACGGACAGCTGCCACAATTATAAAAGTTTATTTTTAAACGCAGAGGGACGCTGAGGTAAACGCAAAGTAACGCGGAGTTAAAGTTGATTGGCTATGCGTTTGATACCTTCTTTGAGGTGGAGAACATTAAAGTTGAGGATAAGACCGAGTTTGCAATTAGCTAGTTTGAGATAAGTTAAAAGTTGTACAGTATGAATTGGTTTGATAGATTCTACAGATTTGACTTCAATAATGACTTTATTTTCGACTATTAAATCCAATTGATAAACACAATCCAATTTCACCTCTTCGTAAATAAGCGGTAATGGAACTTGCTTACCAACATTTAATCCCTTCTTTCTCAACTCGTAATCCAAGCACTCCTCATAAGCTGACTCTAACAAACCCGGTCCCAACGCTGTATGCACTCGCATCCCACAGCCAATTATCACCCCACTCAAATCATTCTCATCCATCCTCTGCGAACCTTTGCGCTTACCTTTGCGCCCCTTTGCGTTTAAACTCAATTCTAACCTCGGTTTAATAGCAGTGTATTATGCCTTACAGAATGTCTCGCCGCGCCTATGCGGAAACCTTTGGTCCAACAGTAGGCGATCGCATCCGACTAGCCGACACAGAATTATTTATCGAAGTAGAACAAGACTTCACCACCTACGGGGACGAAGTGAAATTTGGCGGCGGTAAAGTCATCCGCGATGGGATGGGACAATCTCCCATTTCCAACGCTGATGGTGCGGTTGATTTAGTCATTACGAATGCCTTAATTCTCGATTGGTGGGGTATCGTCAAAGCAGATATCGGCATCAAAGACGGCAAGATATTCAAAATTGGTAAAGCTGGAAATCCCTATATTCAAGACAACGTAGATATTATTATTGGTCCTGGTACCGAAGCGGTAGCTGGGGAAGGCATGATTCTCACTGCTGGCGGTATCGACACCCACATTCACTTTATTTGTCCGCAACAGATTGAAGTGGCGATCGCCTCCGGTATCACTACAATGATTGGCGGCGGTACTGGTCCTGCTGCGGGTACAAACGCTACTACCTGTACTCCAGGACCTTGGAATATTTACCGAATGCTGCAAGCCGCTGATGCTTTTCCTATGAACTTAGGATTTTTAGGTAAAGGCAATGCCAGTTTACCTCAAGGACTGGTGGAACAAGTGCAAGCAGGTGCGATCGGGTTAAAGCTGCACGAAGACTGGGGAACGACACCCGCTGCAATTGATACTTGTCTCAGCGTCGCCGATGATTATGATGTACAAGTAGCAATTCATACCGATACTTTAAACGAAGCGGGGTTTGTGGAAGACACCATCGCCGCTTTCAAAAATCGTGTTATCCATACATACCATACTGAAGGTGCAGGCGGCGGTCACGCACCAGATATTATTAAAGTGTGCGGGCAAGCGAATGTGCTACCATCTTCCACCAATCCCACACGTCCTTACACCGTCAACACCTTAGATGAACATCTGGATATGTTGATGGTGTGTCATCACCTCGACGCTGGTATTGCGGAGGATGTAGCGTTTGCAGAGTCGCGCATCCGTCGGGAAACCATCGCCGCTGAAGATATTTTGCATGATTTAGGTGCGTTCAGCATGATTTCTTCCGACTCCCAAGCAATGGGACGGGTAGGAGAAGTGATAATTCGCACCTGGCAGACAGCGCACAAAATGAAAGTGCAACGGGGAGACCTCACCCTTGATACCCCCCTTTCTAAGGGGAGCCAGCCGCGTGCGGGGGTTCCCCCCGTTGAGCGGACTGGCGTGGGCAGGGGGGATCTGGCAGACAATTTCCGGGCTAAGAGATATGTTGCGAAGTATACGATAAATCCAGCAGTTACCCACGGTATTTCTCAGTATGTGGGTTCAGTGGAAGAAGGCAAACTTGCAGATTTGTGTTTGTGGCGTCCGGCGTTTTTTGGTGTGAAACCGGAGATAGTGATTAAAGGTGGGATGATTGCATGGTCACAAATGGGCGATGCGAATGCAAGTATTCCCACACCGCAACCAGTGCATATGCGACCGATGTTTGGCAGTTTTGCGGGTGCGCGTCACGCCACATCATTAACTTTTGTCTCCCAAGCAGCTTTGGAAAGGGAGATTTCGAGTCAGTTGGGTTTGCAAAAGCAAGCCGTTGCAGTCTGTGGAACACGCCAGTTGAGTAAGCGGGATATGAAGCTGAATGATGCGTTACCTCATATTGAAGTTGATGCCGAAACTTATGAAGTTAGGGCTGATGGCGAGTTGCTGACGTGTGAACCTGCAACAGTTTTGCCGATGGCACAGAGGTATTTTTTGTTTTGACGCTAATGGCAAGGAACAATTAGCAATTAGCAATTATTAGCCTGTAACCAGGTGACTAAATCAGCTGGTGAGGAAAAATCCAACAGCGCCTCACCTAAATTTTCTAGCTGCGTGATGGATAGCCTCCTAATTTGCTGTTCCAGTTCTGGCTCAACTGTAACAAGTCGGCGTCTCAGTAGGCGCATAATCATCACTAGCGCCTCTTCCCGCTTTCCTTCTTCGAGAATGTCTTGGTAAATAACAGATTCCCGCATAATTTCCTCGCTAAAAAGTTGGCGAATTAAATCCTTTTTAATAAACTTACTTAAGACCCTTTGGAGTATCAGCAGCGAATTAGGGCTGAGTACCATTAGCTAAGTCACGTTAATTTGACTTGTTTGCTACCACAATCATTCGGCGACTATCAACCGCCAACGGTTCACCATCATATCCGTAGCCCTCTACTTCGGTGAAGCCCGTTTGCAACAGCCAATCGCGGATTTCCGGAAAGGTAAAATTGCGAACAAAGTACTCACCGCGTCGCACCTGTCCATCGCGAATGATAATACGCTCGCTATAGGTGCGATTGGTAAGGGCATCGTAGCGATCGCGTGTAAGCATATAATTGCCATCACGTTCAGTCACTAAGTCAGGGGTAAAATTTTGCAAGATGTAGCTCAGGTTCCGAATATCGATGAGCAATTTGCCGCCTACTTTCAGAGCGTCATACGCTTGGGCTAAACAAGAGCGATTTTCATCGTCATCGAAGTAACCAAAGGCTGTGAAGCAGTTGAGGATACAGTTGAAGCGATCGCAATTGGGTAGGGAACGCATATCCCCTTGAATGTACTCTACCTTAACGCCGTTACGCTCGGCGTCAAGACGTGCTTTTTCTAAGAAGAAAGCCGTACTATCAAGCCCAGTCACATGATAGCCACGAGCCGCTAGCTGATTAGCAATCCGCCCATGCCCACAAGCTAAGTCTAAAATAGTCATCCCTGGTTGTAGATCTAGCAGTCGGCAAATCAAGTCAACTTCGTGTTGGGTGCGTTCTGGTGTTAACAGCGTTTCATAAAAGTAAAGATAATCATCCTCGAACACGCTGTTACCATCGAATGTATTTGCATCCATTTTAAATCTGATTTATAAAGTGAATTTTGAATGTGTAGGGACGACACTTGTGTTGTCGGGTTTATGCCGCACCGAAGTGTCCGTTGCTTGAGAAAATTTTACTATTATTAGAGCAATCGTGCTTAATCGGTTTTTTGTAAGTATTGTTCACTGAGACTACTGGCAAGGCAAATTCTACTTTTGAATCTCTCTTGAATGACTGGAGGTAGCATAATTATGGAAAGCCAGTCACAAACTAAGCTTGAGTATTTTTAAAGAGGTCTACTGAATATGGCTGGATTGACTGGTATCCATTGGCTACGTCAGCTAGTTCTTGGCTTAAGCTGTCTACTTCTGCTTTCAACTTGTAGTTTCTCGAACGGTCCCACTGCCGGTGGTAAAACACTTACGATTGCCACAGAACCAACGTATCCGCCTTTCGAGTTTCAGTCTGCAACTGGTGAGTTACAGGGCTTTGACATTGACTTGATGAATGCGATCGCCCAATCTGCTGGCTTTCAAGTTAAGTATCAAAGAATGCCTTTTGATGGTATGATTCCAGCGTTGCAAGCGCAAACTGTAGATGCGGCAGTTGCGGCGATGACGATTACTGCCCAACGGGCGAAGACAATTTCCTTCTCGCGCCCTTACTTCAAATCGGGGGTAGCGATCGCCACCCGCATAGATAATCAAAACATTACCAATTTCGACAGTCTTAAGAATAAGATTATTGGTGTGCAAATTGGGACAACCGGCGCACAGAAGGCTCAAAATATTCCAGGTGCTGAAATTCGCACTTTTAATGATTCACCCTTAACACTTCAGGCATTACTCAACGGTAATGTCGATGCCGTTCTTAACGATCAAGTTGTGATCTTATACGGCATAAAGAGCGGCAACCTCAAGGGACTCAAAGTGGTCAGCAGCCTGCTTACAGAAGAATTTTATGGCATTCCTACACCCAAAGGATCACCCAACTTACAAACGATTAACCAAGGTTTGGCAACGGTGCTGAAAAATGGCACTTACAGCCAAATTTACCAAAAGTGGTTTGGTATCCAGCCACCACAACTCCCAGAAAAATCACCCATTGAAAACCAGACTAGCCAAGGCGTATCTGAGCTATTAACCTCACTGGGCATCATCTGGAAATCACTACCCGTTCTGCTGGGTGGGGCTTTGATCACACTTCAACTAACGGTACTCTCGGTATTGCTGGGTACGCTTGCGGGTTCACTAATTGGGATTGTTCGCCTACATCCTGCTCCGTTTTTGCGCTCTTGTGCTAGGGGGTATGTGGAGTTCTTTCGGGGGACACCTTTGCTTGTGCAGATTTTTATGATTTACTTTGGGTTGCCTGCTGTCGTCCAAAGTTTTGGTTTTACCTTCACCTTAAATCGTCTGGCGGCAGCGGTGATCGCCTTGAGTCTCAATAGCGCTGCCTACATTGCCGAAATTGTCCGGGGAGGCATCCAATCAATTGAGCCGGGGCAAGCAGAAGCCGCCCAATCACTAGGCTTGAGTTCAGTGCAAACAATGCGCTATGTGATCTTTCCTCAAGCCCTCCGCAGGATGCTGCCACCTCTGGGCAATCAGTTCATTAGCCTGCTCAAAGACACCAGCTTAGTCGCTGTCATCGGGTTTGAAGAGTTGTTCCGCAAAGGGCAGTTGATTGTAGCCCAAAACTATCGCTCGTTTGAGATTTACGCCGCTGTTGCTTTGGTTTATTTATTCCTGACGCTGCTTTCTTCCCAAGCGTTTAGTCGTTGGGAGCGATCGCTCAATCCCGTTAAGGAAAAAAGAAATTAACATTCAGTAGCGTGCAAATTGTGTCATCGAGGGCGATGGCGCTTTTCTCGCGCCTTCGGCGATCGCCTTATCTGCTGACATTAGGTTACAACATCCCGAAGTACCTTGGTCACAGATTATGGGGATGCGAAATATTTTGACTCACAATTACTTTGAAATTGACTCATACCATTTTACGAAAAGGATGATACAAATCGGTAGTGTAGAGACGCGCTGTTTGAAGCGTCTTTACAGAATTTAAATGTATCGCGATTAACGTGAAATGGTATCAGACGTGGTTTGGTGTGCTGTTGAGCGAGATTTGCCAAACCTGAAGCAGCAAATACAAGCAATTTTACGAGTATTATCTTGACTGTTGCAATCAAAAGCTGAGAATGCCATCATATCAAGTCCGGTTGATTACTTATAATTCCTGCTTTACCTCACCCCAACCCTCTCCGAGATCACGGAGAGGGTGAGGTTCTTCGTTTTTACAAGTGTCCGGACATGATATCGCTTGCTTTAGGGTAAGAGTGCGTTAGCAAAGTTATTTATTCTTTCAAATTCGACAATTGACAATTGCATGACAGAACAACGCACTGATTACGATAGTCCTTGGAAGGAAGTTATTGAAAGCTTTTTTCCTCGCTTTTTAGAATTCTTTTTCCCTGACGCCTATGCCGTCATTGATTGGGAACGAGGCTATGAATTTCTCGATACAGAACTGCAACAGCTAGAACCGGATGCAGAAATTGGCAAGCGACTCGTCGATAAAGTGGCAAAAGTTTGGCTACTCAATGGTGAAGAAGCTTGGGTATTGGTTCATGTGGAAGTCCAAGGACAGTATGACAGTGAATTTGCCCAACGGATGTACACATACAATTACCGCTTATTTGACCGCCACCAAAAGCAAGTCATCAGTTTAGCAGTTTTGGCAGACGAAGAGGTAAATTGGCGACCTTCAAGTTACAGCTATTCACTAGGAGGATGTCGCGTCAGTTTAGACTTTCCCGTGGCGAAACTTTTGGACTATGAGGCGCAGTGGGAAACGTTAGAACAAAGCACCAATCCTTTCAGTGTAGTCGTTATGGCGCATCTGAAAACCAAGGCAACACACCGTAAACCAGAAAGTCGGTTACAGTGGAAATTGAGTCTACTAAGAAGATTATTTGAACGGGGATATAGCCGAGAAGAGATTCTGGGGTTATTTCGGTTTATCGACTGGATAATGGTATTGCCAGAGGAATTGGCGCGTAGTTTTAAAACAGAGGTAAGAAGTTACGAGGAGGTACAGAGGATGCGGTATGTAACTAGTATTGAGCGACTGGCAAAAGAAGAAGGAATGCTCGAAACCTTAAAACAGAATGTGATTAAGATTCTACAGACGCGGTTTGGAGTAGTACCTGAGCCAGTTGTGGAAGTTATCAATGGCATCGAGAATATGTCTATGCTGGAAACACTTTTCACAAGCGCGATTACCATTGGTTCTATAGAAGAATTTCAGATGGTTCTCAACGAGAGTACATCCAAGGGAGAATCATGAAAGGATAAAATTACCCTTATCTATTTTTTTGTTTCAAGTTATGATTGAACCGTTCAACTTTGCATTGGAAGCAAACAATTATGTTACCTGTTAATAAAAAAATTGTAACTGATGAAGCGATGCGTCCAGTTGCAGTGTTGATTGATTATCAGGACTGGCAGAGAATTGAGCAAATATTAGAGGCTTATCAAGCAAAACAAAAAGAAGAGTTTAATTTAAATAAGTATGCAGGTGTCATTAAAGTCACTCAAGACTCTTTGGAGTATCAGCAACAAATTAGGGATGAGTGGAGTTGACACAAGCGATCGCACTTCGTAAACAATACAAACTAAGACTTCCTGACGCAATAATTGCAGCCACTGTACAATCTCTCAATGCAACTTTGTTCACGAATGATGTCAAACTGACTAATTTAACATAAATTAACACTCAATCAGTGCAAATTGTGTAGTGGAGAGCGATGGCGCAGAGCGCCCGCTGAGTCCAGAGGACACGCTACGCGAACGCGATCGCCTGCTTTGTAATGAAAACCCGATCGCTTGTTTTGAAGCTAGAGTGCGATCGCTTACTATCGCTTTAGTGTTTGTCACACGCCCAAAGCTTTTGTTACCAACATTAAAGCTGTCGTCACTAACATCAAGACATTCATAAATAACATCAAGTCCGGTTAAATACTTGTCATTACCTTAAGAACCCCACCCCGGTAAAGCTGCGCTTCACCTCCCCGGACCGCTTGCGG
Source organism: Kalymmatonema gypsitolerans NIES-4073 (assembly GCF_002368435.1). GTDB lineage: Bacteria > Cyanobacteriota > Cyanobacteriia > Cyanobacteriales > Nostocaceae > Kalymmatonema > Kalymmatonema gypsitolerans. Next base: position 9,399,681 of record NZ_AP018268.1, read on the forward strand.
GGAGGGGATAAAGGGGTGGGGTGCAGTTAACGTGGGAATCATAACTTATTAGCCGGACATGATATAAAGCTGTCGTCACTAACATCAAGACATTCATAAATACAGCAGATTGCAAGAGAAGCCGCCCCTTCACCGCGTCACCGTGCCTCCACGTTCCCGCGTCTCCTCACTCCGCCCCCAACTTCTTCAACTCCTCCCATGTAAACGGATTCTTCCCAGCCTGCAAATCTTTCACCCAACTTTCCAGTTTTTTCTTCGTCTCAGCATTCTTAGTAGATTTAATAGATACCTCAAAATCCTCAACTGCACCCGTAAAATTACCAACTAGCGCCCTTGCAAAACCCCTAATATTACGGATATTGCTATCTTCAGGAGCAAGTTTCACTGCTTTTTCACAAGCATCATTAACTACATTCTTGACATAACCTTGGAGGCTACCCTGCCAACACAGGCTGTTCCAAGCATAAACTAGCATTTCTTTTGTTGGCTGTAGCTGTTCAATCTTGCTATAAACTGCAACTGCTTTGCTAAAATCATCCTGCTTCAAATGCAATACTGCTTGGGAAATTAAACCTCCTATAAAAAAGTCTTTAGCAGCTTTTTCTGGGTTAGTTTGTACACCATCAATGTCTGGCTCAAGGTCAACTTTAGCGTCGATTTGCTGTACTTGTTGAAACTTAGCCGCAGCCTCAGCTATATCACCTTGTCTGGCTAGTGCTGTGGCTTGATTAATTAATCCTTTGCGGACGAGTTGTTTGGCAACTGTTTCTGCATTATTTTGTACGCCTTTAGTGTCTGTGTCGAAGTCAACTTTGGGATTGAGTTGCTTTGCTTGTTGAAACTTAGCGATGACATCGGCAACATTGCCTTGTGCGGCTATGAGTGTGGCTTGATTAACTAATCCTTGGCTGGCAAGTTCTTTGGCAACTTTTTCTGGATTGTTCTGCACACCATCGGTATCTGGATCGAAATCAGTTTTGGCGTCTAGTTGCTTTGCTTGTTGAAACTTGGTGACTGCTTCGGGAATATTTCCTTTGTCTGCTATTTCTCTACCTTGCTTAACTAATCCTTTGCTGGCAAGTTTTTTGGCAACTTTTTCTGGATCGTTCTGCACAGCATTGGTATCTGGATCGAAATCAATTTTGGCATCTAGTTGCTTTGCTTGTTGAAACTTGGCAACTGCACCATCAAAATCGCCTTTGTCTGCTATTTCTCTGCCTTTAAAAGCCAAACGGAGAACTTCGGTTTTGACTTCTGGATTAATGTCTAATTTAGAGTCCCATTTTTTAGCTGTTTTGAACTTAGCCAACGCATCCTCAAAATTACCATTCCTGGCTGCATTTTCTGCTGCTGTCACCATCACTGAGGCTGCTGCTAACAAAATATTTTGATTTTGGCAAGCTTCTAATTTTTCTAAAGCTTCTGGATGAGTGATTAAATAACCTTTTAGCCTTTGACAACCCCGCGTCAGTAAATCATCTAAATTGAAGTA